>CANQWD010000023.1 GCA_947627465.1 uncultured Clostridia bacterium
ATGGCGATGTTGCAAATGCGGCAAAGGCAGAGAGCAACAGCATTTCTAACCAGAAAAATCTCATTAAGGATTTCCTGGCGAGACCTACGAGGATTTTCAAGAGACATTATCGTTGGTCGAGCGTGTGAAGTTTGATTCGCTTTTCACGTTTATTTACAGCCCGCGCAAGGGTACGAAAGCGGCGGCGCTGCCCGACCCGATCTCCGCCGAGGAAAAGGGCAGGTGGTTCAGAGAGCTTCTGGACGTTCAGGAGAAAATGGGCGAAAACGCGTATAACCGATATGTCGGAAGAACGTTTCGAGTTTTGTGCGAGGGCGAGGGCAGAACGGACGCGTCGTTGCTGAACGGCAAAACGCCGCAGGATGTTATTGTGGATTTCGACGGCGACAGATCGCTTATAGGTAAGTTTGTAAACGTAAAAATCGAAAAGGCGCTTAATTGGGCGCTTATCGGTAAAATAGTATAATCACAGGAGGATATAATTATGACGGTTATAGAAGCTGCACGAGCATTGGGAGAGGTAGTCCAGGCAGACGAGCGCTACAAGGAGTATATCAAGTGCAAAGAGATGAACGACAAGGACGAGGCTTTGCAGAACCTTATCGGAGAGTTCAATCTGGTGCGCCAGAATTTGGCTATGCAGAGCGACAAGCCTGACGGCGAACGCGACGATGAAAAGGTAAAGGAACTCACCGCGAAAATGCACAAGGCATACGAGGAAGTTATGACTAATGAGAATATGGCGGCGTTCACAATGGCAAAGCAGGGTATGGACAAGCTGATGAGCGAGATAAACACAATTCTCACTTACTCGGTCGAGGGCGAGGATCCGAAAACTTGTCCGTCCGAGCCGCCCGTTTCGGAGTGCTCGGGCAATTGCGCGTCCTGCGGCGGCTGCGGCTGACAGCAGTTGACAGTGAATAGTTGATAGTTGTTGAGGTGAGCTGAATGAGCGAGGAAATCGAAAAGAGCGAAAAGAACGGGAAAATATCTCCGATGCTCCAGCAGTATCTGGATATTAAAAAGGAGTACAGCGGATATATCCTGTTTTTCCGTTTGGGAGATTTCTATGAGATGTTTTTCGACGACGCAATAACGGTATCGCGCGAGCTGGAGCTTGCGCTTACCGCGCGGGCGGGATCTCCGATGTGCGGAGTGCCGTTTCACAGCGCCGAAATCTATATAAAAAAGCTGATTGACAAAGGCTTTAAAGTCGCTATCTGTGAGCAGCTTACCGATCCTAAGCTTACAAAGGGCTTGGTGGAGCGCGGAGTTATACGTCTTGTTACTGCGGGTACTGTCACGGAAAGCTCCATGCTCTCCGAGGACAGCAACAATTACATCGCTTCCGTTTACGCCGAAGCGGATGGCATAGGGATAGCGTTCGCCGATATATCCACGGGCGAGGTGCACGTTTTCGAGAAATCCGGCAAAACCCGAGAGCGTGAAACAATCTCCGAGCTTTCGCGCTTCGCGCCGGTGGAGCTTTTGATAAACGCAGGCTTTCTCGACCTTAAAGAAGTGCATGAGTTCGTAAAAAGCCGCCTTTCGGGCTGTTCTGTTGAAATGCCCGAGGACGAGAGCTTTGACAATTCCGACCTTTCCGTTATCACCGCGCAGTTTGACGACAGCGAGAGTTTGGGCAGTCTCGGAATATCAAATCTTCCGCTTGTACAGAAGTCGCTGTGCGCGCTGTTTCGCTACGTTTGCGACGCGCAGAGAGCGACGGTAAAACGCTTCGTCAAGCTTTCGGTTCACAGCGGCGGAGAGTATATGGGCTTGTCGCTTACGGCGCGTAGAAATTTAGAGCTTTGCGAAACCATGCGTACCAAGGAAAAGCGCGGTTCGCTGCTTTGGGTGCTGGATAAAACCGTTACGGCTATGGGACGCCGCAAGCTTCGCGCGTGGACGGAGCGTCCGCTTACCTCGCATACGCAGATTTTGGCGCGGCTGGACAGCGTTGACGAGCTTTTGAAAAATCCCGCGCTGCTTAGCGATATTCGAGAAGCGCTGAAAGGCGTTTACGATCTCGAGCGGCTTATGTCGCGTGTAATGTACCGTTCCGCGACACCGCGCGATATTTACGCTATGGGGCAGACTTTCTCTCGAATTCCTGTTTTAAAGCAAACGCTTTCGGATTTAAAATCACGTCTGCTTTGCGATCTAAACGCGAACATATTCGAGCTTTCGGACGTTTCTCAGCTTGTTGAAAACGCGATAGTCGATGACCCTCCGCAGACCTTGAAAGACGGCGGCGTGATAAAGTCGGGCTTCAACGAGGAGATAGACAGGCTGCGCGGCATTACGGGCGGCGGCAAGGACGTTCTTCAGCAGATAGAGCAGCGTGAGCGCGACGCTACGGGCATACGCACTCTGAAAGTCGGCTACAACCGCGTTTTCGGCTATTATATAGAGGTGTCGAAAAGCTTTATAGATCAAGTGCCCGAGCATTACATAAGAAAGCAAACGCTGACGAACGGCGAACGCTATATTACTGAAGAACTGAAAAAAGTCGAGGGCGAGATACTCGGGGCGAACGATCGAATTTTGGGATTGGAACAGGCGGTGTTCAACGAGATACGCGACTTTATAGCGACGCGCCTTGCCGAAATTCAAGAGACTGCGGATTCGGTCGCCGCTTTGGACGCGCTGTGCTCTTTCGCACAGATCTCTTTGGAATACGGTTATGTGAAGCCCGAAATAACGCTGGAATCCGTAATCGATATACGCGACGGCAGGCACCCTGTCATTGAGAAGATTATGCAGGACAGAACGTTTACGCCGAATGACGTGCTGCTTGACGACAGCGAAAATAAACTGCTTATCATCACGGGACCGAATATGTCGGGTAAATCGACGTTTATGCGCCAGACTGCGCTCATCGTTCTTATGGCGCAAATCGGTTGTTTCGTTCCCGCGAAGTACGCGAAGATCGGCGTTGTGGATCAGATCTTCACGCGCGTGGGTGCTTCGGACGATCTCACGGCGGGACAATCGACGTTTATGGTGGAAATGAACGAGGTAGCCGAGATACTTAAAAACGCGACAAAAAACAGCCTTGTGATCTTGGACGAGATAGGTCGCGGCACTTCAACATTCGACGGAATTTCGATAGCGAAATCCACGGCGGAGCATATCGCGAAGAAAATCGGATGCAAAACCCTTTTTGCCACACATTACCATGAGCTTATCACTATGGAAAACGAGATGGACGGCGTGAAAAATTTCAGCGTTGCGGTATCGCGGCGCGGCGACGACATCAAGTTTTTACATAAGATCATAAAAGGCGGTACGGACGACAGCTACGGCATTGAAGTGGCAAAGCTCGCGGGACTTCCAAACGCTGTAATTAAGCGCGCAAAGGAGGAGTTAAAAGACCTTGAGATCGGCGGCAAGGTGCGTTTGGCGCAGGCTATCGAAAACAGCAAGGATCATCAATTCAGCTTTGCAGCAGTAAACGAGCAGAACGCCATAGCAAGGCTCCGCTCGCTTGATATCAATGTCATAAGCCCGATGGACGCGCTTATGATAATTAAGGAATTAAAGGAAAGTTTAGAGGAGAGTTAAAGTTAAGCAATGCCTAAAATCAACCAATTGGACAAAAGCGTATACGAGCTGATAGCGGCGGGCGAGGTGATAGAGCGCCCGTTCTCTGTTATAAAGGAACTCGCGGAAAACTCTATAGATGCGGGCGCGCATATTATTACCGTGGAAATAAAACGCGGCGGCATAACTTATATGCGCATTACCGACAATGGCTGCGGTATTGCCTACGAGGACGTGCCGCTGGCTTTTATGCGCCACGCAACAAGCAAAGTTAAGGTCGCAGAGGATTTGGAAAATATAAACAGCTTAGGCTTTCGAGGAGAAGCATTAGCGTCCGTTGCGGCGGTGTCGCGTATCGAGATGATTACGAAACGTCCCGAGGACGAACTCGGCACTTGTTACAGAATTGAGGGCACAGCGCCGCAGGAGTACGACAGGACGGGCTGCGCCGACGGCACGACCATTATAATAAAAGACCTGTTCTACAATACCCCCGCGCGGCTTAAGTTCTTAAAAAAGGATGTCACCGAGGGAAACTACTGCGCGAATGTTATCGAGAAGTTAGCCCTGTCTCACCCGGATATCTCGTTCCGATTTATACGCGACGGCAAGCAGACTATTTTCACGCCCGGAGACGCGGAGTACTACAACGCGATTCACGCTGTTTTCGGAAAGCAGTTTGCCGCGGGAATGATACCCGTTGACAGCGTTTACCGCGATATCGGCGTGACGGGCTTTGTAAGCAGCCCGCTTTTTACGCGCTCAAATCGCACCATGCAGAATTTTTTCATAAACGGCAGAAGCGTTAAAAATCCGATATGCTGCGCGGCTTTGGAGGAAGCTTTCCGCAACTCTATAATGACGGGGAAATTCCCTGCGTGCGTGCTGAACGTCAATCTCGACCCGTCGCTTTTGGACGCGAATATCTCTCCCGCAAAAACCGAGGTTCGCTTTTCCAACGACAAGGCTGTGTTTGACGCGGTCTACTATGCCGTGAAGAACGCGCTTTTGGGTTATGACGAGAGCCGCGAGATAATTCTTCCGAAATCCGCGGAGAATAACGCGCATAACGAACAGCCGTCCGCTGTTCCGAGCGTTTCCGACGAGCCGAAAGCGCCCACCGTGACAATTCCTACCGGCGGTGCGGTAACATATTCCGCGCCGCCGACAAAGTCGGAGCCAAAGCCCGCCCCTGCGGCTATTGCTAAGATAAGCGTGCCGTATCAATTCCCCGCGCCCGAGGAGAAAACCGAGCAGACAGTTCTGCCCGAGTTTGAACCCGTACTTGTTAAGAAAGAAAATGAAATCAAGGAAACGCCGCTTGAGGAACTGCCGGGCTTTGCGTATCTTTCAAAAAAATCTTTCGAGAAAAGGGAAGAGCCGCAAGTTACCGAGCCACCAAATCCTGAAGTCCGCGAGGAGACGGAGGATGTTCCCGAAATTCGTGTTATCGGAGAGCTTTTTAAAACCTACATAGTATGCGAAAGCGGCGATAGCCTTATTTTGATAGACAAGCACGCGGCTCACGAGCGCATAAATTTCGAGCGGTTCAAAAAGGAGCGCAACACGAATATTCAGTATCTTTTGGAGCCGAAAGAAGTTTTCTTGCTGCCCGAGGAGTACGAAGCAGTGAGCAATTACCGTAAAACTCTTGAAAATATTGGCATTTCTTTGCGCTTCGAGAGCGGCGGAAAGGTTATGGTGGATGGACTTCCCGAACCTTTGGCAGAGTGCGACCCCGAGGACTTACTGCAAAGTATTTCGGAAACGCTCTCAAAAAACAACACCAACGCCGAGGGTATGCTGTTCGACGACGTGCTTCACACAATGGCTTGCAAAGCGAGTATCAGAGCCAACGAAAATCAGGATATTTCGGAGCTTGCCTACCTTGCGGACATCGTTTTGCGAGATAACAATATCCGTTACTGTCCGCATGGCAGACCCGTTTTAACGCAGATCTCCAAAAAGCAGATAGAGAAATATTTCGGGAGGATAGTATAATGCCGTTTGAAAACGTAAGACTCACCGCCGAGGAGCGCGAAAGGCTTAAAGCTATGAAGATCAAAAATCCATATGGCAGTTTTCTTAATATAACCGAGGGGATAGATCCGATAGATATCACGATTGATAAAAGCGCGGGCGATTGGCTTGCGTGGTGCTATACCCACCACGACGCGCCTTTTGAGGAGTTCACGTTTATGTACGGCGGCGTTCCAGTCGCCGTGCAGGCTGAGCGCGGCGTTGAGTTATGGAAAATAACGCGTGTCGACACGGACGAGAAAACGCTTTCCGACGATAGTTTCCGCACCGCTTTGACGGAAGCGTTTTTGACATATGGCACGAGGTACGGGAAGTATTTCGGAGGGATAGTATGGAAAATATGAACGCGATAGAACTTTATCACGCAGGCAGGGATAAGCTTGACAGCGCATACTACGCGGAGGCTCTGCCGTTTTTCGAGCAGTCGTTGGCGTTACAGCCGCATTTCAAGGTGTACGAGTGTATATATCGCTGTTACGCCGCTTTAAACGAGCCTGAAAAGGCTTTCGACAGCATTGCGGCGGCTCACAAGCTGAATCCGAAAAACGATAAAACAGCTTTGGAATACGCAAAGGCTTTGGTGCGTTACAAAAACGACGCGTACACGGCGCGCGCGGAGCTTAAGGCGATACTCGAACGCAACAAGACCTACAAGCCCGCTGAGCGCTTTTTGAAAGAGCTAGACAAGGAGTGAAATTATGCTGACTTTGCAAGGCAAATACAACACGGCCGCCGTTTACGCGAGCATTGTCGAAAACGAGGCGATATCGCAGATAATCGAGCTGCTCAATCAGCCGTTTACCGAAAATCAGCGCATAGCGATAATGCCCGACGTTCACGCGGGTGCGGGCTGCGTTATCGGTACGACAATGACGATAACCGATAAAGTTGTGCCGAATTTGGTCGGTGTGGATATCGGCTGCGGAATGGAAACGATCAAACTTAAAGAGTGCGACGTTGACTTTCAAAAGCTCGATGAGTTTATCCGCTCGAATATTCCGTCGGGCGCGGAGATACGCGCTCACCGTCACGCTTACGCGAAGGAAGTCAAACTCAAGGATCTGAAATGCGTTAATCATGTAAATATCGACAGAGCGAAGTTAAGTCTGGGAACGCTTGGCGGAGGCAATCATTTTATCGAGGTTGATAAAGATGAAAACGGCGGTCTTTATCTGATAATTCATTCGGGTTCGCGCCATTTGGGAGTGGAGACCGCGAAATTTTATCAGAACGAAGCGTACCGTCGTTTAGCAAAGCCCGATATGAATGAAGTCAAAAAAATCGCCGATGATCTTAAAGCGCAAGGTCGGCAAAGCGAGATAGAGAGCGCGATCAAGGATTATTACGGAAGTATGCCCGTTATTCCGAAAGAACTCGCGTATTGCGAGGGGACGCTGTTCGACGCGTATATCCATGATATGAAAATAGTCCAGCATTTTGCCGAGTTGAATCGCAAAGCAATGGCTGACGAGATAATAAACGGTTTAAATCTTCACGCAGACGAGCAATTCACGACCATTCACAACTATATTGACACGGAAAATATGATACTCCGAAAAGGCTCGGTAAGCGCACAAAAAGGCGAACGTCTGCTTATTCCGATAAATATGCGCGACGGGAGCCTTATCTGTATCGGAAAAGGCAATCCCGATTACAACTTCTCCGCGCCGCACGGAGCGGGGCGCTTGATGTCGCGCAGCAAGGCAAAAGAGAAATTCACGGTGGAGAGTTATCAAGAAGAAATGCGCGGTATTTTCACGACCTCTGTAAATCAAGCTACGCTCGACGAGTGCCCAATGGCGTACAAGCCGCTTGAAAGCATTGTTGAAAACCTCGCCGAAACGGTGGAGATTGCCGCCGGAATAAAGCCCGTTTACAACTTTAAAGCAAGCGACGCGTAAAGGAGCACAAATGCTTTCTCTCACAAAAAAATACACCCCAGTTTTGTCCACGCCGTTCGGCAGGGAGGGTTATCGCGAGATAGTTCCGTGCGGCGCTTTAAAGCCGTTTGTCCGCTGCTTTTGGACTGAAAAGCAAGTCGCTCGGAATATTTTGGTTATTCCCGATACCTGTATGGACATCATTTTCAAGACCGCTCCAAACGGCTTGGTTGGGGATTTCTTTTGCGCGCTTGCCGAACATTCGTTTTATTCGGAGAACATTGGTATGGAGCTTTTCGGAATACGTTTTTATGCGTGGACGGCTCAACTGTTTTCGCGCCGTGATTTCTCGGAGAGCGGCGGAAAAGCGTTTAGCACCGGGGAATATTTTGACGGCGCGGCGGAGTTAAGATCTGCGGTAACGAACGCGCGGACGTTTGAGGAACGCGCGGCGGTCTCGGAGAGCTGGTTGATTAAGAGTTTGGATAATATCCGCGTAAACAGCGATTTATTGAATGCGATTGATTTTATAATCGACAGTCAAGGAAGCGTAAAAATCTCCGAGATATGCGGATATACGGCAACTTCGGCGCGGCAGCTTGAGCGTTTTTTCAAGCAGTCTATGGGAATATCGCCGAAATGTTTTTCGGATTTGATAAGGTATCAGCTTTTGTGGCAGGAGTTGACGCGAGGCAGGATGAACGTGCTCGACGCTGTGGAAAAATACGGCTACTCCGATCAGCCGCATTTGCTTAACGATTTTAAGAAACGCCACTTGATGAATCCCAAACAGGCTCTCGATTACGCGAAAATTCAAAAATAATGTCGTATTTTTACAAGATTTTTCTTTTTGTTCGTGTTATACTAAAATAGGCTGAAAAGTCAATTTTAATAAAGGAGTATAACAATGAGCGATTTTAATGAATTTCTTGAAACCGTTGAGGAAAGCAGCCGCGGTTTTGTTGCGGAACTTAACGAGTTCCTATTGGCAAACGAATGTAATTGTGTTATTAAGGAAGCAAAAAGCGGCCCTGTGGTGACTTATCTTCACGATAAGAAAACGCTGTTGAATTTTGTACATCGAAAAAGCGGAACGCAGGCGCGTATTTATGCGGCGCACGCGGGGGAGTACGGAGATTTTCTCGATACTCTGCCCGAAAAGGTGAAGAACAAAACAAAGAAATCTTCCGACTGCCGAAAGCTAACCGGCACGGGCGACGACCCGAAATGTTCGGGCGGTTACGAGTTCACGATGGACGGCGAGGTCTATCAAAAATGCCACAACAACGCGTTTTTGATACCGCTTTCCGAGGAAAATAATCCGTTTATAAGGAAATTTTTGGAAAAGGAGCTTGGGGTATGAGTAATATGAAACTGGACGGATTTGGAATTTTTGTAAATAATTTGGAAACGCAGATAAAGTTTTATCGCGACGTTTTGGGATTTGAGATAAAGGAGACCGCCGCCGATAAAAACGTTTTTCTCGAAAAGGACGGAACGCTGTTTTTAATGTATGGCAGAGCGGATTTTGAGGAGATGACAGGCGCGAAGTTCGGTTACGCGGACGGCGCGAACGGACATTTTGAGATAGCTCTCGGCGCGGAGAATTACGCCGCCGTTGACAGAGAGTTCGCCGAAGCGGTTCAAAAGGGCGCAAAGCCGATTATGGAGCCGCAGACTATGCCGTGGGGACAGCGCACTTGTTACATCGCCGATCCCGAGGGCAATCTAATTGAGATAGGTTCGTTTACAAAGTAAGGAGGTAAAAATGTCGTCGAAACCCGAATTTGTAGAATACTGCGCCGAGCAATGCCGCGGCGCGGGAGAGATAACTTATAAGAAGATGTTCGGAGAGTACGGTCTGTATTGCAATGGGAAAATATTCGCGTTAGTATGCGATGATGAGTTTTTCGTGAAGATAACCGCGCCCGTTAAGGTTAAATATCCCGAACTCCCCGAAAAGCCGCCCTACGACGGCGCGAAAAACTATTTCCTCATCGAGGACTTGGATAACGCGGAGTATCTCACCGAACTTGTCACAATGACGTGCGCCGCGCTTCCCGCGCCTAAGCCCAAGAAGCCAAAAAAGGAAAAGTAACAGTGTGTTGGATATACGATAAGATCGAGGTTTTGTCAACGCCCTGCGGAAATATCGCCGTTACGGACGAGCGCGGGCATACGATTAAGTTTTCAGTGAGAAAGAATCCGTATTCGCCAGATTGCGGCGGACTTAATACCGATACGAATTATGAGCTTTGTATCAGCACCTCGGATTTGAAGTTTGGACGTACATATAAAATACGAGTTAATGCCGCGGAGTTGTCTTACGGTACAAGCGACGAGCACACCGAGTGCGTTTCCGGAACTTTAAACGATTACAGCATTGCAATAGGCGCGTATGATCCGAATGATGATGAAAAATTGTTTCAGGCGGAGGAATACACTAAAAGAAAAGGTTATGAGGGAATGATAGTCGATCCGCCTGAATTTAATAAAAGTTGTTTTAAGAAGTACGATGTTCAAATGTTGGACGATCATTCGGGATTTTCGTTTCAACTTATCGACCGCTCAAGTGAGTTGATTGTATTTCTTGCTGCGTGGATAAAAAACGTTTCCGCCCCGGAAGATTGCGAAGGTGAGGTAGAGATCTGGACTACGTAAGCAAATCACCATAATATATTGTAATCATTTGTAACCGTTTTGTAATGATATTGTAACCGTTTTGTGGTATTTTTTTCAGCAATATTTTGCTATAATAAAGAAAAACCCGCAGGAGGTTACATTATGAAAAAAGTATTTGCAATCGTTTTAGCGCTTTTCACGTTTTCGATAATAGGCGTGACGGCGTTCGCGGATATGGGTCCTAAGCCGTCGAGCACGTTTTACGTAAAAGGCGTTGAGGACGGCAGAGAATATTACATAATGCTTGTAAATCCCGACGACGACCCGTATATTAGTGATGGATACGTCAGGCAAAAAGACGTCGCGTGGGAGCGGATAAGAGAATTTTGTTTAACTAACGGTTATTCCCCTTATCTTTGCCCCATAGCAAGCGGATCCCACGAAAAGATGACGGGCAGCGACACCGCGGAATGGGGTTACAACCCGCCCGATACGTTTTGCGTTCTGCTGTATTTTCCCGATGACGAGCGTTTTCTTGTGAGCAATCAATATAAGAAATACGCGTTCAACTCGTATTTTGACGTGAACGTAAACGGCAATTCGGTGACCGTTGAAATAGCGGGCGGAGCGAAGCGTGTTGCCGCAGAGATTGGCGGTCTGCTATTGAGAATAGCGATAACGGTGCTTATCGAGGTCGGCATAGCTAAGGGATACGGTTTTTTCGGCAAAAAGTCGTTTAGACTTATTATAATAATGAACGTCATAACGCAGCTTTTGCTGAATGCGCTTATTTATAAGTGGAGCTTTGACCTCGGCGGTCTTGGAGAATTACTCGCGCTTTTAATCGGCGAGGCGGTGGTCTTCGCGGTAGAGGCGATAGTGTACGGCAACGCACTGCCCGCTTTCACCGGAAACGAGATAAAGAGCGGCAGAGCGGTAGGCTATGCGTTCGTGGCAAATTCAGCGTCGCTCGTCGGCGGGGGAGTGCTGCTTTTCGTGAGCGATATGCTTAGCAAAATATGATAAATGCACTTGACAAATTCATTGCTTTGTGATATAATGAATATATCGCAATGCTTTAGTATTTCCGCGATATGTTGAAAGGAGAAAACATGCCGTTTGATTTTAAAAAAGAGTTCAAGACTATCTATCAGCCGAAAACCAAGCCCGAAATAATCACCGTGCCGCCGATAACCTACGCGGCGGTGCGCGGCGAGGGCGACCCCAACGAGGAGGGCGGCGCGTACAAGAGCGCGGTGGGCGTTTTGTACGGAATTTTGTACACGATCAAGATGAGCAAGCGCGGAGAACGGGCAATCGACGGTTGTTTCGATTTCGTTGTCCCGCCGCTTGAGGGCTTCTGGGAGAACGACGCTTGTAACGATAAAAAGCTGTTTCGGTGGACTTCCGTGCTGAGACTTCCGGATTTTGTCACCGCCGAGGTTTTCGAGTGGGCGAAAGCGGAAGCCGCAAGGAAAAAGAAAATCGACTGTTCCAAAGCCGAAATGCTGACGGTGGACGAGGGCTTGTGCGTGCAGAGTATGCATATCGGGAGCTACGACAGCGAACCGCAGACCGTTGCCGCAATGGACGCTTTTCTCGCGGAGAACGGTTACGCGAACGATTTTACGGACAAGCGTCTTCACCACGAGATCTATATAAGCGACCCCAACAAGTGCGCCGAGGAAAAGCGTAAGACAATCATCAGACACCCGATTTGCGTTATTTGAAAGGAAAGTCCTTGACAAAAACTTAATTAAATGATATAATGGCATTACTATATAATGTCATTTTTTTGGAGGTAACATTATGACAAAAGCTTTTGCATTTGTCTTTGCTTTATTTATCGTATTCATTTCGACAAGCGTTCCCGTGTTCGCGGCCTCACAACATGAAACTGTCGAGGGATATGCTTCGGAAATCGTCGGCTTTTTTGTGAAAGTTATAATTGCCGTGGGGTTAGAGCTTGCGGTGGCTGTGGCTTTCGGGTATCGCCGGAAAAAAGAGGTAAAGCTTATTCTTATCGTAAATATCGCCACACAGCTTTTTCTGAATATAGCGGTGAACATTGCTGACTTCAGAGCGGGAGCTTTGTTTGGAATAATTACATATATCGGTTTGGAATTTTTAATATTTATATTCGAGGCGGCGATCTATGCCGTCAATCTTCCCGGATATTCGGGAAGTACCCACCGGGGGAAAGCCGTTTTATACGCGTTTTGTGCAAATTTAACGTCATTTATTGCGGGAGGACTTCTGGCGGCTGTTCTTGGCGGTATCTCGGATTTTTTTACAATACTGTCGATGCAATGAAAAGAGAAACGAAATGTCACGCGGTCTTAAAATCTTTATCATCACAATAATCTCTGTTTGTTATTGCGTTGACCGCAGCAGGTTGGGATTTCGTTCTGATATGAGCGGCGGCGATTATTTCATAGCCTATTCGTGTGGTTAAGGCAAGAGCATAAAATTATTTTCGGAGCTTAATATCAAAAAAATGTTAAGCCGAAACGGACGGTGAATTATGAATAAAGTTATAGTTATCTGCGGCCCTACCGCTTCGGGAAAGACCGCTCTCGCTGTTGAATTGGCGAAAGTTTACAACGGCGAGGTCATCTCCGCGGACAGTATGCAGATCTACACCGATATGGACGTGGCGAGCGCAAAGCCCACTACCGAGGAACAGCAAGGGATCCCACATCATTTGGTAGGCTTTTTAGACCCGTCCGAGAGCTTTTCGGTCGCCGATTATGTAAAGCTATGCGGCGAGTGCGTAAACGATATACAAAATCGCGGCAAAACCGCGATAATATGCGGCGGAACGGGATTGTACATCAGTTCTTTTGTGGATAATCTGGAGTTCGACGACAGTGAACAAGATTTTGCGTTTCGAGAGGAAATGCGGAAATTCGCCGCCGAACACGGCAACACAGCGCTTCTCGAAAAACTGCGCGAGGTTGACCCAAAGACCGCAGAAACTCTCCATGAAAACAACGTCGGGCGAATTATCCGCGCTCTTGAAGTCTATCATACAACGGGACACACAATATCTCAAGCAAAAACAATGTCCCGGCAAACTCCCTCACCATATAAGTTTATAATGATAACTCTCGACTTTGAGTACCGCGAAACTCTCCATAACCGCATAAACCGCCGTGTTGACGAAATGCTAAAGCACGGATTGCTCGACGACGCACGGAAATGTTTTGAACAGCCATCCCGTCCGACCGCCTCCCAAGCGATCGGCTGCAAGGAGCTTTACCCGTACTTTCGTGGTGAACGCACTTTAGAGGACTGTATTGACGAGCTGAAATTGAGAACTCGTCAGTACGCAAAACGTCAATTAACATGGTTTCGTCGTGATGAACGAAATTTACGTCTGATTATTGGTGAAAATGACGAATTTTCAGATGTGCTAAAAAAAGCAGTAGAACTGATAAACGGCTCTAATACTGTCTAAGCGTTTCCGTTTATATCAAAGTCTTGGAAATTATTGTAAATTATCGGCAATTTTGTAGGAAAATTTTTAAAAAAATTTAAAAAAATTTTAAAAAGCCCTAGTATTTTTAAAAGAAATATGTTATAATATATGCATATAGTTGGGGGTGTTTGACAGCAATTTTTGGAAAATGTTGCCAAACGCGTCACATACATAGAGAAAAAGGTGTGATAAAAATGGCTAAAGAAATTAATTTGCAGGATGTTTTCCTGAATCAGGCGAGAAAAGATAAAATACCCGTGACGATCTATATTACAAACGGCTTTCAGTTTAAAGGCGTCGTTAAGGGGTTTGATAATTATATCGTTATTCTCGATACCGACGGAAAGCAGAATATGATATATAAACACGCGATCTCAACTATAACTCCGTTCAAACCCGTGTCCATTCTCGACGCGTATGAGAAGAACGAGGAAGAATAAATGAAATCACCGTGGACGACTGTCGTTGTCGCTATCCTGTCGCTTTTTGTGCTGCTGATGGCTGTCGGACAGATCTTCTTCGCGCATGGAGAGAACTATTCCACCGAGGTTGCGTACTCCTATGATCACGAGGTCAACGTTCCATTTGACGGCGTATATATGCGGGATGAGGAGCTTATTTACAACACGGGCACGGGTGTGCTAAGCTTTGAGTGCGTGGACGGAACGAAGGTCGGAAAAAGCTCTGTTATAGCGCGGCGGTATAAAAATGAGGGCGAGTCTGTTTATCTTCGCCAGATTGAGACGCTGAAAAAGCAAATCGATGTGCTGACGAGCGCGGAAAGACTGATTGGTACGGACAGTTCGCAGCTTGAGGCAATCTCCGTTCAGATAAACGAAAGTCATTCCGATATTATTTCGGCGGTGCTGGACTGCAATTACGCGGAGGCGAACGCCAAGCAGAATTCTCTATTGGAGGCAATGTGCAAGCGCGAGATAACGCTGAAGAAATCCGACGGCTACGACGATAAAAAGCTATTGCTGAATAACGAGGTAGAAAGACTTCAATCGCTGATATCGGGAACGGTTCAGGAAGTTCCCGCAGGAAATGCCGGCTATTTCGTGAGCAATGTCGACGGTTATGAGGGCGAGGTCGGTTTCTCAGACGTTTCCAAAATGACCGAGGACAAGATCAACGAGATTGTTGCCAATCCCAAGAAAAGCGTGGACAAAAATGCAATAGGCAAGCTCATCTCCGATTATCATTGGAGAGTTGCTGCGGTTATTGACGAGGAAAACCTGGAGGGAATAAGCGAAGGCTCGGAGGTCGATTTGCGTGTTGGCTCGGACGGGCGGCAGTTTAAAGCCGAAGTCTTTTCCAAAGAAAGCTGCGGAAATGGCAAAGCAGTGTGCGTTTTTGAGTGCGACAGGCTTAATTCGGTCGTGACAGGCGGCAGGGTCGCTCATTTTAAGCTGATAATAAACAGCTACGGCGGCTTGAGAGTTCCCAGAAAGGCTCTCCGATACAACGACAAGGGCGAGCGCGGCGTGTTTATTGAGCGCGGGAATAACCTCATTTTTAAAAAGGTCGAGGTTATGTTTTGGTCGGATGATTATGTCATCTGCAAGCAGAACGTTGTGAAAAAGCGCGATGACGCAAGCTCCGGGGACGATGAGTATGAGGAGATCGACGACGATTACCTGAAGCTTTACGATATAATAGTTACCGAGGGCAAAGATTTGTACGATGGAAAATTTGTTGGATAACGCGCATACTTCATTTGAGGATATTCGCGAAAATTTCCTCAAAATATGCGAAAACATAGAAAACGCTTCGGTGAAAGCCAACCGCGCGGACAAGCCGCGGGTTATGGCGGTTACGAAAACGGTATCTCCCGAGCGCATAAATTATGCGGTAGAGTTGGGAATTGACTTGTTGGGCGAGAACAGGGTTCAGGAATATATGGATAAACGCGGGAGTTATTCTCCTGCAGAGGTTCATTTTATCGGCTCGCTTCAGACCAACAAGGTTAAATACATTATTGATAAGGTATCGATGATCCATTCCGTGGATAATCTTCGTTTGGCGGAGGAAATAAACCGCCGCGCGGAGCAGCACGGTTTGGTGATGGATATACTGACCGAGGTAAATATCGGTGAGGAAGAAACAAAAAGCGGCGTTTTGCTGAAAGAAGCGGCAGAATTCTGCGAAAGGATCGCCGAGATGAAAAACATAAGGCTGAGAGGTCTTATGGCTATCCCGCCGCCCGGCTGCCCCGAAAGCATGTTTGCTTCAATGCAGGAGCTTTTTGAAAGCTTGGGATCGGGGCTTGGAAAGAAAGAAAACGTCAAGATTGACGTTCTTTCCATGGGAATGTCGGGAGACTATCAAACGGCGGTAAAATACGGGTCCACAATTGTTCGAATCGGCTCTGCGCTGTTCGGATATAGAAAATACTTATAAAATAATTGGGAGGAAATAAAAAATGGCAAACTTTATTAAAAATCTTTTGGGCGTTAGCGATAAGGACGAGGGCTTTATGGATTACGGCGCGGATTATGATACTTCGTCGTCTGCCGTAACAAACGAGGAGGCTGATTATTCGTCTTCTTATGAGGATACCATTACGGATTTTTCGGATTACAAGGCGCCCGCTAACATTATCAATATGCACAGCGGTTCGGGGATACCGAAAATTTGCGTAATGAAGCCCGCGGGCTATGACGAGGTTATGAGCGCGGCTGTTGATATGCTCCGCAAGGGAACGATCATCTTCCTTAACCTTAACGGTATAGATAAGGAAGTCGGCACGCGTATTGTAGACTTCATGACCGGCGTTGCCGCTGCACTCGACGGTAAGATCAAGAAGGTCGATACTTGCTGCTATGCTGTTGCGCCGAAGAATGTTGAATGGATCGACACCTTAGAGGACTAACGGCTTTAAAGTGAGTTTTGAATTTCTGAACGAGGACGAGCGTTTTTTGTCCGCGCATATTTCCGATCTTGCGGCAATGAGCCGTAGAACCGGAGTGCCGCGATTTTCACGTTTTTTAAATGAACGGGAGTCGGTCGTTGCACGAAACGCGGCGCAGACCCAAAACGCGCATCCGACTTTCTACGGGGGATATGACGGTGCGGCGAGAACAGTCTGCGGGTTTTTCGACGGAACTTTCGCCGAAGATATGACAGCAGACGACAGGCAT
Organism: uncultured Clostridia bacterium; assembly: GCA_947627465.1. Lineage (GTDB taxonomy): Bacteria > Bacillota > Clostridia > Oscillospirales > Ruminococcaceae > CAG-115. Next base: position 16,713 of record CANQWD010000023.1, read on the forward strand.
AGCCTGTTTTCGGTGCGTGCCGTCACATTTTCTTTTAGAAATTGCGATAAACTTACACACCGCGATTTTCTGGGCGCTATATTGAATACGGGTTTGGAACGCTCGGTTTTGGGCGATATTCTTGTGTCAGAGGATAGCTACGCTGTGGTGTTTTGCCTTGAAACGGCGGCGGAACTTGTGGCTGAACTGTCTAAAATCGGCAGAGTCGGCGTAAAAGCGGAGCTTGACATTGCAAAAGAACTTCCAAAGGTAAAGCTTGAAAGGTTTGACAGAACGGTTTCATCTTTAAGATTGGATAGATTAGTAGGTGCGTGCGCAAATATATCCGGTGATAAATCCGCTTCGCTCATTAAATCAGGGCAGGTGAGTGCGGATTTTTCCGTGTGTCTGAATGTAAGCGGTATTGTTAAAGAAAATACCGTGATCTCAATACGCGGCTATGGGAGATTTCGACTGGCGAAAATAGTCGGAGAAACGAAAAAAGGCAAAATTCACGTTGTAATTGAAAAGTATACGTAATTATGCTTTCATAGGAATGTCACGAGGCTTTCCGCGCAAAAAGGCTTCAAGCTGTTTCTATGAAAGCACGGTGCGTTGAATTGTTTTGAAAGGGAATAAACGATGAATGCTAAGGAAATTTTGAACAGGCAGTTTGAAAAGGCGAAGATCGGCGGTTATAAAACCGACGAGGTAGATGATTTTCTTCGGGAGATATCCGAGGAGTTTGCTCAGCTGCAAAAAAGCAACGGCGAGCTTGAGCGCAAGCTTGAGGTTTTGGCTGACAAGATCAGAGAATACCGCGAGGACGAGGACGCGCTTAAGGACGCGCTCCTTATCGCTCAAAAGCAGGGAAACGCTATTGTTGCCGAATCTAAGGCTTCCGCCGAAAAGCTGACTAAGGAAACGAAAGAAAAAGTTGAACGACTGCTTGCGGAATCAAAGTCGAAGTCCGAAAGAATGATAAGCGACGCGGACGCGTATTCCAAGAAAACAAGACAAGAAGCCGACGCCATTTCCGAAAAAACAATTACCGACGCGAATAACAAGGCGGCTGATATCAAGGCGGCTATGGATAAGCAGCAGACTATTCAGGAGAATATCTTGCAGCAGACGCGCAAGGAAGTCAACGAATATACCGAAAAGGTATTGGCGGCTTATAACGCGCAGATAGAGCTTATTAAGGGAATGCCCGAAAAGTGCGAGAACGAGTATGTAAAGCGCGTTGCCGAGGAAGTTGAAAAGCGCGAAGCGGAGCGCAAAAAGCGTGAGGAGCAGAAAGCGGCTAAAAATAAAGCCGAGGCAGCCGCAAAGAACGCCGCGGCTCAGCAGAAGGTCAAGGAAGCCGCCGCAAAAGCTGCAGCAGCGGTAAAAGCTGAGGATGATACCAAGGCAAAATCCGATAAGGCTGCAAAGCCGGAAAAAAAGGATGTTAATGCTGTGAGTGATGCGGCTCAGAAAAATGCTTCGGGTAAACAATCCAGAGTCCCCAAGGTTTCCGAGAATGCCAAAGCAAATGACAAAACCGCAGAGAACAACTTGCCGTTTTTTAATTCCGACTCGCAGTCGATAGCTCGCCATGAGAATTTGCAGTTTGGCAAGCATAATGATAAGAAAAACTAATTTATATAAAAAACGAGGAGATAACTTTTATGTCAGTCGATCTTAACAGCACAGTAAATTTGCCGCAGACCGATTTTCCGATGCGCGGCAATTTGCCGAAAAGAGAGCCGGAAATGTTGGCAAAATGGGAGAATGAGCGCCTTTATTACGCGCTCTCCGAGAAGAATAAGGGAAAACCGTCGTACACGCTTCATGACGGACCTCCCTACGCGAACGGAAACATTCATCTCGGCACGGCTTTGAATAAGGTGCTGAAAGACATTATCGTAAAATACAAATCAATGACCGGCTACAACGCGAATTACGTTCCCGGTTGGGACTGCCACGGTCTGCCCATTGAGCTTAAGGCGATTAAACAGCTTGGCATGGACAGCGGCGCGGTCGATCCCGTGGAGCTTCGCAAATCTTGCAGACAGTTCGCGCTGTCCTGTTTGGACGATCAAAAGGCGCAGTTTAAGCGCCTGGGCGTTTGGGGCGATTTCGATAACCCGTACCTCACTATAAGACCCGAATTCGAGGCGAAGCAGGTTGAGGTTTTCGGCGAGATGTACAAAAAAGGGTACATCTATAAAGGCTTGAAGCCCGTTTATTGGTGCGCCGATTGTAAAACCGCGCTTGCTGAGGCGGAGATCGAATATCAAGAGGATCCTTGTTATTCAATTTACGTAAAATTCCCCGTGACCGATGATAAGGGTAAATTTTCCGATTTGGGAATTGATTTGAAAAAAGCGTTTGTTGTTATTTGGACAACAACAACATGGACGCTGCCGGGAAATCTCGCGATTTGCGTGGGTCCGAATTACGATTATACTTTTATTAAGGTCGAGGACGAGGAGAGCAAATCCTTTGGCGAGTATTTGCTTGTGGCGCAGCAGCTTGTAAACGAGGTCTGCGCGTCGGCCGGTATCAAGAAATTCAGCACGGTGGGTTCGTTCAAGGGCAGCGAGCTTGAATATATCGAAACCGCACATCCGTTTATGGGCAGAAAATCTCCGATCATCGTAGGAAACCACGTTAAATTGGACGATGAGACAGGTGCGGGACATACGGGCACGGGTTGCGTTCATACCGCTCCCGGCTTTGGTGTGGAGGACTTCGAGGTTTGTATGAAGCCCGAGTACAAGGGAATGTTCAAAATAGTCGTTCCCGTAAACGAAAAGGGCGTTTTGACCGAAGAAGCGGGCGATTTTGCGGGCTTGACAACGGATGACGCGAACAAGGCTATTGCAAAGCGTCTTGAGGATGACAACACTTTGCTTGCGATAGAGAAGATCAAGCATAAATATCCGCACTGCTGGCGCTGCCATGAGCCGATCATTTACAGAGCCACCGACCAGTGGTTCTGCAATGTAGATATGTTCAAGCCCGAAACCATTAAGGCTATCGAGAGCGTTAAGTGGATCCCCGAATGGGGCGAGGAGCGCATTAAGAATATGGTAAATATGCGTTCCGATTGGTGCATTTCCCGTCAGAGAAGATGGGGTGTGCCTATCCCGATTTTGTATTGCGAGGACTGCGGAAAGACGGTCGTAAACGATACTACTATCAAAGCAATTTCGGATATGTTCCGCAAGGAAAGCTCCGACTCTTGGTACGCTAAGGACGCTTCCGAATTTATTCCGGCAGATGTTAAATGCGAATGCGGCTGCGGAAAGTTCCGCAAGGAAATGGATATATTCGATGTATGGTTCGATTCGGGCTGTACTCACGCGGCGGTTCTTAAAGAGCGCCCCGAGCTTTCGTGGCCTGCGGATATGTATCTTGAGGGCTGCGACCAGTACAGAGGCTGGTTCCAGTCGAGTTTGCTTACTTCTGTTGCGACAACAGGTCAAGCGCCTTACAAGGCTGTCTGCACGCACGGTTGGGTAGTAGACGGCAACGGTCAGCAAATGCATAAATCCAAGGGCAATCAGATATTCCCCGAGGAAGTTATAAAGGATTTCGGCGCGGACGTGCTCCGTTTGTGGGTCGCTTCTTTGGATTACCATGCGGATATCCGCGTATCGAAAGATATGCTCAAGCAGCTTTCCGAGAGTTACCGCAAGATCAGAAATACTGCGCGTTACATTCTCGGAAACCTCAACGACAACAAGGGCTTCGATCCGAATACGGAAATGGTGGACTTCGACAAGCTACGCGACGTTGACAAGTGGGCTTTGGCGCGCTTGGACGAGGTTATCGATAAGGTAAAGGCAAGCTATGAAGCGTTTGACTATTATCTTGCGTATCACGCGCTGATTAGTTTCTGCGTTGTTGATATGTCGAACTTCTACCTTGATATAGTTAAGGACACGCTTTACTGCGAAGCGGAAAATTCTCCCGCGAGAAAATCTGTTCAGACGGCGATGTACATTATTTTGGATTCGTTAGTAAGACTTATCGCGCCGATACTTTGCTTTACTGCGGACGAGATCTGGGGCTTTATGCCGCATAAGAAAGAGGACGATCTGCGTTCCGTTATCTTCAACCCGATGCCCGAAAAGACGGGAGTTAAAGCGGACGACGCTAAATGGGAGAAGATACACGCAATTCGCGACGATGTTTTGGCGGCTCTGGAGCTTAAGCGCGCCGATAAAGTTATAGGCAAATCGCTTGAAGCAATGGTGGAGATCTATACAGACGATGAGACCGTAAAGGCGCTCGAATGCGAGCTTGCGGACGCTTGTATCGTCTCAGGAGTTAAAGTAAATGTAGGCGGCGAGGGCGAATACAAGGGCGCGGCTTGCAGCGTAACTGTAACGAAGAAAGACGGCTGCGCGTGTGAGCGTTGCTGGAAGTTTGACGATACCGTTGGAAGCGACAGCAAATATCCTAATCTTTGCAAGCGCTGCGCGGACGTTATCAAGCTTAATTTTGAATAATCAACATAGGAGGGGGATTGCTCCCCTCCTATGTTTTACGTATAAAATTAGTAGAGGAAAAGTTAAAAATGCAGTATATATGGTTATTGATATCGGCTGTTCTCGTTGGGATCGACAGGCTTACGAAGTGGCTAGTGGTTTCAAATATGCAGCTTAATGACACTACACATCTTATCAAAATCGGTGATAAAGAGGTACTGAACTTTTATTACACACTGAACAATGGCGCAGCGTTCAGCAAGCTCTCGGGGAAAACGCTTTTTTTGATCGTGATAACCTCGCTTGTGATAATTTGGCTGCTGTATCTTATGCTTGCGAAAAAGGTTCACAGACCTGTCTATATGGCGGCGATATCACTGATTTTGGGCGGCGGCGTCGGAAATTTGATCGACCGCATTTTTAACGACGGCAAGGTTATTGATTTTATCGACGTTCGGATAATCAACTTTCCGATTTTCAACTTTGCGGATATCTGCGCTGTATGCGGCGCGGGACTTTTGCTGATAAGCATTATCGTTGACGAGGTTCGCGAGCGTAAGAGAAAAGCCGCCGACGGCGACGAAGATGATGATGACGATATGATCGAGGAAGAAGACATCGACGACGAAGCGGAGAATACGACCGACGATGACGAAGATTAACTTTACTTCCGACGGCGAGAACCGTTTGGATAAGCAGATCGCCGAAAACTCCGAGCTTACGCGAAGCGCGGCTGTAAAGCTCTTGGAGAAAGGGTTAGTCACGGTGAACGGCAAATCGGCGGGTAAAAAAGATGTTCCGCCGCTTGGCGCGGAGATCGAGATCTCGATGCCGGAAGCCCGTCCGGTGGATATTCTTCCCGAAAATCTCCCTCTTGAAATAGTCTACGAGGACGACGACGTTTTGGTGGTGAATAAGCCCAAAGGAATGGTAGTTCACCCCGCCGCCGGGCATTATTCGGGAACTCTCGTCAACGCGCTGATGTATCATTGCGGCGACAGGCTTTCGGGAATAAACGGCGAAATTCGTCCGGGGATTGTGCATCGGATTGATAAGGATACAAGCGGACTTTTAATGATAGCGAAGAATGATACGGCGCATTTGTCGCTTTCAGAGCAGATAAAGGCTCACTCGTTCACTCGTGAGTATCAGACGGTCGCCACAGGCTGCATAAAAGAGGACGGCACGGTGAATGCGCCGATAGGAAGGCACAAGACCGACCGCAAGAAAATGTGCGTAACTCTCGAAAATTCGCGCGAGGCAGTAACGCATTTTTCTGTGATAAAGAACTATGCGGGCTATACGCACTTAAATGTGCGGCTTGAAACGGGGCGAACGCACCAGATACGCGTGCATTTAAGCTACATCGGGCACCCCGTTGCGGGCGACGAAGTCTACGGGAACGGCAAGCCGAAGTGGTTAAACGGGCAGTGCCTTCACGCGAAGAAGATCGGGTTCGTTCACCCGAGAACGCGCGAGTATATGGAGTTTGACAGTGAACTTCCCGAATATTTTGTGAGGTTTTTGAAAAGTATTGAATAGTGATAAACTCGCCGAGATAAAAATCGGCAAAAAAGATACCGCCGTTGAGTTAAACGGGTTTAACGCGGAGGAAGTGACATATCTGCGCGTTTACGCCGACAATAAACGCGCGAACCTTGATTTTTTATCGGAATATCCAAATGTTGAGACGCTGTTTGTGAACGGCGATCTTGCCAATGTTGACGGTATTTCGGCTTTGAAGCTGTTAGGCAGACTGATATTGTGCTTGCCCGCGGATGTCGATCTTTCGGGAGTTCAGGCTCCGTCGCTTAAAAGCTTGTCCGCTTACGAGCAGCTAAATCCCGGATTTTCCTCGCTTCTGACCGATAAGATCGAGTATTTGGAGCTTATGGAAATGCGCGGACTTGCCGATCTTTCCTTTGTAGAGCGTGCTGTGAGCTTAAAAAAGCTGTATCTTATGTCGCTTCCGAAAGTCGAAAAGCTGCCCGATTTCGGAAAGCTGCCGAATTTGTACGGGCTTAAGCTTTACGAACTGCATAAGTTGAGCGATATCGAGGTCTTGACGCGTTCAAATCTGCGTTATTTGGATTTCGCTTTGGTTGCGGACAAGCTGACGGGCACAAAGATCGCCGAAACGCTTCTGCAAATGAAGTGTTTGGAAAAGGCGGCGATGATACTCGACAGAAGCAGCGACAGGCGGTATAACGTCTTGGAAAATCGTATGAAAAAGGCGGGAAAAGAGCATATTTTGGACGCAAATTTTGATATGAACCAATGGTTAAAGCTGTAAGCGGAGGGACGATGGACTTCAATAAAGTGATTTTTATGACCGATCTAGACGGTACGCTCCTCACCGATGACAAGCGCGTTCTCGATAAGGATATGGCGGCGATAAAGCGTTTTCGCGAGGGCGGAGGAATTTTCACTGCCGCCACGGGACGAGGCTACGCGATGGCAAGAAGAGTGGTGGAGGATGTTCTGCATTTGAATGTTCCGAGCGTGCTGTTCAACGGCGCGGGAGTGTACGACTTTAAGCAAAGCAAATTTTTGTGGCAATGTGAAATAGGCGATCAGGCGCGTGAATATATACGAAAACTGAACGCAATGTTTCCCGAAAAGCTGGGTTTTGAGGTTCTTTGCGAACAAACGGTTTACGTGCCGTTTCTAAATGAGACTGAGCAAGCGCATTTGGATATGGAAAGCGTGATTCCCGACCGCAGAGCTCTTGACGAAATACCAAGCGGTGGTTGGCTGAAGTTCGTTATTGCCGCCGAGCCGGAGAATTTGGATAAGGTTCAAAAGACCGTTCAAAGCACGGAATTTGCAGACGCGCAATGGGTTCGCAGCGCTCCGATCTTCTTTGAGTGTCTGCCTAAGGGCGTTGACAAGTCGCGCGGTTTCGCGGAGCTTATTAAAATCCTCGGCGCGGAGGATAGGTTTTCCGTGGCGGCGGGCGATTATATGAACGATAAAGCGATGATTGAAAAAGCTGATTTGGGAGCCGCTCCCGCGAACGCTTTAGAGACAGTAAAAAACGCTGCCGATCTGGTGGTTTGCGATAATAACAGCGGAGCGATTTCCGAGATTATAGAGCATATTGAAAAATTATAGGGAGGAACAAATGGGATTTTTAGACGATCTGTTCAAAAACAGCAAGTTCATAAATAAAGGAAACGGATGCGAAACAGCCGCGGCGGAAGTCAAGGAGGAGACAAAGCCGACCGACGGTCCCGAAACGGGCATCGACCCCGATTTTCCCGTGCCGTTCGGCTATAAGTGCAATTGGCTTTGTATAAAGTCAAATTCTCCGCTTGAGGTTATTGAAAATCTGGGTCTGAAAAACGCCGAGCCGTCCAATTGGGATCAGGGTATTGAAATGGCGTACAACGGTTATCGGTTCGTGTCGCCAGCGCTTGACGGCTACGTGCTTGTGGTGAATATCGGAATGGATATGCTGACTGTTGCGCCAGATCTACTGGACAATATAGCGGCAAAATTCGACGAGGTACAGTTTTTCGTAACTCAGCGCGTTTCGGACTATCACGCGTGGGCGAAATACATAAACGGCGAGATGATACGCGGTTACGGTTGGTGCGGCTGCGACGGAATTGTTTTCCTAAACAGGGGCGAACTTACGCCAGAAGAAAGAAAACTCGGTTTTACGAACCTTTTGCCGAACGAGGAAGCCGATTGGGAAACCCACGAAACTCCCGATGAGGAATATGTTATGGAGCTTGCGGCGGCGTGGGGCATAGATCCCGGCTTCTCCGAAAAAAGCTACCCTAAAAGTTTGGGTTATATATGCAAGTAGTTTTTTGAGGTGTCGGTTATGATCAAGGTTATTCACAAGGACGGAGTTTTCAAGGCAAAGGGCAGCTTTTCGTTCGGTATCGCGGGAGTTTATAGAAATGAGGACTTCGACGGCGAAGAAATTATGTACGACGAGGATTTGCTTGATGAGATACAAAATCGCGATCAATTTTTTGTTGAGCCGCTGCTGCCGTTTATAAAGTCGGACGACCCGAACGAGATTGCAGAAAATCTCGCCGAGTACTATAATCAAAAGGAACGCGAGATCGCCGCAAACGCAAAGCAGATAAACGATTGTATTTTGTACCGTCTTTTTGCTGATATGGAGGCTTGCAGCTATCCGTTTTGGGAAATCTCCGAAGCGGTTTTGCCGGGTTACCTTGAAAAGCACAGCCGGGACGACTATTATGATGTGGTTTATTGTCATGATGACGACGGAATAGACAGCATGTCTGATTATTTTGAAGATAAGCCGAACAACGGCACGATCGAAAAACCCGACGTCGAAGCGATGATACGCAAGCTGTATCCTATGTTCAATTTGGATGGTTTTATTAAATCGTTCGCACCGGAGTGCCTTTACTTTGACGGAAGACGTATGTCGTTTCAGTTCAGCGACAGCTGGGGCGCACAGCTTGCGTGTGGCGCGTATGACGAGCTTGACGAAAACTTCACGTTTACCGATTGGCATAATCATTAAAAATAAAACTCCGCGCGGCGGGGAAGTTTTAAGAACAAAAGGAGAAAGAAATGGATAAGACAATTGAAAAGCAGCTAAAAATCGACGCTGCCAAGGTGAGGATCGGAATAATCGAGGGAATACACGCGGCAAAGGCGGGACATCCCGGCGGTTCGCTTTCCTGTGCGGACTTGCTGACTTATCTCTACACGCACCGCTTGAACGTAGACCCGAAAAATCCCGACGACCCTAACCGTGACCGCGTAGTGCTCTCTAAGGGACACAGCGCACCCGCGCTTTACGCTGCGCTTGCTCTGCGCGGATTTTTCCCGATGGATGAGATGAAAACGCTCCGTAAGATCGGCTCGCGGCTTCAGGGTCACCCCGACATCAAGATGCCCGGTGTGGATATGAGCACAGGTTCGCTCGGTCAGGGAATTTCGGCGGCTTGCGGAATGGCGCTTTCCGCTAAAGTTACCTGCGACCCGTACAAGGTCTACGCGGTGCTCGGCGACGGCGAGATACAGGAGGGCGAGGTCTGGGAAGCGGCGATGTTCGCGGCGCATTATCAGCTTGATAATCTTGTCGCGATAGTCGACAACAACGGTTTGCAGATAGACGGCAAGGTAAGCGAGGTTATGTCGCCGTACCCGATAGACGAGAAGTTTGAAGCGTTCGGCTGGCACGTTATAAATATAAACGCTCACGATTTCGGCGAAATGGAAAAGGCGTTCAACGAGGCTGAGACCGTAATGCAAAAGCCCACGTTGATAGTTATGCGCTCCACAAAGGGTAAGGGCGTTTCTTATATGGAAAACGTCGTTGATTGGCACGGAAAGGCTCCCAACGACGAGCAGTACGAAACGGCAATCGCCGAGCTTAAGGCTTATTTGGCAGAATTAGAGAAATAATTTAAGGAGTGTGGAACTATGGAAAACAAAGCAACTCGTGAGGGCTACGGAGAGGGCTTGTGCGCGCTTGCCGAGGTAAGACCCGACTTAATGGTATTGGACGCCGATCTTGCGGCGGCGACCAAAACAAATATATTCAAAAAAGCATATCCCGAAAAGCATTTCGACTGCGGCATTGCGGAAGCGAATATGATGGGCGTCGCGGCGGGTATCGCGACTACCGGCAAGCTGGTTTTCGCAAGCTCGTTCGCGATGTTTGCGGCGGGCAGAGCATTTGAGATCATCAGAAATTCGATATGCTATCCGAATTTGAATGTGAAAATAGGTGCTACTCACGCGGGAATTTCGGTCGGCGAGGACGGCGCTACTCATCAGTGCAATGAGGATATCGCGCTTATGCGGGCTATACCTAATATGACGGTGATAAATCCCGCGGATTATGTTGAGGCGAAAGCGGCTGTGCTTGCAATGGCTGATTACGTCGGACCTACATATATGCGTTTCGGAAGACTTGCCGTGCCGATTTACAATGATGAAGAAACTTACAAATTTGAAGTCGGCAAGGGAATTACGATAAAGGACGGCAAGGACGTTACTATTATCGCGACCGGTCTTATGGTAGCGGAGGCTATGGAAGCGGCAAACGCTCTCCACGAGCAGGGAATAGACGCGCGTATCATCAATATTCATACGATAAAGCCCATAGACCGCGACATTATAGTAAAAGCCGCAAAGGAAACGGGCAAGATAATCACGGTCGAGGAACACAGCGTGATAGGCGGTTTGGGTTCGGCAGTCGGCGATGTGGTGCTTGAGGAGTGCCCCGTGCCCGTTATCAAGATTGGCGTTAATGACGTTTTCGGACACAGCGGTCCCGCCAAGGATCTGCTGAAAGAATACGGGCTTTGCGCGGAAAATATCGTAAACGTAGTTAAAGGCGCGTTGGGTAAGTAAGATGTTATATACAATCATTGCAGGAGTGAACGGCTGCGGGAAGAGCAGCTTTTCGGGCGCGTCGAGTGCGTTTGCAGACTTCGGGAAGTTGATTGACGCGGATAAAATGATCGCGGAAAAGCAAAGTGCTTTTTACGGAATTAAAGCGGCGGTGCTTGAAATTGAACGCTGCCTTGAAAACCGCATAGACTTCACGCAGGAAACAACGCTTTCCAGAATGAAAACATTGCGTACAATAAAGAAAGCGCGCAATTTGGGCTACGATATTCGTATGTACTACATCGCGGTAAGCTCGGCGGAGGAAAGCGTAAAGCGCATAAAAAATCGCGTGGAAAAGGGTGGTCACAATATTCCCGATGAAGTGGTAAAGCGCCGTTTTGAGAGCTGTTTCACGGACTTGTTAAAAGTGCTACGATATTGTGATACCGCAGATTTTTTTGACAACGAAAACGGCTTTGTAAAAGTCGGAGAATATTCAAACGGCAAAATATCGAACTTTGGAGATGAACCTCAATGGTTTTCAAAGCTCGTTGAAATGGAGAACGAATGGTAAAAGAACTTATCCACGACCCGATTTTTTTGGCGCAGAAGTCCGAAAACGCCGACGAGAGCGATCGACAGACTGCTCAAGATCTGCTTGATACGATAACCGCACATAAAGATACCTGCGTTGGCATGGCGGCGAATATGATAGGCGTTTTAAAGCGCGTAATCGTGTTCGCGAGTGACACAGGTCGCTCTAACGGCGGCATTTATGAAATAATGTTCAATCCCGAGATCGTAAAGCAAAGCGGCGCGTATCAAACCGCCGAGGGTTGTCTGTCGCTTCTCGGAGAACCTCGACCTGTTATGCGTTATAAAAGTATTAAAGTTAAGTTCCTAAATCAAGAATTTAAAGAACGTTTTAAGACGTTCACGGGTTTCACCGCGCAGATAATTCAGCACGAGATAGACCACTGCAACGGAATTTTAATATAAATGACAAAATCCCCAAACCATTAAGGCAACGGGGATTTTTCGCTTAACAATGCCATTCGCAACCAAAAGCAACCGGCAGTTTACAAATTGAAAGTCGGCGGTTGGTGGAATGTAACCGCGGAAAATGATAGAATAAACTCACGACAGCAGATGTCGAATAATAATTGAGGTGATAATATGATTTTGGCAGACAAATTGGTGCAGCTCCGTAAAAAGAGCGGAATGTCACAGGAGGACTTGGCGGAGAAAATGAATGTATCTCGTCAGGCGGTATCTAAATGGGAGGGCGCGCAGAGCATTCCCGATTTAGAAAAAATACTTCAGCTTTCGGAGCTTTACGGTGTGACGACCGACTACCTTTTAAAGGACGAAATGGAGTTGGAAGAATTTGTGGGAAAAGACGTCGAAACCGTGCGAAAGATAACTCTCGAACAGGCAAACGAGTTTCTGGAGCTTCGGAAAACCGCTTCCGTGCGTATCGCGCTGGCAACGTTTTTGTGCATTTTGTCGGTGATACCGCTTTTTATCTTGGGCGGCGCAACAACTTTGCCCAATAAACCCATATCCGAAAACTTTGCGGGCGGTCTTGGAATGATAATAATGCTTATCTTGGCGGCGATAGCGGTCGGAATATACGTTTATACAGGCTCTCAAAGCGCAAAGTACGAGTTTCTTGAAAAAGAGCCGTTTGAGACGGAGTACGGCGTTTCTGGAATGGTGAAAGAGCGGCAAAAGGAGTTTCACAACACTTATGTGAAATGCAATGTTGTCGGAACTTGCCTTTGTGTATTGTCGCCCGTGGCGCTGTTCGCGGCGGCGATAAAAGACAACGATTTCTTCTCGGTGATTATGCTCGGCGTAATGATGTTCATGGCGGGTATCGGCGTAATGTTCTTTATTTATGCGGGAGTGCGAAATGCGGCAATGGATAAGCTGCTTAAAATCGGCGATTATTCGAAGAAAAAGAAAAAGTCGCCTTTGGCAAGCGTGGTCTCAACGGTTTATTGGCTTGTCGCGGTCGCGGCTTACCTTTTGTGGCTGTTCCTCGACAAGAACAAAAATTCGCTTTCGTGGGTGATATTTCCCGTCGCGGGCGTGCTTTATCCCGCAGTCCTCGGAATTTTCAGTTATGTTGAGCGCAAAAAATGATTTTCCTATTGACATTTACTTCTAAAAGTTGTATAATAGAAATGTTGAGAAAAGAAACATGATATCGTTTTAGCCGCAAACGCGGGATAAAGTGATTTTCAAAATAACTACACCAAAGAGAGGTAAATGACAATGGGGAGACCAATGGGCGGCGGTGGTTCGGGCGGAAGAAGCTCGGGCGGCGGAGGATTTCGTCCGTCATCAAGCGGAAGTTCAAGGAGCGGCTCAGGGAGCCGACCAACCGGCAGTTCTTATAGAAGCAGACCGCCGCGTGAACCGAGACCGCCGCGCTATGGCAGAAGATACGGTTCTCCGCCACCGCCTCCCGGAGGTTACGGCGGTGGATATTACAGCGGTCCTCCGAGGAGGTCGGGCTGCGTATCTAATATCGTCGGCACCGTAGTGGCGGTCATTATTGTTGTGTTTGCCGTTGTGAGCGTTATCAGCCGTGACTTTTTAAGCTGCGTTACTTGCGGAAAATGCGGAAACGACAGGAATTACGACCGCGATAACGGCGGCTACAACGAGCCTGCCGAGCCGGGAAATAACAGTGTTCAAAACGTCACTGTGAAGAAAAATTCTCCGTCGGCGGCGTTTACGGCAGATTGCGTTGTTGACGAAACGGGCTGGTTTGAAAATCCGAAATCGCTCGGGCGCAATTTAGAGTTCGTTTACGAAAAGCTCGGTATACAGCCGTATGTCGTTTTTGTCAAGTACAATTCAAGCTATACCACAGACCAAAAGCGTCAGGAATATTGCGACAAGTGGTACGATGATCATATAAAGAACGAGGATACTTTCCTTGTTATGTATTTTTCCGAGAAAGACGATGATGAAGTGGGACTGTTCAAGTTTTGCATAGGCTCAAAGGCGAAAACCGTCGGCGACAAGATAACGGGTATTTTTGAAAACGGCATAAATGAGTTTTGGTTCGACGAGTCGCTTTCACTTGATGAAGTGATATCCTCGGCGTTCAGATATACGACAAATCACGTTACGGTGAAATAAAAAAGTGCGCGGTATCAAGCAAAAGGCTCGATACCGCGCTTTTTATTGAAATAATTGTGAAACGTTTTGTAATCAATAGTTCTCCGCGTTAATTTCAAAATACGACTGCGGGTGATTGCATACGGGGCAAACCTCGGGAGCTTCCGTACCGATCACAATGTGTCCGCAGTTTCTGCATTCCCATACCTTGACCTCGCTTTTTGCGAAAACCTCTTGCATTTCCACATTTTTCAATAGCGCTCTGTAACGTTCTTCGTGGTGCTTTTCAATAGCGCCGACCGCGCGGAATTTTTTCGCCAACTCCGTAAAACCTTCCTCCTCGGCGGTTTTGGCAAACTCCTCGTACATATCCGTCCACTCGTAGTTTTCGCCGTCTGCGGCAGACTTAAGGTTTTCGGCAGTATCGCCTATGCCGTTCAGCTCTTTAAACCAAAGTTTTGCATGCTCCTTTTCGTTGTCAGCGGTTTTAAGAAATAGAGCCGCTATTTGCTCGAAGCCGTCCTTTTTCGCTTTGGAAGCGAAATAGGTGTATTTGTTTCGCGCCTGAGATTCGCCCGCGAACGCCGCCTGAAGATTTTTTTCGGTTTGTGTGCCTTTGTATTTATTATCCATTGTTATCCTCCTAAATCGTATAGTTTACTTGTTGTCCTCGGCGCTTCTCACTTGAACAAAGTGCCAAGCGTCGCGGCACATATCCTCAATGCCGAGTTCCGCTTTCCAGCCAAGTTCTTTTTCCGCAAGAGTCGGGTCGGAATAGCAAGCCGCAGCATCGCCGGGTCTGCGCGGACCTATCGTGTAGCCTAGGTCAATGTTGTTCACACGCTGGAACGTGTCGAGAATTTCCTTGACGGAGTATCCGCGCCCGGTTCCAAGATTGTACGCGGGACAGCCGTTTTCCAACTCGCGCGCTTTCTTAACGGCGGCAACATGTCCTTTAGCCAGATCGACCACGTGAATGTAGTCGCGAATGCAAGTGCCGTCGGGAGTGGGGTAATCCGCGCCCGTGATTTGCAGAATGTCGCGCTTGCCCATAGCCTTGTCCAATACAAGGGGCATAAGGTTGTTCGGAATGCCGTTGGGATCCTCGCCGATAAGCCCGCTCTCATGCGCTCCGACAGGATTGAAGTAGCGCAGCAGAACGAACGTCCACTGCGGGTTGGCGGCGTACATTTCACGGCAAAGGTTTTCAATAATCAGCTTTGTGGAACCGTATGGGTTTATCGCGGACAACGGAAAGTCCTCGTAAACGGGCACTTTCTCGGGATATCCGTAAACCGTCGCCGACGAACTGAAAATAAATTTTGTGCAGCCGTATTTCTTCATTGTTTCCAGAATGTTAAACGTTCCGCGCAGATTATTGGAGTAGTATTTCAGCGGGTGCTTAACGCTTTCGGGCACGCACTTGTAACCTGCAAAGTGAATGACCTGCTCGATATCGTTTTCGCTGAATATTTTGTCAACGTCCGCCATTTCAAGCATATCAGCCTCGTAGAATTTAAAGTCCTTGCCTGTAATTTTGCGGACGCCGTCCAAAGCCTTGGGGTTTGAGTTATAGAAATTATCGAAAACCACGATATCCTCTCCCGCATTGAGCAGCTCAACGCAAGTGTGAGAACCGATGAAGCCCGCTCCGCCGCTAACCAAAACAGCCATAATGATACCTCCGAATTTTTTATTGCAAATTAAGGCAACGCTTTCAATGTAATTTTGTAACGCTGTCTACATTTAAAATAATACACTTTATATTATAACACAAAAAAACAAATTTGTCAATTGTTTTTCCGAAATCTTTAAAATTTTATCGAGAATTGACAAAAAACATTGAAACAATTACGGGTTATACGGAAATTTACGCTTTGTTCGATAAAATACCCCTTGAAATTCCAAAGAGTATGTGGTATAATGTAAATTGAGTTATTATGCGGGCTGGAAAAATATTGTAATTTTGCAGGGCGCAGACACATATAATAAAGATATAATTAAAGATTACGTATCAAATTTACATTACAGCGAAAGCGCTGCAGCTAAATTGAGCGCATCATTAGGTAACAAAAAAGAAAGGACGCGGTTTACGCGGCGGTGTTGAAAAATGGCAAAACAGAAAATAGCGGTGCTTTTCGGGGGCGCTTCAAGCGAGCATGAGATATCTCTTATCTCGGCGTATTCGGTGCTTACAAATATTCCCAAAGAGAAGTATGACGTAATGTGCGTTGGCATCACAAAAAAAGGTCACTGGATGTATTATCCGGGCGAGTATGAAAATATTAAGGACGGGACTTGGGAAAACAATCCCGATTGCTGTACCGCCATTTTAAGTCCCGACAGAATACACAAGGGAATAATAGTTATCGGCGAAAACGACGTGTTTTTACGAAAGGTGGACGTTGTTTTTCCCGTGCTGCACGGCGCTAACGGCGAGGACGGCTCGATACAGGGTCTGTGTCAGCTTGCGGGTCTGCCTTGCGTGGGCTGTGATATGACTTCCTCGGCGATTTGCATGGACAAGTCGATAACGCACACCGTGCTTGAAGCTGCGGGTATCAGAACGGCGCGTTTCATCACGCTTATGCGCAGTACTTTAAGCGGATTGGACGAGATGTGCGGCTCCGTTGAAGAACGGCTCGGCTATCCCGTTTATGTGAAGCCCTCAAGCGCGGGTTCATCGGTGGGCGTTTCTCGAGCGGCAAATCGCGAGGAGCTTAAGGACGGCTTAAAGAAAGCGTTCGCGCACGGTGATAAGGTGGTTGTCGAGGAAGAGATCGTCGGCAAAGAGGTCGAGTGCGCGGTGCTCGGCAACGGCGGCACGGATCTTCTCGCGAGCGTTCCGGGGCAGATAACGCCCGCAGAGGGATTTTATGATTACGA
The DNA here is from genome assembly GCA_947627465.1 of uncultured Clostridia bacterium. Taxonomy (GTDB): domain Bacteria; phylum Bacillota; class Clostridia; order Oscillospirales; family Ruminococcaceae; genus CAG-115. Next base: position 33,530 of record CANQWD010000023.1, read on the forward strand.
CGCGAAGTACAAGAACGGCACGTCCGTTTTGGACATCCCCGCGAAGATCACCGACGAGGAAATGCGTGAATTGCGCGATGTCGCGAAAAAAGCGTATCGGGCGTGCGGCTGCCGAGGAATGTCGCGCGTGGACTTTTTTGTTACGGAAAACGGCGTAATACTTAACGAGATAAATACTATTCCCGGTTTCACGCCGATAAGTATGTATCCCAAGCTTATGGAAAATATGGGAATTACATATCCCGCCTTGCTTGACAAGCTGATACAGCTCACGTCTGATCAAAACGACAATTAGGCGGGGATAAAAAAGAGGTTAAAATGGAAAATTGTTTAATTACTTTAAATATCAAGCAAACCGCCGAGGGCATGACGGACGAATCCGAGCTTTATACCCGCGGCGAGTTCCGCCGGCACAAGGGCGCATACTATATAGATTATGATGAAAGCGAAGCCACGGGCTATGAAGGCAGTCACGCCCAGCTTTGCGTTGATAAGGGCGTTATGACAATGACGCGGACAGGCTCCACATTTTCAAATCTTGTGTTTGAAAACGGCGTTCGGCACTATTGTCATTACGGCACGGAGTACGGCGATTGCATGGTAGGCATAACCACTCAGGAGCTTTATCACAAACTGAGCGAAAACGGCGGCACGGTGCACTTAAAGTATTCCGTCGATGTAAACGCTGGGCTGATGACGGAAAACGAGATTACAATCAACATAAAAATGTGAGGGACGTAAAAATGTATTTTAACGCTGTAAACGGCGCGAAAGCCGAGATAAAGGATATTATAATGAACGCTATGAGCGTGCTTGTAAGCGAGGGAAAAATATCTGCGGAGCCGCTGCCCGCGTTTCAGGTAACGATACCGAACGACAGCGCGCACGGCGATTTTTCGGCGAACGCCGCTTTGGTGAGCGCAAAGGCGCTTAAAACCAATCCGAGAGCTTTGGCGCAGCAGATAGTTGACGCGGCGGTATTGGACGGTACAAGTTTTGATAAAATAGAGCTTGCGGGTCCGGGATTTTTGAATTTCTTCCTGGGAAAAACGTGGTTTGGAAGCGTAGTCGAGAATACGCTGAAGCTTGGCGCGGACTACGGTAAAACCGATTTGGGTGCGGGAAAGCGCGTGCTGGTTGAGTTTGTCTCGGCAAATCCCACCGGACCCATGCATATCGGCAACGCCCGCGGCGGCGCGATCGGCGACTGCTTGGCTTCGCTGCTTCAAACGGCGGGATATCAAGCCGACCGTGAGTTTTATATAAATGACGCGGGCAATCAAGTGGCGAAATTCGGAAAGTCGCTTTCTCTGCGTTATATGCAGATTTGCGGCGAAGCGGGGCAAAAGATTGTGCGTGAAATTGGCGGCGATATGGAAAAATTCACTATGGCGATCTATTCGAATACCGAAACTTTTCCTATGCCCGAGGATGTTTACTTGGGACAGGATATTATAGAGCACGCGAAGAATTACTATGATATCAACGGCGATCTGATTGCGGACAAGCCCGAGGAGGAACGCGCGAAAGCCCTTATTGATTACGCTTTGCCGCTTAACGAAGCGCGTCTTGAAACGGATCTGCTTAAATACAGAATAAAGTACGACAATTGGTTCAAGGAAAGCTCCTTGCACGAAAGCGGCGCGGTAAAAGAGGTTATTGAGCATTTGAAAGCGGGCGGTCATACTTACGAGCAGGACGGCGCTTTGTGGCTGAAAGCGACCGATCTCGGCGGCGAACAGGATTTCGTGCTGCTGCGTTCAAACGGTTTCCCGACCTACATCGTTCCCGATATCGCGTATCACTACAACAAGCTTGTAACACGTAATTACGATAAAGCAATTGACGTTCTCGGCGCGGATCATCACGGCTATGTAAAGCGTATGCGCGTTTGCTTAAAGGCGATGGGCATTGACGAAAAGCGTCTTGACGTTGTGATGTGCCAAATGGTGAATTTGGTGCGCGACGGCGAGGTCGTAAAGCTCTCGAAGCGTTCCGGTAAGGCGATAACTCTGTCAACTCTGCTGGACGAAGTGCCGATAGACGAGGCGCGTTTCTTCTTCAATTTAAGAAGCGCCGACACTCACCTTGATTTCGATTTGGACTTGGCGGTTGAGGAAAGCTCGAAAAATCCCGTATTCTACGTTCAATACGCCCACGCGAGAATCTGCAGAGTTTTGGAAAAAATGGCGGACGGCGGCGCGAAATACGCGGGTGAAAAGACGGAATTTTCCGAAGAAGCGGAGCTTGCTTTGATACGCAAGATCGCGGAACTTCCCGAGCTTATAAATGAAGCAGCAAGCGAATACAGCCCGTTCAAAATGACAAAATACGTTTACGAGTTCGCGCAGATCTTCCATAAATTTTACGACAGCTGTCCGATAAAGGACGCCGAGGAAAGCGTGAAGATTTCAAGACTGGCGCTTTGCGAAGCGTCGAAAACAGTTATAGCAAACGTTCTCGCAATGCTGAAAATTGAAGCGCCCGAAAAAATGTAAGCAATTTTACAGTTTACGCTTCGCGCTGTGCGGAGCAGATTCCCCAAAACCAAAACGACTATTTGCCATGCTCGGCGGGGATAATAAATTTTAAAATCTTATATCTCAACAAAATTCTCGGAGGACAAAACAAAAGATGTTTAAGCAAGAAAAGAAATATTATCAGAAAGCGTTTTTCGTGACAATGATAATGGCTTTCGTAATGTTTATTCCGTTCGTTATCATTGACGGCGGCTATTTCATATTCTACGGCGATTACAACGCGCAGCAGATACCGTTTTTCAAACAGTGCGTCGAAGCCGTTCACAACGGCACGATGGGTTGGGATTGGAAAACCGATCTCGGCGCTAACTTCTTCGGAAGCTACACGTATTACACGCTGGGAAGCCCGTTTTTCTGGTTTATGTGTCTGTTTCCCTCAAGCTTCGCGCCGTATCTGATGATGCCGCTTTTGTGTGTGAAATTCGGGCTTTTCGGGCTTTTCGCGTTTATTTACATCAGAAGATTTGTGACTAAACCCCAAAGTGCGCTTATCGGCGGTTTACTCTACGCTTTTTCGAGTTTTAATCTTTACAACGTGTTCTTCCAATTTCAAGACGCGATGATATGGTTTCCGCTTTTGTTGATAGGTTTGGAGGAAGCCGTGATAAACAAGCGCAGAGGGGTTTTCGCGCTTGCTATGGCAATAAATTGCTTGGCTAACTACTTCTTCTTCATTCAGGAATGTATATTCTTAGTGCTTTATTTCTTGGTGCGTTATGCCTGTGACCCGCGTTTTGCCATTAAGTTTAAGGACTTCCTGTGTCTGGCGTTTGAATGTATAGTCGGAGTGCTTGTGGCGGGCGTGCTGTTTATTCCGTCGATTTATCAGGTGCTGGATGTTCCGCGTTCAACGAACTCTTTGTCGGATTGGGACTTCCTGTTCTTCGGAAGCGAGCAGCGTTACGGTCTGCTTTTGGAGAGCATCTTTTTCCCGCCCGAGATCGCGGCGCGAAACAAGATGTTTGAGGAAGCCAACGCGAAGTGGTCGAGCGTGGCGTTGTATCTGCCGCTGTTCTCCATGGCGGGAGTTGTCACGTTCTTTAAGAGCAAAAAACGTCATTGGGTAAAGCCGCTCTTGCTGATCTGTTTACTTTTTGCGTTTGTTCCCGGACTTAACGCTTCGTTTACGCTTTTCAACAATAATTATTATACGCGTTGGTTCTATATGCCCGAGCTTATTTGCTGTCTTGCCACAGCTTATGTTATTGAGCATAAGGAGTTTGATTTCGCGTACGGCGTCAAGGTTACGGCGGGAGCAACGGCTATAATCGGCGGTCTTGCACTGCTTGCGCCGTTCACGAAAGAAACAACCAACGTGGACGGAACGAAAACCAAAACCGTGATCCCGCGCTTTATGAAGATAGAGTATTGGCCTTTATGGGTTGCTATCGGATTGGCGGCGGCAACTATCGTTGTATTGTTCATTCTCGTGAAATACCGTAAAAAGGTATCGGCAGCGATGTTCGCAAAACGCGCCACTATGTTGACAATAGTGTTCTCAATGTTTTTAGGTTATTACTTTATAGGCTGCGGGCGCTCTTTAGGACCGACCGTTGGCAGATTTAATAAAATGGCTTCGGCAACATTCAACATCGACGACCCCGATTTTTATAGAATAGAGGGTTTGAATGAAACCAACAACGCGAATATGTTCTGGGGCATGAGCAGCGCCAAGAGCTTTCAAAGCATAGTGCCCGGTTCAACATTTGAATTGTACGATCTTGTAAAGGTAATGAAAGACCGCGGCACGCGTTCCGTAAATTCCGCGCCGGAATACGAATATTACGCGTTCAGAGCTTTAACGCGCGTAAAATATATTATGGTGCCCGAGGATATGACGGATAAGATGTCCGCGCTGAACAAGCTCGCGATCTACAAAAAAATCGATAAGCAGGGTATTTATGACATCTACACAACCGATTATGCGCTGCCGATGGGCTTCGCTTACGACAATTATTGTTTGCAAAAGGACGTTGAGGACAACAAAAAAGTAGACAATATTATGATACGCGCCGCCGTCCTCAAAGACGAGCAAGAGGCTAAGTACAAGGACATTCTCACGAAGCTTGACGACGTGTCGCTCGGCAAGGTGTCTGTCGACGAATTTAAAAAGGACGCACAGAACCGCATTGACGAGGGCGTTTTGCAGTTTTCGATAAACAAAAAGGGCTTCACGGCGAAAAGCAGCTACAACGCGGAAAAACTGGTATGTTTCAGCGTTCCGTGGTGCAAGGGGTGGAGCGCGACCGTAAACGGCGAGCCTGTCGAGGTGGACAAGATAAACGGCGGACTTTGCGCGATACGCGTGTCCGCCGGTGAAAGCGACATTTCGTTCACATACGAGACGCCGGGTCTTAAATACGGAATCATTTCTTCAATAGCGGGTATCGTGCTGCTTGGAATTTATATGCTGTATCACAATCTTATCAAACGTAAAAACGGACGTTCTTACGTTCACCTTTACGATCAAGATCAGCTTGCAAATGTTAAGGCGCATAATTCCTATATCGACCAGCTCTCCGATCAGATCTATAACTGTGCGGAACGCGGCGGCAAGGTTAATTCCAATCAGGAAATAGAGTTCCCCGATTCTCGCGAGGAATTTATGGATAATGCTAAGTACGACTTCAGCAAACGCAAGCCTAAGGAACGCAATTATCATATTGAGGAGGGCGACGAGGCTTACCGCGTTATGGAGGAGCTGGACAAGCAAAAAGCGGAGCAGGACGAAGAAGACAACGATCCGCCGGTTGAATAACGGTTTAGAAAAGGAGCAAAGTTATGCATTTAAATGAAAAAACGCTGGAAAGTAAACAGGTTTACGATGGCAGAGTGGTAAAGCTGTTTACGGATAAGGTAGAGCTTGAAAACGGCGAAACCGTAAATCGCGATTTGATAAAGCACCCGGGCGGCGTGTGCGTGGTGCCGCTTGACGAAGCAGACAACGTACTCATGGTGCGGCAATTCCGCTACGGACCGCGTCAGGTGCTGTTGGAGATACCCGCGGGCAAGCTTGAATACGGCGAGGATCACCGAGAATGCGGTTTGAGGGAGCTTCACGAAGAAACGGGCTGCACCTGCGACGAGTTTACGTATCTCGGCTATCTCGTTCCCACGCCCGCTTACGACAGCGAGATCATTCACATGTACCTCGCGCGCGGGCTTCACGGCGGCGAGCAAAAATTGGATTTCGACGAGTTCCTTGAGGTAGAAAAAATACCGCTCGTTAAAGCGGTGGAAATGATTATGAATAACGAGATCACCGACGCGAAAACGCAGGTCGCTCTGCTGAAAACGAAGCTTCTTCTCGAAAAGTGATTACTGAATATAATCGTTGTAGGCGGCGAGAATTTGTCGTTCGGTTTGTGCGCGGGCTTCTGCCGAGATCGGGTGGATTATGTCGCGGAACGTGCCGTTTTCCTCACGGCGGCTTGGCATTGCCACGAACAGACGTTCGTCGCCTTGAACGATTTTTATATCGTGTATGGCGATCGCGTTATCTATTGTTATGGACACAACCGCGCGAAGTCTGCCGTCGTGCATCGTTTTTCTGATCTTAATGTCGCTGATTTCCATAATGTACCTCCGTAAACTAAAAATTACGTTATTTATTTTGGAAACTCGGCACGGAATTATTCATAAATTACCGCAAAATAACATATATTTTTGTGATTTTTTGAAAAGGGGAAAGAGCTTTGGAAAATTTTCTTACGGGCAAAAAGCATATTCATTTTATAGGAATTGGCGGCAGCGGAATGTATCCGTTGGCGCAAATACTGCATACAAAGGGCTATTACCTAACGGGTTCCGACAACAACGAAACCGCGACTTTGCAAGCCGTGCGCGATATGGGCATTCCGGTAACGCTCGGGCAAAAAGCGGAGAACATCGAGGGAGCGGATCTGATAGTTTTTTCGGCGGCGATAATGGAGGACAATCCCGAGCTTATCGCCGCTCGTGAAGCGGAAAAGCGCGGCGTTCGCTTAGCCGAGCGCGCGGAGCTGCTGGGGCTTGTGACAGAGCAGTTCTCAAGGGCGTTCTGCGTTTCGGGAACGCACGGAAAAACTACTACAACCTCTATGCTGATGATGATCTTAATGGCGGCAAACGTCGACCCCTCAGCGGTAATAGGCGGAAAGCTTCGCGCTATCGGCGGGAGCGGCAGAGCGGGGAAAAGCGAGTATATGGTGTGCGAGGCATGCGAGTTTAAGGACACGTTTTTGCACCTTTTCCCAAATGTTTCCATAATTTTGAACATTGACCGCGATCACATGGACTACTTTAAGACAATGGATAACCTGAAGCTTTCGTTTGAAAAGTTCTGCGGGCTTACAACAGATCTGATAATCGCGAACGGCGACGACGAAAACGTTCGCGAGGTGCTGAACAACTGCAAATCCAAAGCGAAATTCATCACATACGGCGAAAGCCACACCAACGATTTTTACGCCGATTATATCCACCGGCTTTCGGACTTTCATTGGCGGTTCTCGCTGATGAATAAAGGCTCGGAGGTATGTCAGTTGGACGTTCACGTCCCCGGAAAGCATAATGTTTACAACGCTGTTGCCGCGGCTGCTGCGGCATATTCCGCCGGAATACCCGTTGAAGCAATTCAGCGCGGTATGGACGAGTTCAAAGGCGCGATGCGGAGGTTTGAGAAGCTTGCGGAAATAGACGGAGTTACGTTCGTGGATGACTACGGACATCACCCCGCCGAGATCGCCGCGACGCTTAAAACCGCAAAATCTATGAGTTTTAAGCGGGTGTGGTGCGTTCATCAGCCGTTCACATATTCGCGAACGGCAACGCTGCTCGACGAGTTCGCCGAAGCGCTTTCGATCGCGGATAGGGTCGTTCTCACCGAGATAATGGGCAGCCGCGAGAAGAACACATATAACATCTATTCCAAAGACCTCGCCGCCAAAATAGACGGCTGCGTGTGGTTTCCGACCTTTGAAGAAGTCGCGAAGTACGTTGTCGATAACGCTGAAGCGGGCGATCTGGTCATAACAACAAGCTGCGGCGACGTTTATAAAGTCGCGGATATGATGATTGAGATTATGAAGGATAAGGAGAAGAAATGAACGCTAAAATTCAAGAGTACATCGGTTCTGTGGAAGAAGAAATAATACAAGACCTTGCGGATTTGGTTGCAATTCCAAGCGTCAAGGACGAACCGCGCGGTTCGGCGCTGTTTGGTGAAGAACCTAAACGCGCTCTTTTGAAGATGAAAGAAATATGCGATGAAATGGGCTTTAAGACCACGGTTTACGATAACGCGGTGCTGTGTGCGGATTATTGTCCGAACGGCGAATCTCCAGAGCTTGGAATACTTGCTCATCTTGACGTCGTACCCGCGCAAACGGAAAACTGGAGTACAAACCCTTTTCTGCTTACAGAAAAAAACGGCGTTTTGTACGGCAGAGGAGTTATCGACGATAAAGGTCCCGCTGTGGCGGCGCTTTGGGCGTTAAACGCCGTTAAAGAATTGAAACTTCCGCTCAATAAAGGCGTTCGGTTGATTTTCGGAACGGACGAGGAAAACGGCTCCGCCGATCTTGAGATATACAAAAAACATGATAAATTCCCGAAGAACGTGTTTACTCCCGACGGCTCTTTTCCCGTGATAAATATTGAAAAGGGAATGCTGCGCTTGAAATTCAGCGGAAACACGGGCAGCAATTATATGGAGTTCCGCGGCGGCAATATCCCCAACGCCGTTGCTGATAAGGCAAAGGCGATAATTCGCAAGGTTTCCGCCGATAAAGCCCGCGCGGCGATCTCCGAAGACTTTGAGGGTAAGTTTATCGTAACCGAGCGCGGCGACAATATTTTCATATCCTGTGACGGAAAAGCGGCGCACGCTTCAACTCCCGAAAACGGCGTGAATGCGGTAACGGCGCTGTTATCGCTTATAAACCGCTTGACGGACGAACCGGGGCTTCAAGGAATAGGAAAGCTGTTCCCGTTTGGGGAAACGGACGGAACTTCTCTCGGTTTGAAGTGTTCCGATGAAAGCGGCGCGCTTACCTGCGTGCTCAGTACGTTGGCTATCATGCCGTCGGGCGAGTGCGAGGGTACGGTGGATATACGGTTCCCGACTTGTATCGATCTGCAAACTGTTCAAAATAAGGTCTGCTCACTGTTGGAGAGCCACAAACTCAAGTGCGAAGTCATTCTCGGAGACGAGCCGCATGTCGTATCTAAGGACAGCGAGTTTGTAAGGAAGCTGCTTAAGGTCTATGAGGAAATCGAGGGTGAAAAGGGTGAGTGTATAGCGATAGGCGGCGGCACATACGTTCACAATATTGAGGGTGGCGTGGCATTTGGCGCGGAACGCGGAGATACCGATTATCACATGCACGGAGATAATGAGTTCATCACTAAAGAGGAGCTTTTAAAGGACGCCGTACTGTTCGCACACGCAATTGCGGAGATCTGCGGATGATCGTAATGAATTTGTAATAAAATCGTAAGATGTTTTTTATTGACTTTTCACCAAAATTATGCTAAAATTATTAAGGAACGTATAAGAGCCTGTTTAGTATCTCAACGTGCGGAGATCCGCCCGATGACGGCAATTTTTCGCAGGAATACTTTATGTATTTCAAGAAAAATTGACTAAATTGGGCGGAAAATATGCAAGCGAGATGCGTGCGGGGAGATACTGAACAGGCTCTAAGAACAAGTTCTAAAATCCGCCTTTTTCACTGATTACGCGGAAGATTTATGCAAATTGATACAAAATTGGGGGAAGTTAAATGAAAAGAAAAATCGCGGCGATATCTATTATTGCGGCAATGCTCTTGAGCGGATGCCAAGAAGTTCAAGATACCTCGGCTGACGTTTCCGAAACGTCAAATTCCGAGAGCACAACAAATTCAATAAATTCGGCTGACTTGTCAACAGCTGCGCAGTCAACAAAAACGCCGGAGCAGTCGGAAAGCGGCGGTGCGCCGACTGTAATAGCTCCGAATTTTAAAAGTTCCGCGCCCGAAAAAGAAAGCGTACCCGAGGTTGAGGACAGCGTTCCACAAGTAGAGGAAAGTGTTCCCGATAATTCCGATGTAAGTTTTGAAAATTCCAAACCGTCAAGTTTGCCTGTAAATAACACCGTTGTAGAAAACGGTGAAACGCGGACTGTCGCGAGCGGTGAAACGCTTGAAATAGCGGAAGGTGAGAGTTTGGAGGTCGAAGGCGAACTGATCGTCGAAAGCGGCGCTGTTTTGAATGTTTTAAACGGCGGTGAGCTTTTCGTTGAGTCTAACGTGAAGCTTGAAGGCGACATTGTGCTGTCCGAAGGCGGCAAGCTTACGATGACACATGATACTGCGAAAATTGAGGGCGCGGGCAGTGTTGTTGTAAAGAAAGATTTTGAACAGGTCAATTGTGAGCGCGGCTTTATAAACGCTCATATTGCTCCGCCCGAGCGCGTTGTCGGCGAGGACGGCGCAACGTATGTCGGCGGTATAGTTATCGCGAACAAGGCGATAACGCTTCCGCCCGAATACGGCAGTGATCTTTCGCTTGACGAGGTTTATCCGGAGGTCAGCGCCGCGCTTGATGAAATGAATGCGGCTTCCGAGCATCAGTATGTGAATAAGTCCGGTTATCGTTCGTATTACGATCAGCAGGCGATTTTTCAGAACTACTGCGATATGTACGGCTATGACGAAGCGGATACGTTTTCTTCGCAGGCGGGACACAGTGAACACCAAACCGGGCTTACGATGGATTTGGACGCGTTTGAGGAAAGCTACGGCGATACCCCCGAGGGCATTTGGCTTGCCAATAACTGCTGGAAATACGGTTTTATAATCCGTTATCCCAAGGGTAAAGAGGATATCACGGGCTATACATACGAGCCGTGGCACGTGCGTTATCTCGGTAAGAGCACAGCGAAGCTCGTTTTTTACAGCGGTCTTACGCTGGAGGAATTTCTGGACATAGAGGGCGGCACGACCGTTATTGATTGAATATTGATTTCCTCCGCTGCGGCGGGGGAAATTTGTTTTATAATCGTTTGAATATTACTTAATTTAAGTAATGTTGATAATAAAGGGATTTGTATACAAAAACAACATAGTGTTTTGCATTGATTTGTAGAAAATCAACAAAAACTCTTGACACGCTCATTTTTTTAAGTTATAATTATTACAGATGCTGTAATGAGTGGGATAAGTATATCTATCGTTCAGCTTTAATGGTGATGTACGAACTATAAACGGCGTCATCATAAACCGTAAAGGAGTTTTTGCTATGTCTGATTTAGTCAATGAAATGCTGGGCAGATTTGTCAATCTTGCACAGGAGGAAAAGCAGATCGCAGCCGATATGGACGCGGCTTATAAGGAGTACAACGAATACTGCGCCGATTCGGAAAAGGACTTAAATAAAAAAATAAACGAAATTCACGAAAAGATGGATAAACTGAACTATTTCGTGGATTATGCTCGTGAACACGCCAATGCTTCGGAACTTGAAGAAGCCACCGCTCCGTTTGATACTTCCGAGGGCGCCTTGGAAAGCATTCGTCAGACCATAAAGCTTGATTCGCATAACGACAGCAACGCCGAGTCGCTTTACATAAAGGCAACCGGAAAGAAGCTTTGGTATGAGCAGGAGATCGAGCGCGCACGTCAGCTCATTGAGGGAAGCAAAGTACAGGCAAAGCGGCAATACGACAGTACTGTCGCTAAAATCAACGTTCGTAAGGACGAGCATTTTGAAAGAGTTCGCGATTATGTTCAGTCTCGTGATTTTTCTGAATATCTAAAAATGCTCGTGTTTGATAAATCCGCCTTTAACAGCCCCGGAACCGTTAATTTAAACGATGACGGATACGTCAGCTTGGGGCAGCGCCGCGTTAAGCTTTCTGTGCCCATGGAGATCGAGCAGGATCTGGTTTTAAGCTCCAACGGTGAATATAACGCCGCCGCGAGAACTGTTGGCGCGCCTTTCCGCATATCGTCAAAAAAAGGCTGCGTGCTCTTTTTGGAGCATGATGAACGCAATAATCAATATCTTTTAGGCGGAATTCAGCGCTTGCTGCTGAACTTTATTAAGTATTTTGGAGAAAATCTTACTTCGGTCATTTTCTGTGAACCCGAAAATTTCAACGTTGAGAGCTTGGGAAATATCTCCGCGCTCGGTAAGGGAATTAACCCGTTTATCACCGTTCCGAAAACCATGGGCGAGATCGAGGACAAAATCAAAAAACTTTTGTCAAAAACAGAGTCCGCGCCCACGCCCGATAAGGTGTCGCGCATTTTGGTGCTGCAAAATTTTCCCGAGATGTATTCCGAAGACGTCGTTTCAAATATCGAGAAGCTCTGCAAAAAAGCCGAAAACAGCGGTTTGCTGGTTGTTTTGACGCACAGCGTTTCCAATCAGGCAACGCCTGTAGAAACCGAGATACGCGGTATGGCAGAGGTCGTCCGCAGCAGAAACGGCGGATTTTGGGTCGAGAAACTGCATGAGAGCCTGTTTTGGTACTCCGCACCCTCCGATCTTTCCGATGAAGTTAGAAGAGTTTACGTAGAAAAACGCCGTCAGGACGCGGTAAAAGCCGCACAGGAGTTGGAGCCTGTTTCCGAGCCGAAGCCCGTCAATGAGCCGGAACCCGTTTCCGTGCCGGATATTCCCGCGACTGAAAATACTTCGTCAAATGATGAGTTTGCGGCGTTCAACAATTTTATGAACTCGTCTGCTCTTGACAGCTCTGCATTTACAGCGGTCAAGCATGAAGAACCCGAGCCTGTTGATAATTTGCAGCCAACGGCAATTTTCGACGAGCCGCAGCCCGCAGAGGATATGTCGACGGTGGAATCTTTTGACGAGCCGCAGCCCGCAGAGGATATGTCAACAATGGAATCTTTCGAGGAGCCGCAGCCCGCAGAGGATATGTCAACAAT
>CANQWD010000024.1 GCA_947627465.1 uncultured Clostridia bacterium
TTTCGGACGAGCAATTACAAGCGGTTGTCGATATCATTAACAATCGTCCAAGAAAACGTTTAAACTTCCTTACCCCAACTGAAGTCTTGATGAAATTTTGGTGAAATTTGTTGCACTTGGGTTGACAATCTATCATTATAAAGCGGGGTTGTTATGATGGAAGAAAAATCAATTGTACGGGTTAAATTTGAAATTGGTGACATCAAATTTGAAGCAGAGGGTTCAGGCGATTTGGTCGAAAGAGAAAGAAGTATTTTCAATAATACTCTCTTGCCAGCTGCAATAGATGCAATAGTACGCACTCGAGGCATTACACAGAATGATCAATACATAGAAACTCAGAATTTACCGAATTCATCTGCTCTGGAAATGGCTAATATAAGCACTATGCCAGAACAGAATTTAGTGAACTCTGTGGAAGATTGGTCACGAACAAGTCTTGCGTCCTTTGTTAAATCAAAAGGCATGGAGTCAAACTATGATTTCATATTGTGTGCGGTTTATTATAATTTGAAGCGAAATGGGGTTCAATCGTTTTCTTCCGTTACTCTTAAAGATTTATTTGCGGAGGCAAAAAGACCAGCGCCCCAAAATTTAAGTAGGTCTTTAAGTGAGTTGGTAAAAAAAGGGTTGATTATGGAGGATGGCTCAGCAAAGAATTCAACCCCTAAAGTGTATGTGTTGACTTTTGATGGGGAGGAAGCTGTTGAAAAATGCACCCGACAGATGCGAAAGAAAAGAAAACAGTATCTAAGCCTAGAAAGCAACGTCCTAAAAAAGAATCTCCATATTTTTCCATCAATCTTGACGATTTGAATTTAAGCAATTATCCAGATGTAAAAACACTAAAAGATTTCAAAGAAAAAATGATGCTTATTCTTTATATCGTCACAAATGAAAATCAAGGCGAATGGTTTACAACCGCAGATGTTCTTTGCCTTATGACAGATATTTTTGGCGAATCAGCTACAGAACGTCAAGTTAAAGGTGTTTTTGAGCGAGAAACACAATGGTTTAAAAGTGAGCATCCTGAAGGAAATAAGAAAATTGTGCAAAGAAAGCTGCTTAACGGAGCCAAGCAATTTGCGCAATCATTGCAAAATACTGCAAAGTAATGTTTGGCAACAAAATGGCAACAAAATTTCGGATAGCCCATATTTTATGTATAATTCAAACAACAGGTAGACCACAAGCTAAACCGTCCAAACAAATCTGTTTAAGACGAGTTTGCCGGGAGCGAGTGGGAGTAACTTTTAAAGCCGCGTAAACCCGCACGAACAGCGGTTTTGCGAGGCTTGCTGTTGCTTTGTGAGCGCATTTTTAGTACAAAATGATGTAGTCAATGGCCACACGACCTCATTTAATTAGTACCCGTTATTGAAACGGCGAACCAAAACAAATAAAGCCGCGCGTTCAATTTGAACGCACGGTTCTGTGCAGTTATTGTAATATTTGACATTACTTAATGTAATATACATCACTTGGAGCATCTAGTTTGTTATTAAAGGATTGTTCTTCTAAAATGTTCACTAATGTTCGCTTTCAAGATAAGGAGGGGGACACCCGCTCTCAATCTTGAAAATAAATCATATTTTGAAAAGAAATCAAGAGGTTATGAAAAATATTTTAAGGCGACACCGTACAATTTTTGTGCGGTGTTGTCTTTAAATATCGGTTAAGAGTTCAGAACCATAAGCATTACGGAGAAGTAGTGAAACGCGCTGCCCGCAATGGTAAACAAATGCCAAACCGAATGGAAGTAGCGTTTGGATTTCATCGAGTAAAAAATTACTCCGACAGTATAACACAGTCCGCCTATCAGCAAAAACCACAATGACAGCGGCACACAGTGTTTAAGCATCGGCTTTATCGCGAAAATCACAGCCCAACCCATCAGCACATAGCAGATAACGGAGGGCTTTCTGAATTTCTCCAGATCTATTGAATTCATCACAATGCCCAATACAGCCGCGCCCCAAATTACACCGAACAACACCCAGCCTATTGCGCCGCGTAATGGGATAAGCGTTATGGGCGTGTAGGTCCCGGCAATCAGAAAGAATATCGTGTCATGATCCATTATGCGGAAGAACGACTTCGCGCGTCCGTTTGTTATAGCGTGATAAAGCGTTGACATTGTGTACAGCAGAATGAGCGAGAATCCGTAGATCGCAGAGCTTACTACCGCCCAAACGTTGCCGCGAAGAGCCGCAAGCACTACCAGAACCGCCGTTCCCGCGACGCTCAGCAAACTTCCGACGCCGTGCGACACGGAGTTGAATATCTCCTCGCCAAGCGTGTAGCGTTTGGTTATATCAATTGCCGCAGCATTTTCGTTTTTCATTTAATTACTTCCTTTCCAAAAACATCCTATGCGGTTATTTATATATAGTATCACCAAACAGAGGGTTTGTCAACCCGCATTTGATAGATTTCATAGAATTTTCACTCGCACGGATAATTTTGGAAAAAGGAGGCGCGAATTTCCTCGGCTGCGGGGAAGGCTTCTCCTCGCGCACCTCCGCGTCTCGCGCCGCCTGCGGCGGCGTTCCCCGCGGAGGTACACTCGTCGAAGCCGCGGTACGTCCGCGTTTTCGGCTTTGCCGAAAACTGCCGCTGCGCTGCGCGCCGCGGCAAATTTGCTTCGCAAATTGCGGACGAACCGCTTGGTGGATCGCACTTGAGGGATCGAAAGAAGCCGAAAAAAAGGCGGGTTGAGATCAAAAAAACAAAAAAATTTATAAACCCCCTTGACAAAGTCTTCCACTTGTGATATAATATTAAAATGTATCATAATGGATATATAGGCGAACTATGCCCGTTTAGAGGTGGGAGAAACGCGGAAAGAGACAGGGTGCAGAGCCGTTCTTTCCGCCGAAATTCGACTTCTTTGCGGGCGGGGCAACGCGGCGCCGCGGCGAACAGGGGCGCAAGCTGTGTAAAGCGAAACGCCGCGTGGAAACAGAGCGGAGCGAATTTAGATAGGAGTGATCAAAGCCGATGGTAAACACAAAGCCTGTAAAGTCGGGAAAAACAACCAGACAGAGCTTCTCGAAGATCAATGAGGTCATCGAAATGCCAAACCTCATCAGCATTCAGAAGGACTCGTATCAGTGGTTCCTTGACGAGGGTATCAAAGAGGTTTTTAAGGACGTATCTCCGATAGTTGACTCAAACGGGAAGTTTGAGCTGTCGTTCATAGATTACAGAATGAACGAGCCGCCCAAATACTCGATCGAGGAATGCAAAGAGCGTGACGCGACGTATGCCGCGCCGCTCAAAGTTACGGCGCGATTGTTTAACAAGGAAACAGACGAGCCTATCGATAACGAGATATATATGGGCGATATGCCGCTGATGACGGACAGCGGAACTTTCGTCATCAACGGTTCGGAGCGCGTCGTGGTATCGCAGCTGGTGCGTTCTCCGGGCGTTTACTACGGCTTTGATTACGATAAAACGGGAAAGAAGCTGTTTAAGGCTACCGTTATCCCGAACCGCGGCGCATGGCTGGAGCTTGAAATGGATGGCTCCGACGTGTTCTATGTACGTATAGACAAGAACAGAAAATTCGCCTGCACAACGTTTTTGAGAGCTATCGGTCTTTCGAGCGATCAGGATCTTAAAGATAAGTTCGGCGAGGACCCGCGCATTACCGTCACGATAGACAGCGGTAAGGACAACACCAAGAACGAGGAAGAAGCGCTGCTGGAGGTTTACAGAAAGCTGCGCCCCGGCGAGCCTGCGACTGTCGACAGCGCGCGCACGACCCTCGACAACCTGTTCTTCGACGCGAAAAGATACGACTTGTCGCGTTTCGGACGCTATAAATATAACAAAAAACTCGCGATCTCCGCGCGCCTTGTCGGAAGAAAAGCCGCAGAGAACATCGTGGCTCCCCTGACGGGCGAGGTGCTGCTCTCGGAGGGAGAGATAATTGTTAAAGAAAAGGCTCTCGAGATACAGAACGCCGGCGTTACGGAAGTGACCGTGTATAAAGACGAGGGCGAGGGAACCTTGAAGATCGTCGGCAACGGCATGGTCGACATTCATGAGTACGTTCCCGAGGACATGGACGTTGAAAAGCTCGGAATAAACGAGCAGGTAAAGTTCGGCGTGCTTGCCGAGATACTCGAGGAAGCGGACGGCGATGATGAAAAACTCGCCGAGCTTATTGAAAAACGTTCCGACGAGCTTATCCCCAAGCACATCACGCTTGAAGATATCTTTGCGGCAGTCGGCTACTTCATCAATTTGAACGAGGGAATAGGCGATATCGACGATATAGACCATTTGGGCAACAGACGTATCCGCTGCGTGGGCGAGCTGCTTCAAAACCAGTTCAGAATAGGCTTCACGCGTATGGAGCGTACTATCCGCGAGAGAATGGGACTTTGGGGCAACGAGCAGGAAAACGTTACTCCCGACAAGCTCATTAACGCGCGTCAGGTTATCGCGGCAATGAAAGAGTTCTTCGGTTCTTCTCCGCTGTCGCAGTTTATGGATCAGAATAACCCCTTGGCGGAGTTGACGCACAAGCGCCGTCTGTCGTCGCTGGGTCCGGGCGGTCTGTCAAGAGACCGCGCGGGATTTGAGGTTCGCGACGTTCACTATTCGCACTACGGACGTATGTGTCCTATCGAGACCCCCGAAGGCCCTAACATCGGACTTATCTCTTATCTTGCGACGTTCGCGAGAATCAACTGCTACGGCTTTATCGAAGCGCCTTACCGCCGCGTGGATAAGGAAACGGGCGTGGTGCTCAACGAAGTTGTCTATATGACCGCCGACGTTGAGGACAACTACGTTGTCGCGCAGGCAAACGAGCCGCTTGACGAGCAGGGACGTTTCGCGAGACCGAGAGTAAACGCGCGCTGCCGCGATGCCATTCTTGAAATAGAGCGCGAAAAAGTCGATTTTATGGACGTTTCGCCGAAAATGGTGGTGTCCGTGGCGACCGCGATGATCCCGTTCCTCGAGAACGATGACGCGAACCGTGCGCTTATGGGCGCGAACATGCAAAGACAGGCAGTGCCGCTTATGGTTACGGATAATCCGATAGTCGGCACGGGTATGGAATACAAGGCGGCTGTGGATTCGGGCGTAGTGGTTTGCGCGAAAGAGGACGGCGTTGCGACCGAGGTTTCCGCCGACCGCATAGTGATAACCTCCGACGACGGCAGCGAGCATTTGTACAAGCTCATCAAGTTCAAGCGCTCCAATCAGGGCAACTGCGTAAATCAGCGCCCGATAGTCGTAAAAGGCGAAAGAGTCAGCGCGGGCGACGTTATAGCTGACGGTCCCGCGACCAAAATGGGCGAGATCGCCCTCGGAAAGAACGCTCTCATAGGCTTTATGACTTGGGAGGGCTACAACTACGAGGACGCGGTTCTCATCAACGAAAAATTGGTTTACAACGACGTTTATACGTCGATTCATATTGAAGCTCACGATATCGAGTGCCGTGAAACAAAGCTCGGTCCCGAAGAGATCACCCGCGATATCCCGAACCTTTCGGACGACGTTCTGAAAGATCTGGACGACCGCGGCATTATCAGAATAGGCGCGGAGGTGCATTCGGGCGATATTTTGGTGGGCAAGGTGTCTCCCAAGGGCGAAACCGAGCTTACCGCCGAGGAAAAGCTGCTTCGCGCGATATTCGGCGAAAAAGCGCGCGAGGTTCGTGACAATTCGCTTAGAATGGCGCACGGCGAAAGCGGTATCGTAGTCGACGTTAAGGTGTTCGACCGCGAAAACTGCGACGATCTTGCTCCCGGAGTTAATCAAAAGGTTTGCGTTTACGTGGCGCAGAAACGTAAGATATCCGTCGGAGATAAAATGGCGGGTCGTCACGGAAACAAGGGCGTTGTGTCGCGTATCCTGAAGCAGGAGGATATGCCGTTCCTGCCCGACGGCACGCCGCTTGATATCGTGCTGAACCCCTTGGGCGTCCCGTCCCGTATGAATATCGGACAGGTACTTGAGGTGCATTTGGGCTACGTCGCGAAGGCTCTCGGCTGGAAGATAGCCACGCCCGTATTCGACGGCGCTCACGAGCAGGACATCAGAGCGCTTTACGACGAAGCGAGAGAAAAGAAAAACGAGCTTTTGGGCGAAAACTCGGCGGGACTGGACTTCACAAAGCTTTCGTGGACGAGCGACTGCAAAACTCAGCTTATAGACGGCAGAACGGGCGAGAAATTCGACAGCCCCGTAACCGTTGGATATATGTACTACTTGAAGCTGCATCACCTTGTCGATGATAAGATACACGCGCGTTCGACCGGTCCGTATTCTCTCGTTACGCAGCAGCCCTTGGGCGGTAAAGCCCAGTTCGGCGGTCAGCGTTTCGGCGAGATGGAGGTTTGGGCGCTGGAGGCTTACGGCGCGGCTTACACTTTGCAGGAGATACTCACCGTCAAGTCCGACGACCTTATGGGACGTCAAAAGACTTACGAGGCGATAGTTAAGGGCGAGGACGTTCCGAAGCCCGGCGTGCCCGAGTCGTTCAAGGTAATGGTAAGCGAGCTTCAGGGCTTGGGTCTTGACATCCGAATTCTCGATGAGAACAATGAGGAGATCGACCTTAACGAGGATCTTGAGGACGAGGACAACACAAGCTACGGCAAGGCATACAACGAGAAGTACGAGTCGGACGACCGCGCTTTCGAGAACGCGGGCTATGAGATCACAGACGCGGCGGAAGCGGGCGGCGTAACAGGCGCTGACGATCTGTTCAGCGGCGACGAGGACGACGAGTACGACGACGAGGACGCGGATTTCGACGACGGACTGGACGATGAGGACGAGGACGAATTCGGCGAACCGAAAGACCCCGAGGATTTTGATGAGGACGAGTTCGGCGACGAGGAGGATAATTGACGGCGAACGGTTTTTGACGTGAATTCGGATCTAAGCAATGAGCGTCATCTTTAAACTATTAACTGTCAACCGATATTTGGGGGTATTATGGGATTTAGTGTTTTTGAATCTATGAAAATAGGACTTGCTTCTCCCGAGCAGATAAGAGCTTGGTCGCACGGAGAGGTTCAGCGTCCCGAAACTATCAACTACCGCAGCCAAAAGCCCGAGAAGTACGGACTGTTTTGCGAGCGCATTTTCGGTCCGCAAAAGGACTGGGAGTGCAACTGCGGAAAGTACAAGCGCATTCGTTTTAAGGGCAAGATATGCGAAAAGTGCGGCGTTGAGGTAACGCGCAGCAAGGTAAGGCGCGAGCGTATGGGTCACATAGAGCTTGCCGCGCCCGTGTCGCATATCTGGTATTATAAGGGCACGCCGTCAAGAATAGGACAGGTGCTCGACCTTACGCCCAAAAAGCTTGAGGAAGTATTGTACTTCACAAGATATATCGTTATCGACCCGGGCGAAAAGACCGGCTTGGTAAAAAAGCAGCTTCTCACCGAGGAAGAATACAGCCAGTATAAGTCGAAGTTCGCGGGTATCGATACGTTCCGCGCGGGAATGGGCGCGGAAGCCATCAAAGAGCTTCTTTCCGAAATAGACCTCGACGCGCTTGCCGAGGAGCTTAAAGCGGAGCTTGAGACCACGTCGGCGGGTCAGAAGCAGATAAAGCTGCTTCGCCGTTTGGATATAATCGAAGCGTTCCGTTCGAGCGGAAACCGTCCCGAATGGATGATACTTGATTGTATCCCCGTTATTCCGCCCGACATCAGACCTATGGTTCAGCTTGACGGCGGACGCTACGCAACGTCCGATCTTAACGAGCTTTACCGCAAGGTGGTTATGAGAAACAACCGCCTTAAAGATCTGCTTTCCAAAAAAGCGCCCGACCTTATTGTGCGCAACGAAAAACGTATGCTTCAGGAAGCCGTTGACGCGCTTATAGACAACGGCAAGCACGGCAGAGCCTATACGGGTTCCAACAACCGTCCGCTGAAATCGCTTTCCGATATGCTGAAAGGTAAACAGGGACGTTTCCGTCAGAACCTGCTCGGTAAGCGCGTGGACTATTCGGGACGTTCGGTTATCGTCGTAGGACCCGAGCTGAAAATGGATCAGTGCGGACTTCCGAAAGAAATGGCGCTCGAGCTGTTCAAGCCGTTCGTTCTGAACGATTTGGTGAAGAACGGCGTATCGAACATCAAACAGGCAAAGAAGAAAGTGGAACGTGCCGACGACGAGGTGTGGGATTCTTTGGAGAATGTTATCAAAGATCACCCCGTTCTGCTCAACCGTGCGCCTACGCTCCACAGACTTGGTATTCAGGCGTTTTCGCCCGTGCTCGTTGAGGGACGCGCGATAAAGCTCCACCCGCTTTGCTGTACGGCGTTCAACGCGGACTTCGACGGCGACCAGATGGCGGTGCATTTGCCGCTCTCCAAAGAAGCGCAGAATGAAGCGAAAACACTTATGCTCGCCGCAAAGAATTTGCTGAAGCCGTCCGACGGTAAGCCCGTAACGGTGCCTACGCAGGATATGGTTTTGGGTTCCTACTACCTTACCATTGATAAGGCGGGCGAAAAAGGCGAGGGCAAGGTTTTCCGCGACGCAAACGAAGCGATAATGGCGTATCAGGACGGCGTTATCACTATCCATGCGGCTATAAAAGTACGCGTTACAAAGGACTTGGGCGATCATATCGTTACAAGGATCGTTCCCACGACAGCGGGACGTATCATCTTCAATGAGCACATTCCGCAGGACTTGGGTTACGTTGACAGAACCGACCCCGATCACCAGCTTGATTACGAGATCGGCTTTAAAGTCGGCAAGAAACAGCTCGGTCAGATAATCGACCGCTGCCTTAAAACGCACGGCACGGCGACAACCGCGCAAGTGCTCGATAAAATAAAGGCGATGGGATATAAATATTCCACGAAATCGGGAATTACGGTCGCGGTCTGCGACGCGGAAATTCCTCCGCAGAAAGCGGAAATTCTCGCGGAAGCGGACGCTTCGATATCGAAGATAAACAAGCAGTTCAGCCGCGGCTTCATTTCAAACGGCGAGCGCAAGGAGAAGTTCGTGCAGATCTGGAACAAGGCGACGGACGAGGTTTCCAACGCGCTTACCGCCAACCTCGACCAGTACAACAACATCTTTATGATGGCGGACTCCGGCGCGCGTGGTTCGACGGCGCAGATAAGACAGCTTGCGGGAATGCGCGGACTTATCGCGAACACTTCCGGTGAGACTATCGAAATGCCTATCAAGGCGAACTACCGCGAGGGATTGAACGTTCTGGAATACTTCATCTCCTCCCGCGGCGCACGTAAGGGCTTGGCTGATACCGCGCTTCGTACCGCCGACTCGGGCTACCTTACCAGACGTTTGGTAGACGTTGCTCAGGAAGTAATCATTCGCGGCGACGACTGCGGTACGACAAACGGTATAGAGGTCTATGAGATACGCGAGGGCAGCGAGCTTGTTGAAAAGCTTGCCGAGCGTCTTGTCGGACGTTTCCTCACGGAGGACTTCACCGCGCCCGACGGTTCATTCGCGATAAGCAAGGATAAACTTTTGACCGACGCGGACGCTGACAAAATCGTTGCGTCGGGCGTTGACAAGGTTAAAGTACGCAGCGTTTTGACGTGCGAACTCAGAAACGGCGTTTGCGCTAAGTGCTACGGAATGAGCTTGGCTAACGGTCAGCTTATCAACCGCGGCGAAGCGGTCGGCACTATCGCGGCGCAGTCCATCGGCGAACCGGGCACGCAGCTTACAATGCGTAACTTCCATACGGGCGGTATCGCGAACGCCGAGGATATTACGCAGGGTCTTCCGCGCGTCGAGGAGCTTTTCGAGAGCCGTCACCCGAAGAACGCGGCGATCATCACGAAGCTCTCCGGTACGGTGAAATTTGAGGAGATCAAGAAAACGCGCCACGCTGTCATCACCGCCGATAACGGCGAGGAAGAAGCGTACGCGGTGCCGTTCGGTTATCGTCCCAAGGTTCAGGACGGCGACCATGTTGAAGCGGGCGATCCGCTCACCGAGGGTTCGATAAACCCGCCCGACGTTTTGGCGGTAAAGGGCGAAAAGGCTGTTGAGAACTACATCATCAGCGAAGTTCAAAAGGTTTACCGCTTGCAGGGTGTTGATATCAACGATAAGCATATCGAAGTTATCGTGCGCCAGATGATGAGAAAGGTGCGCGTGCTCGACGCGGGCAGCACAAAGCTTCTCGCGGGCGCGGTAGTCGGCAAAAACGAGTTCGCCGAGGCTGTTGACGAGCTTAAAGAGCGCGAGGCTAACGGCGAGGAAGTAACGTATCCCACCAGTGAACCGGTGCTTCTCGGTATCACAAAGGCTTCGTTGGCGACCGACAGCTTTATGTCGGCGGCGTCGTTCCAGGAGACCACGAGAGTGCTCACCGAAGCGGCAATGCGCGGCAAGGTAGACCCGCTCACAGGCTTGAAAGAGAATATCATCATAGGCAAACTTATTCCTGCGGGTACGGGATTGCTCGCTCAAGAGCAGGCTGCCGCCGAAAAGGCGCAGGCTGCCGCGGCAGCGGAGAGCGCGGCTGAAGCGGAGATTTCGGAGACGGAGGACGCTCAGACCGCCGAATAACAGGTGAAATAATACGCGAAACGGCGGATCCCTAAACGGGTTCGTCGTTTTGGTTTGTCGAAAAAGAAAAGTTCACGGACGGATATTGCCGCAAAACGTGATAAGAGCAATTCTTACCTCTTGCGTTTTGTCTTATGCGCGGCGCGTTTTTGTTATCTCGAATTCCTTAACGCTCGTCATCGCGCTTGTCGTTATGATAGTTTGCGCTGTTAAAGCGGGGAGCGGCGGGGCCTTTAACGCGCTGTGGTTTTGCTGGCAAAAGCCGCTGTTTATGTGGCTTATTTACATAAAAAACTGAAAAAAGCGGCAACAGGCGGATAAGCAGCGCTGTGTTCATATACTTCTCGCACAAATATCACTCATTAATCACTAAATAAGTGTAAAATATGTGTGAAAAATGCGAAAAATTGCTGAACTTTTTTGTGTTCTGCATAATTTTTTAAAAAACAGGAGGATAATTTATGAAGAAATTTGTCAGAAAGCTTTGCGCCACGCTAATGGCAGCTATTACGGCTGTGACGGCGGTAAGCGTTTCGGCGTTCGCAACGCCCGCACCCGACGACCACCCCAAGACGATTACCCTCGGCAAAGAGGTTAGGGATAACGTTCCGCACACCGATGCCACTACATGGAGAAACTACAAAGTCACCGTTCCCGCAACGGGTGAATACACTCTGCATTTCTCATTCAGATCTGAAAGTTTTTATGTCAATATGATTGACAACGATGCAAATAAAAAGGATCCGGAGCATTTTAGTCTTACAACTGGATTATGCTATTTGAATAATAAAAGATTTATTTGGGATGAAAAAAGTGAAAGCTGTGTCGGAGATATATATTACTATCTGAAAAAGGGTACATATTATTTTCAATTTGACAGATGGGAAGGCGGCTCGGGCGACTTAAAATTTACATTCAATTGTTCAAAGCTTGACTCTCCGGCTCATTTGTCGCTCTCCAGAAAGGGCAACGGCATTTACGCCGAGTGGGATACCGTAACGGATCGTTTCAAAAACGTGGCACGTGCCTATAAGGTTCGCTACAAGGCAAGCGGCGATAAGAAATGGACGCTCACAGACGCCCGCAAGAATTATTTGACGCTTAGAAACCTCAAGCCCGGCACTAAGTATGCTGTGCAAACGGCGGCGGTAAACGGCAAGAGGATTGGCAATTGGTCAAAGGCCGCGGTAATCACAACGGCAGGCAAGAACGTTCCCGCTTCGCAGTTCAAAGCACCAAACATCAGTTGCACAGTGAGAGTTACTTTCAGCTGGAAGAAGATCGACGGCGCAGCAAGCTATAGATTTATGTACAAGGCGAACAACGGCAAGTGGGTCACCAAGAAAGTCACCAAAAACTCGATAACGCTCAACGTCAAGAAAGGCGTGAAATATACATACAAGGCAGCCGGCGTCGACGGCAAAGGCAAGGTTGGCAAGTTCAGCGCCGCAAAGGTCTTTAAGTTTTAAGCCGAAATAAAAATATCATCAAAACCGCGTGTTTTTAACATGCGGTTTTTTTCTTGTAAAAAGTGTAAGCCGAAAAGCGATACGTTCATCTCCCACTTGCATTTTTTTTTGGAGTGTGCTATAATAAAATAGTATAATATTTTTGCCCGCTTTGAGCGGAAAATAAAGACAGAAAGGTTGATTTATATGAACATTCTAATAATCGGCGGCGGCGGCAGAGAACACGCTATAGCCCGCGCACTTTCTAAATCCCCTAAAACCGACAAACTTTACTGTGCGCCCGGGAACGGCGGCATTTCGGCGCTTGCCGAGTGTTTCCCCGAGGTAAAGGCGACCGACCTCGACGGCGTTTTGGCGCTTGCCGAGCGGCTTCAGCCCGATTACGTATTCGTAGCCCCCGATGACCCGCTTGTAATGGGCTTGGTGGATAAACTAAACGAAAAAGGCTTCAAGACGTTCGGACCCAAAGCGAACGCGGCTATCATTGAGGGCAGCAAGTCGTTCTCGAAAGGGCTTATGAAAAAATACAATATTCCCACCGCCGCTTACGAAACGTTTACGGACGAGGACAAGGCAGTGGAGTACATAAAATCAAAAAACAGATATCCCGCCGTTATCAAGGCGGACGGCTTGGCGCTCGGAAAGGGCGTTATTATCGCTAAAGATTTTGACGAAGCAAAAGCCGCCGTTCACTCAATGCTTGTGGACGGAAAATTCGGCAAAAGCGGCTCGGAGATCGTAATAGAGGAGTTTATGGACGGCACGGAAGTCACCGTTTTGGCGTTCACCGACGGCAAGACCGTAAAGCCTATGGTATCTTCTATGGATCACAAGCGCGCGTTCGACGGCGACGAGGGCTTAAACACGGGCGGTATGGGAACTATCGCGCCCAATCCGCTTTACACGGAAAAAATCGCCGCCGAGTGCATGGAAAAGATATTCAAGCCGACTATCGCCGCAATGAGCGCGGAGGGCAGACCGTTCAAGGGCTGTCTGTATTTTGGTTTAATGCTGACGGCAAACGGCGCAAAGGTCGTTGAATACAACTCGCGTTTCGGAGACCCCGAAGCTCAGGTAGTGTTGCCGCTTCTCGATACCGATTTGGCTGACATTATGGAAGCGATCTGGGAGGAACGTCTTGACGCGCTCGACATCAAGTGGAGCAAAAACTCCTGCGCGTGCGTTGTAATGGCAAGCGGCGGTTATCCCGAAAAGTACGAAACGGGCAAGGAGATAAACGGTTTGAACTCCGACGGACAGGCAGTCGAAGCCGCTTCAAGCGCCTATGTTTACCATGCTGGCACAAAACTTGACGGCGGAAAATATTTCACGGCGGGCGGCAGAGTGCTTGGCGTGACGGCTTTGGGAGATAATCTCCAAAACGCGCTTGACAAAGCTTACGAAGCGGTGAACACTATCTCGTTTGAGAAAGCGCA
The DNA here is from genome assembly GCA_947627465.1 of uncultured Clostridia bacterium. Classification (GTDB taxonomy): domain Bacteria; phylum Bacillota; class Clostridia; order Oscillospirales; family Ruminococcaceae; genus CAG-115. Next base: position 13,460 of record CANQWD010000024.1, read on the forward strand.
TTACCGCAAGGATATCGGAAAAAAGGCTCTCGGTAAATGAATATGATGAATTTTGTCGCTCCGTGCCGCCTCGGTTTGGAGAAAACGCTTTCCTTTGAGCTGAAAAGACTGGGCGCGGAGGACGTTCGCGCCGAGGACGGACGAGTTTTCTTTTCGGGAAACGCCGAGACCTGCGCCCGCGCGAACATTTTCTGTTCGACAGCTGAGAGAATTTGCGTGGTTTTGGGAAGATTTTCGGCGCGAACGTTCGACGAACTGTTCGAGGGGATAAAAAAGCTGCCGCTCGGCGATTATATCGGCAAAAACGACGAGTTCCCGAACAAGGGAAGTTCGCTTAAAAGCAAGCTTACAAGTATTCCCGCCATTCAGAAGATCGTTAAGAAAGCGATGGCTGTGAATTTGGGAAAGGCTTACGGCACCAATGTTCTTCCCGAAAACGGCGAGTTGTGCCAAATACGCTTTCAGCTGATGAAAGACGATTTCACTTTAATGCTCGACACAAGCGGCGCGGGACTTCATAAGCGCGGCTATCGTGCCTTGAGCAACGCCGCCCCCATTCGCGAAACGTTGTCGGCGTGCATAGCCGATATCGCGAGGGTGCGCGAAAACGATCTTGTGATAGACCCGTTCTGCGGTTCAGGAACTCTGCTTATCGAAGCCGCGTATAAGGCGCTGGGTGTCGCGCCGGGAATGAACCGCCGCTTCGCGGGAGAGCACATGAAATTCCTCCCCGAAAGCGCTTGGAAAGCCGCACGCGAGGAAGCGCGTTCAAATATCAAAACGGACGCGGGCTTTAAGGCTCTCGGATATGACAACGACCCCGAGTGCGTTCGTTTGACAAACGAAAACGCGAAAAAGGCGGGCGTTGCGGAATACGTTCACGCCGAAATGCGCGATATCGCGGATTTTAAAGCTCCGAAGCGCCCCGCGAAAATCCTCACAAATCCTCCATACGGCGAACGTATGCTGGAAGTGAACGAAGCGCGGGAGCTTTACGCGGTCATGGGAAAAAAGCTGCTGCCGCTCGGCGAAAATCAGCTTTATGTAATAACGCCCGACGAGGATTTTGAGAAGATATTCGGCGCAAAAGCCGATAAAAACCGCAAATTATATAACGGAATGCTGATGTGCAGACTTTATACTTATTTCAGGTGATGTTATGAAAAAGAGATCAAAGCCCGTGTTCAACGGCGCGGAAGTCCTTGCCGCGCTCTTATATCTTTGCGCGATAAGCACGGTGATGATGTATCTGCTGTGCCGCGACTACGTTGTTATATGTTCGATAATAATGACCGCGCTCTGCGGCGGAATATATATGCTGTTTTATAAGCTGCGCGACAAGCGGCTGCTTTCCTTTTTGGCGTTTATAGTGCTTATGGCGGGGTGTATTCTGCTGAACTCCACCGTAAGCGCGATGAAAGGTCAGATAGCTCTCCTCGAGTTTATCTACCGCACCTCGGACTATTTTGACGTTCTGCTTGCGGCAGGTTCGATAGCGCTTTTTTCGCTTCTTTTGACTTATCCCGTGTTTTACTTTTCGGTGCGGCTGCCGCGGCGCGGATTTTTGCTGCTGCCCGCGCTTGCTCCGCTTATTTTAAGCTCCAGAACGATCGGAACGCTTCCGTCCGGGCTTATCGCTTTTCTGGCGGCGGGTTATTTTGTGGCGGCAATGGGTGTGTCGCACGCGGAGTATCCCTCCGAGAGCCGTTATGTGGAGGATAAAGACGCGCGCCGTCAGCGGCTGGCGGTTTTCGGAATTTTGGGCGCGTCGACGGCGGCTCTGCTGCTCTTGATACCGCGAAGCGACAGAACGCCCTACTCGGAATATCTCGACGCGGCGCGTTTTTCGGCGAAATTATACGGGCAGCAGTCTTTGAGCGGCTTCACGCAAAGCTCTTCGGCGAATACGGGAAACAACCAGCCCGCCGAAAACACTCTGTTTTATGTGATGTCGGATACTCCTCGAAATGTTATCAGTCAGTCGTTTGACAGATACCGCGGAAAAGACGGCTGGACATATAGCCGAAAGTTTGAAATGGGAGCATCCGATTGGCGCGATGAACAGCGGCAGCTTAATTACAACAGGCTCGGCTTATATCTGAAAAGAGCAGCGGAAAACGGCAAACTCGCCGATTTCGCCGACGAACTTCTGAAACTCCCCGACATTCCCGCCTCGAGCGCTGAAAGCTCTTATATGACCATACAGGTGGTGGACGGTTCCAACACCGCCGTTGTGCTGCACCCGAGCGGTACGTTTGACGCGAGTATCAGCGGCAATACCGATACGATTTATCGAAACGACGTAGACGAGATTTACACAAGATCCCCGTTCGGAAGAAATCCCACATACTATACTCAATTTTTCGGAAACGCGACAGAACCCGACTTCGCGCGTTACCTGTCGGGGCTTTCGGGCGAGGAATATTTCGCGCTGCTCGACGCCGCCGTAAACGAGGACGTTATAAGAGAAGAAGCGGCGGAAGCGTTTAAAAACGCTTATGAGAACGCCGAATATTATTACGAGCAAACGCTTGATACCGCTGTAACGCCGCGGATACAGGCGCTTGCCGACGAGATAACGGAGGGGCTTGACAACGATTACGACAAGGCGATCGCCATTGAACAGTGGTTCCAACAGGACAACTTTTATTACGACTTGAACTTTGTGCCGCAAGAGCCTACCGCGGAATATTTCTTGTTTAAAAGCAAGCGCGGAATATGTACGGATTTCGCGACGGCTTCGGCGCTTCTTTTGAGAGCGGCAGGCATTCCCGCGCGCTACACCGAGGGCTTTTTGGTAAAGACCGACGCGTCGTCTATCGATCTTTACGGGCGCTATACGGTAAAATCCGATCAAGCGCACGCATTCGCCACGGCATATATCCCGGGCGGCGGCTGGCTCGAAATAGACGGCACGAAATACGCGACGGTTGTAAGCGCGGGCAAGCGTTTGCAGCGGCTTATATTTATTGCAGTCGCGGCTGCGGCGGTGATCGTTGTGCTGATGATCATCTTCAGAAAACGGCTGTCCGAGCTTCTGTTTGCGCTGAGATACAGGCTTATGAACGGAAATCACAAGCTGCGTGCGTTGTATCTCAGGACACGCAAGATAGCCTGCGGTATTTCCGGCGCAGATCCCAAGACCACAACAACGGGCGAGGTCTGCGAGGTGCTGACCCGAACGCTCTCTTTGGGCAAAGAAGCCGAGGGGATAACAAGCGCTGCGGACGCGATGATCTACGGAGGCTCGTCTGAAAGCTTTGATGAAAAACGTTTGTATCAAAACTACAAGCTGATAAGAAAATACGCGCGGCAGCGCAAATGAGGAACTGCTGACAGTCTGTGACCCGAAAGGAGCGGAGAACTATGCATATTGCGGGTACTTTTATGATGCTGGTCATCTCGGTCATATTTATGCTTTTCCTGAACGGAGATATCGGCTGGGCGCTGATCTACCTTATCGGCGGAACATTTATAGCGTCGCTTGTGATATTCTTTATTTCAAAACGTCATTTCACCGCCGAGATATCCGAGCTTTCGGGCGTTACGGAATGCGGCAGAAATGTCGACGCGGAGATCGTTCTGAAAAAAACGGGCTTTTGCGTTCTGCCTTATATAGAGCTGTGCGTGGATATAGGCTCTAACGGGCTTCCGTTAAAAATACGCACGGCGCTTATCTTCGGCAAGGAAAGACGCGTTTCGGCAAGCTTTAAAGCTATGCACAGCGGATTGAACCGCGTTGATCTCACCGAAGTGGTGGTGTATGACCTTTTGGGTATTACCCATAAGCGCATAAAGCTCGATCAGAGCACGCAAAAGGCGGTCTTGCCGCAGATAGTCGAATACGACGGTCCCGAGATACTGCCGAATACGCTGCCGTCCGAGGACGAGGAGATAGAGGAGGGCTTGACCGTCCTGAACGGCGGTATGCCGGGTTACGAGCACCGCGAGTATGTTCCCGGAGATTCGCCCCGCCGCGTGAACTACAAGCTCTCCGCGAAAAAGGGCAAGCTTATGGTGCGTTTGGACGAGAGCATGGGGTCGAAATCCACCAACCTTTATATTACGGAAAACGCTATGCCCGTTTGCTGCGATAAAGCGTTCGCGCTTGCGAGCAGACTTGTGATACGCGGCGGCACGGTCAAGATCGCGCACAAGGGCGATGAGCGCAGCGCGTCCACTCCGGAGACACTCGACCGTATGCGCGAGTGGCTTGCGTTCCGCGAATTTGCCGACAGCCCCGACAACGGCGGGAGCGACGCGCCGCCGCCCGAGACCGCGGTTGTCTTTTCCGGAAGCGGAGTTATTACTCAAATTTCAACAATGTGAGTGCTTTGGTAAACCGAAATGCAAGAATTTCAGTAAATTATAGCAATCCACGAAAATAACGCAACAGTTAAATTAAACGTCATAATGCGAGACATGGGCTTAAAGGCGCTAATGTTTAACTGTGGATTGCTACAAGCATACTTTTTGTGAAAAATAAACAAAAAATCATTGTTGAATAGTTGGATTTCTACAAAATAGTGTGCGTTGCATAAAACTCCTTGAAAAAATTGCAAAATTATTATATAATAATAGTAGAGCATTATGACCAATCCGCAATACTCGGTAAAATGTTGGCGTAATGGAAAGGAGCTTAAATTATGAGCATCAAACTTGACGACAAATACTTAAAGGACTTTGTCCGTCCCCATGAATTGGCAGAATACGCGCCCGCCGTTAAAACGGCGTATGATACGCTGATGTCAAAGTCGGGAGCGGGCAATGATTTTTTGGGCTGGATCGATCTGCCCGTGAACTACGACAAGGACGAGTTCGAGCGGATCAAAAAGGCGGCGGCGAAGATCAAAAGCGACAGCAAGGTGCTGATAGTTATCGGTATCGGCGGCTCGTATCTCGGCGCGAGAGCCGTGATTGAGGCTTTGAAGTCCACGCTGTACAATTCGCTTGCGAAAGACACGCCCGAGATATACTTCTGCGGCAACAGCATTTCGCCCACATACTTTAACGAGGTTATCTCTCTCGTTAAAGACCGCGATTTCTCGGTAAACATCATATCCAAATCCGGTACGACCACCGAGCCGGCGCTGGCTTTCAGAGTTTTCAGAGATCTGTTGGTTGAGCGTTACGGAGAGGACGGCGCGAAAAAGCGCATTTACGCGACCACCGATAAGGCTAAGGGAACTCTTAAAGAGCTTTCCGACAAGATGGGCTATGAAACGTTCGTTGTACCCGACGACGTTGGCGGACGCTTTTCCGTGCTGACTGCGGTAGGACTTCTGCCGATAGCGTGCGCGGGCTGCGATATCGACGCTTTGATGAAAGGCGCCGCGGACGCCCGCGCGGAGTACGCGACTTTTGACATCGAGAAGAACACGGCTTGCAAATACGCGGCATTGCGCAACATTCTCCGTCAAAAGGGAAAATCGGTAGAAATGCTCGTAAGCTATGAGAACAGCTTTATGATGATGGTGGAGTGGTTCAAGCAGCTCTACGGCGAAAGCGAGGGCAAGGACAACAAGGGCTTGTTCCCGTCGGGCGCGGTGTTCTCGACAGATCTGCACTCTATGGGTCAGTTCGTTCAGGACGGCTCGCGCGTAATGTTCGAGACCGTAGTGCAGTTTGCGAAGCCGCAAAAGGATCTGTTCGTCAAGGACGATCCCGACAACGTTGACGGTTTGAACTTCCTTTCAAATCAAAATATGAGCATAGTCAACCGCAAGGCTTTTGAGGGCACGGTTATCGCGCACACCGAGGGCGGCGTGCCGAATATCGTTCTTGAAGTACCCGAACTCAACGAGCACGAGCTTGGCGGAATGATATACTTCTTCGAGATGGCGTGCGGCGTCAGCGGATATCTGCTCGGCGTGAACCCGTTCAATCAGCCCGGAGTTGAGAGCTACAAGAAGAACATGTTCGCACTGCTCGGCAAGCCCGGCTACGAGGATCAAAAGGCGGCTCTCGAAGCGAAAATCAATGGATAAAAACGCGCTTTTGCGCTATAAATAACGGAGGACAAAATTATGGTTAAGATCATTACAGGAAACAAAGGTTCCGGAAAGACAAAAATTCTCATCGACGCTATTCACGAAGCGGAAAAGAAGTCCAACGGCAATGTTGTGGCTATTCAGAAAGGCTCGTCGCTCAACACCGACATCACTCACAAGGTTCGCCTTGTAAACATTGAGGATTACTCGGTCGAGGGCGTTGACGCGTTCTACGGCTTTGTAGCGGGAATTCTTTCCAGCGACCACGACTGCACGGACATTTTCGTAGACGCTACTTTGAAGATCACCGGTAAAGATTACGCTAAGCTCGGCGAGATGTTCGACAAGCTTGCGAAGATCACACCCAACACCACGGTAACATTAACGGTTTCCGCTGACAACAGCGAACTTCCCGAGAGCGTAAAGAAATTTATCGCATAAACGCGGTTTTTACAGAATGCTGCGTCCCGTCTGTTTGGCGGGACGTTTTCTCGCAGCGATTTTGGAAACGTCGTTTGCGTGGGGATTTAGGCGCATGGTATTACAGCGCGGCTGTCTTGCAGGAACGTTGCCGCGCGGGACGGGCAGACGTTTTGCGCTTTGCGCAAAACCGCGGCGCAAAGCGCCGCGCGCCGCCTTTGGCGGCGGTCTGCCCGTCCCGCCCCCAAGACCGCGGGCGCGTTTGAAAGAGGAACGCAGTCGGTCGATAGAGGATCAAAGCGGGAGTTCGGAGAGGGCTTCGGCGCCGAACGATACAGAAAAGTGATAAAAAATCGAAAAACCCCCTTGACAAATTTATCGGAACGTGGTATAATATAATCTGTTCGATAATAACGGCGGCATTATGCCCTGTTTTGACTTAAATCGTGTTGAGGAGGGATAAGAATGGCAGTTCCTAAGAGAAAAGTATCGCGCGCAAGACGTGACAAAAGACGCTCTGCGGTATGGAAAATCGAAGCTCCGAATTTTACGCGCTGCAAATCTTGCGGCGAGTTGAAGCTTGCACACAGAGTGTGCCCCAATTGCGGTCACTACAACGGTAAGGTTGTAATCGCAAAGGAAGCGGATTGAGTTTAAATTGCAAATAAAGACGGGCTTGGCGTATTGCCGAGCCTATTTTTTTAAGATAAGGGGTAAAAATGGGAGAGTTTGTTCACCTGAACGTTCACACCGCGTATAGCTTGCTTGAGGGCGCGTGTCGGATAAAAGAGCTGGCGGTCAAGGCTCGGTCATTGGGGCAGACCGCGCTCGCGATAACGGACAGCGGCGCGCTTTACGGCGCGGTGGAGTTTTTCGACGCGTGTAAGGAAAACGGGATAAAACCGATAATCGGCTGCGAGGTGAATGTCGCGGAGGGCAACCGCGCCGCCGTGCGCAAAGGCGAAGCGAAGCCACATAAGCTGCTGCTTCTTTGCAAAAATGAAACGGGATATAAAAACCTCTGCCGAATAATCGCGGAGCAAAACAACGCGGGCGCAAAGCCGCTTACCGATAAGGAAAGCCTTGCGGCACATTCCGAGGGACTTGTCGCCGCAGTCTGCGCCGAGGGCGGAGAAATAGCGAAAATGCTGACCGGCGGCAGAGAAACGGAAGCATTGTCTGCGGTTAGGGAGTATGAAAAAATTTTCGGCGGGGATCTTTATTTGGAACTCTCAAATCACAACACCCGCGCTGAAGCCGAGCTTTGCACGAAGCTGCGGAAATTCTCCGAAAAAACGGGCGTTCCGACTTTGCCCTCAAACAATGTTCACTATGTCGAAAAAAGCGAAAGCGGCATCCAAAAGGTGCTCTCGTGTATCGGCGGAGGAATAAAAGCGTCCGATTTTGACCCCGAAGCCCTACCGACTGATGAGTATTATCTTAAAAGTTATGACGAAATGCGCGCGATGTTCACCGAGGAGGAGCTTGCGAGAACCGTTGAGGTCGCGGAAAAATGCAATTTTGAGTTTGAGTTCGGGGTAACTCGGCTGCCGCTGTTCACTAAGGACGGCGTTTCGGATAACGCGGCGTATCTCGCAAGGCTCTGCGAAAAGGGCGCGGAAAAACGCTACGGCGGCGTTTCCGACAAGCTAAAGGCGCGTCTCTCTCATGAGCTTTCGATTATCGATAAAATGGGCTTTACTGATTACTTCCTTATCGTGTGGGATTTCGTGAAATACGCGAAGCAAAACGGCATCTCGGTAGGACCGGGCAGAGGGAGCGCGGCGGGCAGCCTTTGCGCGTATTGCCTCGGCATAACCGACATCGACCCCATTCGCTTCAATCTGCTGTTTGAGCGCTTTTTGAATCCCGAACGAGTTTCAATGCCCGATATAGATATAGACTTCTGCGCCGAACGCCGCGACGAGGTCGTCGAGTACGTAAAACGGCGCTACGGAACGGAAAAAGTAGCTCAGATAGTCGCGTTCGATACGATGAAAGCGCGTGGAGCGGTTCGTGACGCGGGACGCGTTCTGGGCATGCCCGATGATAAAATAGACCTTGCGGCGAATTGTCTGCCGCGTTTCGGCGACAGTTCTCTGAAAAAAGAGCTTGAAAACGGCGAGCTTAGCTCGTTATACAATTCCGACCCGGAAATAAAGCGGCTTATAGATACAGCGCTCCAGATCGAGGGCTTGCCGCGAAACGTTTCGGTTCACGCGCCGGGCGTTCTTATCACAAGAGAACCGGTGAGCGAGTACATTCCGCTGAACAGAACCGAAACAGGCGCTGTGGCGCAGTATCCCGCGCCGCAGTTGGAGCGCTTGGGACTTCTCAAAATGGATTTCTTGTCCTTGCGAAACCTTACCGTTATTAAGAAAACCTGTGATATTATCCGAAAAACGCGACCCGATTTCGATATCCGCAAAATTCCCGAAAACGACCAAGAAGTTTTCAAAATGTTGAGCCGCGGGGAAACGGGCGGCGTTTTTCAGTTTGAGTCGGAGGGTATAACCTCGCTTTTGAAGCGGCTTAGTCCGCAGTCGATAGAGGACATCGCGGCGGCGAACGCGCTCTACCGCCCCGGACCTATGGATTCTATCCCCAAATATCTCGAAAACCGTCACAAGCCGCCTGAACAGATAATTTACAAGCACCCGCTTCTGAAACCGATACTTGAAGTCACCTACGGCTGCATAGTATATCAGGAGCAGGTAATGGAGATATGCCGCGTGGTCGCGGGGTATTCTTACGGGCGGGCGGATATCGTCCGCCGCGCGATGTCCAAGAAAAAGCACGACGTTATGGATAGGGAACGTCAAGCGTTCGTATACGGCAGCGACACCACCGTTGGCGCGATCGCGAACGGCGTTCCCGAAGCCGCCGCCAACGCGATTTACGACGACTTGGCAAAATTTGCTTCTTACGCGTTCAACAAATCGCACTCGGCGGCTTACGCTCAAGTCGCTTACCAAACCGCGTATCTGCGCTGTCATTTCTACCTCGACTATATGTGCGAAACGATAACCAACGCGATCTCGGACAACGCGGCTTCGGGCAGAGTTCCCGATTATATCGCCGATCTGCGGAACAATAAGGTGAAGATACTTTTGCCCGACGTAAATAAAAGCGCCTATGGATTTCAAGCGGAAAACGGCGCGGTACGCTGCGGTTTGTGCGGGATAAAGGGAGTGGGAGAGCTTTTCGCGCGTTCTATCGTTAAAGAACGCGAAAACGGTGAATTTATATCAGCTTCGGATTTCGCGGTAAGGATGTCGAAATTCCGCGTTACTCGCCGCATTATCGAAGCCCTTGTAATGAGCGGAGCGTTCGGCTGTTTTCCGCAGAACAGGCGCACGCTGTTTGAAAACGCTGAGGCTCTGGCGGATTTCGGCGTTTCGGAAAGCGAGCGCATCGAAAGCGGTCAGCTCGATCTGTTTGGCGCGGGAGACGAGCCGCGTGACTTCGCGTATAAGAATTATGAGGATTTCAACGCGGTTCAGCGGCTGGAGGGCGAGCGCGAGTATTTGGGAATGTACGTTTCGGCGCACCCCGCCGACGTTTATCTTGACCGCGCCTACGACAATTGTATGTATATCGAGGACGCGCTTGCGCTGAATAACGGAGCGGCGGTTTCTATAACGGCGCTGTGCGCGTCGGTGAGGGCGTTTACGGACAAACGCGGCAGCCTTATGGCGTTCGCGGATTTTGAGGACGCTTCGGGGAGCGCCGGCGCGGTGATCTTCGCGGATAAGCTGCAAAACTCGGGCAGACCGCGTTCGGGTATGGTTTATTGCGTAAAAGCGCGGCTTTCCGTGCGAGACGGCAAGCGCAGCCTGCAGATCGACAGCTTCGAGAGCGCCGACGTTCTTCCGAAGAAGCCGCGCCCCAAAATATACGTGAAGCTTAAAAGCCAAAACGACCCGCGCACCGAGGAAGTCAAAAAAGCGCTGACGTCGTACAAAGGCATAAGTGAAGCGTTTGTGAGCTTTGAGGACACGCGCAAAAGCAAGACTGTACAGGGCTTGCGCGGAGTTCGCGTTTGTCCGCAGCTTATCAACGCGCTGAAACGGATATGCGGCGCGGACGGTATAGTAGTGCGATAAATTCAAAAAGTGCCGCGGTTTTTCCCGCGGCGCTGTGTTGTTATTGGTTTTCGGCGCTTTCGGATTTCGGCTTTTTCCTGCGGAAAACAAACACCTTGCTCAAAATGAAGTTGAGTATCAGAACGATTACGTTCGAGAAGATCTTCGCGCAGAATTCATACAATCCGCCGTGAACGCCCGTAAGATCGACAAGCAAAAACATTATGATAGTGTCGATAATAAGCGTGGCTATGCGGGAAGCGAAAAATTTTCCCATCTCGAAAATAAACCGCCCGAAATTGTGCGCTTGACTGTTGAACACGTAAACGCGGTTGGTGAAGAACGAAAATAGGTTCGCGAGCAGCCATGAAAGAAGTACGGGGAAAAAAGTGTTGCTCTCAATATTGAAGATCGCGGTTATATTAAATATCCACGAAAGCCACGACGGAACGCTCTCCGCGTTTGGAAAGACCTTGCGGAAAATGTAATAGCTGCCGAGCGAGATTATCGTAGTGCCTATCCCGAACGCGAAATACAATACGATAGGCTTATGCTTTTCGTAAAACTCTTTCCTGCCCTCTTTGGTCTTAAGCGAGCGCAAAACCTCGCCGACGTCCGTTCCCTTTATCTTGATCGTCATCACTTCCCCGTACAAGTTTATCTATATTGTACCACAATTCCCTGCAAAAATCAACCCCCCTTTTTTGAATTGACAATATACGACCGGCAAATGCATCAAAACCCTTGACATTTGGGAATAAATGAGTTATAATATATATTGTATAGCTGTATATCATACTTCATTAACAAACATAACAAACGGAGGTTCAAAATGTCCGATTACATCAGAAGATTGCCCGTGTATCTGCTGCTGGATTGCAGCGGTTCAATGTCGGGTGAGCCGATCGAGGCGGTAAAGCAAGGCATAAAGACGCTGATCTCGGAGCTTAAGGGCGACCCGCAGGCTCTCGAAACGGCGTTCTTGTCAATAATCACGTTCGACAGCAGCGCGCGGCAGATAAGCCCGCTCACAGAGCTTATGCTGTTCAAGGAGCCGCAGATACAGGCGGGAGGAGCGACCGCTTTGGGCGGGGCGCTCAAGGTTCTTGCCGAGTGCATTAAGAACGAGGTGCACACCTCTACCGCCACCCAAAAGGGCGACTGGAAACCCTTGGTGTTCCTGATGACGGACGGTGCGCCTACCGACAATATAGACGAGGGTATAGACGCGCTGAAGCAGGTGTCCACGGGCAATATCATAGCGTGCGGAGCGGGCGCGAACGCCAACGCCAACACGCTTAAAAAAATAACCAACAACGTGCTGATGATGAACAATCTCACCGCGGGCGATATGGCGCAGTTCTTCGCGTGGGTGTCAAGCTCTATCAAGGCTTCCTCGAAGAGCATAGACGCAAAACCCGGAGAGGCTGTCGAACTGCCGCCGCCGCCTCAAGGATTTGTGATTGTTCCTTGATTTAAAATTTTTAGGTGTATTTAATGAACGATAATAAAATCACCCCCGACGAGATACAAGAAGAACAGCTTTCCGTGACTTTCGACGACCTTTCGCTGAAAAACGGCGTTATGCCGACCGCCGAGTATTTGGAAACAAAGGCAAAGCTTCAAGAAAAAAGCGGCACGGAGCGTCCGAAAACCAAGGGCAAGCCCGCCGACGAGATAATTATGGACGAACCCGAAAACGCCCCTAAGAAACCTCAAACCAAAGCGGCAAGCCCCGCGAAAAAGTCCGCGCCGCCCGAAAAGCCGTCCACGCACTCCGCCAAAACAACGGCTCCTGCCGAAAAGCCGCAGGCTCTTCCCGAGAAACCTCCGAAACCGCTTTCGGATATGGAGGTAATGGAGCACACCGCATCCGTGTGGCAATATAAGGAAATTGAGAACGACGGCACGGAACTGCACACGGAATTCCACGAAAAGCACTCGGAAACGGATTTCGCCGAGATAATCGGCGCGAGGGTGCGCGGCAAAAAGCACAAGCACGAGGGCACAAACTGCGACGACTTCTTTGAGACCGCGTATACCGACGACTGCGCCGTTGTCATAGTCTGCGACGGAGCAGGCTCTAAACCGCTGTCGAGGATAGGTTCGCGGGTAAGCAGCGAAACGGCGGCGGCTTATCTCAAGGAGAACCTAGCGGGGCTGTTTAAGGCGCGCCCCGACGTGAAAAAAGGGCTGTGCGCCGATTTGAGTTCCGCCGAATTTATGTCGGCTTGCGGAATGATAGCGCCGCTTGTTCAGCAATCGGCGCGGGAAGCGTTTTCGGCTCAGCGGAAAAAGCTGGAGGAACTGTGCGCCGACAGCGTTTATGAAAATGCGCTCGGCAGAAAACCCGTGATCTCCGATCTGTACACAACTTTTCTAGCGGCTGTCGCCGTACCCGTCGAAGTGAACGGCGCACGCGAAACTTTTTTGGCGTGCGTTCAGATAGGCGACGGCTGCATTTGTGCGCTCGACAGCACCGATAATTCCGAGCATTGCCTGAAACTTATGGGCGAAGCGGACAGCGGCGCGTTTTCGGGGGAGACTGACTTTCTTTCGGAAAAGAACGTCAAACCCGAGACGATAAGCGCGAAAACCCGAATTTCGCGAGGCAAATCGGATACGATAATGCTGATGAGCGACGGCGTGGCGGACGATTATTTTCCCGCGGTGCCGATGATGAAGCGGCTGTATCTCGACTTGTGTCTCAACGGCATTCTCCCAATGAAGGGAGAACTTCCGACAGCGGGAGAAGACCCCGCGCCGATACGCTTCAAGTCGGTGTCGATGAGCCAAACGAGCGTTGCGCTGCAATACGCGAAGCAGCTTCTCGCCGATAAATCCGAAGCCGCGATGAACGCGCTGTGGGAAAAGCGTGAGATGCTGCGCTGCCATTCTTTGGAAGCGTTCAGAATGAACCTCGGAGATACGCCCGAGCAGCGGCTGCGCGTGTGGCTCGACAACTACAACGAGCGCGGCTCGTTTGACGACAGGACGCTTGTTATCATACGGCTTGACAGCTGACGATCGTGAAAATAACTGTCAATTGTCAATTATACATTGTCAATTGAATTGGGGGTGGAAATGTGTTAAGCGGAACAGTGCTTCAAGCCGTGCTTGAAAACGGCAATACAATTGAATACGTTTACGACGCGAACGCGCCGCGCGGCGGTATGAAGCATACGTTTTTCACGCCCGACAAGCAGTTTGCGATACAGTTCTTCAACGACCCGAGGAACGCCGCCGACCCGCGTATGCAGGACCGTATACGTACTATCGTGGGAATTTACAACCCCACTCTCTCCGAGGCGGACGGCGGGGCGGTGGGAAATACCGATAAGACGGCGGGATATTTTCGGCAGAGGTTCTGCTGGCCGCTGGCGATCGTGCAGCAGCCGCAGTTCGGGATAGTCTGCCCGACTTATCCGCGCAACTTTTTCTTTGGCGCGGACGCTTCGACAGTGCTGAACCTTAAAGGCAAGGACAAAAAGTCGAATTGGTTCACTGGGCGAAACAGAAAATACCTCTCGCCCACCGAGCGCGGAAATTTCCGCACTATGCTCGGCACGGCGATAGGGCTTTCGAGAACCGTCCGCAGAATGCATCAGGCGGGCTTGGCGCATTCCGACCTGTCCTGCAACAACGTGCTGATCGACCCGAGAACGGGCGCTTCGGTGGTTATCGACATAGACAGCCTCGTCGTGCCGAACAAATACGCTCCCGAAGTTGTCGGAACGCGCGGATATATCGCGCCCGAGGTCTTGGCGACGCTGGGCTTGGATTTCGACGACCCGCGCCGCGCCTTGCCTTGCGTTCAAACGGACTTGCACGCGTTGCCCGTGCTTATCTACGAATATCTGTTTTTTCGTCACCCGCTGATAGGCCCGAAAATATACGACCCGAACGACGCCGAAAACGATGATTTTCTGGGCTTGGGCGAAAAAGCGACGTTTATCGAAAACCCGAACGATACGTCCAACCGTCCGCCCGACCTTGACGTAACCATAAGGTCGCTTTCAAAGGGTCTGGAGGAACTGTTTATACGCGCGTTTGTGAATGGGCTTCACGACCCCGCCGAGCGTCCTACCGCAATGGAGTGGGAGCGCGAGCTTCTCAGAGCGTGGGATAATCTCATACCGTGCGACAATCCGCGATGCGAGAAAAAGTGGTTTATTCTCCGCGACCCGCAAAATCCCGTCTGCCCGTTCTGCAGAACGCGCAAGAGCGGCAAGATAACGCAGCTGCTATTTAAGAGCGAAATGCGCGGCAGAAAGGGAGTTTTCCGCGACAAAAGCGATCTTGTGATATACGACCGCCTGCCGCTTTACGATTGGCACGTTTACTCGAGCGTTCACAACGACGAAAAGGCGAACACCGATATGGCGGCTTACATCGCGTTCTACAATGGAATGCAGCTTTTGGTGAACCAAAACGTCGACGGCATGCTTTCGCCCTCGGGAAGATTGGTTCCAAAGGGGAGCGCAGTGGAGCTTAAGGACGGCGCGGCATTCAAAATGACGGGCGGAGAAAACGGTCTGCTCTGCGAGGTCGTTGTTAGCTGACAGGCTGGAAAATACGGTAAGTTACGCATTTTTGCGTAAACATATACGAGCGGTAAGCACTTTGACCGCCGCCCGATATACAAATTCAGAAAGGGAATTAAGTAAATGAAGAAATTCGGTTTGACGGACCAAGAGGTCGCTCAAAGCAAAGAAAAATACGGCGACAACTCTATGACCGAGCAGGCGCACGAGAGCTTTTGGGACAAACTTAAAGGAAATCTCGGCGATCCGATGATAAAGATATTGATAGTGGCTTTGCTTATCAATATTTTGTTGTCGGTACTGGGCTACACGGGCGTTATAAAAGAGGGCTATCCCGAATGGTACGAGCCGCTCGGCATTTTTATAGCGATCTGCCTTGCAACGTTGGTTTCCACGTTCTCGGAATACAGAAACGAGAACGCGTTCCAAAAGCTTCAGGAAGAAGCGTCAAGAATTATGGTGAAAACCTACCGTAACGGCGTTATCGCGGAGGTGCCGATAAACGACATAGTTGTCGGCGACGCTATTCTGCTGCAATCGGGCGACAAGATACCCGCGGACGGCATTATAATCGACGGCGACATCAAAGTCGATCAGTCCGTGCTGAACGGCGAGAGCCGCGAGGCTAAGAAAATCGCTATTCCCGACGGTTGGACGGATACCGATGAAAATACGAATTTCGACAACGAGCATAAGGTGTTCCGCGGCGCGGTCGTATGTTCGGGCAACGCGACTATGCAGGTCACGGTCGTAGGCGACAAGTCGGTTTACGGCAAGATAGCTTCCGAGCTTCAGACCGACGACGACCGCGATACTCCTTTGAAAGTTAAACTCGGCAAATTGGCGAACGGCATTTCAAAATTCGGCTATATCGGCGGTATTGCGATAGCCGTTGCAATGCTTGCGAAAACCATTCTGTTCGATACGAATTTCAATCCCTCGGCGTTCCTGTTCGTTGACGGCGCTTTCGCGTGGGTAAAACTTATCGAAGCGGTTATACAGGCTGTAATGCTTGCCGTTATCATCATAGTAATGGCTGTCCCCGAGGGTCTGCCGCTGATGATAGCGATAGTTTCCGCGCAGAATATGGGCAAAATGCTTAAAGACAACGTTCTTGTCCGCAAGGTTGCGGGAATTGAAACGGCGGGTTCTTTGAATATCCTGTTCTCCGATAAAACGGGCACGATAACAAAGGGCAAGCTTGAAGCTATTAACTTTATCGACGGCGCGGTGAACGAATACAAGACATTTAACGACATTGGCGGAAAGCTTGCCGACTTGCTGTCGCTTTCCATTCACAAGAACACTCTTTCGATGATCTCCGGTGAGGGCAAAGACAGACGCGTGCTCGGCGGAAATGCCACGGAACGCGCTATCCTCGGCTACGCTATGGATACCGAGTGCAAAGCCGAGGTCGCGGCGGTCGCCAATATTCCGTTCAACTCGACAAATAAGTATTCGGCAACACAGGTAATGGGGCAGTACGATCTGACGCTCATTAAGGGCGCGCCCGAGAAGATCTTGCAGAGATGTTCGCATTACTACGACAAGGACGGAAAAAAGCAGTCTTTCGATATGAAGAAGCTCAACGCGAAAATCGACGAGCTTGCAAACCGCGCTATCCGAGTGCTCGCCGTTGCGACAAGCGAGGACGCTCTCGGCGAGGACGCGCTTCCCGACGGCAACAACTGGACGCTTGTCGGCTGTCTCGGCATACGCGACGAGGTTCGTCCCGAAAGCGTTACGGCTATCAAGGAAGTTAAGGGCGCGGGCGTGCAGGTCGTAATGATAACGGGCGACAGACGCGAGACCGCGGTAGCTATCGCGAAAGAAGCGGGACTTATCGACGACGAGAACACCAATCTTATGCTCACGTCCGACGAGCTTGCGAAAATGTCCGATGAGGAGATCAAGGAAAAAATGGGGGATATCCGCGTTATAGCGCGCGCTCTGCCATCCGACAAGAGCCGCTTGGTGCGCTTGGCACAGGAGCTTGACCTCGTTGCGGGTATGACGGGCGACGGCGTAAACGACTCTCCCGCCCTCAAGAAAGCCGACGTTGGCTTCGCAATGGGCGGCGGCACGGAGGTCGCGAAAGAGGCTTCCGATATCGTCATATTGGACGACAACTTCAATTCTATCGACCGCGCGATACTCTACGGGCGCACGATTTTCAATTCGATACGCAAATTTATCGTGTTCCAGCTTACCATTAACGTGGCAGCGGTGCTTATTTCGTTCATCTGCCCGCTTATCGGCATCGCGAACCCGCTGTCCGTTATTCAGATACTCTGGGTAAATCTTGTAATGGATACTCTCGCGGCATTGGCATTCGGCGGCGAACCGCCTTTGGAGCGCTTTATGAAAGAAAAGCCCAAGCGCCGCAACGAACCGATAATCTCGCGCTATATGATGTCTCAGATAATCACGGGTTCCGTGTGGACGTTCGCGCTGTCTCTTGAAATGCTGCTGCTCGGCACGCTCCCCAAAGGCAGCAATATCAGCTTCCTTGAACAGTGGGGTTGGCTGCGCGACGACGCTGCGGTAGGCTTTAACGAACAGCATGCCATACTTCACACGGTGTACTTCGCGTTCTTTATCTTTATCGCGGTGTTTAACGCGTTCAATGCGCGCACGGATCGTTTGAATTTGTTCGACAATCTGAAGAAAAACAAAGGCTTTTTGATAGTATTCGGCATTATCACGGTAGTGCAGATACTGATGACTTACCTTGGCAGAGGAATTCTTTCCGGCTGGGGACTTAACGCCACAGAGTGGCTTGTAGTGCTTGTTCCGGCGATCTCCATTATCCCGATAGACCTTATGCGAAAAGCTATTATAGGCTCGGGCAAGGATAAGTAATATTTGTGTCAGATTTCTCTCTTTGCAGAGGGAATAAATAACTATAAAACGGAGGATATCATTATGGCAGTAAATCTTTCTAAGGGTCAGAGAGTATCTCTCGACAAATCGGTAACAATGGCTCGAATCGGTCTCGGCTGGGACGTAAACCGTTATGACGGCGGTCAGGATTTCGACCTTGACGCGTGCGTATTCCTTTTGGGCGCTAACGGCAAGGTTATTCGCGATGAGGACTTTGTATTCTACAATAACCTCAACGCGCGTGACGGCGCGGTCGTTCACTCGGGCGACAACAGAACAGGCGACGGCGAGGGCGACGACGAGACTATCTTCATCGACTTTTCCAAGGTCCCCGCGGAGGTTGAGAAGATCGCCGTTACCGTAACGATCTTCGACGCGGATCAAAAGCACCAGAACTTCGGTCAGGTATCGAATTCCTATGTTCGCGTATCTAAAGTAGACTCCCCCGACGATCAGGGCGGCGAGGAAGTCCTCCGCTTCGATCTGGTTGAGGAATTTTCCATCGAGACCGCGCTCGTGGTATGCGAGATCTACCGCTACAACGGCGATTGGAAGTTCAACGCGGTGGCGGCGGGCTATCAGGGCGGACTTGAAGCGCTCTGCCGCGCTTACGGCGTAAACGTATAATTTTAACGAAGAAGCAAAACAAATCCTTTGGAGGTCGCGCGGCTTATGAACGTCAACGATTTTATCTCACGAGCTTCCGCTGGCGGCGAGGTTACTCTGCCGTCGGGAGAATTCGAGGGACCGCTTGTAATAAATAAACCGCTGCGGCTGAAAGGCAAGAGCACTACGATCTGGGCGAAGCACTCGCCCGTGATACGTATAACGTCGAGCGGCGTTTCGATCGAGGATATCCGCGCCGAGATAACCGAGGGCAGCGCCGAGGAGCTTGCGATAACCGCAGATCTGCTGTGCGCCGCGAAAAACGTCGAGGTGTTGGGGCGGGTTTCGGGCTTTGGGTTGGAGGACGGCTGGTTTGACGTTCCTAGGACGATAGAGCTTGGGAAATTCCCCGCCGACAAAGAAAACTCTTACACGTTGGAAGTAAACGTGCCCGCGAGAACGGAGATCTTTTGCGAAATTCGCGAGGTGACGTTCGAGCCGAGAGTTCTGGAGGCGGGGCGGAACACGCTTAAAATCACGCTGAACGGCATCTCCGCGCAGATGTTTCTGTACGCCGAAGCGCTGTTCAAATCGCGGTTCACGCGGCGGGTCTACATTACGGGAAAGCCCGACATAAACGCTGAACAGGCGGTTTTGAAGCCGATATATTCCGCGCCGCAAAGAGAATTTTCGGATACCGAACCGATCTTACAGCCCGCCGCGGCAAGCGCTCCCGAAAACGCCGCGCCGCGGAAGCTGAGCGAAACGTCGGCTGAAACGGCGGCTCGGGCTATAAGCGAAATGCTGCACGCAAGTGCGCAAACTCCGAAAACGGACGTTATCTCCATGACGGGAAAGCAAGCCGCGCCGCCGCCGAATGAAGCGCTGCCGCCGCTTGATATGAAGCGCGGTCAGCGCGTGGGTCTGCCGCAATACCTCGGAGAGAAGTTCAGCGCATGGTTCACGGCTAACGCGCCGCGCGGCGTAGAAATAGACCCTTATGTGTTCTTGCTGACGGACGGAGACAAGGCGATAGGCGATGAGGGGTTGATATTCTTCGGAAACGAGCGTTCCCCGAACGGCGAGGTTGTGTATTCGCCCAATGACGGACATATTACAGTCGATCTGTCAAAAGTGCCGCCGCAGATCAAGAAGATTGCATTGGCGTATTCGATCTACGACGGCGGCGCGGCAAAAAACTTCCGCGCGGTCGGCTCTCCGAGGGTATCCTTGCGAAACGCTGAAAACGGCGAACGCGTGACGTTCACGATGAACGAGCTTGGCGAGGAAACAACGGTGGTCGCGGCAGAGTTCTATCTGTATAAGGGCGAGTGGAAAATATCGGCGGTCGGCGCGGGCTTTAAGGACGGTCTGGCGCGGCTCTGCAACAGGTACGGCATCGAAGTTGAAGGATAAAAGAAGGACGGAACGGACTTATGGCACAACAGGAGTTCATAAGATATATCGGTTACGACGACGCGGACAGTTTTCGCGGATTGTTGATAAATCAATTTGTGGCGGTTCAAAAAAACGGGCTGTTCTTTAAGGAAAAGCTGCCCGCGTCGACTACCGACGAAATATCGAAAGCCGCGCAGTACACCGCTTCGGTTTTTGACAGCGCCGCCGATATCGCAAAGGCTCTCGAAATGTGGCTGCATTCCGAAAATATCCCCGTTTCCGCCGCCCCGATAGCCGAGGTCATGGCGAAAGCCGTCGCGGAATGCGGAGTGAACAAGAAAAACACATATTTCGTTATGCTGTGCTGGCTGATGAAGTATCTCGGAAAAAGACCGTCGGCTGTGCTGTTCGTAGGCTCCGCGACTTTGCGGGAGCTGTATTTGCTGTATATGCTCTGCGTGGCGGGCGTTAAGGTCACATTGGTAAGCTACGGCTTGGATAAAGATTTCGACAAACTGCCGTACAAGGACAAAATAACTGTCAAAAACGGTCGTCAAAAATCGCCGCTTCAGATAGACTTTGAGAAGATAGACCTTTCCAAAGAGGCGAAGCTCGCGGAAATGAGAACAGCGGCGAATAATGTCGCGGGGCTTGTGAAGCGCTTGGACACCTCGGCGGCGGGCATTTTCGAGGACGTTATCAAGGACAGGAAAACGCGCGTTATCAAAGACGGCGGCGTTTACAGTGAAAACGGCGAGATACCCGTTTACTCGGCGGCTCTTGTCGGCTTTGAGGACGAAACGGTCTACACGAATATGCTCGTTAAGTTCAAGGAGAGCTTCGCGGGATTGAAGAAACAGCTTATCTTCATTGAGAAAACGCTCGAAAATCCCAACGCGGACGAGGTTCGCGCTCTGGGGAGCGTTACGCGGAACAGCACGGCGGAGATGATCGACGCTTTGGCTATGCAGATCAACTTAAAGGGCGACAGCACCCGAACGGCGCTTGCGCAAAAAGCTCTGCGGGAGATGTTGAACGAGCTTAACACGGGAAACCAAACCGTTGTGCTGAATTACGGAAACAAGTTTATAACGTGGCTTTACCGCTGCACGCAGGCGCGAAAATACGCGGTTCAGTACGAGGATATCCCCGTGATACTGTATTACGGAGACATTTCCCAAAGCGAGATGTATTTTCTGAATTTTATGACGCAATGCGGATTTGATACGATTTACATTTCGCCGAACAAGACAAATTTAAAGACGGCTGTCGATAAGAATTTAAACGGTTCGATGCAGATCTTTGAATTGCCGCAGAGCAAGGAAAGCGGCGTTTATCCCACAAAGGCGATAAAAACAAAAGTCGCGACCGTGGCATACAACGCCGAGCGCGACCTCGACACGATGCTGTACGGCGGCGACACGGGAATTTACAGAAGCTTTCAATTCCCGAACAGCCAAAGCGTGACCTTGAAAACCACGTTTGAGGAAATAAGCATTTTGTGGAATCAGGAAGCGCGTTTCAGAACGGGTTTTACAACGGCGGGAAATCTCGTTTCCGTGCCGAATATTTTCGCTAAGATAAGCGGCGTGGAGAACGGCAATATGAACGCGTATTGGGAGGATGTGAAGTCTAAGCTCACTCCCGAAACGATACTGACGGTCAAAAAGCCCAATCAAAACGAAACCGCAAGCACGGACTTGTCCGTGTATAGGCAGTTCTACCGCAACGGCGAGATAGATACGGAAAAGCTGAAAGCATCAACTCTTAATAAATACAGCTATCTGCCCGACAGAATTCAGGATATGCTGTTCTATAAGCTTCAGGAAACGGTGTCGAGCAATTTCATAAAGCTGCAAGGCGACGATTTGATGTGCGCGGTGCTGCATTTTGGAATGAATCTCTCAAAGGAGCTTTTGCAGCTTATACAGAAATTCGATTTCACGCGGGCTATCCCGAAGCTGGTTTACATCGACGCTATCGAGGACACGTTCACGCTGTCGGAGTGCATTCAAACGGTTTTGTGCAGCATAATCGGTTTTGACGTGCTGATCTACACGCCCACGGGCTATAAAAACATCGAAACGTTCGTGTCGAACGACGCGTTTGAAGAACATATAATGAACCAATTCGTATATCAAACAGAGGTGCCGAAATTTAAAATACCCTCGGGCAAAAAAAGCGGGGGCTTTTTCGGGAAACTGTTCGGATAAATTTTTAGGAGGAAATTACTATGGGATTACAATTTACACCCGGAGCGGCGGCAGCTCAGGCGCAGCCCGAAATTCAAGCACAGGGCACGACTGTTGAAACTGCCGCGGCAAATCCCGCGGCGGTGGTATTGGATAAAAAAATCGAGGAAGCGAAGAACTTCAATATCGTGGTAAAACAGGACGAGATCAAGCAGCAGCTTGCCGCAAAACCCGAGGAAATAGACAAGCTTGTTTCCATGATAAATGTAAACGACCCGAATACTATCGTAAAATTCGGCGCGGAGGCGGCGGAGCAGATCTCGGCGGCTTCGGATCAGGTGCTGAATTCCATGAGCATTCAGCAGATAAACGATACGGGCGTTATGCTGAAAAATCTCGCGGCTATTATGGATCAGTTTGACGCTAAAGAGCTGGAGGACAAGCCGGGATTTTTCGGAAAACTCAAAAAGAATATCGAGAAAATACTCAATAAGTACGACACTATGGGCAAGGAGATCGACAAGATATACGTTCAGCTTAAAGGTTACGAGACCGAGATCGAGCAGGCGAACACCAAGCTTGACAATATGTACGACGCTAACATCGGCTATTATCAACTTCTCGTGAAGTATATCATGGCGGGCGAACAAGGCGTTAAGGAGCTTGACCAATATATTGCCGATTATCAGAAAAAGGTCGAGGCAAATCCCGACGACGGCACT
Organism: uncultured Clostridia bacterium; assembly: GCA_947627465.1. GTDB lineage: Bacteria > Bacillota > Clostridia > Oscillospirales > Ruminococcaceae > CAG-115. The sequence goes on from CANQWD010000024.1 coordinate 36,300, forward strand.
ATTCGCATGGACTTGTCGAATTTGCAGCAAATGCGCGAAATGCTCGATCAGCGTGTAATGGATCTGAAGATCGCGGAAAATGTCGCGCTCCAAACCGTACCCATGCTGAAAACCATGGAGTATTCAAATCTCAATCTTGTAAGAAAGATCAACTCTGCGTTTATCATCACAATGCCTGTATTCAAGCAGTCGCTCGCGCAGGCTATTATGCTCAAACGTCAGAGAATACAGGCGGAAAGCATGAAGGCTCTCGATGAAAAGACCAACGAGCTTCTCATCAAGAACGCGCAGAACACCGTCGAGCAGTCCAAGATGATAGCGCAGATGAGCGCTTCGTCCTCAATCAAGGTGGAAACCCTCCAGCAGACATGGCAGACTATCGTCAACGGTATCGACGAGGTTCAGAATATTCAGAACGAAGCCAAGGCTAAGCGCGTAGAAGACGCTAAGGCGCTTGAGGATATCAAGGCGGATTACAAGAGACGTATGAAAGCGTAATGCGCGTTTCGCAGTCCGACGCATAATACAAAAACGCTCCTCTCGTTGAGGAGCGTTATTATTTTAAATCAAAGTCTAATTCAAGCAAAGCCTTTGCCGAAGCGAGTTTATGATCGTTAAAGTACTTTTTAAACGCGGAGTAACCCTCAAGAAACTCCGTATAATTCTGTCCGGAAAGTGTAGGCAGGCGCATAATACTAATTCCTAAGAAACGTAGAGACATTTATTTGCTATCGCGCACCTGTCGTCATGTCAAATTCCGTCTACACTTTGAACGGGAATTAGTATAAGCACTGCATAAACGCGGTCGTGGGTCTCGTCCTCGCCGCCGTCCTCCGAGCGGAAAATTATCTCGTCGTAAAGCCTTGCGTCAAAACCGCCGCACTCGTCAAAGCACCGTAAAAGCAGGTCGCGGCGTGCACGGTAAAAGAGAAAATACTCGCGCTCACCGGGGGTTTTTTTCGCCGATGTTTACCAAAAAAGGTATGTCGCCGCCCCAGAGGTTTTGGACGGAGGGGTTCGGACAGACGTAAATTGCGAAGCATTTATTAAACGCACACGCGCCTATCTCACGGACGTTCTTCGGAAGATAAGCGCGACCTAATCCCGAATTAAAAAACGTCCGCGCCGTTGTCTTAGGATTTTGTAAGAACAGCGCCGTTTAAAATATAATTTTTATCCGACATTGAAGTCACCGTTAAATCGGCTTTGTTATCTCGCGGAGCCATTCGCGATCTTCATCGTTTAAATACGGCGAGAGCGTTTCGCAGACCCAATGCTGGTACTCATTGAAATAGGATATTTGCGGTTCGGTGAGATATTTTTTGTCAATGCCGTCTCTGTCGAACGGCACGCAAGTAAGCGGCTCAAAACATAAAAAGCCGTCAAAGTCTGATTTTTTGCATAATACAAGGCTCTCGTGACGTATGCCGAATTTACCCTCGAAATACAGCCCCGGCTCGTCCGAAGTTATCATTCCCTCGCAAAGCGGCGCGTCGTTTACGGCTCTCCACGATATTCTTTGCGGTCCCTCGTGAACGTTTAAGAGAAAGCCCACGCCGTGACCCGTTCCGTGGTTGAAATCCAAGCCATGCCGCCACAGCGGTTTCCGCGCGAGAGCGTCCAAAGTCGAGCCGCGCACGCCTTTCGGGAAAACCGCTCCGAGAAGTTCCAAATGCGCGGCTAAAACCAACGTAAACGCGTGTTTTTCCTCGTCCGTAATTTCTCCCAAAACAAACGTTCTCGTAATATCTGTTGAACCGCCGTCAAGATAATGCCCGCCCGTGTCCGAGAGAAGCAGTCCGCGCGGTTCGAGAACGGCGTTCGTTTCTTCGGTCGCGGAGTAGTGAACGATAGCGCCGTGTTCCGCGTAAGCCATTATCGGCTCGAAGCTCTGCCCAAGGTAATTTTCTCCGTCTCTGCGAAATTCCTCCAGCTTCTCAGCCGCGGAAATCTCGGTTATCTTTTCGGTTTTAACGGCGGTTTTAAGCCACTTCATAAACCGCGTGACCGCCGCGCCGTCTTTGATGTGCGCCGACTTTTCGGCGGCGATTTCGCTGTCGTTTTTACACGCTTTCATAATCACAACGGGACTTGTTTTCGGAATTGTTTTCGCGTTTTTCAAAGAGCTCCAAAAGCGGAAATTCACGGCTTTCGGGTCTGCCCAAACGGAGCCTTGCAAGTTTTCGAGCGCCGAATAAAAATCTTCATACGGGAGAATTTCAACGCCGTCGTTTTTTAGTTTTTCGGCAATATCTTCGGAAAATATCGAGCGTTCGGCGAACAGCCGCGCCTTGTCCTCAAAAATCAGCAAAAACGACAGAAAAACGGGGTTGTAGTCCACGTCGCCGCCGCGCAAATTCAGCGTCCAAGCTATTTCGTCCAATGCGGAAAGAGCGAGACAGTCCGCGTTTTCCGCGCTCATTTTTTCGCGTATTTCCGAGAGTTTTTCGGCGCGAGTTTTTCCGCAAACGTTCTCCGAAAGCTCAAACACGGGCTGTTTTGAAATCGGAGGACGGTTTTCCCAAACCAAACCGCTCAGGTCATCGTCCGTTTTGAGTTCAATGTTTTTGGAACGCAAGGCGGCTTGCAAGCGCCGCGCGAAAGCCGCGTTTACGGCTCTGCCGTCAAAACCGAGAACGGAATTTTCGGACATTTTCTCGTTCAGAAAATTTTGAATAGACGGCGTTTCTGGTTCGCCCTGTTTCATCAACTCAATTCCGCTTCCCTCAAGCTCCGCCGCCGCTTGAATGAAGTAGCGTCCGTCCGTCCAAAGCGCGGCTTCGTTCTCGGTCACGACGAGCGTTCCCGCCGAGCCCGTGAAGCCGCTCAAATACTCGCGCAGCTTAAAATGTGCCCCGACGTATTCCGAACCGTGAAAATCCTCCGTTAGGACGATATATGCCGAAATGCCGCGTTCTTTCATTTCGCGGCGCAAAGCCGTAATTTGCTCTCTCATTTCATCACTTGACCTTTCTTGCGAACAGTATCGAGTTTCCCGCGCAGAACAGCCGTTTCGCGGTGTAAAGCGGCTTATCCGAAGCGCGTTCCTTGTCCGCGTAAACCTTGAAAACACCGTCTAGTTCGGGGGTAATATTCTCGTCGGTAGGGGAGACTATCAGCACAAAATCCCCCGCCGTCATTATAAATCCCCTGCCCGTTTTCTCGAAAACGCGCTCTCCGAATTCGGGAAGATAACGCTTTCTTATTGCGATAAGTCCGCGGTAATATTCCACAATATCGCGGTTCTCCGTCGCCATATCCCATTTTATCGAATTAACGGTGTCGGGAGAATTGTAAGTGTTTGGCAAACCGTTTTTCGTGCGTAAAAACTCCTGCCCCAGTTGAAAAAAAGCCGATCCGCGCGAAAGGAATATCAGCGCCGCCGCCATTTTGTCCGCTTGAATTACGCGCTCGATGTTCGCGCCGTCAAGCGAAATGTTCAGCTTGTCGAACAGCGTAAAATTGTCGTGGCACTCAACGTAATTCAGCGTTTGAAGCGGGTCGGAGGTCCAAAAATCCTCGGGATATCCTCCCGAAAGCGCCGCATTGATTTGTTCGTAATGCCAATCGTCAGCCGCGCCGTTTACATAGCCGAGGTCTTTCGCGCCGAACACCGAGCCTTTAACGCTGTCGCGGAACGTATCGTTGAAAAACGCGAAATTCGGAAGCTCGCGGGCGTTTTTCAGAACCGCGCGGCGGCTTTCGTCAAGCGGTGAGCCGCCTCCCGTCCAGCCCTCGCCGTAAAGCAGAATGTCGGGGTTTATGCCGCGCAGAACGCTTTCCGCTTCGCGCAGAGTTTCGATGTCGAGAAGCCCCATAAGGTCGAAGCGAAATCCGTCGAGGTGGTATTCACGCGCCAAAAAGCATAAACTGTCCACGATGAAATTTCGCGCCATTAAGCGTTCCGAAGCGAATTCGTTTCCGCAGCCCGAGCCGTTTGAGAGCCGCCCGTTTTCGTCGGTTCTGAAATAATAGCCGGGGAAAATTTTCTCAAACGCGGAGCTTTCCACGTCGTAAACGTGATTGTAAACCACGTCGGCGACAACTCCCAAGCCCTTTTTGTGCGCCGCCATAATCAACTCCCGAAGCTCCGCTATCCCGTCCTCCTGCGCGTAATACGCGCTCGGCGCGTTGTAAAATCGCGGATTGTAGCCCCAGTTGTACTCGCCGCCGTCCAAATCGAAATCGAACATGGGCATAAGCTGAATGTGCGTTGCGCCAAGCTTTTGGATATACGGCAGTCCAATAACGGCGCGGTGAGAATTTTGCGGCTTTTGTTCGCAAAACGCCGCGAACTTTCCCTTGTTTACGAATTTCGCTTGTTCGTCCATAGAAAAATCGCGCACCGAAAGTTCGCATATAACGGCGCTTTCGGGATTTGAAAACGAGATCGGTCGGTCTCCTGTCCACCCCTTGGGCGCGTGGCGGCGCATATTCGCGGCAATTGAAAATCTGCCGTCCGTTGTCACGCTTTTCGCGTAGGGGTCGGCGGTCTCCACCGTCTCACCGTTTTGCGTTACCGCAAATCCGTAATAAACGCCGTCAAGGTCGCCCTTTACGCGGCACTCGAAAACGCCGTTCTTGTTTCGCATTGCGGCGCTTTTTATAAGTACGCCGTCCTCGTCGTAAAGCCGAAGCTCCGCGCGGTCGGCGAGAGGCTGCCAAAATCGGAACTCCGTTCCCTTTTCCGTGCATTTCGCGCCCAACGCTCCGTCAAAGGCTTGCGTTTCTATGTAGTCTAAATCAATCATCATAACCGTCCAAAAAAGTGTGAATTTCGCCGTTCAAGTCCTTGTAGGAAATGAGCCTGTCGAGCCGAACATTACATACGCTTCTGAAAATGTTCTGCTCGATTTGCGGATTATCCTTTGCAAGTTCCGCGATAAGCCGTTTTATCAGCTTGCGTTTGGAGCCGTCGTCGCGCTTTGTCACTCGGCATGCGCATTGCAGAAACTCCAAGCCGCAAAAATCGCGCCACGCTGTTATGTCGCTTTCGCGGATAAGATACAGCGGTCGGATAAGCTCCATACCCGCGTAATTCTGCGCTTTAAGCTTTGGAAGCATTGTCTGCGCCTGACCGCCGTAGACCGTGCCCATAAGTATGCTTTCAATAACGTCGTCGAAGTGGTGCCCGAGCGCGATTTTGTTGCAGCCAAGCTCCCGTGCCTTGTTGTAGAGATGTCCTCGGCGCATTTTCGCGCAGAGAAAACACGGATTGTTTTTTACCGTTTCCGTGTGCTTGAAAATTTCCGTGGAGAACGTTTCTATGGGAATTTCCAATCGCGCGGCGTTCTGCTTGATAAGTGCGAAATTCTCCTCGGAGTAGCCCGGATCCATTACAAGATACTTGACCTCTATCGGCGTTTTGCCGTGTTTTTCGTATTCCCGAAACAAAAGCGCCATAAGCATCGAATCCTTGCCGCCCGAAACGCACACGCAAACCTTGTCGCCGCGCTTTAACAGTTCGTAATCCTCAATGGCTTTGGTGAATTTTCGGTGAATGGTTTTGGAAAACTCTCCGTGCAGCGCGTTTTCGTATGCCGTCATTCCTTATCGACCTTCGGTTTGCGCAAATAGCGTTCGGCGAGGGCGCGCAGACGTTTCGCGTCGGAAGTTTTCAGCGCTTTCTTCTTCATTCGCCAATTCCAGTTGCCGCCGAGCGTTGAGGGCACGTTCATTCGCGCGGCTTTTCCCAAGCCCAGAATATCCTGCATAGGGATTATGACCAAATTCGACGGCGACGCGTAGCACGCTCTTATAGCGCGGCGGTTGAATTTCTCAAACGGCTTCTTGCCGAGATAAGTGTTAGCCATTGCTTTGGTTTTCGCGTCCGCTTCGGCATACCATTGAATTATGGTCGCGTTGTCGTGCGTTCCAGTATAGCAGACGGAGTTTTGCGGATAACGGTGCGGAAGATGATCGTTGTCGGCGTATTCGGGATTAAAGCCGAACTGCAAGATCCTCATTCCCGGGAAGCCCGAGTTCTTCAGCAGTTCCTTAACGCTGTCGAATATCTCTCCCAGATCTTCGGCAATGATATTGACGTTCCCGAGCCGCGCCTTTATCGTGTTAAACAGCTCCATTCCGGGACCGTGTTCCCACTTGCCGTTTATCGCTGTCTTCTCACCGTAAGGCACCGCCCAATAAGTGTCGAACGCGCGAAAATGGTCTATTCGCAGCATATCGTACATCAGCGCGGATTTTTTCACGCGCTTTATCCACCAATCGTAGCCCGTTTCTTTCATTCGCTGCCAGTTATAGAGCGGGTTGCCCCAAAGCTGTCCCGTTTTTGAAAAATAATCGGGCGGCACTCCCGCAACGCGTTTCGGGAAAAGACGGTCGTCAAGTTCAAACAGGTCGGGGTGCGCCCACACGTCGGAGCTGTCCGGGGAAACATATATCGGGATATCGCCGATAAGTTTTATGCCTTTAGCCGTGCAAGCCCCGTGAAATCGCGTCCATTGACGGAAGAATATGTATTGACACCACTTCACAAAGCGGATATCGTCTTTCAGTTCGTCTTTATAGCGAGCCATAGCGCCCGCGCTTCTGAAACGGATATCGTCGTCCCAATTGTACCACGATTTTCCGCCGAACCGTTTCTTAAGCGCCGTAAACAGCGCGTAATCGTCCAGCCACTCGGCTTCTTCTCTGCAAAAGGACGTGTAGCCCACGTCGTCGGTAAATTTCGCGAAAGCGCGGTGAAGCAGATCGTCACGGGTCTTGGCTATCCTGTCGTAATCGGTATATTCGGGGTCGGCACCGAAATCAACGGCTTCACACTCTGCTTTTGTGAGAAGCTCGTTGCCGCAAAGCTCGTCTAAGTCGATAAGAAACGGGTTTCCCGCAAAAGACGAGAACGGCTGATACGGCGAATCTCCATAACCCGTAGGACCTACCGGCAAGACCTGCCAGTAGGTCATTCCCGCTTTTTGCAGCCAGTCCGCGAACTTCTCCGCGTCCTCGCCGAGCGTTCCTATGCCGTAAGGCGAGGGGAGCGAGGTTATATGCATTAGCACTCCGCAGCTTCTTTTTATCATGGTAATCATCTCCAAATTTGTTTTGTTTCTCCGCCGATCAGCGTTTCCATAAGATATTTCCGACGACTATCATCGCCATACCGATCGGATCAATCCAAAAAAGAGTTCCCGCCGCCTTTCCCGCAAAAAACGGCGCGATAAACATAGCAAAGCCCACGATCGCCAGAACTGCGCCCGCGATCCTGCGCGGTTTGTTTTTCTCTCTTTTGCGTCGTGTGATCTCGTCTTGATCGCACTCGCGTTCGAGATCGCGAGCGCCTTTAAAACCGCCTTGCGCGGGCGGCGGATAAACGCCGTTTGCCGTTTGCTCGGCGAGGATGCTGTCGAGAACGCCCAGCAGTTCCCGCACATAGGGGTCGTTCTGCGCTTCGGCTGTACCCAGATACGCGGGATCGAAAAACGCCTTTTGCACCGACATATATTGCAGCAGCCGCTGAATTTCGGGGTGTTGCTTCGTTCGCTCGTCCATAAACAAGGGAACGTATTTTCCCGCGGTACCTTTTGCGGAACGCGGCATATTTTTCTTTGCCGAAGCGTTCTGCATAAGCCCCGCGATCATAACTCCGAAAAAAGCCACGAAAAAGCCCGCCAAC
>CANQWD010000025.1 GCA_947627465.1 uncultured Clostridia bacterium
CGGTTCTCAAAATTTTTAAAGAATAGCGCGTAAAATTTGAGAAAGCGAGAGACGTTTGCCGCAGTGAGCGAAGCGAATGCAGGCAAATGTCGCTGGGCTAGCGAACGGAGCGCGAAGCGCGGAGAGAGCGGTTCTCAAATTTATTTAAATAAGGAGAAGAAATGGCAGACAAGAAAGACTATTACGAGGTGCTGGGAATTCAAAAGGGAGCAACGGATGCGGAGATAAAGAAAGCGTATCGCAAACTGGCGAAGCAATACCATCCCGACCTGAACCCCGACGATCCTACGGCGGCGGAGAAGTTCAAGGAGATAAACGAGGCAAATCAGGTGCTGAGCGATCCGGATAAACGCGCGAAGTACGACCAATTCGGTTTTGCGGGCGTAGACCCGAGCTACGGCGGCGGTGGCGGCGCTTGGGCGGGCGGCTTTGACGGCGTGGATCTCGGAGATATTTTTGCGGATATTTTCGGCGGCGGATTCAGCGGCGGCTTTTCGGGAGGATTTTCCGGAAGGGGCGCTTCGGCGAACGCCCCGCGGCGCGGCGCGGATATCGCCGTGGCGTTGGACATTTCGTTTATGGAAGCGTGCAGCGGCGTTTCGCATGATATTACCGTAAACCGTGCGGAGGAGTGTCCCGACTGCAAGGGCAGCGGCGCGGAAATGGGAACAAGCGCGAAAACCTGTCCCGAATGTAACGGTAAAGGTTACACGACTGTGCAGCAGCGCAGTATGTTCGGTATGATGCAGACGCAAAAGCCATGCTCGAAGTGCGGCGGCAAGGGCAAAATTATCGAGAAGCCGTGCTCTAAGTGCCGCGGCAAAGGCTCGGTAAATATGAAAAAGACGGTTTCTGTTAAAATTCCCGCAGGAATTGATGACGGAATGACTTTGAATGTTCGCGGACAGGGCAACGTGGGTACGAACGGCGGCGCGCGCGGCGACCTTAAGGTGCGTATTTCCGTGCGGCGCGACCCGGTGTTTACGCGCGACGATTACAATATCCGCATAGATTTCCCCGTGACTTACGCACAAGCGGCTCTTGGCGCGGAAATAGAAGTTCCGACCATTGACGGTTCTGTTACTTACAGCGTTCCTGCGGGCACGCAGCCCGGCACGGTGTTCAGGCTTCGCGGAAAGGGCGTTCAGAAGCTCCAGCGTTCGGCGGGAGACCGCGGCGACCAGTTCGTTACGATAAATGTCGAGGTTCCCAAAAATCTCAATAAAAAGCAAAAGGACGCTCTCGAAGCCTTTGAAGCGACCTTGGATGAGAAAAACTACGAAAAGCGCAAGGGTTTTTTCGATAAGATCAAGGGAATGTTCAACAAATAACATCAAGATCCCCCACGTTGGTGGGGGATCCGTTTTTATAATGTTCAAACAAGCCGTATTTTACACGTCGTATTTCTCAACGATCTCGCTGTAAATGCCCTCGTTGAAGTCCGCCTTGTCGTAAACGCCAAGGTAGGGTTCTGCCGCGAGCCTCATCGAGCTGTTGTTGGAAGCCGATTGTTTGGTGGGGAATCGTGAGTCGGAATCCGCCGAGTACCAATATGTGCCGTCTTTTTCCTGATAAAGGAAGAAGACCCATTCGTCACCTTTTTGCATAGGGGTTAAATCACTGATAGTTACCAGTTTCCCGTCGGAAATTCCATAGAATTGTCCTATTCTAAGATCATCACCGACATTTACATCGCCCATAAGTACTTTTGTGACCTTTATTGTATTGTAGGATCTCGGAATGGTTAAGATCTCCTTTCCGAAAAATTCACTGTATTCAAAAGTAAGTTCTTGTTCGGTATCCTCAGTAAATTCGCCTACCACCGCAATGTCGCTGCAATTCTCCAATTCCTTAAGGTTGTATGGTACCGATCTGTCCGCCTCGGTTTTTACCAATTCAAGTTCCGAAAACGCGTCTTCATCTTTAAATGTGTTGCCGCAAGCAGTCATAGTCAGACAAACTGCGCATAATGTAATGATTGAGATAATTTTTTTCATATTTATACCCCCCATTTTGCTTTTAGACAGGAACGGTCGTGATCTGTTATGTATGATGAAGTAGCACCACTTTGTGTGCCGGGAAAGCCCTGATTCATTATGGCAATCGGTATTCCGTTTGCCTTAGTATGCCCCGAATAATTACTGTTTCAATGGGATGAGAAAGCTTTAGTGCGTGACCGATTTCATGTAAAAATGTTTTCTTTGCGGCAAGCGTCGGATTACTTGCTGCGCTGAATGCACTTGAAGCGGTATTCATGGTTATTCGTACATAAGCCCAATTGTCATCGTATCCGATTCGGTTACCTTTTGAATCGTATGGCAACGTTAAGCCGAGATAATTACCTAAAGAGCTATCCCCATAAACATGCATTTCATCAGCCATGCTCGGCACACCGGGACCCTCTATGTAGATCATACTCACTTTGACATTACTGCTGATATTATTCCAATTGTATCCATAACTATACACGTTCTTCCAATTCAGCAAACTCGTTTGCGCACTTTGGTTGATTCTCAACAAAATGTTGGCTTTGTTCGTGCCTATGTATTTTCCTCCCCAAATGTCACCTGTGTGCGCCGAAGCCGTGCTTGTAAGTGCGACCGAAGCGGCAAGTACCCCGGCAAGTGCCGAAACCATTTGTTTTTTAGCTTCATTTTTATTACCTCCCAAATTCATAATGTATTCAGAGGAAAATATTTCCTCTGAATACATTATAGCACAAAGAAGAATAAATGTCAATAAATTTCATAAATTTTTTTAAGGAAATTTTTAGAGAGGTCAAACTATTATCATACAGTCTCCGAATGAGAAGAACCTGTAACGCTCCTTGATGGCAATCTCATACGCAGAGAGCGTTTTCTCGCGCCCCAAAAACGCGCTTACGAGCATTATAAGCGTGCTTTCGGGAAGATGAAAATTCGTGATGAGCCCGTCTATGCACTTAAATTCATAGCCCGGGTAGATAAAGATAGAGGTGTCGTCGATGGCTTTTCCCGTCTGCGCGGCGCTCTCAAGAGTTCGGCAAGAGGTGGTTCCAACGGCGATAACGCGCCCGCCGCGCTCTTTGCACAAGCGTATTTTTTCGGCGGTCTCGGGCGGTATGGAGTAGTGCTCCGTGTGCATTTTGTGGTCGAGAATGTCGTCCTCTTTTACGGGACGGAACGTTCCCAGTCCGACGTGCAGCGTCACAAACGCCGTGTCAACGCCCATTTCGCGGCACTTCGCGAACTCTTTTTCGGTAAAGTGCAATCCCGCCGTGGGAGCCGCCGCCGAACCGGTCTCGTGACAGTAAATCGTGTTGTAGCGGTCGTTGTTTTGGAGCTTTTCGGTAATGTACGGCGGCAGGGGCATTTGACCTATTCTGTCGAGAATGTCGAAAAAATCTCCCTCAAACGAGAACCTAACCAGCCTGTTGCCGCCCTCGAGAGTTTCGAGAACCTCAGCCGATAACCCCTCGGGAAAATCCACGATAACGCCCGGCTTTAAACGTCTGCCCGGCTTTACCATAGTTTCCCATTCGGTGAGAGACCGCCGCTTTAAAAGCAAAAACTCGCACGACACGCCCGTTTCGCGTTTTAATCCGAAAATTCGCGCGGGGAACACACGGCTGTCGTTCATTACAAGCAAGTCGCCTTTTTGGAGGTAATCGCATATATTGTAGAAGCGGTCGTGTACTATCTCGCCGCTTTGTCTGTCTATTTTCATAAGCCGTGAGCTGTCGCGCGGTTCGGCGGGAGTCTGCGCGATAAGTTCCTCGGGTAAATCGTAATAAAAATCGCTTTTTAGCATAATGCATCCTTTCTTTTTATATTGCCTTTATTATACCATAAATTCGGAGAATTTATGGTATAATTGTCCATTACCGCGCGGAGCGAACGAAGTGAGCGTATGCGCGTGGACATAAAAGTATAATAAAGGCTCTGCCTTTATTATACCACAAGAAGTCTTCGTCCCGCTCCCAATGGTATAACTCTTTAGAACTTTAGCGTTTTCGCTGTAAGTTTGCTGCATTGTCTTTAATTATACCATATTTGGAAAATTATTTCAACCCTATGTGCAGAATATCTAAAAATAAATCGTAAGTTAATATAAATTTTCACAAATATATATTGACAAAAGCCGAAATATGTGATAAAATATAAAGGAATTGATAGAGGTGCGTGATTGATAAGTAGCGGTGCGGTCGGAAACGGCGCAAAAAAGCGGCGTCAAAGGCAGGTGTTTTCGGAAACGGCATTGCGAAAGGCAATTTCGCCGAGGAGCGTACATTCCGTAAGTGTGCGTTATCCGGTCGTGCGTGAAATACGCGTATGACTGTCATCGACTTGATTGATGGAGCGCTATCGTGGTTTTTGACAAACTTAATGCTCTATACAAATTACGCCGATGAAACAACTCATCGGTTTTTATTTTATGTATCAGGAAAGAGGAAAGTAACATGAAACAATCATTCAATGTCGGAATAATAGGAGCTACGGGTATGGTGGGACAGCGTTTCGCGACGCTTCTCGAAAACCATCCGTGGTTTCACGTAACGGTTTTGGCGGCGTCCGCGAGAAGCGCGGGCAAGACGTACAAAGAGGCTGTCGGAAATAAATGGCTTATGGACACTCCGATGCCGAAATCTATGGAAGATATCGTAATCATGGACGCGACTGCGGACGTTGACAAGATAGCATCGAGCGTCGATTTCGTGTTCTGCGCCGTAAATATGAAAAAGGACGAGATAAAGGCGTTGGAGGAAACTTACGCGAAGCACGAGTGCCCCGTAATGTCGAATAACTCCGCGAACCGCTTTACGCCCGACGTGCCGATGATAATCCCCGAGGTAAATCCCGACCACGCGGAAATTATCGAAGCGCAGAGAAAGCGTCTCGGCACAAAGCGCGGCTTTATCTCCGTAAAGAGCAACTGCTCCATTCAGAGCTACGTTCCCGCGCTGTCGCCGCTTAGAAAGTTCGGCATCACGGAAGTTCTCGCCTGCACTTATCAAGCGATAAGCGGCGCGGGCAAGAATTTCGAGACTTGGCCCGAAATGGTAGACAATCTTATTCCGTATATCGGCGGCGAGGAAGAAAAGTCCGAACAGGAGCCGCTGAAAGTTTGGGGCAGCATTCAGGGAAACGAAATAGTAAAGTGCGAAAAGCCCGCGATAACCACGCAGTGTTTGCGAGTTCCCGTATCAAACGGACATTTCGCGGCGGCTTTCGTAAGATTTGAAAACAAGCCCACGATCGAGGAGATAAAGAAGATCTGGGCGGAATATAAGGGCGTGCCGCAGGAGTTAAATCTTCCGAGCGCTCCGAAACAGTTCCTTAATTACTTCGAGGAGCCGGATATGCCGCAGGCTAAGCTTCACCGCAATCTTGAGGGCGGTATGGCAATCTCTATCGGACGTCTGCGCCCCGATACGCAGTACGATTACAAGTTCGTATGCCTGTCGCATAACACTTTACGCGGAGCGGCTGGCGGCGCTGTGGAAATGGCGGAGCTGCTTGCGTCTAAGGGCTACCTTGATTGATAGCTTTTGAAGAAAGGACTTTTTATGAGTACTAAAACTATTTTCACGGGCTGCGCCACCGCGATAGCAACGCCTATGAACGCGGACGGCTCAATAAACTACGAGGAATTTGGAAGGCTTATCGACTATCAGATCGACGAGGGTATCGACGGCTTGGTTATCTGCGGAACAACGGGCGAGAGCGCGACTATGACCGACGAGGAGCACCGCGAGGTCATTCGTTACGGAATAGAGCGCGTAAATCACCGCGTTCCCGTAATTGCGGGCGCGGGAAGCAACGACACCGCGTATGCGGTCGAGCTTTCAAAAGAAGCGGAGAAAATGGGCGCTGACGCGCTTTTGCAGGTAACCCCGTATTACAATAAAGCGTCGCAGCGCGGTCTGGTAAAGCATTTCACGACCATCGCGGACGCGGTAAACATTCCGATAGTGCTTTATAACGTGCCGTCGCGCACGGGTTGTAATATCGGCGTGGACGCTTACATAGAAATGTCTAAGCACCCGAATATCACTGCCGTAAAAGAAGCGAGCGGCAATGTCAGCACGATCTTGGCGCTTTCGGCTTACACGGATTTCGATATTTATTCGGGCAACGACGACGAAGCGCTCGCGTGCGTAGCGCTCGGCGGCAAGGGTTTGATCTCCGTTACCGCGAATATTGCTCCGCGCGAAAAGCACGAGGAAATGAAGCTCTATCTTGACGGCAAGCGCGACGAGGCTCTTGAGATGGCAAAAAAGCTCTACGCGCTTGACAAGGCGATGTTTGCGGACGTAAACCCCATTCCCGTAAAGTACGCGCTCAACGTTATGGGCTTTAAGGCGGGAGAATGCCGTTTGCCGCTCTGTGAGCCGTCCGACGAGGTAAAGGCAAAGATAAAGGCGGCTATGGAACCGCTCGGATTGGTTAATAAAGTAAAGTGATTTTACAGGGCAACGTTTCGGCGCTGCCCTAATTTGGAAGTTTGAAAGGAATACAAACATGGTAAAAATAGCCATAACGGGCGCGTGCGGACACATGGGGCGCGTTATCGCGGGGATCATCGGCGAACGCTCCGACTGTACCGTTTGCGCGGGAATTGATAAAGCGGGGGAGAAGTACGGAGATTTTCCGCTTGTAAACAGCGTGTTTGACATTTCGGAAAAGCCCGATGTTATCATTGATTTTTCGCACCCCTCGGCACTGCCCGATTTGCTGAATTACTGCAAAATGAACGCCGTGCCGCTGGTTATCGGCACAACGGGCTATTCCGATGAGGAAAAGGCGCAGATAACGGCGGCGAGTTCATCAATACCCGTGTTCTTTACGTTTAATATGTCGCTTGGAATAAATCTGCTTGCGGAACTCGCGAAAAAGGCGGCTCAGGTGTTGGGCGACCAGTTTGACGTTGAGATAGTCGAGAAGCACCACAACCGCAAAAAGGACGCTCCCTCGGGAACGGCGATAATGCTTGCCGAAGCGATAAATGAGGAACTGGGCAATTCCAAGCATTATATTTACGACCGCCATGCCGTCCGCCGTCCTCGCGACAAGAACGAGATCGGAATGAGCAGTATTCGCGGCGGCACGATAGTCGGCGAACACGACATTATTTTCGCGGGTCACGATGAGGTGATCACGCTGTCGCACTCGGCGCAGTCGAGAGAGGTTTTCGCGGTCGGCGCTGTGAACGCGGCGGTATTCTTAAGCGGCAAGCCTGCGGGGTTGTACGCTATGGGCGACCTGATTAACAGTTGACAATTGACAGTTAGATGCATTGATACAACGAAGCGAACTCGACATTAACTTTCAACTGTAAACTGTACAATGACGATGTGGAGGATATTATGAAAATCGAAGTAACCGAAAATGTCAGCGCGGTATCGTTCAACAACGTGCCGCTTAACAAGACCGTAATGGAAGATACGCTTAAAATCGTTGCGAAAGCGGGTGTGAACGTCGATATGATATCAATGACAGCGCCCACGCAGGAGATTTTCAGCTTCGGATTTACGGTAAACGACGACGATATGACAAAGCTTTTGGGCGCAGTCAAGGAGCTTAAAGGGCAGTGCGGCGTAACTCCTATGATAAACGGCTCCAATCGCAAGATCGTTATTAAAACGGGCGAAATGACGGAGACAGTCGGCTTTGCGGCGCGCGTTTTTGAAATACTTAACCGCCTTGAAGCGATGATCTTGATGATAACAACGGGCGTAGACGAAATTTCAATGCTTATCCGAGACGCGGACGCGGACGTTGTCGTATCGGCGTTTGAAAAGGAGTTCGGCTGATGCTTTTGAGCGGGCTTATCTTTGCCGCCGAAAGCGCCGCTTCGGAGATTTCGGAAGCGATATCGGAAGCGGCTTCGGGCGTTGAGAGCGTCACAAGCGAAGCGACCCTCGGCGACGCGGTGGATGTTATCGTCGAAAACCCGAACCAAACGTTCTCGGTTTTGGGAGAGCTTTTCGGAAACATCGGAAAATCGTTCGTGGCAATGCTCCCGAAAATCATTTTCGCGGCAGTTGTGCTGATAATCGGCATTATTATCGCAAAACTTACGCTGTTCGTGTTATCCAAAGGCTTAAGCAAGACAAAGCTCGACCTCACGGTGACGAAATTCACAACGCAGATATCGAAGATCGTGCTTTATGTTCTGCTGATAACAATAGTTCTAAGTCTTTTGGGAATACCCTCGACTTCGATAGTCACGGTTATCGGCACGGCGGGAGTCGCGATAGGTCTTGCGCTGCAAAGTTCGCTGTCGAATGTCGCGGGCGGCTTTCTGCTGATGATAAACAAGCCGTTCAAGATAGGCGATTACATTATCACGAACGGGGTAGAGGGCACGGTGTCGCAAATATCCATTCTTTACACAAGGCTTGACAGTATCACAAATCAAGCGGTCTTTATTCCCAACGGAATGGCGGTAAACGCAACTATCGTCAACAACAACGGCAACGAAAACCGCCGCCTTGAAATGCTGTTCTCGATATCCTACGAGGACGATTTTAAGAAAGCGAAGTCGGTTATCGAAAAAGTCCTTGACGAGAATGAGGGAATACTTCACGAGCTTCCGAATTTGGTCGTTATGAAAGAACACGGCGCAAGTTCCATAGTGATCTTGGTGAGAAGCTGGTGCAGGTCGTCCGAGTATTGGGACGTTTATTTCGACTTAAACGAAAAAGTCCGCGCGGCGTTCATCGAAAACGATATCGAAATTCCGTTCAATCAGCTTGACGTACACCTTGACAGTTGACAGTGTACAGTTGATAGTTATAAAACAAAGCCTCCGAGTTATCGGGGGCTTTGCTTATTGAGAGCCTTGCTTAGATGTGAATTTGAACTGCTGCGGAAATTTATGTTAAGGCATATGCCGAGATGATTTATTCAACAAAATCATATCCGTAAAGTTCGGTAAACTCGCAAAGAATGTTCTCAAATTCGTCCTTGGAAATTCCCGAAGCCGTAATTCTTACATACGAGTTCATCTCCAGATCGGCTAGGAAATCTCCGTTTTTGTCAACGAATACCTCCGCTATATAACTGTTCACATAGGACGGTTCTGCGTCGTATCCAAAATTTATCGGGCTGTCAAAAGGCTCCTTTTGCGCCGAGACCGTAACTGTTCCTCCGTTATCGGTGCTGTAAGTGATCGTGTTGCGCGAATAATATACATCATCGCCGCGCTTGTAATACCCGAAATCGTAACTCTCCGCGCTCCAATCGGGGTACTTAGTCCCAAGACGGTCTAACTCCCAACCGTAGTAGCGGTTCAGCTCTTTGATTGTGAGCTTATTAAAATCATTCTCATCGAGGTTGGGCGCGTCGGGAGTTTGAATAAACCTGTCCGTTTTAACGTAGTGTATTTCCGTGGGAGACGGATTTCCGTAATGAACTTCCGTAACGCCGTTCTTTCGGGTAAATTCTCTCAAATAGTACGCGAACTCCTCGTCGTAAAGCCCCGTTGAGGTAAAGTCAACGACCGTGCCGCCGATCTGTATCATTGCGCCGAGGTCAAAGCCGGCTGTCGGGTTACGGTAGATAACGGCGTCAAGTCCGTTGATAAAAGAATGCCGGTAGTATTCACCATCCTCGGCTACAATCCCGGGAATAGAGCCGATATTCGCGCTTACGTTTAAATACTTGCCGTTTGTAATAACGTATTTCAGCGTGTTGATTTGACTGCGCGGGATATCCATACTGCCCGCAGCCGCGCCGTCGGAGGTTTCAACGCTTGGGTTTTCTTTACGGTAAATACCGAGTTTGTCCTTGCCGCGCTCGTCCCAATCGCTGTGAAGATTGCCCAAACGGTTGAACTCAATATTGTAATAAGAGTTCGTTTCTTCAATTGTCATTGCATTGAACGCAAGCCCGTCTGTATCTATCGGCTTGAACGGGTCGTTGTCGCGGATAATCTGCGGCATTTCGTCAAGTATATTGAACTCGTTTGTTTTTGTATCGCATGAAACGGAAATCGGCGCGGTGTAGCTGTCGAGTATCTTCTCGAACAAATCCTTGCAGTGTTCCGGATACGATATGTAATCAACAAGGCAATCGGTTGACGAGTAAACTGCCGTAATACTAACATACGCGCCATTTATATTGATATCCGCAGCGAGAGTTATGTTTTGGTCATCTTCCTCGCCGCAAATGTAAATTACAGCGTCAAAGCCGTTGATCACTGACGGCTTTGCGCTTTCAATCGTCGCCGTATCGTACTCGTTATAGCTCGCAGAAACAGTTACTTTAGAACATTCATGAGAATATTGTATGGAGTTTAAGTTGTACTGACCGTGAACAGCGTGCATAAGCGCACCGTCGCTTTCGATATCGCGGTTGTAATAACCGAACGGCTCGTGCTCGCCCTCGCCGAGAATTTCGTTCAGACGGTCAAACTTAAAGTCGTAAAACTCGTTTATCTCGTCATCGGGAATGGCTATAAAATCATCGCGGTTTAAAACGGGCAAGTTATAAATGCAAATGTCTTTTTCCGTGATTTTATTGTAGTTTATCTCCGTATTGCCGCCCTTGTAAACGTCCGAGTAATCGGTATGGTTGGTATTGTTATTGCCGTCTGCGGGTGCGATATCGGGATTGGCGTCAAGAGCATTGCCTCCCGCTGCAACATTAACATTATTGTATTCCGGAGCCGTGCGCGGACGGCTGACGTTCCAAACCACAAGTCCGACCGCTGCCGCCGTAACAGCCGCTCCGCACGGAATAAGTATTCTTGGCAAAAGCCGCTTTTTACCCGCTGCAGGATAAACCTTTTCCGGGGCGGTGGAAATTGTTTGCTGTAACAGTTTGTTCGCGTTGTTGGTTGTGTTAGCTAAAATTTCGTCGCGGCGTTTCAATACGTCGTGAGCCATTTGTTTATACGTTTTCATAAACGAACCCCTCCTTTTCAAGTTCTTTTTTCAGAGCGTTGCGCGCTCGGTAAATCAGGGTTTCAATGCTGTGAACGCTTTTTCCCATCACGGCGGCGGTCTCCTTGTTGGACAGCTCCTCGAAATATGTAAGCCACAAGACACGACCGTATTGGGGCTTGAGTTTATCCAAAGCTCTGTGAACGGCAATTTTGCGCTCCTCCCGAATATATTCATCTTCAAGAGAGCGCTCGCCGTTTTCGACCTCGCCGATCTCCTCAACGGAAAGCGGAACGCGCTTTTTCTTGAAGTCTATCGCGGCGTTTCGCGCAATAGCGTACAGAAATGTCTTAAAGGATGAATTTCCCAAAAACGCGGGCTTTATAACGGCGAGTTTGACGAAAACGTCCTCGCAAATCTCCTCGGCAGCAAGAATATTTTTAGTATAGCCTTTCAGAAAGAATATAAGCCCATCTTTATAGTCGCGAATAATTTCGACAAGACCGTTGTCGTCGCCGGCGAGATAACGGCGGTAGCTACTTTCACCGTTGTCCATATTTTCTCCCCCTCTCACTTACTTAGACGATTATTTTTCCCAAACCTCACACTTAAAGTTTTTTTCGTAAAATAGGCTTGAGCGCACTCGCTTGTCACACCGAGAAGCGCGCTAATAAAAAATCCTCCCTGCAAAGCAAGGAGGATCTTAAAATCTTAATGGAGCGGATTACGAGGCTCGAACTCGCTACCTCCACCTTGGCAAGGTGGCGCTCTACCGGATGAGCTAAATCCGCGAAATGGCGATCCGAACGAGACTCGAACTCGTGACCTCCGCCGTGACAGGGCGGCGTTCTAACCAACTGAACTACCGGACCAAATTCCGCACTCTTTCGATCAACCCCCGATATTTCGGACATCTGTCTATTTGAGCAACGGACGGAATTCGGCAAAAGCCGATGGTGGAAGTTATAGGGCTCGAACCTATGACCCTCTGCTTGTAAGGCAGATGCTCTCCCAGCTGAGCTAAACTTCCGTAATCGTTATCAAAATCTCTCTCAACAACAATATTATTTTACTACATTTTTACAAGCTTGTCAAGTAGTTTTTCAAAAAAAATCAAATTATGTCAAAAATAACAAAACCGCCACGAAATGTAGCGGTTTTGAAAACGCCCAATCAACATTATGCACAAAAAATGTTTTGGGCTTACGCTTTTATATAAAAAATATCAAAAGCCTATTGAAAAAGTAGTTATTAAGTGTTATAATATGTATATTGATAATAGTGCTTTGGAGAGTGATCAATGGGGGTGTGAAATGAAAATCTCTACAAAAGGCCGCTACGCGCTGCGAATGATGATCGACCTTGCATTACATCAAGGTTCGGGCTACGTTGCGCTGAAAGATATCGCGAAGCGGCAGGATATCTCGAAAAAGTATCTCGAACAGATAGTGCCGCTGCTGAATAAAGCCGAGCTTTTGAAAACCAACCGCGGCTATCAGGGCGGATACGCTCTTTCAAAGCCGCCGGAGAAGTACACGGTCGGCGAAATACTTCGCGTCACGGAGGGCAGTTTGTCTCCCGTTGCCTGTTTGCAGTATGAGGAAAATTCTTGTCCGCGCAAACCCGACTGCGTTACTCTGCCGATCTGGGAGGGGCTTTATAAGGTCGTTAACGAATATCTTGACGGCATAACGCTGCGGGATATTATTGATACAAATTTGTAATCAACGCATAGACCGGCATATTGCGTTATTGCAATGCATTCGGGCTTTGTTTTTGTTCGCGCTGCGCCGGCATGATAATGCTATAGTATTTAGGGAAAAAACACGAGGTAAATGTTATGACTAAGGATATTCAAGAGCGCATTTTAAAACTGAAAAAAGAAAACGACGTGTGTGTTTTGGCGCATTGCTATCAAACACACGACATTTTGGAGATCGCCGATTACGTTGGGGACAGCTTCGGACTTGCTCAACAGGCGGCGAAAGCGCCCAACAAAACCGTTATGATGTGCGGCGTGCGCTTTATGGCGGAGACAGTGAAGATACTTTGTCCCGAGAAGCGCGTTCTGCTCCCCGAAGCGGAGGCGGGCTGCCCGATGGCGGAGCAATTGGATAAAGAAGCGCTTTTGCGGCTTAAAGAAAAGTACGCGGGTTACGCCGTCGTGGCATACATAAACACGACCGCGGAGCTTAAGACCTTGTGCGACGTTTGCGTAACGTCAAGTTCCGCGAAGAAAATAATCGAGCGTATGCCGGAAGATAAGATACTTTTCATTC
Organism: uncultured Clostridia bacterium; assembly: GCA_947627465.1. Classification (GTDB taxonomy): domain Bacteria; phylum Bacillota; class Clostridia; order Oscillospirales; family Ruminococcaceae; genus CAG-115. Next base: position 13,147 of record CANQWD010000025.1, read on the forward strand.
CCGATAGGAATTTAGGCGGTTACATAGTGGAGCAGTGCCCCGAAAAGGAGATCGTGACGGTGAATGGCTGCTGTCCGACCCACGCAAGGTTCACCGCCAAGGACGTTGAAAAAGCCAAAGTCGCTCACCCGAACGCGCTTTTGCTGGTTCACCCGGAGTGTGCCGCCGAGGTGGTTGAAAAAGCCGATTATGTGGGTTCCACGACCGAAATTATGAGTTATGCTAAAAAATCCGACAAATCCGAGTTCATCATCGGCACGGAAAACAGCATAGTGCAGCATTTGGGGATAGATTGCCCCGAAAAGCGCTTCTATCCGCTTTCCAAGGATTTTATTTGTCAGAATATGCAGCTTACCAAAATCGCGGGCGTTCTGCATTGTCTTGAGGGCAGCGGAGGTGAAGAAATTATTCTTGACGAGGAAACGCGCCTTGCCGCAAAGCGCAGTATCGACAGAATGTTGGAGTTGGGCAATGGATGACGGGGCAAAGGCGCTTATTGCGATGAGCGGCGGCGTAGACAGCTCCGCTGCCGCACTGCTGATGAAGAACGCGGGCTTCGACTGCGTTGGAGTTACGATGAAACTGCACGGCAGCGCGGGGGAGGAGTACTCCGAAAAAGCGTGCTGCACCGCCTCGGACGCGGAGGACGCGCGCAGCGTTTGCGTGAAGCTCGGAATGCCTTACTATGTGTTTGATTTCACGGCGGATTTTTCGCGAAACGTAATAGACAGGTTCGTTCGTTCTTACGAGATCGGTGAAACGCCCAATCCGTGTATAGAATGTAACCGTTGTCTGAAGTTCGACAGGCTGTACAGGCGCGCCGAGGAACTGGGCTGCGAGTTCATCATAACGGGGCATTACGCGCGGGTCGAGTTTGACGAAAAATCGGGCAGGTATCTTCTGAAAAAATCCCTGAACGAAGCCAAAGACCAAAGCTATGTGCTGTATTTTTTGACGCAGGAGCAGCTTAAGCGCACAAAACTTCCGCTCGGAAATTACGCGGACAAAACCGAAGTGCGTAAGCTCGCCGAGGAAAACGACTTGATAAACGCCGCGAAGCACGACAGTCAGGATATATGCTTTGTGCCGAACGGCGACTATGCGGGGTTTATTCGCGAATATACGGGAAAAGCCTATCCCGAGGGCGATTTCGTCTTGAGGGACGGCACGGTTTTGGGAAAGCACAAGGGTGTGATCTCTTACACGATAGGGCAAAGAAAGGGCTTGGGAATTTCGTACAGCGAACCGCTTTTTGTTCTTGAAAAGTCGGCGGAGCGAAATACGGTAACGCTCGGCACGGCAAAAGAATTGTTTTCGAGCGAGCTTACCGCTCGGGATTTTAACCTGATATCGCTTGCCGAACCGCCCAAAGAGCCGCTTCGCGTTGCCGTTCGTACAAGATATCACGCCAAAGAAGCCGCCGCGTTCGCGTTGTTCAATGACGACGGCACGGTGACCGTCCGTTTCGACGAGCCGCAAAGAGCGATCTCGCCGGGGCAGGCGGCGGTTCTGTATGACGGAGATACGGTGGTTGGCGGCGGTATAATTTCATCGGCGCGTTAAAAATTCATTATGTTGTATTTCGTAAAAAATAAACCGCAAAATGCATAAAATTGTATGTATAAAATTGCCAAATTACGGATATAATTTACGTAATATTTTGTGCGTTGCTACGAAATTCGCATAAAAATGTTATTTACCTCTTGATTTTTTTATAATATGAGGTAAAATATAATTAGCATTCGATACACGAGAGTGCTAATACTAATTCCCATTCAAAGCGTGGACGAAATTTGACGTGCTGACGGATGTGGAACAGCAAATTAAAGTCTATATGTTGATTTGGAATTAGTATAATATTGATTTACGACCAAAATCAAAACTAAAATATGCGTTGTTTTGAACGGCATTTCGTAAAGTTAATATGTTGATTTTAAATCAATATTATTTAAGGCAACACTGCACAAAGATTGTTCTGTCGGTCAGCCCCTTCGGCACTGCGTGCCACCTCCCCCGGTAGGGGGAGACACGCCCGTCAAGGAGACTTTGTGCAAGATGACGGAAAATATGCAAGCAAGCGGACGGCAAAGCACGCAGTGCGGGCTTTGTGTGGTGTTGCTTAAAAAAAGCATTATAAAAACTGCATTGTAAGTGTGGCTAAATTAGGAGGAACAGATCAATGACGATTAAACCTTTAGCAGACAGAGTTGTAATCAAGGCTGTGGAAGCCGAAGAAACCACTAAAAGCGGCATTATACTCACTGCCGCGGCGCAGGAAAAACCCTCTATCGCGGAAATAGTAGCGGTAGGTCCGGGCGGAGTTGTCGACGGAAAAGAAGTCGAGATGTTCGTTAAAGTCGGACAAAAGGTTCTTATCAGCAAATATTCGGGCACAGAGGTCAAGGTTGACGGCGAGCAGTTCTCCATTGTAAAGCAGGAGGATATTTTGGCTGTCGTTGAGGACGGCGGCGATACCGCGGTCAAGAAAACCGCGGCTGCGGAATCACCCGCTAAGGGCGGCAGAAAGCCCAAGGCTGAGACCGCAGCAGCTGCGAAAACTCCCGCAAAGCGCGGCAGAAAGCCCGGCAAGAAGTAAATTCGGTAAAGTCGGCGAACGCAGGGAATTGTGTTCGCCGTTTAAAATTGAAACAATGCTTGGAACATAAGGAGGAAGATTACTATGGCAAAGGATATTATTTACGGAGAGGAAGCAAGAAAGGCTCTTCAAAAGGGCATAGATACGCTTGCCGATACCGTTAAGATCACGCTCGGACCGAAAGGCAGAAACGTCGTTCTTTCCAAGAAGTACGGCGCGCCTCTTATCACGAACGACGGTGTGACAATCGCCAAGGAGATAGAGCTTGAGGATCCGTTTGAGAACATGGGCGCGGCTCTCGTTAAGGAAGTAGCCACTAAGACAAACGACGCTGCCGGCGACGGTACGACCACAGCCACTTTGCTTGCACAGGCTTTGGTGCGCGAGGGTATGAAAAACATCGCTGCGGGCGCTAACCCCATGGTTGTTAAAAAGGGTATGAAGAAAGCTGTTGAGGCAGCCGTTGCCGAGATCAAGAAGAACTCCAAGAAAGTCGCGGGTTCCGCCGATATTCAGCGCGTAGCGACCGTTTCCGCAGGCGACGAGGAGGTCGGCAAGCTTATTGCCGAGGCTATGGATAAAGTCGGCGCGGACGGCGTAATCACACTTGAGGAGAGCAAGACCGCCGAGACTTATTCCGAGGTCGTTGAGGGTATGCAGTTCGACCGCGGCTACATTTCGCCGTATATGGTAACGGATACCGACAAAATGGAGGCTGTTTTCGATAATCCTTATATCCTCATCACCGATAAGAAGATCAGCTCCATTCAGGACATTCTTCCGCTGCTCGAGCAGATCGTTCAGTCGGGCAGAAAGCTCCTTATCGTTGCCGAGGACGTTGACGGCGACGCGCTCACCAACCTTATTTTGAACAATTTGCGCGGTGTGTTCAGATGCGCGGCAGTTAAGGCTCCGGGCTTCGGCGACAGACGTAAGGAAATGCTCAAGGATATCGCTATTCTTACAGGCGGAGAGGTTATTACCGAGGAGCTTGGTCTTGACATTAAAGAAACTCAGATCGACCAGCTCGGTACCGCTAAATCCGTTACTATCAATAAGGAAAACACGATCATCGTTGACGGCGCGGGCAAATCCGCAGATATCAAGGCTCGTGTAAACGAGATCAAGAACGCTATCGAAGCTACCACTTCCGAATTCGATAAAGAGAAGCTTCAGGAGCGTTTGGCTAAGCTTTCGGGTGGTGTTGGCGTTATCAAGGTCGGCGCGGCTACCGAGGTTGAGATGAAAGAGAAGAAGCTCCGTATCGAGGACGCTCTCGCGGCTACAAAGGCGGCTGTTGAGGAGGGTATCGTAGCGGGCGGCGGCACGGCGCTTATCAACGCAATGCCCGCAGTTTCCAAGATCATCGCGAAGCTTGAAGGCGACGAAAAGACAGGCGCGGCTATCGTGCTTAAGGCGCTTGAAGAGCCTGTTCGTCAGATCGCGCTGAACGCTGGCGTTGAGGGCAGCGTTATCATTGACAATATCGTTAAGAACGGCAAGGTAGGCTACGGCTACGACGCATATTCCGAGCAGTACGGCGATATGATAAAGAGCGGTATTGTAGATCCCGCAAAGGTTACTCGTTCCGCTTTGCAGAACGCATCCTCCGTTGCTGAGATGGTACTCACCACCGAGAGCCTTGTTGCCGACAAGCCCGAGCCTGAGGCTCCCGCTCCCGCGGCGGCACCCGGAATGGGCGGAATGTACTAATTGATACTAAATTGCAATCAATGTATTGATTGTAAATCGGTATAAGATATGAAGTTATAAACAAGAATTTATCCGCGCGTTTTTCTTAACGCGCGGATTTTTTGTGATAGATTGAAATGGAAATCGGAAAATATTCTATATAAAAAGGTTGACTTTTTGTGATAAATATGTTATAATAATATGAAATATAATATTTAGGAGGAAATATACTTATGTTTTGTCCCTTTTGCGGAACTCAAAATGATGACAACAGCACGTTCTGTTCGGGTTGTGGCGCGTCAATGAACAATGCCTCGGCGGCACAGACGGCGTCATCAATGCCGTCTCTTGAGCCTATGGGAACGACCGAGCCGATTCAGTCCGCGCAGCCGAGCGTTAACGCTCAGCCGTCCCTTGAGCCGATGGGAGGTGTTCAGCCAAATACTCAGCAAGCGCAACAAGTGCAGCCTTCATTTGCTCAACAGCCGTTTGGTCAGCCGACCGCCAATCCCATGCCCGATTACGGTCAGCCGGTCGTGCCGCTGAAAAAATCCAAAAAAACGCCGATAATTATTGCGTCCTGCATAGGCGCGGTCGTTGTGGCATTTATTATCGTTTTGTTTACGGTAATAATCCCGAACAGCGGTTTTTCGGGTAAACTTAAACATAAGTGGGAGGTCTCGCAAAACGGGGTGTCAATGATCTTCGACTTCAAGGAAAGCACTGCGTCCGTAAGCGGAATTTCCGTGCCGTTCACTTGGGAAAACACGGGCGATAACCGCATTGAGCTTACCATTTCTTTGATGGGGCAGTCCTCATCGCAAGAGTTTGACGTTTCGTTTAGTTCGGACGGAAAGAGTATGACTTTGACGCAAGTAGATGATTTGTCATCTGCGCAGACTTTTACAAGGGTCGATTGATTTTCCGCGCTTTTCAAACAGATAAAGCCCGCGCAAAACTGCGCGGGCTTTGGCTTGTATTCGGTTTGATGATTATTGCTTGGGTTTGCCGCATTTGGAACAGAAGCTTGCTCCGCTGACATTCTGTGTGCCGCAGGAAGCGCAGAACCAAACGCCGTTTGCCGCGGGAGCAGCAGCCTGAGGAGCCGCGGGAGCTTGGGGTGCGGGAGCAACGGGTGCAACAGGAGCAACGGGTGCGGCAGCTTGGGGAGCCTGAGGTGCGTAGTTGTTTACAGGAGCTTGGGGCGCATAATTGTTTACGGGAGCCTGGGGCACGTAAGCGCCGGTCAACGGGGTTTCCGTAACGCCCGCTACTTTTTGTGCGACCGCCAGTACCACGCCGAGAATTATAAGATCGACCGCCAAATTGAACAGTCCCTCAAAGAGCGTTTGAACGCCCTGTCCGCCGCTCCATTTGAACGCCTGCACCATATCAATGATGTAAAATACAAACTTGTATGTGGCTGTTCCAAGGAATATCCACATGCTGCCCTTAGCGATTGCCGTGTTTAGCTTCTGAATCATAATTTTCCTCCTAAATATGTAAATGTTCGTGACTTGTTCACTTAAATATTATTATAACATATTTTTGCGGCATTGTCAAGGGCTATTTGCACTATCCGCAGTACTTGCACGCTGTCAAGCCAATATCGTTTTCGGTGACGTATGGGGCGTCAATCAAATTCAAACGTCTGCCCACAGAGCGTTACGCTTACTATGTCATCGACGTTTACGGGGTATTTCCAATGCGGGAACATTGAATTTTCCGCTTTTTCAGCCATGCCAAAATCATCGTAACTAACAAGAGTGTTCCAGCCGTCGTCGTCAAATGCAGAGATATCTTTTTCCGTGCCGTCCTTGAATTTCACCCTAAAGGTTTCGTTTATAATTTTATCAAGTTCCTCGCTGTCCTCGTAGTCGATTTTTCCCATTTTTTCGCTGTCGTCCCATACGATATTTATCATAAGACCAAACGGCGAAACGGAGAGATAAGTGATCTTTCCCTCACTCGCGCCGTCAACAGAGATCTTGGAGTTCGGCTCAATGGTCTTGGAGCTTGCGGACGTATCGAAATCAAAGGTTATTGAAAACTCGTCGTTGCTGCAGTCAATTTCCTTACCTATATAGGGGGCTTTGGCGCTGCGGCGGTAAAGCCCATGTGAGACAAGCTCCAAGGTTTTATCTTGAAGCGGTATGCTGTTGGCAACCTCCGTGTAGCAGTGTGCGATATTTCCGTCCATACCCAGAAACTCGTTTTGTGAATAGCTGAAAGGATTTGGCTGATTGCCTTGTTTGCGATAAAATTCGGACAGCCATTCGGTGCGGTTGGAATCGGTTTGGTTCAAAAGCGCGCACCACTCCTCGCCGTCTTTAAGCTTGTGATCAAAATCCTTGTCAAAAACAATATCGTACACGATAAACGCCGTGTATTTATCCGCTGTAACTCCTTTCAGCGCGATTTTATACTCTCCACAGTCTATAACGTCCGAAAGCTCCTTGCCGCGCAGGTTCTCGAAGCCGTATTCCGTAAAGTCTTTGTCGGCAGGCTGAAGCTCGTTTTTCTTGCCGAAAATGTTTTGCATAACGTTTGACATTGCGCCGGTGAGTTTCCAATCGTTCGCCGCCGATACGCCGACCGTAGTCGCGCAGAGGGCTGCGGCTATCAGCGCGGGAATAATTATGGTTTTCTTTTTATGTTTAATATTCATGTTATCCGCCTTTCCCGTCAGAACCGCTTGAAGCAGTTCGTCGTCGCTCTTTTGGGGACATAGCTTGTCGTACATTGAATTATAATCGTTTTTCATCGTAAATTCCCTCCCTTAAGAGCATTTTTTTCAATCTTTCACGCGCTCTCGCAAGCCTTGTCGTGATCGCCGAAACTTTCTCGCCCGTCATATCCGCTATTTCTTTTACAGAGTACCCCTCATAGTAGTACAAATGAATTGCGGCGCGGTATTTGGGCGGCAGTTTCGCGACTGTTTCCCATAAAGCGGTCTCATTTTCGGTAAAACCGTTATTTGCGGGAATGTTTTCATCAAGTTCGTCAGAACGCGTAAAACGCATTGATTTAAGTAAATTTTTTGAGAGATTGACCGTGACTTTGAACAGCCACGCCTTGCAGTTTTCGGGAGCCTCAAACTCACCGTTGTAATCAAACAGTTTGCAGAATGCGTTCTGGCAAACGTCCTCAGCCTCAGCTTCGTTATGTACGATACTTAAAGCAAGTCTGTAAACGGCTTTGTGAAACAGACCGATATAATGTTCCAGATCTGCGGCTGTCATTCTCTCATCTCCTTTAAAAGCGCTTTCGATTATAAGACAATCGGGAAAGGCGAAATGTCACGTATCTCCGAAAATTTTTTTAATTTCACGCGCCCTCTTTTACTAAATATAAATCATTTATCTCTCCGCCCCGCACAGCGGGGCGGAGAGAACGAAAAACAAGTTTAATTACAGACTGAAACGCGCCCCCAAATTCGGGAGCGCGTTTTTTTAATAACTGTCAATTATAATCAGTGGTGGAACAAGCGAATTCCCGTAAACGCCATTGCGATGCCGTATTTGTCGCACGTTTCGATAACGTTGTCGTCGCGGATAGAGCCGCCCGGCTGCGCGATAAACTCAACGCCGCTCCTGTGAGCACGCTCTATATTGTCGCCGAACGGGAAGAACGCGTCCGAACCCAAGGCAACGCCTTTCATCGTGTCGAGCCATTTTCTCTTTTCCTCGCGCGTGAACACCTCGGGCTTTACCTTGAATATACGCTGCCACTCGCCCTCCGCGAGAACGTCCATATAGTCCTCGCCGATGTAGAGGTCGATAGCGTTGTCACGGTCGGCGCGGCGAATGTCGTCCACAAACTGCAAATTCATAACTGTGGGCGATTGGCGCAAATACCAGTTGTCCGCTTTAGTGCCCGCAAGTCTCGTGCAGTGAATACGGCTCTGCTGACCCGCGCCGATACCGATAGCCTGTCCACCGCAAGCGTAAGCCACGGAATTGGACTGCGTGTATTTAAGCGTTATCATCGCGATAGCGAGGTCGTGGATAGCGCTTGTCGGTATCTCCTTGTTCTTGGTAGGTCTGTTCGCGAACAACTCATCGTTGATAACAAGTTCGTTTCTGCCTTGCTCGAACGTAATGCCGTAAACTTGCTTGCGCTCAATCGGGTCGGGAGTATAGTTCGGGTCTATTTTGATGATGTTGTAAGTGCCTTTGCGCTTGGATTTAAGAATTTCAAGCGCTTCGGGTTCGTAATCGGGAGCGATAACGCCGTCCGATACCTCGCGCTGAATGATTTTTGCGGTGGAAACGTCGCACTTGTCGGAAAGCGCGATAAAGTCGCCGTAGCTTGACATTCTGTCCGCGCCGCGCGCTCTCGCGTAAGCGCAAGCCAAAGGCGAAAGCTCACCGAGGTCGTCCACCCAGTAGATCTTAGCGAGAGTTTCCGTGAGCGGAAGTCCGATAGCCGCGCCCGCGGGAGAAACGTGTTTAAAGGACGTCGCCGCGGGATAACCCGTTGCTGCTTTCAATTCCTTGACAAGCTGCCAGCCGTTGAACGCGTCCATAAAGTTGATGTAGCCGGGCTTGCCGTTCAGCACCTCAATGGGCAAGTCTTTACCGTTTTCCATAAAAATTCTCGACGGCTTTTGGTTGGGGTTGCAGCCGTACTTAAGTTCCAGTTCTGTCATAAAAATTTCCTCCTATAATTACAGATATTTTTAAAACGGTTTTTCACCGTAAAATCTGCTAACAATTATTTCCAATATTCAACTTGACAATTTTCCTCGGATATGCTATAATGACGTTATAAGGAAAAGAGGTGAGCCGAATGTCACAAAAAACTCTAACCGTCGGCGATGTTATAGATAATATAAATTATCTCGAACGCGTAAAATCCACCGCGGACGACGCTGAAAAAGCAAAAATCGACGAGCTTATAGAAAAATTAAAGAGCATGGAAACAAGGTCATAAACCGTCATAATTTTCAAGGTATAAAGCCCGGGCTTTATGCCTTTTCTTTATTACAGGCAGCTTTAAATTTGACCTCTATGCCAAACACAATCGTATTCGCTCCACCAATTATGCGCGTCGATAAGCCATTTGTCGCCTTGCTTTATCAGCGTGAATTTATCCGCCCGCTCCTGTGAACTTCGCTTGCATCTGAACTCAATGACCGCTCTTTTCGGAGCGCTCATCTCAAAAGTAACCGTGCAATCCCTGCCGTCTATGCCCTTGAAATCCTCCTCGGCGAACGCATACAGTATCTCGGAATTAAGTGACATTCCATAGGGCTTCGCAAGCAGCTTTTCGGTGCATTTATCCTTGACTATCCCCCCGTAACGCTCGCGATACTCTGCAAACATATCACGGGTCTCGGAAAACCTTTTCTCCTCGAACAATTTCTTATCACGCGCGACAAACTCCCGTTCGAGAACGTTTATCTCGCGGAGCATACCAAAAAGAAATTCACAAAGCTCGGCTTGCATATTCTTGAATTTGTCGGCGGCTTGGTTGATAATTTCCATAATTCACCTCACCGAATACTGTCGGCGTACCACTTCTCGGGATCGCTTTCAAAACCGTAGTAAACCTCGTCGACAAGCCACTTGTCGTCCGCGTTTTTCAGCACGAATTTGTGCATTTGAAACGCGCCCTGAGAAAAGTGCGTTTCCACAACGGCTTTTTTAGCGGTTTTCATAATGAAATTCGCTTTGCACTCGCCATCGATATACGCATACTTCTGCGGGCTTCCATACGAACCGCCATACCGTTTTTTGAGAAGTTTATCGGTGCAGACGGGCTTCACAATTTCGCCGAGCCGCCGCTCGTACTCGTCCCAAAGCTCGTCCTCGCCCGGACCTACCTGATGTTTCGGGATACCAAGTTCTTCCTTTTTGCGTTTAAGTTCTTCGCCGCGCTCGAAAATCTCCTTTTCAAGTGTGTTTATCTGCCTTAACAAATCGAACAGAAAACCGCATATCTCGGCTTGCTTATCCTTGAATTTGTCGCTTGCCACATTGATTATTTCCATAAACCCTCTCCCTAGTCGAAATCAAGATAGATGAAATGCTTTCCACAATGCAGACACTTAAACGTCGGGTCGCCGTTGTTTTGCATATGCTCCTTTGCGAACTCAAACGGAAAGTCGCTGTCGTCGTAGTTTTCCTTGATATCATCCGCAATCCCCTCGCTTTCGACCTCGTCCCAAGACTTGCAGCCGAGAAACGCGCAGAAATCGCCGCAATGCGTTATCCACATCGGCTCCTGCCATGCGTGAAAAGCAGGCGTGCGGTGGAGCAGTTCGTCGACCTTTTCGGGGTCGGACACTTCCTCGGCAACATACGGGTCGAGAAACTCGCCGTCAAACTTCTTAGCCGCCGCGCCGCTTGCTATACATTTGGGACAGAGAAAATTCACATCAGACGTTGTGTAGAACGGACTTGTATAGTATACGTCCGTCTGCTTGCCGCAGCAGTCGCAGACTACCGTTTTATCGTTGTTGAACGCGCCCGTTTTCAGCGGGTCGGGGTGGTATTTAAAACTGTATTCGCTCATTAAAACCTCACTTATTTTTATTGACTATGCGGCTCTCAAATTTACCCGTTTCGAGGTCGATATAGCGTGTAAACAGTGACACCTTGTTGTCCGCGTTGAGGTTCGTCCAAACGAAATTTGTGAACTCGTCAAGGCTCATATCGGGGATAACAACGTCCTTGGGTTCGCCCGTGAAGCTCGGCAACGGATTTCCCGCGCCCGCGTAGGTGTGGATAAAGCTGCCTTGTCCGTTTATCGGGTCGGAGTACGCAAACGTGAAACGTCTTGTGGACTTGTCGTCGCCGTTCGCGGACTTCAAAATCGACATCGCGTAATTCATACCGCCGTTCTCCAAATGCACGATACCCGAAATTCTCGGAGTGAAGTTGGGAGCGTCATCCTCGAAAGTGCGTGAGCGCAGGCTTTCCTCGAATGTCATCTGCTTGTCCATTCCCTCGTAGATCGTGTCTGTCTGGTCGCCGTTGGTGACTATCGTCTTGTTGCCGAGCACTCTCACGGGAGCGTAGATTATCAAGTGCGGGTCGGTCATTTTGCTTTCGTCAAACGCTTGCGTTCTGATACCCTCGCCGTCCTCGATGAAAACGCGGTTGCGGCTGTTCTCGCTGCGACCCATAATGAAGTACGCGATAACCGCCTTTTTGCCGTCGGCGCTCTTGCCGATCACAATTCCTCTGCCATGGTACGCCAGTGAATTAAGTTCCTTATCCAGTGTGATCATTTTTGTTCCTCCTTATATTTAACGCGCTTTGCGCTTTATTTACCCATTTACCGCTTTTTCAAGCTCCGTAGCCTTACCGTCCGTATCTTCGTTTGCGATTTTATCGTATGAATACGACTTGCCATTATACGTTACCGCGCAGTTTTCGGCGTAAAGGAAACAATCCTCGCCCAGTTTATTTAAGCTGTCGGGAAGCTCCGCTTTTGTAAGCTGCGTACAGTCGCAGAACGCGCCACCGCCGATTTCCGTAACTCCGTTCGGTATGGAAATTTCTTTCACGGCGTTATCTTTAAACGCGCCCTCGCCAATAATTCTCAAGCCCTCGGACAACGTTATTTCCGAAAGACTATTGCACATCAAAAACGCATGGCCGCCGATTTTCTCAACGCTCTGCGGCAGAGTTATACGTTTCAGCGCGGCGCAGTTATAAAACGTCATTTTGGGGATTTCCTTAACGCCGTTCGGAATAACGACTTCTTCAAGTTTCGGGCACTCGCTTAAACATTCCTCACCGTTAAAATCCTCATTGATTATCAACCCGCCGCCAAAAGAAAAACTCGTAAGCTCTGCGCATTCCGAAAACGCACGATAACCGATTTTAATTTCGGTATTTGGGAGTTTCACCGCCGTTATTCCGCTTTTGGCGAATGCGTAATCGCCTATTTCCTCAACGTTTTCGGGTATCTCGACATACTTTAAATTTTCACAGCCGTCGAACATAGAATCGCTTATCTTCTTTAAGTTCTGCGGCATTCTCACCTGCGTAAGGCTTTTGCAATTTATAAACAACCCCGAACGCGTTTCCTCTACGCCGTCCTCAAAATACGCTTTTTCAATATTATTACACGTAATAAAGGTGGTATCGGGGCACGCGGGAATGTTTACGTATTTTGCCGAACAATCCGAGAGTTTATACTTGCCAAGCGTACTCGGAACGATTATCTCATCAACGTTAATATCGCGCAGAGTTACCTCTGCAACCTTTTTGCTCTCTATCGTATCGGGAATACGAATGTTTGTGCTGTCGCCCGTATATCCCGTAACCCTGACGATCTCTCCGTCAAGTTTATACTGCAATTCGCTCTGCGGAGTTTCGGGAATTTCGGGCAGAACGTCGAATATTTTCAGATCCTTGTCGGGAGTTTTCTCGACCTCGGGAATACGTTCGGATATCTGTTGAGATGTTTGTTGAACGGGGCTTTCGGCAGCGGAATTTCCGCTTTGCGTCTTATTATTACATGCGGTAAACGTCAACACAATTGACGAGACGGCAAGCGCCGCGATAATTTTCCTCATTACGATACCTCCGTATTATTCGACGTATTATCAAAAAGCGAATTCAACTCCGCGAGGTCTTTTAAACTGTTATAAGTCTTGCCCATATAGGTTATCTCGCAATCATTTAATTCCTCGCCATCGGGAATGCCAAAATTATCAAACGCCCTGTCATCAAGTATTTTCAAGCTGTCGGGCAGTGCCAGCTTTTTCAGCGACATACACCCGCTGAATGCGAAGACGCCGATTTCTTCAACGCCCTCGGGTATGTTAATATCGTTCAGCGATTTGCAGCGGTTAAACGCGCCGTCGCGAATTACCTTAACACTTTGCGGCAGAGTTATTTTAGCGATCTTTTGTTGACTTGAAAACGCGTAATCGCCTATTTCGACTACGCCGTCGGGAACGCTGACATTCTCCGCGTCGCCGAAACAATCCACCGCCACATTTTTATAAATAAGCACATTGTCCTTGTAAAACAGGTTTATAAACTCGCTGTCTCTTGCCGAGTAAGTTTTCCCGCGATAAGTCACCCGAACTTTCGAGTCGAAAGCGTAAGCGCTGACCGCTGTCAGCGAATTGGGGAGTTTCACTTCGGAAAGCGCCGTGAACATAAACGAAGAACCGATATATTCCGCGCCGTCAGGAATTTCTATCTCGGAAAGCAACTCGCAGTCTTGAAAAGCGGTGTCGCCGATTATTTTGACATTGCTTCCCATACGAATGGTTTTAAGTTTCTTGGCGTAATTAAAAGCCCGCTTCGGAATTTCCGTCACGCTGTCCTCAATGTAAACTTTTTCAAGCTCGTCTTTGGACATCACGGTAAAATCATTGCACGGAACGTTTATATACTTCACAGGAAACCCCGTAACGTAACACTTCTCGGCGGTTTTCGGCAGAATTATCTCCTCGAGTTTGCCGTCGTCGCCCCAAATATTGATTTCGGTAACTTTCTTCCCGTCTATCGTTTCGGGAATGCGAACGCCCGTGCCGCTTCCCGTATAGCCCGTAATCTCAATGCCGCCGTTTTCTTCGGAAAATTGCAATTCGCTTTGCGGAGTTTCGGGAATTTCGGGCAGAACGTCGAAAATTTTCAGATCCTTGTCGGGAGTTTTCTCGACCTCGGGAATACGTTCCGGAATTTGCTCGGAGCTGATCTCGGGGGCGCTTGGCGTTTCATTGCCGCAAGCCGTGAATGTGAGCAAAGCCGCGGCAGCGACAAACGCCGCTATGAATTTCTTCATATTCAGAACCTCCCCAGATAGCACTTTGTTACGCAATTAACAACGGCTTTGCCACCGCTCTCGAACTCCGAGAACGCTGCGTTAAGTTCCTCAAGGAACGGCTTGTAATTTGGTTCGCCTTTCAGCGGCGCATGCGAACGTGAAAGCGTTTCGCCGATAAAGCTCTCGCGGTCAAACGTGCGAGTACCTTTAAACTCCGCGATTTCCAGCTCTCGAAAATATCCGCCGAGAAATTTATCTCCCGCGATTGCGGAACGCGTGCCCGCGTGTCCCGTTTTCGTGTATTGAGGGTCGGAGCTGTATTTTCTGCAAAGCTCCTTTTGACGCGCCGCCAAGTCCTCCTGCACAAAGCTGTTCCACACCACCGCGACCTTGCCGTTATCGTTAAGAATACGTTGACACTCTGCCTTGAACGCGCCCTCGTCGAACCAGTGAAACGCCTGTGCCGCCGTCACCAGTCCGAACGACTTTTCGGGCAGCCCCGTATTTTCCGCGGGAGAGTTCACAACGGTAATGCCGTAAATTTCTGAGAGCTTTCCGCGCATATCGGGATTAGGCTCGACCGCCGTAACTTTCCACGGTTTGTGAAGTAAACAGCGCGTGAATTTTCCTGTGCCCGCGCCGATATCCGCGACGCTTTCGCATGGCACTTTTTCGTAAAGAAAGTCTATCAGCGCGTCGGGATAGCTCGGACGGAATTTTTCGTATAATTCCGCTTTCCCGGTAAATTTCCGCTCGTTCATAAACGCCTCATTTCAAATAGTTATACTTTTTCTTCAAGAGTTTGTCGTTCCAAGGGCTTACTCCGCAAAATTCTCCCGCGTAAATAGGTATATCGCCGCGAACGGCAATTTCCATTATCTCGTCGGGAACGGGAGTAAAGCAGAACTTCACGCTGTACGCTATCGGACATTCCTCATCCGAGAGCAGACTGAAACGCTCAAACGTCAAAGCAATGGGCTTGATTATTTTCAGCAGATCGGAAACCATTGAATACTCGTCGAATATAAGATCGCCCGTATCAAACTCGCCGCAATGCTCCTCCAGCATATCCGCGACATAGCCTACAAGCGCTTCCAAACAGGAATACAACGCGGTTTGCTCTTTCAGATTATCGGCGGTCACAGTTTCGATATACTCCGCGCAGCGAAGCGCGTAAACGCTGTCGCCGTTTTTTACGCGAAATTTTATTCCACAGCCGAAAAGCGGTAATTTTACCACACCCTCGCACCAGCCGAAAAATTCCGCGCTTTCTTTAATGCCGTAATTATTCCCCAAAAAATCCAATTCTCTCAAATCGAAGCTGTCATCGCTTTTGCGCTCCGTGTGCAATTTTGAAAATCTGTTGCCCAATTTGCTCACCTCGATCAATAATATGCTCAACGAGCGGAGATTTTTATATCGCAGCCTTTAAAAATCAGAGCGCGTTCACAAAATTCCACTCGTCGTCGGGGTCGAACTTGTCCCACGCGCCGCAGTCCTCGAACGCGCCGAGATATACGAGTTTACCGTCAAGTATCGTTATCTCAAGTCCATGCTCTATTTCCCACGAACAATTACACTCAAGGTGAAAGCCTATACGCTCGTCCTTGGGTTTATCAACTATAAAAACGCTTGGGGAAATCTCAGATTTTATTTTCTCGGCGGGAGTATTCTCGGTGACTTTTATGCTCATCTCTTCAAAATCATCGCCGTCTGTTCCAACCAAGTCCATAAAATACAAGCAGTATCTTTTCGCCGCCTCCCAGATCGCGTTTACCGTTTCCACGGAAAGATTATTGAGAGCCTCGGCGCACTTCTCGGCATAGGCAATATCAACGTCCTCGTTGATCGTTACGTCAATTTTCTCGTCAAAAAGCTCCCAGTATGTAAAGCCCTCCAGACCGTATTCGCCTTCCTCAATATCCGTAATCATAATTACACCTCCAAATCAACGTAAGCTTTGCCGTCCTTAATTGTTATTCTGTCCTCGCAAAACAGCGACACGGCTTTCGGAAGCAGCTTCCACTCCGCCTGCTCCATAACCCGCTTTTGCAATATTTCGGGAGTATCGCCGTTCTGTACGGGCACAGCACCCTGTAAAATTATCGGACCGCCGTCGCACACCTCAGTCACAAAGTGAACGGTTGCTCCCGTTAGCTTTACGCCGCTTTCCAATACCGCTTCGTGAACGTGCAGACCGTAAAAACCCTTTCCGCAAAACGACGGGATAAGCGCTGGGTGTACGTTCATCATCTTATACGGAAACGCCTTTACGACCTGATCGTCAAGAATAGTCATAAATCCCGCGTACACAACCAAATCGGCTTTTTCGTCAATAAGAGCGTCCGTCACCGCCTTGGTATATAACGAAACGTCGCCATATTCTTTTCTCGGAATAACTCTTGTCGGTATCCCGTTCTGCTTTGCTCTTTCAAGAGCGTAAACGCCGGGCTTGGAGCTGATAACGCAGGTTATCTTGCCGCCCTTTATCTCTCCGCGCTTTTCCGCGTCAATAAGCGCCTGTAAATTCGTGCCGCCGCCCGACACCAATACTACGATATTCTTCATTTTTACCTCCAAAATCAAAGCTCCAAATCCTCAACCGTCAGCGAACCGTCGACGCATATCGTAACGGCAATGTCCTCATCATCGAACAAGTCGGGTGCGGAATTTAAATAAAGCGTTAATTCGCAGTTTCCGGTATCTGAAAAATAAACCAACAAAGCCCAGCACAACTCGATTTTTTTCAAATCATCGGCGGAAAAAACCTTTAAGTTTGCCGCCACGATAGCTTCGTTTATCGCGGAGCGGTTTTCTTCAACAAATTTCAGCTTTTCCCAAAGCGGACGAATTACGCCGCGAAGATTTATATCCCGTTCTTTGGGCGGGTCGAAAGCAACTTCGTTTTCAAACGCAACGTTTATTTCCGTCTCATCACCCCACACTTTTTGAACGGTGCGGTAATTAAAAGCACTGTTATCCAATTCCTCAAAGTCCAAAATATTCATAGAGTTTCTCCGTTTATACGGCAAAGCCGTACAAAATCTAAGATAATGTACGGCAGCCTTTATTTCAATTGAATTTCAAGGCCCGTGAAGCTCGTTTCATCGCGGGTCGCGTCGTCTTGGTCAAAATCGGTGTATTCGGCGGTGATGAGGTAGTTCCCCACGGTAAACTCGCGGAAAACATCTTTATCCTCTCCCGCCAAAGCTACGGGAAGCCACGGCTGTCCGTTTATCGTAATCGTTCCCTTAAACTTCGCTATTGTACCGATTTTTTTGGTTTCGTAATCGGCTTTGTTGAACTGTATTCCGAACGTGTTTACAACGCTCCCGTTGTAAGTGTACGCTTTCAATCCCAAGCCGTCCCAAAAATAATTGGTGCGGTCGGTGATCTGTTCGCCCGCGATCTTCTCGTTTATCTCACGCTCGCTTTCCTTTGTCTTGAAATGCTTCGCGCGCGGCTCTCCGAAAATTCTCGTCAGCGCGTCAATATGTATGGGAACTTCCAGCTTTTGCCCGTTTATTATAAAGCAGTCGCCGCAAATATCGATAGTATAGCTTTTGGTAGCTTCAGACGCCTGCTCATACTTTTTTCCGAAAAACTTGTCAAATAATCCCATTACTCAAATACTACTCCCTCATCGCCGCTTATCGTTTCGCCGATAACAAATGCCCGTTCTCCGTTTTCTTCAAGGATTTTCACGGTCTTATCCGCGTCCGCTTTATCCACGCAGACAGCCATTCCCACGCCCATATTGAACGTGTTGTACATATCGTGCTCGGGGATATTGCCCTCTTTTTGAAGCAAGTCGAAAATCGGCGGAATGTTCCACGAGCCTTTTTTGATCTTCGCGGAAACGCCGTCGGGCAGCATTCTCGGGATATTCTCGTAAAATCCGCCGCCCGTGATGTGCGAAATTCCCTTAACGTTAACTTTGGAGATCAGGTCGAGCACGGGTTTCACGTAAATTCTTGTGGGAGTAAGAAGCGCGTCGCCGAGCGACATTCCAAGCTCTGGCACAAGCGTGCGAAGCTTTTGCTCGTTGATGTTGAACACGTGGCGAACCAGCGAAAATCCGTTGGAGTGAACTCCGCTGGAGGCGATTCCGATAATCGCGTCTCCCGCTTTTATAGAGGTATTGTCGAGTATCTTCGACTTGTCCACGATACCGGTTGAGTAACCCGCGATATCGTATTCGTCTTCAGCCATCATTCCGGGGTGTTCGGCGGTCTCGCCGCCCACGAGAGCGCAGCCCGCCTGAACGCAGCCGTCCGCCACGCCCTTAACGATAGCCGCGACTTTTTCGGGAACGTTTTTTCCTATCGCAATATAATCAAGGAAATAGAGCGGTTTCGCGCCGCAGCAGATGATGTCGTTTACGCACATCGCCACCGCGTCAATTCCAATCGTGTCGTGTTTATTCAATACCATCGCTATCTTGAGCTTTGTGCCCACGCCATCCGTGCCGCTTACAAGCACCGGCTCTTTCATTCCGCTCAAATCAAGCTGAAACAAACCGCCGAAGCCGCCTATTCCCGAAATACAGCCGGGGATTTTAGTGCGCTCCACGTCCGCTTTCATAAGACGAACGCCCTCGTAACCCGCCGTTACGTCCACGCCCGCTGCTTTATAACTCTCACTGTAACTTTTCATCATAACCCCCAAATTTAATCAATTTACAGTTGACAATTGACAGTTGACAGTTTCGGATGCGCCTGCGGCGCTTATTTAGTATTGTCCGCGAACCGATATGCTTGTGTTCGTTTCCGCCCGCGGCACAACTGTCGACTGTAAACTTTACACTGTCAAATTATTCGTCAAACTTCATTTCAAACTTATCTTTCGGGAACTTTTTGGGAACTTCAATCGGGTATTTACCCGTGAAGCACCCGCGGCAGAACTTGCATTTTGCGTTCTCCGCAATGCTGATAACGCCGTCCGTGCTTAAAAATCCCAAGCTGTCCGCTCCGATTATCTTTGCGATCTCCTCAACGGTGTGCTTGTTCGCTATCAAATTTTCCTTGCTGTCGATATCCGTGCCGAAATAGCACTCCGAAATAAACGGCGGCGCGGAAATACGCATGTGTATCTCCTTTGCGCCCGCCGCGCGGAGCAGCTTCACCACTTTCGCCGAGGTCGTACCGCGTACTATGCTGTCGTCCACCAAAACCACGCGTTTTCCCTCAACCGTCTCGCGAATAACGTTCAGCTTTATTTTCACGGAATTGTCGCGCATGCCCTGGGTCGGCTGAATGAATGTTCTGCCAATATAACGGTTCTTTATAAAACCTACGCCGTAAGGTATTCCCGAAGCCTGCGAAAAACCGAGCGCAGCGTCCAATCCGCTGTCGGGGCAGCCGATAACGACGTCCGCGTCTACGGGGTGTTCTTTCGCGAGAATATGACCCGCGCGAAGCCGAGCGTTATGTACGCTTGCTCCCTCGATAACGCTGTCGGGTCTGGCAAAATACACAAACTCGAACACGCACATGGAACTTTCCTGTCCGCAATGCGTTTTAATGCTCTCAATACCGTTTTCGTCGATCACGATGATCTCGCCCGGTTCGATATCGCGGACGAATTTCGCGCCTATGCTGTCGAACGCGCAGCTTTCGCTTGCTACGACATATCCCGCGTTGTCAGGAAGTTCTCCCAAACAAAGCGGTCTGAACCCATGCGGGTCGCGGGCGGCGATGAGCTTCTTCGGCGACATAAGCACCAGAGAATACGCGCCCTTAATATGATACATTGCCTTTTCGAGCGCCTCTTGAATGGAGCGGCTCTCCAAACGTTCACGCGTTATCGCGTAAGATATGACCTCTGTGTCGCTTGTGGAATGAAATATCGCGCCCTTAAGCTCAAATTCCTTGCGCATATCCAGCGCGTTTATCAAATTTCCGTTATGCGCTATCGCCAATGCGCCCTTGACGTGCCGCACCGTCATCGGCTGACAGTTTGCGGTATTAACGTTGCCCGTCGTCGAGTAGCGAACGTGTCCTATCGCTATCCGCGCGTCCTCAAACTCGCTTAAAACGCGCTGACTGAACACCTCGTTTACAAGCCCCAAGCCCTTATGAGTTTTGAAAACGCCGCGCTCGTTTACAACTATGCCGCAGCTTTCCTGTCCGCGGTGCTGTAAAGCATACAGCGCGAAATACGTCATATTCGCGACATTTTCGGGTTTTTTGGTATAAACGCCGAAAACGCCGCACTCTTCGTGAAGTGAATTAAACATATTAAACCCCGCCGTTATTTGATTTTTACTTATCGCCAAAAATTCTTCTCATCATCTCGTTGTAAGCGTCCTCTACGCCGCCCATATCGCGTCTGAAACGATCCTTGTCGAGTTTTTCATGAGTGGTGCTGTCCCAGAAACGGCAGGTATCGGGCGAGATCTCGTCCGCGAGAAGTATCTTGCCGTGGAAACGTCCGAACTCGATTTTAAAGTCAATTAAGTCAACGTTAATTTCCTTAAAGAACTTTAACATAAACTCGTTGACCTTAAACGCATACTTCGCTATCGTGTCGATTTCTTCTTTTGTCGCAAGGTCGAGCGCGAGAGCGTAGTAGTCGTTGATGAACGGGTCGCCGAGGTCGTCGTTTTTGTAGCTGAACTCCAATGTCGGGCAAGAGAGCTTTCTGCCCTCCTCAATGCCGAGCTTCTTCGAGAAGCTTCCCGCCGCGACGTTTCTTACGATGACTTCCAGCGGAACTATCTCAACTTTCTTAACGAGCGTTTCGCGGTCGGAAAGCTCCTCCACCAAATGCGTGGGAACGCCCTCCTTTTCAAGCAAACCGAACATATAGTTCGTCATTTTGTTGTTGATAACGCCCTTGCCGACTATCGTGCCTTTCTTTTCGCCGTTGAACGCGGTCGCGTCGTCCTTGTAATCAACGATAACCAAGTTGGGGTCGCTTGTCGCGAATACTTTCTTTGCCTTGCCCTCGTAGAGCTGTTCTCCTTTTGTTACGTTTGCCATTGTCTTAATCCTCCGTTATGTTCTTTTTCCGTGCCCGCCGTCGGTGTGCGCGGAATGTTTTTATACTTTTGATTTTCCGAAGTCAGCCTCGATCTCGGAAAAATTTAACCGTCCGCCAAATCAATACCGCCGCAAGTCCCGCCGCCAAAGCGAAAAACAACATCGCCGGCACGATTTTGTTTGAGAGATCCTCGTCGTGTAAACAGCATATCCCGGTGAACGCCAGCGCAAATATCACGGCGCCGAAAAGCGCGGCGACGAGTACCCCGGCGAGCACCCTCAGCGGAAACGGAACACGCTTGTTTTCCGCCGTTTCCGTCAAGCCGTCGAATATCATCTCGAATATCGCTTCAAAGATCTCGTCCATAGGTCTGCTCCTTACGGTTACAGAGCTTTCAGCTCCTCCTGCAGCTTCTTATCTTTTTCGTTGATCTGCTCCGTCATAGCTTTTTTCTGCGCCGACAGCTTGTCCGCAAGCGTGTCGTCCGAAAGCGCAAGCATTTGCACAGCCAGTATCGCGGCGTTCTTCGCGCCGTCCACCGCGACTGTCGCCACGGGTATTCCCGACGGCATTTGCACGGTCGCCAACAGCGCGTCCAAGCCGTCGAAGTTTTTCGAGCTGCATGGAATGCCGATTACCGGCAAGGTCGTGTAAGCGGCGATAACTCCCGCCAAATGTGCCGCCATTCCCGCGGCGCAGATTATCACTCCGAAACCGTTATCTTTCGCGGTCTTTGAAAACTCGGCAGCCTCGCTCGGCGTTCTGTGCGCCGAGAATATATGACACTCATAAGGAACGCCGTAACTCTTCAACTCCTCGAGAGCCTTTTTCACGGTCGGCAGGTCGCTGTCGCTGCCCATTATAACCGCAACTTTTTTTGCAGACATAATTCTCTCCCTTTCAAACAAAAATTAGCCGTACAAAGATACAGCTAATTTCACATTTTAATTTTTTGTGCAAAAATACCGTAAAATTCCGCCAAACATTTGGTTGAACCTCGCAAAAAGCTCATAACAGACATCTCCTGTCAAAATTTGGTTATTTAACGGTAGAAACCCAACTATTTATATTTTACACCATATTTAGAGGAAATGCAAGTGATTTTTGAATTTTTAACAAAATATATAGTTTTTTCGCGAATTTTGCCGAATTTCTGTACAAATTGCCGTCACCGACGGCGGTCGCCGCGAATAAACGGAGGATTTACCACACTTTCGGTCAAAAGCGAGTATTTTTCGGGACGGCGGTAGGCGTTGCCGTGAACCTCCGTTTCACGATACGCGCGAAGCATATCCAAATCAAGCTCCGCTATGTAAACGCCCTCGCCGCCGCCCGTTTGAAGTATGCAAGTATCTCTCGAGCCGTCTGAATCGGGGAGATACGCCGCTCCGTCAAATACGGTCGAATTGCCGTTGCAGTCGGGAACGGTTTCCGGATAATTACAAGTCGCTATCGCCGTCATATTTTCGTATGCCCGCCCGCGAAGCTGCGACAGGCGGTTTATCTCCATGGGACAGGCGTTCGGCACAAGAATAAGTTCCGCGCCTTTTAACATCAATATCCTCGCGCTTTCGGGGAACTCGCGGTCATAGCATATCATCGCGCCGATTTGAACCTCGCCGACCGCGGTATCAAGCGGCGTTACGTAAAAATCGTCTCCTGCGGAAAGCTCGCTCTCCGCGCCGAAGTCGCATGTGTGTATCTTTGAATAAGAAAGCCGGCGCTCTCCGTGACGGTCGAACAGCGTGAGCGTATTGCGCGGCGCGTCACCATATTCTTCCAAAAACGTTATTCCCACCGCCATATTAAGTTCACGGGCAAGCTCCCCGAAAGAGTTCACAAACGGGCTTTCCGCGCTTATCGCGTCTTTTTTCCACACTTCGGCGGGGCGGTCGTAAATATCGTAGCCACAGCTCCACATTTCGGGAAACAAAGCGATGTCCGCGCCTTTTTCCGCAGCTTTGCGGCAAGCGATTTCTCCCTTTTCAAGGTTCGCTTGAAGAGAACCTTGCGGCGCGATCTGCAGCAAAGCGATTTTCAGCTTGCACATCTTCAGAACATTCCTTTCCGTATCGTTTGCTTCTTTGTAATTGTATCATATTCCAAACAAAATGTCAATAGAAAGCACTTGCTTTTCCATGTTCGTTGTGATATAATAGGCATGTGATCTTGATATTTCTATTTTAAAGGAGCGTTTTTTATGGAAAAAGCAAAAACCGCGCTGTCGCAGTTTGTAAACGGCACTATCGGAGGTATGATGATCGGGATAGGCGGCTGTATTTACCTGTCGTGCGATAACAAATACATAGGCTCGGCGCTGTTCTCGTTGGGGCTGTTTACTATCATACAATTCGGCTACGGGCTGTATACCGGAAAGATCGGTTATCTGCCGCTTCGTCCCGCCAAGTACGGATTGGAGTGTCTGTTCACACTGTTGGGGAACGCGTTCGGAACGCTGATCGACGCATTATTGTTAAGTTATACGCGCATTGCGCCGACTATTTCCGAAAAAGCCGCCGAAAGCGTTAACGTAAAAATCGGCGACAGTATCGTCAGCGCGGGAATTCTCGCGATTTTCTGCGGTATTTTGATGTTCACGGCGGTGGAGAACGCGCGAATGTCCAATGAGAGCGGCGGTCATGTCGAAAAAACCATCGGAACGATACTTTGCATAATGGTGTTTATTTTGTGCGGCTTTAATCACTGCATTGCGGATATGTTCTATATATTCATCTCGGGAACGTTCCCTCAGGCGGCGGTTTATCTGCTTGTTGTGATTTTGGGAAACTCTGTGGGAGGAATGCTGTTCCCTCTGCTGAAAAAGCTTACGGACAGACCCTTTGACAAACAATAACGGCTTTCACTTGTGAACATTTTAATGACTGACGGAGAATAGACAATAATGTATGACGTAATAGTTATTGGCGCGGGACCCGCGGGTTGTTCGGCTGCAAAAGCGCTGGCGGACGGCGGTAAAAGCGTTCTGCTCGTTGAAAAGTTATCGCTGCCGCGTTATAAGTCCTGCTCGGGAGTTCTTATAAAAAGATCCATGGAGCTTACCGAGCGTTATTTCGGCGAATCCGTTCCCGAAGCCGCGCTTTGCCTGCCCGTTGAAAACAGGGGAATGATCTTTACGGACGACAGAGGCAAGGAGCTTCGCTTTGAACAGGAGGGAAGAAACGTTTGGCGCGCCGACTATGACAATTGGCTCGCTCGGAAAGCCGAAGCCGCCGGCGCGGAGCTTCGCGATAACACCGCCGCGCTCGAGTGCTCCGATTTTCCCGATCATATTGAAGTGAAGCTGCACGGCAAGGAGTTTTACAGTGAGAAAGCGAGGTATGTTATCGACTGCGAGGGAGTTGTTGGCGCGTTCAAGCGAAAATTAACAAACTGCTCCGCGGAGTACATCACGACGTTTCAGACCTTCAATAAAGGCGAAATATCTCTCGATCCGCACTATTTCTACGCCTATCTTCAGCCCGAGCTTTCGGAATACGACGCGTGGTTCAACGTTAAGGACGATATGCTCGTGCTGGGAGTATCCGTAAAAGATATGAGCAAAACAGGGGAGTATTACGCGAATTTTTTGGAATATATGCGAAAGGCTCACGGGCTTGCGGTCGAGCGCCAAATCAAAGAGGAAAAGTGGCTTATGCCGCGCGTTCGCCCCGATTTTAACATAGACGGCTCCGTCGGCAGAGTGTTTTTCGCGGGCGAGGCAGCGGGCTTTTTAAATCCCATGGGGGAGGGAATATCCTCGGCGCTGGAGAGCGGATATCAGGCGGCTCGGGCGATTTGCGAAAGCTTTTCCGACCCCGCCGCAGCCGCCGTTAAATACGGGATATATTTAAGGCCGCTCCGTACCTATATGGAGCGCCAATGGCATTTTGTCGGCACTATCGCGAAAACTTTTTCCGAGATGTAGTGCATATTCTCAAACTCCTTTTGAATATACTTTCAGCAAAGGAGTGAAAATTATGGGAAAATTAAAGATCTTATTTATCGGCGCGCTGTCGGCGGCTTGCGCGGTTTTAAGCGGGACAAGCTCTGCGGTGGGAGAAATTGTTAAAAGCGCGGTGCTGTTTTCGGCGGGGAATTTTGACGGTGAGCTTTCGCGGGTCGGAAGCGAATTATCGAGCGAAACGAGTGTTTCCGAGGTTTCAAGCGAAACGAGCGTTTCCGAAGTCTCAAACGAAACGAGCGTTTCCAAAGTTTCAAGCGAAACTAGCGTTTCCGAAGTCTCGAGCGTAACAAGTATTTCCGCAGTTTCAAGCGAAACAAGCGCCGCTTCGGTTTCGGGAAGCGTAAGCGATCTTTCCGAACAGCCAGCGCAAAAGCCGGGTAAGGTCATCACGAAAAACCGCACGGACGGCGAGGACGATGTGGACTATTCAAAATTTACGGAAAAAAGCGGTACGATAGAACGCTATAATTTCGGCTATTTCGACGACCCGAACATAGTAACTTTGTCGAGCGGCGCGCAGATACGCAACTGCACCGAGGACGAAAATGCCGAGCTGCTTGCGGCGTCCGAGATACTGCCGAAGCTTGGCAGTTTTGAGGGCTTTGAGCTTGGAAGCGAAAAACCGCAGGTGCTGATTTATCACACTCACACTTCCGAGAGCTTTTTGCCATACGGCGGCGATTACGACGAGGATTATCCGATACGATCAAGCGACCCGGAGCGCAATATGACGGCGGTCGGCGATGCGATCTGCGAAGCCTTGGCAAAGCGCGGGATCTCGAGCGTTCACGACTGCAAGGTTCACGATTATCCAATGTTTACGGGCGCATATTATCGTTCCGCGGATACGCTCACGGAGAATTTGGAGGAATATCCGAGCATAAAGATCGCAATTGATATTCATCGTGACGGAATAATCAATGAGGACGGCTCGGTTACCGCGCCGACTGCCGAGATAAACGGAAAAGCCGCCGCGCAGTTTATGATAATCACGGGCTGCGACGGCGAGGATACGGACATACCCGATTATAAACAAAATCTGGAGCTGTCCTGTCTTATTCAGAATTGCGCTGAGAACGCCTATCCTACTTTGGCGCGCCCTATTCTGTTCGACTACCGCAACTACAATCAGTCGCTTTTCGCGGGCGATCTGCTTATCGAGGTGGGAAGTCAGGGCAACTCTCTTGACGAGGCTGTTTACACCGGAGAGCTTTTGGGAAACGCCATTGCCGACGCGGTTATAAAAATGTGGAAAAATACATAATTTCTTCGCCCGAATTCGCTGTTCGGGCTTTTTGCGACTGTTTTATGCCAATATTATTATGGAACGCGACTGCCGTTTCGTCGAATTTGTCAAGTGAATTCAGGGCGCGTATTTTTAGCTTTTCCGCTTGTTTTATTGCTAATTTACGGAAAATTTTCACAAACCCCTTGACAAATCTAAAAAAATGTTGTATAATATTATAGCGATCCACGAGAAGCTACCGTATTTGTGCATTGATCGTTTGGCTCGTTTATAAGAATTTGGAAGCGTATCGAAGTGGTCATAACGGGCTTGACTCGAAATCAAGTAGTCCGCAAGGGCTCGTGGGTTCGAATCCCACCGCTTCCGCCAATCTGCTGTGAAATCCGAACCCGGCGCGGTTCGGATTTCGCGTACTCCGCCCCGCCATGAAACACTGACAAAAAGGATATTGTGCCCACAAACGGCTGTGCAAAGCCATTTGTGGGCATAAATCTTTTGGAAAACAGGATACTTGATTTTATTAAATATGCCGTAAAATATTTTTTTGTTGAGCAGCAGGAATATCGGTGGAAAATTTAACGGAACGGAGGTAACAAATAATTGGCGAAAAACAAAAGACAGCAAAACAACCAAAGCACCCGACAGCTCCTCGGTATCGAGGGCATAACCGAATATTCTCTCAAGACCGCTTCGACCGAGGCGGTCTTTTTCAGTATAAAGCCGAGCAATATTTCAGTAATGTCGGAGGCGGGCTTGTCGGCGAAAATATACTCGCTGATGAGCGTTCTCAAGGGTTTGACGGAGATCAAGATGCTCTGCGTGAACAGCCGCGAGAGCTTTGAGGGCAACAAAAATCACTTGAAAGCACTCGCGAAAAAAGAAGAAAATCCCGCGGTTTGGAAACTCCTCGAACAGGATGCGCAGCACCTCGATCATATTCAGGCAATGACGGCTACGGCGCGAAAATTTCTGCTTATCGTGCGTATCCGCAGACTTAAAGACAAGGAAATATTTTCGTATCTTAACAGGATTGAAAAGACCTTGAACGAGAACGGATTTTCCGCGAGAAGATATAGCGGTGAGAATATAAAGACGCTCCTCGCCGCAGACCAACAGCATTTAAAATTAAGAGTAAGAAAGCAAGATTTCCAAAAGGACATCGGGGTTTAAGGCAGCCTTG
>CANQWD010000026.1 GCA_947627465.1 uncultured Clostridia bacterium
TAAACTTCCTTACCCCAGCTGAGCTCTTGATGAAATTTTGGTGAAATTTGTTGCACTTGGGTTGACAATCTATCGTTCAAAAATCAAGACTTCCAGACCGACGCGGTAAACGCGGTAGTTGACTTGTTTTCGGGACAGGAGAAAACGCACAGCACTTTTTCTGTCACTAATGAAACGCAATTGACGTATATGAACGATTTCGGTATAGGAAACGCATTGTACATAGATGAGAAAACCATTTCGGATAATATGCACAAGGTTCAGAAACGCAGCAAGCTGCCTATGACGAAAAACGCGTCCGATATGCAATTTTGCATTGAAATGGAAACCGGAACGGGCAAAACTTATGTTTACACCAAAACGATTTTCGAGCTTAACCGCAGATACGGATTTACAAAGTTCATTATCGTAGTGCCGTCTGTGGCAATACGCGAGGGCGTTTACAAGTCGTTTGAAATTACGAAAGAGCATTTCGGCTTACAGTACGATAATGTTCCCTGCCGCTATTTTATTTACAATTCCGCAAGACTGTCCGACGTGCGGCAGTTCGCGACAAGCGCGAATATCGAAATCATGATCATCAATATCGACGCGTTTAAAAAAGCGGAGAATATCATAAATCAGGCGCAGGACAAGCTGAACGGTGAGACCGCTATGCGGTATATCCAAGATACCCGCCCGATTGTCATTATAGACGAGCCGCAAAGCGTGGATAACACCCCGAAAGCCAAAGAAGCAATTTCGTCTTTAAATCCGTTGTGCGTTTTGCGCTATTCGGCTACGCATAGAGAAAAAATAAATCTGCTTTACAGACTTACTCCTGTTGACGCGTATCAAATGGGGCTTGTAAAGCAGATCTCCGTTTCTTCAAATCAAGTATCGGGCGGCTTTAATCAGCCGTATGTGAAGCTGCTGTCTGTCTCCAATGACAAGGGATTTCGCGCGAAGCTTGAAATTGACGTTAAGGATAAAAAGGGCGTTGTTTCAAGAAAGACAGTCACGGTAAAGCCGGACGATGAGCTTTTTATTCTTTCGGGAGAGCGCGATCTGTATGAGGGTTATTCCGTTGCGGGAATAGACTGTACTCCGGGGTGTGAACATATCGAATTCGGGAACACCGAGGAAGTGGCGCTTAATAAAGCTATCGGAGATATTGACGAGAATATCGTCAAAAAGGCGCAGATAAAGCGCACTATCGAGGCTCATTTAGATAAAGAATTGCGCTATATGGATAAGGGAATCAAGGTGCTGTCGCTGTTCTTCATTGACAAGGTGGACAAATACCGTCACGAGGACGGAACTCCGGGCATTTACGCAAAAATGTTTGAGGAATGTTATTCGGAGCTTATTTCAAAGCCTAAATACGATACGATAAGAGCGCGTTTTACATCCGATATTTCCAAGATACACAACGGCTATTTTTCGCAGGATAAAAAGGGGCGTTTAAAGGACACAAAGGGCGATACGCAAGCCGATGACGACGCATACAATACCATTATGCGTGATAAGGAATGGCTGTTGAGCTTTGAATGTCCGCTGAGATTTATATTCTCTCATTCCGCGTTAAAAGAGGGCTGGGACAATCCGAACGTATTTCAGGTATGTACCCTTATTGACCAGAAGTCCACATTCACCTGCCGTCAAAAAGTCGGACGCGGACTTCGGCTTTGCGTTGATCAGAATGGTGAGCGCATTGAGGATAAGAACATTAACATACTGCACGTTATGGCGAACGAGAGCTTTGCCGAATTTGCCGATACTCTTCAAAGGGAGATTGAGGACGAAACGGGAGTAAAATTCGGGGTATTGCAGCTTGATCTGTTTGCAGGAATGGTTTACGAGGACAAACGTGAGGTTGAACGCACGGTAACTCCCGAATTGGCAAAGCAGATAATAGAAACCGTATCTGTGAGTATTCCCGTTACCGAAACTGCTCCCACGACCGCCGATGTATGCAAGGCTATTGATGAAAATGTCGGCAGCTTTTCCGAGGAACTTAAACCCGTTATTCCCCAAATACGAGAAGCATTGGAGCAAAACAAGCGCGAAGAACCCGTAACCGTGGAGAAATTATCCGCTGTTTCCTATACCGAAACGGTGGTCGAAGAAAAAGAGATCACTTACGAAGAAGCCGAGGAGCTTATGGAACACTTTGAGAAAAAGGGTTACATCACGACTGCGGGCAAGATCAAAGACACCATGAAGAATGCGCTTAAAGACGGGACGCTCGATCTGCCGAAAAAGTATGAAGCGGCAAGAAGCAGATTTGAGGAAATAATCACAAACGCCGACCGCAAGCCGCCTGTACATAACGCGTCCAACGAAGTTGTTGTGCGCATTAACAAGCAGGTTATGGTATCCCCCGAATTTGTGGAGCTGTGGGATAAGATAAAGCAAAAGACGGCTTACCGCGTTTCCATTGATACGGAGCTGCTGATTAGAAACTCGGTCAAGGAACTTCAAGAAATGCCCGCTATTCCCAAAACAAAGCTCGTCCTGCAAACAGCGGATATTCAGATTGAAAAGTCGGGAATTTCGCATATTGAAAGAGATATGCGAACAACGGATATTGAAAACTCGTATAGCACGCTTCCCGATCTGATAACCTACATCAGCGACGAAACGCTTTTAACTCCGTCAACCGTAAACGAAATTCTTCAAAAAAGCGGACGATTGGGCGATTTTCTGAACAACCCCGAGGTTTTTATAGAAAACGCGACGAAAATCATTAACGATAATCGTCACGCGCTTGCAATAGACGGAATAGGGTATGTCAAGCTTGATGGACAGGAATACTATGTTCAAGAGATTTTTGACAACAATGAACTTATTGCTTATCTTGACCGAAATGCCGTAAAAGTTGAGCATAGCGTTTATGACCATATTATTTATGACAGCGATACGGTTGAACGTACGTTCGCCGTGGCATTGGATAATGACCCCGATGTAAAGATGTTCTTTAAAATTCCCGAACGTTTTAAGATCGATACGCCGATAGGCACATACAATCCCGATTGGGCGGTGTATATGACTAAGAACGGCGAGGAAAAACTCTACTTCATCTTGGAAACAAAGGGCAGCACCGGTCTGTTTGATCTTCGCACAAAAGAGCAGCTTAAAATACACTGCGGCAAACAGCATTTCAAGGCGCTTGATGATAGCATAAGTTTAGAAGTTGTACGCGATTGGAATGAATTTAAGGTGATGATATAATAGCAGCTTGTTCCAAGGAAATGATAAATGGAACATAATGCTTGCAAGAGAGAATGTTTTTCTGCTTTTCACTTGTAAACAGTTCCTTTAAAAAAGCGGGGTAAGACAGAGAACAGGACACATTCAAATAAGGAGAAATATACATGAAAAATATACCCGGCTCGTTACAGCATTTATTTGCGACGGCAAACAAAACTCACATAATTTGGTGCGCGGGAATGTTGATAATTATGCTGATTCTTGTGATATTGCACCGGCGTTGGCGTGATGATAGACAAAGGCTTCGGGTCTGGAGAGGACTTTGTGCGGTTCCCATAGTGGTGGCGGGTGTTCATTGGCTGATCTATGTGTGCGGTACGGAAATGTTCTTTGAGGGATATTTAGCATTGTACATAATCGGCGCACTTGCGCTGATCCCGATCCCATTTGCGGGAAGAAAATACGGCTATCGGATAAGTGCCGCCATTTCGGGAACAGTGGCTGTTTTGTGTGCATTTATGTTCTGCTTTACATCGCCGAATTATTTCAATCACACACGCGAAAGTTATACCGAATCGTTCCGTTCACTTGTTGCGGATATGGATAAACATTACGTTCTGAAGGAGTGGAAAGAGGTTGACTTCTCTGCTCTGGAATCGAAATATTTACCCGCGGTGGAGGAGGCTGAACGCAAGCAGGATCCCGCAAAATTTGCCAACGCAATAAGCGATTTTTGTTGCGAGCTGCATGACGGTCACGTATCCTGTTTGCCGCTTAAAGTTCCGAATATGGTAATCGACCGTCACGAGTACGGGCTTGCAATGGTGCAGCTTGACAGCGGCGAGGTTATCGCGGTGTGTACGGTCGAGGAAGTAAATGCGCTCGGTATAGAGGACGGAACAGTGATCACAAAATGGAACGGCAAACCCATTTCGCAAGCCGCCGCGGAAGCTGTTGAAAACTACGACATTCCCGTAAAGTCGAATGCAGACCGATTAGGTGCAACAGTTCTCTCGGGTATAGGGGGCGACTCGGTGGAGGTAACGTTCCTTGACAAGTCGAACAAGGAGAAAACAGTTACATTAACGGATCTTGGTGAAAGGCACACTTTCATAGAAGCAATAGAGGCGTTTTCGCAATTGCCCGCCAATATCACGTCATTGGAAAAATTCCGCGAGAGTAATTTCAGCACGAAAATGTTAAACGACCGCTGCGGATATCTTGTACTAAATTCCGAAGGCACTGATAATCAAATACAAGATATACTCGGCTATCTGACAGGAGATCACAAGTGGGCAAGAGAAATGTTTCGAGAGAAACTCCGTGCGCTTAAAGAGCAGGGTATGGAGTGTCTTGTGATCGACCTGCGCAACAACGAAGGAGGTTTCGATGAGATCGGTTGTGCGCTTTGCGATCTGCTTACCGATGAAGAGTGGTACGGACAGGGGCATGGCATACGCAAAAACGGCGGATATTGCTGCGTTTCCGACCACAGAATTCACGGGGATGGTGAGTTTGCAGATCTGAAGGTCGTAGCGCTCACGAATTACACCTGCGCGAGCGCAGGTGACGGTACAGCACTGTATCTTTCACGGCTGCCAAACGTCTCCCTTGCGGGAATTACCGACCCCAGCGGCTGCAATCAGGAAACAGGTGGTGTGTGTGCGCTGTCCGGCGAACTTGTCTATGTTTCCTTTCCTACCGGGTTGATTTTGGATGAAACAGGGGTTCCGAATATTGATATCCGTTCAGATCGGATCAGTCGAAACCCTGTTGAAGTGCGTATCCCGCTTGATCATGATGCGGCGATGAAAATCTTCCGTGACAAGGTAGATTATGAGCTTGAATGGGCGATAAACTATGTGGAAAATGAAAGGTAAGACAGGGCTTGAACTATTCAGGGCATCTCTAAAAACCGGTTTGAACGAATTGACGCTTTGCGTCAACGCCGGCAGATGGCGTGCTATGCCGATTTTACCTCAAACAAGGTTTTTAGAGGTGCCCTTGAAGATAGACTAAGATATCTGTACATTAGAAAACCGAGTCCTACCCTGGGACTCAGTTTTGCTTTCAAAAATTGAGCCACATAAAACAAAGATAAGGTGGGGTAAAAATAGACGAGGTGGTGTTTTGCCACCTCGTCTTTCTACTTGCGGATATCCGCATAATAACGCTCAAAAGCAATCTCCTCGGCAAGCGCCTTATCCCGAATTTCGGAAGCGAATCTCGACCACTCTTCAAATTCCGCAACGGTCATTTTCTTTTTCATATAGCGGGCATAATGAGCCTTGTACGCACGGTTATAAGTCTGCCAAATAGGATCATTCTTGCATTTTTCAGCATAACGGTGCTTAGAACCAACGTCTCGGCAGTTCTTGTCCGGTTCGTCAGCAAGAGGATTATCGCAATATGTATAATACCAACCGCCACAAATCAGAAAGTATTTCCCGCAGTTTTTGCAGCGGTTGGGGAGGTAATTACGAGCAATCCCGCGGAAGAAATCATAGTATAGAAACGAGCCTAAATCGGTGAATTTAATCTCCTCACAAAGGATAGAGTTGCCGCTTTCATCAAGTATGGATTTGTACCCGAACAACTGCATTCTGCACTTTATTCTTTCAAAATTCAAGCCTTTTGAACGATTAAATTCCGTAAAAAACCGCGCCGTTTCATCGGAAGTCGGGAATGCCTCATTGCGATTAAGCCAATCACGGATAAACGGCTTATAAGTCTGATGAACTTGAAGATATGCAGTCAAGAAGTCGATGTATATATCGAAAAAAGAATCAATGTTACCGTTTAATTCGCGTAGGTCGTCGGCGATATCCTCATCCGCCAAATCGTCTTTTTTTAGTGGTCGAAGATCAAATCTGGTCAGCCGAAGATAATAGTTTCCGAGATCATCTTTCTCGCCGTAGCCATATTCATTCACGAAATCCTTGTCAACATATCCAAGTGCATAGTCCATAGAGTTCAGCCCATCCTCGAAAAAACGATCATAGTCGTTCAGGATATCATCCAATTTTATCACAGAATAGCCCAGCGTTTTATCGAACGGCGGCAGCGAAAAAATAATTCGATTGATATTTTCGAGCACACTCATGGCAGCGTAAACATTGTCGTTATATCTCGTAAAATCATAATGATCCATGTACGGAGATATGGATAGGCAGCGTTTATATTCCTTAAGTTTGTAGACAAAATCCGAGTCCAAAATATATTTTACGTGCCTGTCATTCAGATAAGCAATGAGAATTTCATTGGAACTGTACCTGTATTTTTCGTTTATATAAACGTCATTGCCGTAAAAATAAGCTCTGAAATTGAACACGGAGAACCTCCAAAAAAATATTTTCAAAAATAGATAATATGAAAAAAGAAATAGAGTATGTGCTTTAATTATAGCATAGCTATTGAAAAATTTCAAGTGGTGTGCTAAAATAATATGGACGATCAAAAGCAAACGGAAAAGCCGTTCTGCTCTTGATCGTCATTAAAATTTTATCGGAGGTCAGACATTTGAAAGAAGCAATATACACAAGCTATGAGGAACTGCCGCTGTTCTTGAATGCGGAAACACTCGCAAAACTGCTTGGTGTTTCGGTGTCAAGCAGCTACGAGTTAATGCACGAAAAGGATTTTCCGGCAATCAGAATTGGCTCAAGACTGGTCGTGCCAAAAGAGAAATTGCAGCTTTGGATAAATGCGAAAACAGAAAAGTGAGGTGCGGATGAGAAACAGTAGATACCCGAAACGTGATCCAACCAAAGACTACTTCCCTCTGCCGAACGAGATATTCTGTCTAAATCTTTCATACGGCGAGATAGCTGTTTACTCGTACTTACTCTACCGTGAAAATCGAAAGACATTCAAATGTTACCCAAGTTACAAGACAATAGGCAAGGCGTTAAAAATGTCAAGAAACACGGTCTGCAAATATGTTCGGCAGCTTGAAGAAAAGGAATTCATAGCTACCGAGCCGACTGCCGTCCACACCTCACAGGGCAAGAAACTAAACGGAAATTTGCTCTACACGATACTCCCAATTGAACAAGCAAAGGAGCATTTTTATAAGCGTCAGCTTGCAAATCTTGACCGAGTTATCGCAGAGGATAAACAGCGAAAACGGATAGAGAAACTTGGTTTAAAGCCCAATAAGCAAGCCGTTTGACGGGCTGTGGGGTAAAAACGGCGAATATTATTTGAAAGCAGGACAAAGCGAGGGGTCGGCAAGCCGCCCCCTCGCCGATCACATCGGACGGCAGAGCCGACCGTTAGGAGCATTTTGAAGAAAAAAGGTGCTTGTCAAAGGGCGGTCTCTTGGGAAAGGAGCAAAATGGAGAAAACAGCGATCAGATTTGATCCCGAACTTAAAGCGCAAATACAAAACATGATGAGTGAAGCCAACGCAACATCAATGGCGGATTTCGTCCGCCAAGCCACGGAATTTTATATCGCATATCTGCGACAGAAGAAAAGTATAGATTTTCTCGCGCCGCTGTTGGCACAGACGATAAAAAACGAAATCGAAAGCGTTGAGAAAAATATTTCGTCAATGCTGTACAAGCTGTCGGTGGAACAAGCAATTGTCAATAATATAGTCGCTTGTTACAATGGCGTAAACGATGAAACAGTGAGAGAGCTACGCGAAATGTGTTCAAGAGAAATTGCAGAGAACAACGGAATCATCACATTTGAAGAAGCAATGGAATTTCAACATTCGGAGGATGAATAATGCCAAAACTTATCTGCACA
Source organism: uncultured Clostridia bacterium (assembly GCA_947627465.1). Taxonomy (GTDB): domain Bacteria; phylum Bacillota; class Clostridia; order Oscillospirales; family Ruminococcaceae; genus CAG-115. The sequence goes on from CANQWD010000026.1 coordinate 7,948, forward strand.
AGCCGATATATCAAGAATTCAAAATCCAAGAACGCAGGGAATCTCATAAAATATATGGGAACGCGCGAGGGAGTTGAAAAGCTGTCGAACGGTTACGATAATTCCCCCGCGACACAAAAGCAACACAGTTTAATCTGTGATTTACTCAGAGCATACCCGCCAGCTTGGAACTATCCCGAATTCGAAAAGTACAGAGTTGAGCAAAGTAAAGGTGCAGCAACAGAATGTATAAACGCTTTTATAGAGCGCAATGCCGATCAAATTCAAGATGTGAAAAAGTTGGTTTCATATATGGCGGAGCGACCGGGAGTTGAGAAAAATGGTAAGCACGGATTGTTTTCTCAAACGGACGATAAGATTGATCTGGACAAGGTGTGCAGCGAGGCTGCAAATCATGACGGTGTGATTTGGACTCACGTTGTCAGTCTGACTCGCGAGGACGCGGAACGGCTTGGATATAACAAGGCAGCAGCATGGCGGGAACTTGTTCGCAGAAACGCTATGCAGATAGCGGAGGCTCATAAAATTCCGATATCGGAAATGAAGTGGTATGCGGCGTTCCATAACACCACACATCACCCGCATATTCATCTTGTGGTATATTCGGAAAATATCAAGCACGGATACTTGACAAAAAAGGGAATCGACAGTTTGCACAGTATATTCGCGAATGATATATTTCGCAATGAAATGTATCATCTTTTCACTCTGCAAACTCAAATGAGGAATGAGGTAAAAGCGGCAACAAATCAAAAAATCGAAGAACTGCTCCAACGCTCATCCGAAACTGCTCCATGCGGTGAAAATATATTTCTTCTAATCTCACAGCTATCCGAACAACTCAAAAAGCAGAAGGGCAAAAAACTGTATGGATATCTACAAAAGGATATTAAAAATACTGTAGACGCAATTGTGAGGGAGCTTGCGAAAGACAATCGCATAGCAGATTTTTATGCGGAGTGGAATAACATCAATCGGCAGAAGCTGTCTATCTATCACGACAAACCCGATCCGGATATCCCTCTCGAGGATAACAAAGAGTTCCGCAGCATCAAGAACGCAATCATAAGAGCAGTTATGGAATTGGATAATACTGCGGATATTGAGATTTCAGATTATAAGGTCACCGATATGGTCACCTTTTGGATTCGTCTGCTTGGTACTATGATAAATGATTCATATCAAAAACGACAGACGAAATTAAATAACCAAATCGACTCCAAACTGAAATCCAAAATCGAACAGAAGAAGCGCGCTCTCGGAATCAAGACAGATCATACTGTCAAAGATGTCAAAAATGATGACCAAAATTTGTCGCTTTGAGTGCTGGATTTGTTCGAAGAAATGTGGTATGATGTGTGGTTACAAGGGAGGTGCTGTCTATGGCAAAACGCAGACCGTCAGGCGACGGAATGGTTCGCAAGCGCGATGACGGGCGCTGGGAGGGACGGATCGTAGTTGGTCACAAGAACAACGGAGAGCCGATTTATCGTTATGTCCTCGCTAAAACCCAAGCGGAATTAACTCAGAAATTGCACGACAAGATCGAAATGTACCGCGACGCCGACCTCAGTGAGGACTGTAATATGACTCTCGGCGAATGGCTTGATAAGTGGGTCAATGAATTTATGATCTTCACACTCAGACCAAGTTCGTTATATGGCTACGAGATGATAATAAAATGTCAAATCAAGCCATTCCTTGGAAATCGTCCGCTGTCCACGCTTACAACAAATGAAATTCAGAAATTCTACAACACTATCAAGAAGAAAGGACGAGTACATCCCGATAAGCAGCATGGAACAGAAATCTCGGATAGCATGGTCAGGAAAACTCACTTGCTGCTGCATGAGGCACTTGACATGGCAGTAAAGCAAAGGCTGCTCGTAAGTAATCCTACGAACGGAACAACCATTCCAAAAAATAATTATAAGGATAAGCAAATTCTGAATGATGAGCAACTTGATAGATTTATGGAAGTTATAAAATCCGATGAACGATGGTATGACTTCTTCTACACTGAGATTACAACAGGACTTCGTAAAGGAGAAATATGCGGACTGCGGTGGGAGGATTTTGATGAGCACAGCGGTAAACTGAAAATACAACGCAGCGTAGGCAGAATAAAAGACGGAGTTCTCCCGGTCGGCGAAACAAAAACCGAAACTGGAACACGAGAAATCCTTTTACCGCCAAGCACAATGGCACTTCTTAAAAAGCGAAAAGAAAACGCTGTCGGTGATTGGATCTTCCCAAATTGGCACAATCCCGAAGAACCGATGAATCCGCAAAGCGCATATTCACGCTTGAAAGTACTTCTCAAAAAAGCAGAACTACCACTGATACGTTTCCATGATCTTCGCCACACATTCGCTACCCATGCTATTGCGGGCGGAGTAGATGCGAAAACGTTATCCGGAATTTTAGGACACACAAACGCCAGTTTCACGCTTGATACTTACACCCATGTCACGACGGATATGCAGAAAAATGCCGCGAAGATCGTTGGTAACTTCATGGATAACATAATAGGGGGAATGAAGAATGGCTAAACGACGAAAACAAGGCGAGGGTACTCTGAGATTGCGTAAAGATGGCAGATGGGAAGGTCGCGTAGTCGTAGGTTACGACGATAAGGGCTTACCCGTAACCAAGAATGTCACCGCTAAAACAAAAATGGAATGCGCAGAAAAACTTGAAGCTCTCAAGGATAAGCATTGCAAGTCCACCGAAAAAATAAATCCGGAAATGCCATTCGGAGAATGGATCGATTTCTGGTATCAGACATACTGTAAACACACAATTCGCGTTACTACTCAACAAGAGTATGAGAATCGAATTTACAAGCATATAATACCCGACATCGGGAAAATACCGCTGAATAAGCTAACCCAGTCTGATATTCAGCAGTTCTACGCAAGGACGAAGTCCGGAGGACGCAAAATTCACACCGAAATATACGGCAAGGGACTTTCCAACAGAGTAATTCGGGCTATACACGCCAACTGTAGATCGGCGCTTGAGAAAGCGGTACAAGAGGGCTTGATAAGAATAAATCCTGCAATAGGCTGCAAGCTGCCGCCGAAAAAGTCAAGGGAAATGAAAGTGCTTACGTCAAGCGAAATTGTAAGATTCCTTGACCGCGCGAAAGAGGAAGGATATTACGAACTCTTCCTACTTGAACTCGGAACGGGAATGCGCCGCGGAGAGATACTTGCCCTAAAGTGGAGTGACTTAAGCTTCGCAACAGGTGAACTGAGGATAAATAAACAGATAACTGCACTGCATGGAGAGCTATTCATATCCGAGCCTAAAACTAAAGCGTCTATAAGAACGGTTATATTACCGCTATCACTTCTGAATGTACTGTCTGAGTACAAGAAAGCAGTCGATTCAGAATGGATATTCCCTTCACCGATTGATAATACGCGCCCAAGAACGCCATCGGCAGTACGCAAACGACTGCAACTGATATTGGAAAGAGCGGGTTGCCCGAGAGTAAGATTTCATGACCTCAGGCACACATTCGCGACGATGGCGCTCGAAAACGGCATGGACGTGAAGACGCTCTCGACAACAATAGGTCATGTTTCTTCCGAAACGACAATTGATATCTACAGCCATATAACCGACACAATGCAGCGACAGGCAGCCACGAAGATAGATCGCCAAATTGGCGGCACAGAAGCCGAAATTCCGAGGGCAGAGGAACGAGCAAGGGTAGATACCCTCCCGCCCGATTTCGAGCCGTATAAACCCAAATGTCGCAAATCCGGGACAGGCTGTGTGACGATGATAAACGACCACCTCTACGAGGGTCGGTATAGTCCGAGAAACGCTTACGGGAAACGGGAATCTCATAATATCTATGCCAAGACAAGAGAGGAATGCGAAGAAAAGCTTGCGGCGATGATAGCGCAGGTCAAAGCTGACATCAAGGCAGAGAAAGAGCGGTTGAAAACGGCGAACAAATCGTTCAGCCTTGAAATTCGATAACGAAACGTTATTGAGATCGTTCAAAAATTGGGACGCACTAAAAAACAGCACCCGCCCTATTTTAGGGCGGGTAGGAGTGTCCGTTTTGGACACTCCTTCAAAACTGTCGTTTTGACAGAATTGACTTGTTCTGACTCGGGGATGAGTTTACTTCGAGCTGCCTAAAGGTCGGATTATGCTACCTTTCAAAATCGGTACTCCGTATTTCACGAGGTACCGATATAGATGAGGATACAGATGAGTACCTCATAAATCTCTTGTCAAAAATTGAGCCGCAGTAAACAAAGAATACGCCGGAGAAAAACCTCCGCACTAAAACGGTGCTTAGTAGGTCGCCCCAAAGCAAGGCATCCTTCATGAATTCTCGCCTACCGAAACGATACTCGAGGGGGACACAACGAATCGTTACATCCATAAAAATTAAAACCGCATTACGAGCCATACAAATGGCTTTGTAATGCGGTTTATGGTCGGAGTGACGTGACTCGAACACGCGACATCGAAGTCCCAAACTTCGCGCGCTACCAACTGCGCTACACCCCGATTTTATGATTTTTTCTCAAAGTGGTCAAATATGTGGTCAAACAGATTTCTGACCAAGATTTCCACACTACGAAATCACTGTGACGGTGTAGTGTGAAAGTAAATATACGAAAAATCGCTCAGCAAAGCGCTCCGACGGTTCTATGCTCCCAAATGTGGCGCGCTACCAACTGCGCTACACCCCGATTTATATTTGGTTTTAGCCGAATTTTTTCGAAAGCGACCAATTACGTGACCATGCGCGATTTCGACCGAGATTTCCGAGAGGGAAACCGACCGTAAGGTTGTGCGTTCAAAGCGTTTGTGCGCACAAACGTTCTGCAAAGGGTCGGACGAGTTTGAGAGTTCGAATGCATCGGCATCGCATGCTCCGCCCCCCTGTAACTTTATAATTATAACACAAAAAACGGGATTTGTCAAGGACTTATCGAAAAAAGCCTAAAAAATCGACATAGGTAGGAAGTCGAAGTACAAACGCCGCCTTGCCGCATAGAGAGGAAAAATTCACCGTAATTTCACTTGACTTATCGGGGGCATTGTAGTATAATATATAATGTATGTTTGTATACAGCGGCAAGGAGATGATCTTGGTGGAGAGCCGTGAGCGCCAAAGACGTATAAGGGAGCTGTCCGAAAAAAGTAAGCGCCGCGCGTTGGAACGCGGGATAGAGCGCGTTAAAGCGGAGATGTCCGGCGAGATAGCGGACTTCTCGCGGAAATACAGCTTTGCCGACAGCACTGCCTCCGAAAAACTGAAAAAACTCATAGACGAATTGACGTGCGATTCATTCGGAATTGATTTTGATAAATTTCCCGCGCATAGGAAGTTCTCGTCTCAAAGCACCGATTTGCGTAATCGAACGGCTTGGTTCTGTTCGCTTGTCGGCGGCGAGGAGATATTCGAGATATTTGTCAAAGGCAGGGTCTGCGATTTCCTTGCCGATTATGATGATTGGTATTTCTACGGAGCGTATATGCTCTTGGTCGACGAGGACTTTGGCGGGTTGATCTATATAGACGACAATGGCGGTATGACGGAGGCTTTTCTCCGATAAAGATACAGAACGCCGCTCCTCCGCGGGGAGCGGAGGAAATGAACAAGAGAATTTGAGGACGTAATGAACATTATAGAAGTAAAGGATCTATGCTTTGATTATACAACGCAGGACGAAAACGGAAACGTCACCGAGCGCAATTCCGTGCTGAAAAACGTCAGCCTTGATATCCCCGAGGGACAGTTTTTGGCGGTGCTCGGGCATAACGGCTGCGGAAAATCCACGCTTGCAAAGCACTTTAACGCGATACTCACGCCGACTTCCGGAAAAGTCACGGTTTGCGGGATCGATACGGCGGACGAGGACAGACTTTATGATATTCGGCAGTCGGTGGGAATGGTTTTCCAAAATCCCGATAATCAGCTTGTGGCGACTATCGTCGAGGAGGACGTGGCGTTCGCCCCGGAGAACCTCGGTATAGAGCCGAAAGAGATACGAAAACGTGTCGACGAGGCGCTAAAGCAAGTGGATATGTACGAATACCGCGAGCACGCGCCGCACCAGCTTTCGGGAGGACAAAAGCAGCGCGTTGCTATTGCGGGCATAATCGCCATGCAGCCGCGATGTATCGTGATGGACGAGCCGACTGCCATGCTTGATCCTAAGGGCAGACGCGAGGTTATGAAAACGATAAAGCAGCTTAATAAGGAGCAGGGGATTACCGTTATCCTTATCACACATTATATGGACGAGGCGGCGCAGGCGGACAGGGTTGTAGTAATGGACGAAGGACATATCATTATGGACGGCGAGCCGCATAAAATTTTCGCACAGTCGAAAAAACTCCGCGCGGTAGGCTTGGACGTTCCTCAAGTGACCGAGCTTTGCGATATGCTCAGAGCCGAGGGAGTGGATATCTCCAACGAGATAATCTTTGAGGACGAATGCGCCGAAGCTGTCGCGGCATTGCCGCTGAAGAAAAAGAAAGCCGATATCACGCGAAAAGCCAAGGTCATTGAAAAGACGGAGAATACGGAAGAGATCGCCAAGTTCGACGGAGTGACCTACAAATACAGCGTGGGAACGCCGTTTGAGAAAACCGCCGTAGACCACGTAGATCTAAGCATTTCAAAGGGAGAGTTCGTGGGCATTATCGGGCATACGGGTTCGGGAAAATCCACGCTCATTCAGCATTTGAACGGCTTGATAAAGCCCACCGAGGGCACGGTTTTCGTAAATTCCCAAGACATCTGGAGCAAGGACGTTAAAATACGCGACGTTCGGTTTAAAGTGGGGCTTGTGTTCCAGTATTCGGAGCACCAGCTATTCGAGGAAACCGTGTCTAAGGACATAGCCTACGGACCGAAAAATATGGGACTTTCCGAGGACGAGATAAACAAAGCCGTTAACGCCGCCGCCGAAAGTATGGGTATCGCTCATTTGCTCGAAAAATCACCGTTCGAGTTATCGGGCGGACAGCAGCGGCGAGTTGCTTTGGCGGGCGTTCTCGCCATGGATCCCGAGGTGCTTATTTTGGACGAACCCGCCGCGGGTCTCGACCCGAAAGGCAGAGACAAGATACTCGGGCTTATCAAACGGTATCACGAGCAATCTGGGAAAACGATACTCTTGGTGTCGCACTCCATGGAAGATATTGTAAAATTTGCCACGAAAGTGCTTGTAATGAACAAGGCAAAGTTGTTTTGTTACGATGAAACGGACAAGGTTTTCGAGCGCACAAACGAGCTTACTTCGATAGGTCTGGACGTGCCGCAGATAACGCGGCTCTCTCACAAACTCGGGGAGTTGGGCATTGATATCGGCAGCGATATATATACCACCAACAGAGCCGCCGAGAGAATTATGACGCTGCTGTAATCAGTGTACAATGTACAATTGACAATTCAAGTGCGCCTACGGCGCTTATTTAGATCGTTTGTGTATCGTTGCGCATACAATCTGAATCGCGGCGAAGCCGCAACCGAAATTGTAAATTGTCAATTGTACATTGTCAATTGAAAGGAGGACAGAATGCCGGGTTTTCTTGTTGAAAAGGTTATGCTGGAAAAATTGGGAAAATACGTTCCCGAGGGAGAAACAATTGCGGCAGCTATCGAGTGTACGGCTTTACAAACGCGCATTTGCTGTTATTACGACAAATGCGAAATTGACGAGGAAAACGATATGTTAGTTCCGAGTTGGGATAGCTTGATCGGCGCAATCGAAATAAGGAAAAGCAAGCGCGCGGAGTATTCCGCTTACATCGGCATTACGAAAAATACGCTCATTCTTTGTGAAATGATGAATGAAATGCATTATTACGAGGTGAACGAAGCCCCCGCTTCAAAGGCGGCTTTTGTTCAACATCTAGAAAAACCGACAAAGCACTCCGATTTGGGAAAGTGCTTCCCGCTCGCGGAGATCGAGAACTGCGAGCTTAAAACGAGCTTTACGGGCGCGGTAAAATGCGTTATCAATATGAAAAACGGCAGTCTGCTGAAGCTGAAGCTCCCCAAACGCAGCAGCGCTAAACGAGACATGCCGCACCACGAGGAGTACAGAGAAAATATACTCTCAAAACTCTCGGCGTTCTCCCAAGAAAGGTAATAGATAATGATAAAGGATATAACGATAGGGCAGTATTTTCCGGGAAATTCGGTAATTCACCGAATGGATCCGCGCGTAAAAATGCTGCTGGATATTTTGTATTTGGTGATACTTTTCACCTCGCAGAGCTTTACGGGTTTGATGGTTTCGCTGTTTTTTATGGTGATGTGTTACATCATTGCGAATGTCAAGCTTATCATGATCATAAAGAGCATAAAGCCCATTATGCCGCTTATGCTGTTTACGCTGATACTGAACTTGCTGTTTATCAAAGGCGAAACGCCGCTTTGGGAGTGGTGGATAATTAAGATATATCCCGAGGGCATACGAACTTCACTGTTTATGATAATCCGCATTATAGCGCTTATCGTGGGAATGTCGCTGTTGACTTACACGACCTCTCCGATCATGTTGACGGACGCTATCGAGCGGCTTATGTCGCCGCTTAAAAAGATAAAGTTTCCCGTGCACGAACTTGCAATGATGATGACGATAGCGCTCCGATTTATCCCGACGCTTATCGAGGAGACCGACAAGATAATGTCGGCGCAGAAAGCCCGCGGCGCGGACTTGGAAAGCGGCGGCGTTATCCAAAAGGCAAAGTCGCTTATCCCGATACTTGTGCCGCTGTTCGTAAGCTCTTTTAAACGCGCGAACGAGCTTGCGACGGCTATGGAGTGCCGATGTTATCACGGCGGCGAGGGAAGAACGCGCCTTAAAACGCTAAAAACCTCGCCGAGAGATTATCTGGCGGCGGCGGCGATGATACTGCTGCTCGCGGGAATAATAGTTATGAACTGCCACCCTGTTATTCCGTGAGGTGAGACCGTGGGATATTATATAAACTTTTATTTCAGAGAGCTGAGCTATGACGACGATGAGATAGCGGGCGAATTTTCCGCGCCTGACAGCGGTGTGGAGTGCTCGTTTTCGTATAACAGGCATACGGAAGAGTGTGAGATTTGGAACAACAACTGCCCCTTAGAGGAGATCGATCCCTTGCCCGTATTTTTCCTTTTGCGTAAGCTGAAAGAATCCGGAAAACTTAACGAGAGAGAAAGCAGAATATGCTATTGAGCGGGTGACTTATGAAAAACATTTTCTTGCATGGCTTGGTGCAAAACTCGGAAAGCTGGACTGAAACCCTTGAATATTTGGAGCACAAATCGGAAAATGTTTGTTTGGAACTGCCTGAGCTTACGGACAACGAGGTTAGTTATCCCGCTCTTTACAAGGGTTTTTCCGATTATTGCGAAAAAATTTCCGAAAGGATAAATTTGTGCGGACTGTCGCTTGGCGGCATTCTCGCACTGAATTACGCGGCTGAACACCCCGACAAGGTGAACTCGCTTGTGCTGATAGGCACGCAGTATAAAACGCCCAAAGTCCTGTTGAGATTTCAAAATCTGATATTTCGCTTTATGCCAAGTTCTTCATTTGAGAATATCGAATTTGGGAAAGCGGATTTTATCGGGCTGTCCAAGTCGATGGTAAATTTGGATCTCAGCGAGGAACTTGAAAGGATAACCTGCCACGCAATGGTGATAGTCGGAGAAAATGACGCTCCCAACCGCAAGGCGGCGGAGGAAATGTCAAAGAAAATATTCGGCTGCAAGCTTGAGGTGATCGAAAATTCAGGGCATGAGGTGAATGTGGATAGCCCCAAGCAGCTGGCGGGCTTGCTGAACGTTTTTTGGCGGCAGAGCGGAGGGCAAAATGCGAAACCTGAAAGTATTCATCGCGTATAACGGCGCGGCGTATCTCGGATTTCAGAGACAAGACAACGCGCTTACGGCTCGGAAAGTCACGTTGAAATCGACACGTTTACAAACGAGCCGCGAGCGGAGAGGCTTTTCCTCACGCCCCCTCGGGTCGCGCCTGCGGCGTTCCCCTCGGGGGCATTCGGAAAAGCCGAGGACGGTGCCCTCGAAAATGCTGCGCTATCGCGCCGATGTGGAAATGTAAGGTTGCTGCGCCCCTAAAGCATTTTCTCGGGCACCGTCCGGGGTGAACCGCGCGGTGAGGAAGCAAGGAGGCAAAATGCGAAACCTGAAAGTTTTTATCGCGTATAACGGCGCGGCATATCACGGATTTCAAAGACAAGACAACGCGCTTACCATACAGGAAGTTGTGGAGAAATCGATAGGGAAGCTGCTGAAAATCGCGCCGCCCGTTATCTACGGCTGTTCAAGAACAGACGCGGGCGTTCACGCAAGACGTTTTTGTTTTAACGTTCATATCGACAGTAAAATACCGTGCGAGGGCTTTATAAAGGGAATGAACACGCTTTTACCGTCCGATATCGCGGTGCTCTCCTGCGATGACGCGCCCGAGGATTTTCACGCGCGTTACGACACCAAAGCGAAAGAGTACGTATACCTTATAAATAATAAGCCGAGCAGAGATGTTTTTCTGCAAAATCTTGCGTATCATTACCCGTACCCGCTTGATATCAAGAAAATGAACGCCGCCGCAAAGCTCTTTGTCGGCGAACACGACTTCGCGGGTTTCTGCCGAGCCGAGGGCAAGGCGCGGGTGAAGTCGACGGTGCGCACGATTTACGCGCTTGATGTTTCTCAAAACGAGGGAATTTGTGAAATTAGAATACGCGGAAACGGTTTTTTATATAATATGGTGCGGATCGTCGCGGGAACGCTTATCTACGTAAGCGAGGGCAAGCGAACTATTGAGGAAGTTAAACGCGCGATCGAAACAGGCTCGCGCGATTTCGCGGGAGTTACATTGCCGCCCGATGGACTGTACCTCAACGAGGTTCTCTATAATGAGCCGTCGCCGGACGGCATAAGCGGTCTTATCGCAAATCTCGATAAACTTCACACTACCGAACAAGGCGAACAACGCATACGAAAAAATATCGGCGAGGACATTTCGGATGTTGTGGAATGGACAAGGGCGCGGATAAAGTCGCCTAGCGCCGCGATAAGACGAGCCGGCAAGAATTTCCAAATTGAAACGGAAAAGTATATGATAACCGTAAACGCGGGCAGCTTTACGATTATTACCGCGCATAGGAAATCAGAAAAATAACGTTTGAGGCGGGTCTAACGACAGCGCGTTTGCGGCATTGTAATGTAAACTTACCTCATGAATATAATTTCAGCAAACGAGCCTGCAGTGAAAATTTAAGGCAAGACTTGACGAAAGGGGTCATAATATGCTATAATAATATAATGGCATATTGGATTAGGCGGTGAGAAATTTGGACGAACGCGACGATATAAACAAATATCGCGAAAAGCGCAGACGCAGAAACAAAACGATAAAATTTATCGTTTTCGTTTTGGTAACGACGGCGCTTATAATCATTGTAATAAATTGGAAACAGATACTCGCGCCGTTTAAAGATATAGGAAGCAAGGCGGACGAGGGCGGATTTCCCGTGAACCTCACGGGCAGCGCGAATTACGTTATGGGGGAGTTGGGAGAGAACTTCTATCTCCTCACGGATACTTATTTATATACATACAACGCGGACGGCGCGGAGCTTGCCAATAAACAGCACGGATTTCAAAATCCAGTGTGCTCCTCAAACGATAAGCGCGCGTTGGTGTACGATAAAAACGGAAAAGAGTTAAAGATGTATTCCAAAAACGCGGAGATATTTTCAAAAACCTTTGAGGACAGCATAGTGTTCGCGAAAATGGGTACAGAGGAGCGCAGCGCGGTCGTAACGACGTCCTCCCGTTATTCCAACTTCCTGTACGTTTTGAATTCCGAGGGCAAGCAGATCTTCCGCTGGGCTTCTCCCGACGAGAAGATAATGCAGGTGTGCTTCGGAAACGACGACAAAAGCGTGTATGTTTCGGTGGTCGGAGAAAAGGGGGGCGCGCTTGTAAGCAGCGTTTTGCGTTTTGAGGTGGACAGCGACCAAAGCGAGCTTTGGCGCGCCTCCATAGGAGACAGTGTGTCGTATTCTTTGGAGAATTGTTCCGACGGTATTTACGCGGTAACGTCCGCGGGTTCGTTTCTGTTAAACGATCAAACGGGCGAAATTACGGCTTCAAACGCTTATTCCAAGGAGATAAGCGGTATAGCGGAAACCAACGGCATACGCGTTATGTTTTTCCGCGATCCGGTGTCCAACGGCGAGACGGTCAATGTGTTCAACGACGCGTTGGAAATAAAGTCGTCGGCGTTTGTGGAAAGTCTCACGGCATTTGATACGAACGGCGGTCGGCTGTATATATTGAGCGGACGCAGTATGACTTCGTATGACAGCGATTTGCGGGAGATCAAGACGTATGAGCTTGACGACGAGTATTCGGATATGGAGATAATCGGAAATTACGCCTATTTATTGGGATATAATACGGTATGTCGGCAGGAACTGTAACGAAAGGAGAGTTATGGGAGAAAAATTTGCGTTTGCGTATGATGTTGCGATCATCGTGATAGCGTTGGTGTTCGCGTTTGTGGGAATGAAGAAAGGCTTTGCCAAGGTGGTTCTCGGGCTGGTCTCTACGATCGCGGCATTCGCGTGCGCCATGGCGCTGAGCGGTCCTATCGCGGAGGGCATTTATAAAAAGTACGTTGAGGCTCCGATAGAGGAGCAGTTGGATAACGCCGCAAACAAGGCGCTCGGCGATCTCAGCTTAGGCAATATCGCCAATATCAGCTTCGATAAAGTGAAAATAAACCATGTGGCGGCGGGCAGCGTGCAGGTGGATTACGCCGGAACGCGCAAGGCTGTGGTGGATTTTTCAAAATTGGATCTGCATGAAACGGGTATTACCCAGAACGACCTGAGAAAGATCGGTATAACAGACGAAAAGAGTCTGAACAACGTAAACGCCAAAACCGCCGAGCTTTCAATGGACGATATCGAGAAATATGGTCTCGGAAAGCTCGCGGTGGCGCAATACATAGCGGTAAATCTCTCGCAGCGTTCGGAAATAAAGGCGATAAGCGGCGTGGCGGACAAGATAAGCCGCTATCTGCCGGATATGTCCAAAAACGCTTCAAATGAGGGCGTCGGAGTATCCGTGATAAGAACGGTCGCGCTGAAGATGTTCGACACTAAGGGAAGCTTTAAGGACGCGGCAATAAACGGGATAATCGCTCCGAATTGTATAATGATTTTCAGAACGATAGCGTTCGCGGTCATTTTCTTTTTGGTGGGGATTGCTTTGCGAATTGTCGCGGCAGCCGCGGATCTTATCAATAAGATTCCCGTTGTGAATAAGGTGAATTCGCTGTTGGGGCTTGTGCTGGGGCTTGTCGAGGGAATATTCGCGGTGTTCGTGGTGTGCCTGATAACAAGGCTTATCGTTTCGCTTACCGGCGCGAATTCCATATTGTTCAATCAGGCGGCGATTGATTCAACGTTTCTTTTCAAAACGTTCTATAACTTTGATTTCTTGAATTTCCTGACATGATCGGGATTTTGACAAATAATCCGAAAAGCCGAGACTTCGGCTGAAGAAAGGGTGGCGATCAAACATGATAATGTGTTCTAGGTGTAAAACCAGACCCGCAGTGATGTTCGTTTCAACAATGACTGCGGGTGAGCGCAAAAGCGAGGGCTTGTGCCTGAAATGCGCTAAGGAGCTGGGGCTTCCTCAGGTCAACGAATATTTGCAGCAGATGGGAATATCCGAGGATGATTTCGACAGCGCGTGCGAGTCGATATTCGGCGAGGACGGACTTGTCGGCGATGATGTGCTGAACCAATTTGGTTTGGGAAACAATGCCGAAAAGGACGGGGAAACATCCGATGCCGACGATGACGATGACGACTCCAAAGACGAGGACGATCTTTTTGAACGCGGCGGCGCGGGCACAATGCCGAACTTTTTGAAGAACCTGTTCGGTTCTTCCGATAAGGACAAAAAGGACGGCGCGGACAAGGAAACGGAGAAGAAATCCCGCAAGAAGTCCGAAAAACCCGACAAAAAACGCAAGTGCCTTGAAACGTTCTGCACAAACCTCACGCGCAGAGCGAAAGAGGGCAAAATTGACGCTGTGATCGGGCGCGATAAGGAGATATACCGAGTTTTGCAGATACTCTCCCGCCGCACGAAAAACAACCCTTGTCTTATTGGCGAACCGGGCGTGGGCAAAACCGCGATAGCCGAGGGTATTGCGCTGAAGCTGGCTTCGGGCGATGTGCCTTTCAGACTTAAGGGCAAGGAGCTGTATCTGCTCGATCTTACCGCGCTTGTCGCGGGAACGCAGTTCCGCGGACAGTTCGAGAGCCGCGTAAAATCGCTTATCGACGAGGTGAAGAACGCGGGCAACGTCATGCTTTTCGTTGACGAGGTGCATAACCTTGTCGGCACGGGCGGCGACAGCGAGGGTTCGATGAACGCGGCGAATATCTTTAAGCCCGCGCTTTCACGCGGAGAATTGCAGGTAATAGGCGCTACCACGTTCTCGGAATACCGCAAGCACATCGAAAAGGACAGCGCGCTCGAGCGCCGCTTCCAGCCCGTAACGGTAAACGAGCCGTCCGTTGAGGAGACTATCGAGGTGCTCGGCGGAATAAAGAAATATTACGAGGAGCACCACAAGGTGCACGTTACCGATGAAATAGTCAAAATGTGCGCGGTGCTGTCGGAGCGTTACATTACCGACAGATTTTTGCCCGACAAGGCCATCGACCTGTTGGACGAATCCTGCGCGAGCGCGTCCTTGGAAAACGCCGTGATCACCGAATATGAAACTCTGAAAGAGGAGATTGCCGAGGAGAAAAGGGAACAAAGCGAGCTTGCCGAGGCTCCCGAAAAGGACTACGAGCGTTTGGCGGAGCTTAAGACCAAGATAGCGCAGAACGAAGCCAAGCTCCCCGAGCTTCAGGAAAAAGCGGAGAGCGTGTGCGTTTCAATGGACGACATTTCAAAGGTCATAGAGCTTTGGACAGGTATCCCCGCAAACAAGATAAAAGAGACCGAGTTTAAGAGAATGTCCGCGCTGGAGGACAATCTCAAGGCAAAGATAATCGGACAAGACGAGGCGTGCGAGCTTGTCGCGAAAGCGATAAAGCGCAGCCGCGTGCAGCTTTCGGAAAAGCGCCGTCCCGCGTCGTTCATTTTCGTGGGACCCACCGGCGTGGGCAAGACCGAGCTTGTGAAAGTGCTCTCCGAGGAGATGTTCGACAACGCTACCGAGCCGCTTATCCGTTTGGATATGTCGGAATATATGGAGAAGCACAGCGTGTCGAAAATTATCGGCTCGCCTCCCGGATACGTCGGCTATGACGAAGCGGGGCAGCTTACCGAGCGCGTGCGCCGCAAGCCGTATTCCGTTATCCTGTTTGACGAGATCGAAAAGGCGCACCCCGACGTTATGAACATTCTGCTCCAGATACTCGACGAGGGCAAGATAACCGATTCTCACGGCAGAAACGTAAGCTTTGAAAACACGATAATCGCCATGACTTCCAACGCGGGTTCCTCCGACGGAATGAACGGCATAGGCTTTGCGAAAACCGCCGAGGATATCAGCAAAGAGCGCGCTATGAAAGGCTTAAGAGACTTCCTGCGCCCCGAGTTTTTGGCGAGAGTGGACGAGATAGTGGCGTTCAAGCCGCTGACGGAAGAAAACTACGCCGCTATCGCGAAGCTTAATCTTGAAGAACTGCGTTCGCCGCTTTCCGAGAAGAACCTCGAACTTAACATCTCCGAGGACATTTACAAGGCGGTCGCGAAGAAAGCGTTCGGCGGAAAGTTCGGCGGGCGCGATATCCGCCGCGTTATCCGCACGGATATTCAGGATAAGATCGCCGAGCTGCTTATCGACAACAGTGAAAACATTATCAAGGAAGTAAACATTTCCGCGAACGGCGAAGATATCGAGGTCGAAGTTAAATGAGCGTGGTTTTGATAACGGGCGGCACAGGCGCAATAGGCGCGGCGGTCGCGAAAGAGTTCGCGAAAACCGACGACGTGATATTCACTTACAACAAAAACGAGGAACATGCGCGGGAGCTTTGCGAACGGCTGCGCTGTTCGTGTGTGAAAGTTGACATTTCCGACGCGGCTTCCGTTGAGGAAGCCGTTGTCGGCGTTCTGCGGGATTTTCCGCACATAGACATTTTGGTGAATAATGCGGGAATTTCGCTTATAAAGCCGTTTCTCGACACGACCGCCGAGGAGTGGCGGCGTATGATCGACATTGACTTGAACGGGGTTTTCAACGTGACAAAGGCGGTCGCGCCGTCTATGGTGCACCGCAAAAGAGGCGCAATCGTGAATATATCCTCGGTTTGGGGAGTGCACGGCGCGTCGTGCGAGGTAGCGTATTCGGCGGCAAAAGCGGGCGTTATCGGCTTTACAAAGGCGCTGTCTAAGGAACTCGGACCGTCCGGGATAACGGTAAACGCCGTCGCTCCGGGCGTTATCGACAGCCCGATGAACAGCTCGCATTTGACCGCCGGGGAGCTAGCCGAGCTTGCCGAGGAAACGCCGCTGTGCCGTTTGGGACAGCCCGCCGAGGTAGCAAGGGCGGTGCGCGCGCTCGCCGAAAACCGCTTCATAACGGGGCAGGTTCTGGGCGTGGATGGAGGATTTTACTGATGTACAAAGCGGTGGTATTTGATTTCGATTATACGTTGGGAGACAGCACGGCTGGCATTGCCGAAAGTGTGAATTACGCCTTGGAAAATCTCAGGTACGAGCCGAAGAGCGTTCCCGAGATAAAAAATACCGTGGGATTGTCGCTTAAAGAAACATTTGCGGCGCTGACGGGCTGCCGCGATAAGGAGCAGTCAGAGCGTTTTATAAAACTTTTTCGCGAAAAAGCGGATGAGGTTATGACGGAGAGCACGGTACTTTACGACCGTGTTCCCGAAATTTTGCGCGGACTGCACAAAACGATAAAGACAGGCATTGTCTCCACGAAGTTTCGTTACCGCATTGAAGCGATACTGCAAAAATTCGGCGCGGAGGATTTGATTGACGCGATAATCGGCGGCGAGGACGTAACGCGGGAAAAGCCCGACCAGGAAGGCTTGTTGCGGGCGCTGGAAACGCTCGGAGTGGAGAGACACGAGGTGCTGTACGTCGGCGACAGCATTGTCGACGCGCAGACGGCGCAGAGCGCGAACGTCGATTTTGCGGCGGTGCTGACGGGTACGACGACCGATTTTTCACGGTACAAAACCGTTTTTATCGGCGATGATATGTCTGCTGTTTTTGATTTTGTAACAAAATAATAAAACAATTTGGGATTTTTGTGCAATGTGCCGAAAAAAAGTCTAAAACTTCGTTACCGTTTTTTTTAAAAAAGCGGTTGAAATTTCCGTGAAAATATAGTATAATAATTATGATTTTTGAAATTATTTGTAATTTGCGCGATTACAATAACAAAGGAGACAAGGATAGATGAATACTGCATTGAGAATGCTGCTTGAAAGCGCCGAAGCCGCAAGCGAGGACGCTATTGAGCGTATCCAGGGCTTGCCCGACGCGGCTTCGCAGCTTGCGGACAAGGACTATTGGGGATCTGTCGGGATACTCGCGCTGACGGGTATTTTGGTGGTTTTCCTTATTTTGGCGATCTTGATCTTCTTTTTCTGGCTGATGGGCACGATCTTTAAATCGATAGATAAGTCCAAGGCGGAGAAGAAAGCGAGTGAGGCTGCAAAAGCGGCCGCTCCCAAGCCCGCGGTTGAAACGGTCGTTGAAGCCGCTCCCGAGGACGACGAGGAGGAGCTTATCGCGGTGATAAGCGCGGCTATCGCGGCTTACGAGGGCGACGGCGGCTTCACGATAAGAAGCGTCAAGCGCCACGGCGACGGCGGTTCCCGTGTACAGTCCGCTTGGAGAAGCGCGGGCGTTCGCGGAAATATGAGCCAATTCTAAAGAGAGGAAAACCTAAAAATGGAAATATTTTCAAGTACATTTAAAGGGCTTATCGACACATCGGGCTTTATGGGTCTGGATATCAAGAATGTAATTATGATATTGTTGTCGTTCGTCCTGTTTTATTTGGCGATAAAGAAGCAGTATGAGCCGCTGCTCATGCTGCCTATCGCGTTCGGTATGCTGCTGACTAATCTGCCGCTTACCGGACTTTACCACGCAGAGTTGTGGAATCCGTCAACAAACCCGTATTTCGCGCCGCAGTATCTTGGCACGATGTACGCCGATCAAAGCGGAAGTCAGATATTCCAATCGGTTTTCACGCAGCAAACCTCGTTGGATTACGGCAAGGTGCTGCACGAGGGCGGTTTGCTCGATATGCTGTATCTCGGCGTTAAGCTGCAAATCTATCCGCCGCTTATCTTCCTCGGCATAGGCTCTATGACAGACTTCGGTCCGCTTATCGCGAATCCGAAAAGCTTCTTGCTCGGCGCGGCGGCTCAGGGAGGTATATTCTTTACGTTCCTCGGCGCGTGCCTGTTGAACTTGACCGGTCTGGGCGACGGTTTTACGCTAAAGGAAGCGGCTTCCATAGCTATCATAGGCGGCGCGGACGGACCTACGGCAATATACCTTACTTCAAAGCTCGCTCCGCAATTGCTCGGTTCGATAGCCGTCGCGGCATATTCGTATATGGCGTTGGTTCCCGTAATTCAGCCACCTATCATGAAGCTGCTGACTACCGAAAAGGAGCGCTCGGTTAAAATGGGTCAGCTCCGTGAGGTATCGAAGATCGAGAAGATCGTGTTCCCGATCGCGGTTACCGTTATTGTATCGCTTATCGTTCCGAGCGCGGCTCCGCTTGTCGGCATATTGATGTTCGGAAACTTGATGAAAGAGAGCGGCGTGTGCGACAGACTTGTAAAGACCGCGCAAAACGAACTGATGAATATCATCACGATATTCCTCGGTATTACGGTCGGTGCTACAGCAGTCGCGGACAACTTCCTCAGCTTGAAGACGATATTTATTATCGTGCTCGGACTTATTGCGTTCTGTGTTGGTACGGCGTGCGGAGTTCTGCTCGGCAAGCTGATGTACGTGATCTCGGGTCACAAGATAAATCCGCTTATCGGTTCGGCGGGCGTTTCCGCGGTTCCCATGGCGGCGCGCGTTTCGCAGAAAGTCGGCGCGCAGACCAACCCCTCGAACTTCCTGCTAATGCACGCAATGGGACCGAACGTTGCCGGAGTTATCGGCTCGGCGGTCGCGGCGGGCGTGCTGCTGTCCGTTCTGGGTTAACTTAAAACAAAATTCCCCCGCAAAAGCGGAGGATTATTATACGGAAAGGAAATTTGCTTTATGAGAACTATTACCGTTAAAGGCGTGGGAACGGCTTCAACGCCGCCGGATTATATCACGATCTTTCTGAACATCACGGCTCAATCGCCCGACTACGCGAAAGCAGTCGATCTGGCGAACTCGCGCATTGAAATTCTGCAAAATGCGTTGAGCGCCGTAGGATTTGCGAAAGAGGACTTGAAAACGCTGGTGTATAACGTAAACTCGGATTATAATAATTACAATGAAAGAGGAGTTTTCAAGAAGAAGTTCGTTGGTTACGCGTGTCATTATCAATTGAAATTGTCGTTCGACTTCGACAACAAACGCCTTTCGGAAACGCTCACCGCGATTTCGGAAAGCAAAGCAAACGCCGAATTTTCAATCAAGTTTACGGTCAAAGACCCCGAAAAAGTCAGCGCGGAACTTTTGAAGTCCGCGACTGAAAACGCCCGCCAAAAAGCCGAGATACTGTGCGCGGCTTCAGGAGCGAACCTCGGCGAATTGGTAAGTATTAACTACAATTGGGGCGAAATTGATTTGTATTCTCAAAGCCGATATTGTGATGAAGCGCGCTGTGCCGTGCCGCTTGCCGCCGCTCCCGAATTTACGCCCGACGATATTGAATCAAGCGATACGGCAACGTTTGTTTGGGAGATAGTTTAATAAAAAACAAGCCGAGAATGTTCATCTCGGCTTATTATTTTCTGTTTATAACAAAATTCTCTCGTCGCAATACTCGCATACGAGAATACCTCCGCGGTTTACGTAGCTGTGAGGCAGATATTTTTCCGTCTGCGTTACGCATTTCGGATTGGTGCAGATAACGTCGTTGTGAATTTCTCCGGTGAGCAGCGGCTTTACCTTGGGCTGTTTGGTAAACGTGTATAAGATCAGCGCCATACGTACATACATTCCGTTGTTTGCTTGACGGAAATAAGCGGCGCGAGGGTCGTCGTCCACGGCGACTTCAATCTCGTTAACTCGCGGAAGCGGGTGCATAACTATCATGTCCCGCCGAGCGTATTCCATTTTCGCCTTTGTTAAGCGGTAAACGTCGCGCTGTTTGAGATACTCGTCCTCGCTGTCAAAGCGTTCGCGCTGAATACGCGTCATATAGAGCATATCGAGATTTTTAATAGCTTCGTCGATCGTATTTACTTCGGTGAATTCCGCGCCGCGCCCTTTCAGCACGTCTTTTATGTAGCTCGGCAGAGCCAAATCGGACGTACTTATCAGAACAAACTTGTTGTTCGGAAAACACGACAGCGCTTTAACGAGCGAGTGTACTGTTCTTCCGTATTTCAGATCGCCGCAAAACCCGACTGTAAGGTTGTCCAGTCTGCCGAGTTCGCATTTCAGCGTAAGCAGATCGGTGAGCGTCTGCGTTGGGTGAAGATGACCGCCGTCGCCCGCGTTTATTACGGGGCAGTCTGCGGAAAGCGCCGCCGCTTTCGCCGAGCCTTCTTGATTGTGCCGCATAACGAGGATATCCGCGTAGGTGCTGACAATCTTGATCGTGTCCTTAAGGTTCTCGCCCTTGGCTACCGAGGAGTTGTTCGGGTTATCAAATCCGATAAGCGAACCGCCCAGCCTTAACATAGCGGCTTGAAAGCTCATCTGCGTGCGCGTTGACGGCTCGTAGAACAGCGTCGCCATAATTTTGCCGCGGCAAGCTTCGGTGTAAAATCCGGGGTTTTCCTTAATGCGTTCGGCAAGCTCGATTATCTCCGTCCATTGCTGAACGGTGTAGTCATCCATATCTATAAGATTATTAAAGTTGTCCATAATTTCACCTCTTGCTACATTATAGCAGATTTTTCGGGAAAATGCAAGGATTATTTGTTCTGAAAAAATCAAAAAAATTTGTTGTCCTGACAGATTTTTATGAAGCACGGTTATATCCGTTTCTTAACATGGCTATCCTATGGCATACATTAAGATTTTTAAAAATTGACAAAAAAACGTGTTAAATTTGGTAAAAACGCAGAAAATAATAAATCCTAAAAAATTTCGTAACGCACGCCGCTTTCAAACGTTTAATTTTATAGAGGGGGATACCAAGCTCTCTCAATAAACAGAGATGTGCAAAACGCCGATTTTATAAAACGTTAACATTCTATATGGGTTGTTCGGCGCAAGTGGCTACTATTTATTGTGGGTACATAAACCCGAAATCAAATTTTGCACATATTTGTAAACATTATTTAAGAGGTATTTTTATGAAAAAAATTTGGCGAAAAATGAAAGGCGGTATCGCTATTGTTTTAGCGGCGGCATTGCTTTCGACATCGGCTGTTGCTTCTGGAGCTTCGGAAGACACGTGCTCCGATGGCTTGAATGAAAGCCATGATAACGGCGCGTATATGTATGATGTTGAAACGGGTGAAACAACGTATATGCCGCCCGAGGAAACCGAAGCCTATTCGGATGAAACAGAGGGATTTTCGCCGGGATATAATCCTTATGCGGATGAGAACAACAATGAAAACAACAACGGTGATGATAATTCTATAGAGCCTTATTATTTGGACAGCGGAAGGACGCTTGTAAAAGATCCGCAAAATCTTGAATGGTGTCGCAACACTGTGTATATTGAAGCAACATATAAAAACTTTAAAGGTGAAACAGAAACCGTTAAAGGTTCGGGTTTCATGATAGGTCCGAATGCGGTCGCAACTGCGGGGCATGTTGTGTATCAAAGACAAAACATTGGAAAATTTTTCGTGGGTAATGCAACGATTATTCCAGCTCACAATTCAAGCTCTAATTCCAGACCATATGGAGTTGCTCATGCAACATATTTTTATTGTGGTAGCGGTTGGGCAAATAATGAAGATCATTCGGATGATTGGGGAATAATTGAATTAGACAGCAATATTGGAAACAAAACTGGCTGGTTGGGGCTTCGGTGGCAATCAGCTTCTTATGTCAATACAAGTACATTTGTAAATGGATACCCTGCGAAAGTTAACGGCAAGACTAATGTAGGTAGAGATCAATGTTTTAGGCATGGAAGAATTAATACGTCAACCAAAGCTAATATGCTTGAAAGTACTAACATGTACGCTTCACACGGGGACAGCGGAGGACCGTGCTACATATACTCCAATGATACCGGATATACGGCAATTGGAATAACTTCTAAAGTTGACCCGATTGACCTTTCCGATACAGAATGGTCTGATATTAGTAGTGTCAAATTTCGAACAATAGACAAAGCTTTGTTTGAGAGAATGGTAAAATATAGAACCTCGACGCTTTAAGGAGACGAACATGTTTAACAAAACAAAGCATGCGGCAATTTCGTTCGTGATGATTTTATTGCTGACAGGCTGCGCCGCCAAGGACGATCTCGCGGACTATTCTGCTTACGACTATCCGCTGGTGG
The DNA here is from genome assembly GCA_947627465.1 of uncultured Clostridia bacterium. Lineage (GTDB taxonomy): Bacteria > Bacillota > Clostridia > Oscillospirales > Ruminococcaceae > CAG-115. Next base: position 30,642 of record CANQWD010000026.1, read on the forward strand.
AAAACATCTCAGCAAAAACTCAGCTGACCGAGTATGACGGAAACGTCGAAACAATTTGGGTATATCTGACCAACGACAGAGACGAAGATTTTTCCTATGATTATCAGTGGACGGTTGAAAAAGAAATTGATGGCGAATGGAGGGCTATCCGGTTTATACAAGATATATCGTTTGATCTTGCAGACCGCAGTATACCGTCTCGCTGCACGACTGATATCCCGTGTGATTTAAAGAACAATGTTAAACAGCCGCTGCTGCCCGGACATTATCGAATATGGGTCGGCGGAGAGGAAAACAGAGTGCCGGCGGAGTTTACGATAATAGAATAGAATTTGGTTATCTGCGTTTCAAGGAGACAACTATGTTTAAAATAAAATTTGTGGCAATTTCGTTCGCAATGATTTTGCTGCTGACAGGCTGCGCCGCCAAGGATGATTTCGCTGACTATTCTGCTTACGATTATCCTCCGGTGGAAAACATCTCGGCAAAAACTCAGCTGACCGAGTATGACGGAAACGTCGAAACGATTTGGGTGTCTCTGACCAACAACGGGGACGAAGAATTTTCCTATGATTATTGGTGGGCGCTTGAAAAAGAGGTCAATGGCGAGTGGCGGGCGATACGGTTTATTACAGACAGCAGAGATTTTGATTGTGTGATTCGCTGTATTACACACGGCTCTGCGGACATTCCGTGCGATTTAAAGGGTTATGTTAAACAGCCGCTGCTGCCCGGGCATTACCGCTTGTGGGTAGGCGGAGAAAAGGGTAGAGTGTCCGCCGAGTTTACAATAAAAGAATAAAGCTCGGTTATCAATGCTTTAAGGAGGGTGCTGAATGTTTAAAACAAAACGCGCGGCACTGTTATGCGCGGCGGCATTGCTGCTGACAGGCTGCGCCGCCAAGGACGATTTCGCCGACTACTCGCTTGACGAACCTCCGCAGGTGGACGGCATATCCGCCAAAACAGAGTTTGCCGAATACGACGGCGATACCGAGGGGATACGTGTGTTTTTAACTAATGACAACGATGAACCTTACTCTTTTGATTACAATTGGCAGCTTGAAAAAAGGGTTGATGACGAGTGGAAAGTTATCAGGTTTATTAATGAAGAAAATGCCGTAATTCCTTTGGATTTGTACGAGATGCCGCGTGGCACAGTGTCGATTTGGTGTGATTTGAAAGACAATGTGAAACTGCCCCTTTTGTCGGGACAATATCGTATGCGTGTCGGACACAGCGGTGAAAGAGTGCCCGCGGAGTTTACGGTAAAAGAATAAAATTTCGGAGCGGTAAACCACCGCTCCTTTTTCGTCAAAAAAAGACAAAAAATTTGTATTACCTCTTGAAAAATCAGACAAGATGTAGTATAATATATTTGTATGGTTAGCGAATTCGGAAAACGGATTTAGCTGCTAAAGGTAAAACCGCACAAAGACCACGAGTGTTGACGTTCCGTCAACCGCACGTTTTGCCGCCCGCTTGCTTGCTTGCTTATTTTCCGTCATCTTGCGCAAAGTCTCTTTGACGGGCGTGTCTCCCCCTGCCGGGGGAGGTGGCACGCAGTGCCGGAGGGGCTGACCGACAGACCGGCCCGTCTGCGTCAACTTTGTACAAGGGTTGAACGAAGTTCAACTCGCTGACAGAAAAAATGTGACAGCGCAATCGGACGTGGTCTCCCCCTGTGGGGGAGGTGTCGCGAAGCAACAGAGGGGCTGACCGACAGAACAATCTTTGTGCGGTATTGCCTAAATTTGAAAAAGGAGATAAACGTATGACTTATTCTCACGAAGTAGAAGCAATGTGTCCCATAGCACAGGGCACGGCTCACGGCTGCGCTCCTATTCCCGAGGAGGCAAAGTGGGTAAAGGCAAAGGAAATCAAGGATATTTCGGGCTTCACGCACGGCATCGGCTGGTGCGCTCCTCAGCAGGGTACCTGCAAGCTCTCGCTTAACATCAAGGAGGGCGTTATACAAGAAGCTCTCGTTGAGACTATCGGCTGCTCGGGTATGACGCACAGTGCTGCAATGGCGGCGGAAATTCTCCCCGGCAGAACCATTCTCGAGGCGCTCAACACCGACCTCGTTTGCGACGCTATCAACACCGCAATGCGCGAGTTGTTCCTCCAGATAGTATACGGACGTTCGCAGTCCGCGTTCTCCGAGGACGGTCTTGCTATCGGCGCGGGTCTTGAGGATCTCGGTAAAGGCAACCGCTCTCAGGTGGGTACAATGTACGGCACTCTCGCAAAGGGACCGCGTTACCTCGAGATGACGGACGGTTATGTAACCGACTTGGCTTTGAACGAAGACGATGAGATAATCGGCTATAAGTTCGTAAACTTCGGCAAAATGATGGACTTCATCAAGGCGGGCGACGACGCGAACACCGCGTTTGAAAAGGCAAAAGGTCAGTATGGCAGAGTAGCCGACGCCGTTAAGTTCATCGACCCGAGAAAGCAGTAAGGAGGTACATAAGAATGGCTTTATTTGAATCTTACGAAAGACGCGAGAAGCAAATTCTCGAGGTTCTGAAAAAATACGGTATCAACTCCATTGAGGAATGTGCCGACATCTGCAAAGAAAAGGGCTTCGACCCTTACAAGATCGTAGAGGGCATTCAGCCTATCTGCTTTGAGAACGCCAAGTGGGCTTACACCGTAGGCTGCGCTATTGCTATCAAGAAAGACTGCAAGAGAGCGGCTGACGCTGCCGCGGCTATCGGCGAGGGCTTGCAGAGTTTCTGCATTCCCGGCTCCGTAGCTGACCAGCGTAAAGTTGGTCTCGGTCACGGCAACCTCGGCAAAATGCTGCTCGAGGAAGAAACGAAGTGCTTCTGCTTCCTCGCGGGTCACGAGAGCTTCGCTGCCGCAGAGGGCGCTATCGGTATCGCCGAGAAAGCGAACAAAGTCCGCAAAGAGCCGCTTCGCGTAATCCTTAACGGTTTGGGCAAGGACGCGGCGCAGATAATCGCGCGTATCAACGGCTTTACTTTCGTTGAGACCGAGATGGATTACTACACCGGCGAAGTCAAGGAAGTTTTCCGCAAGTGCTACTCCAAAGACCCCGCAAATCCGCGCGCAAAGGTAAACTGCTACGGCGCGAACGACGTTACCGAGGGCGTTGCTATTATGTGGAAAGAGGGCGTTGACGTTTCCATTACCGGCAACTCGACTAACCCCACTCGTTTCCAGCACCCCGTTGCGGGCACTTACAAGAAAGAGTGCAACGACAAGGGCAAGAAGTACTTCTCCGTTGCTTCGGGCGGTGGTACGGGCAGAACGCTCCACCCCGACAATATGGCTGCGGGTCCCGCTTCCTACGGTATGACCGATACCATGGGACGTATGCATTCCGACGCTCAGTTCGCGGGTTCGTCTTCCGTTCCCGCTCACGTTGAGATGATGGGTCTTATCGGCATGGGCAACAACCCCATGGTCGGCGCTACCGTTGCGTGCGCTGTTGCGGTTGAGGAAGCGTTGAAGTAAGTACATCACGCAGCAATGCGGCTTATCGCGTTGTGTAAAGCCTTGAAAACGGGTGAAAATCAACTCGCAATACACCGATAAGTGATAAATAATACACAATAAGGCGGTTGTCATTATTGACAGCCGCCTTATTTTTTGGATTTCCTCAAACCATGCAATGTTATTAAACTCCAATGTTTTGGTTTTGTGTTGCGATAACAGTTTCCAAGTTTTCAAGACATTTGTTGAATCCGTCACAAGTCCATTGGCTTCGCAATACTCCTTATTGGATTTCTCGTTTTTCTATCAGTACGATAAAGCCGTTGGAATAGCCCAGCCCCAGCGTCGGAAGCTTTTCTTCCAAGCCCTTCATATTGTAGACCTTGTTTACCGCTTTGACAATGTCCTCCTGCGTCAAATCGGCAGCAGTATAGCGAATTGCGATGACCTGAGGGGGATTTTCGCCGAGGCATTTTCCCAATACGGTTTCATATTCCTCTATCGAGCCTGCAGTAAGTCCGTTGGCTTCGTAATACTCCTTGTCGGAATTCTCCACGGCAAATGTGCCGCATAATGTATCAAGCTCATAAAACTTATCCTCGGTATAGCCCGTCACAGCCAGATCGTCCTCGCCCGCTTCGTAGAGAAAAAACGGTATTCCGCAATTTGCCGCGTTATTGGTGCAGTCAGTCTGATACCACTCTCCGTCGAGCTTCACCGCGCTCCACGCGTGAGGAAGATTTCCGTCGAGATAACCCGTGATGACCTTGCTTTCAACCTCGCACATACTGCAAAGCAGCTTATAGGACAGCGCGTAAGACTGGCAAACGCCTTTTTTGTCAACGATTATTCCATGAGCGTTAAAAGCGTCCTCGTGTTCTTTCCAATCCGCGTTTTTGGTATAGTCGCTCGCTTCGGCGGCTTCAACGGCAGCGTCGTCGTAAGCGGTATTGTCGTTGAAATAATCGTAGATCGCGCGGCACTTTTCCTCAGCCGACATTGAATTTTTAACGGTCTCGCCGACTATTTTTTCAGCAGCGTTCTTTATTTCGGACTGCTTTTTCTCGATCTCGTCTTTGTCGTAGCAATAATTTACATTAAGCGAAAGTGTGCCGTAATCATATTTGTAAGCGGTGACGCCCAAAACGTAGGGGTTCTGATAATAAACCTTTTGGAACACGTCCATAAGCGTATCGTACTGCTGAACGGACGGGAACGCTTCAAGCGAGATGCTTTCGTTTCCCGCGATAAGGTTGCGCGCTATCCACTCTTCCTCGGCGCTGTCGGCGAATATCGTAAGATCGGTATTTTCAATGTTGTCGTTGTCGCCTTTTTCAATGTGCTTTTCGGTGTTTTCAATTTGGCGCTCAACAAGAGTTTTATCGGAGCCGCCCGGATCAAGCGTGGGCTTGCTTTCGGGGTCGCTCTCGGGCTTGCTCTGCGGCTCGCTTTCCGGCTCGGAGCTTTCGCCGCCGTCATCGGGAACGGGATCCTCGCCTATAATGGTATCAATGTCTTTATCGGGATTAAACGGCGTTTTATTGTCCGGCTCCGCCTTTGTTGACGTACCGGAGGAGTTTTTGTCCGAAGAACCGCGCGGCAGGTCGCCCTCTTTGTAATCGTTGTAGTATTCCGGATCCTTAGCCGCGACGTTCATACTGCATTCTCCCGTTATCGCAGTGCCCTCAACGGAAAAGCGGAACTTGGGATAATCGTTGCCCTCAAGCGTTTTGCCCCAATGGAACTTGTAATTTACATTGTGCTTGGTTTTTGAACCGTCAATGTTCAGCACGTCGACGGTTCGCGGAAGTTCGCTTTCATCGTCGAACATCTTCATCATCGGATCCTGCTCCTCAACGACCTCAAAGGGAAGGATAAGATCGGAGGTGTTTACGATATTTGAAAGTCCGCTCTCCTTGTCGCCGAATACGGCGGTCACGAAATATGAACCGTTTACGTTGTAATTTTGACCGAAAATAAAATCCGTATCGTCATCGTCAAGATCGTTGTGATAGTGAATTCCCAAGCCGTGATCTTTACCTGAAAAATTATCAAATTCTGGTTCGGTCGCTTCGTCCGTCTTTATAAGAGAGCAGTCGCTGTGAATGTCGTAAGCCTTTTCTGCGCCCGGAACGGGGATATTCTTTTCGCCCGTGCTGTGACTTTCGGGGCTTACGTTTCCGTACCAATAGATATTGTAGCCTGTCGCGCCCTCGACCGCGTCCCAAACGAGCTTAAATCTGCCCGTTGCGTCCACAACGCCCTTTACCGTGGGAATTGCAAGCTCGTGCTTTACCGTAAACGGAATGACCGTCGGCTTGTCGAGTTTCTTAAAGCAATCCTCATCCTCCTTGTCGAGGTCGCACCAAAGCGCTATGTAATACATAGAGGCGTTGCCCCAGACCTCGGTTTTGTTTTCGATCATTTCGTGATCCTCGGAATCTGTCGTAAGAACGCCGCCTATCGGAGATACTTTCAGCTTATACGGGTCGTCCTCATCAAACAGGTTTGAAGTGTAGACCAAACTGTCCTCCGTGCAGGCGGGGTCGGTGTGAATGGTAACCAGATCACTCGGATTTAAATTCGCGTCCGCGTCGAGCCAATTCGACTTAAACTTAAATTCAAACGTTTCATCGGGAGCCACGTTGTAGAGCGGCATTACATCGCTGTTTTCGGAAGCTTCGTGAGCCTTTTTGATATCCGCGACCGAGACCGCCGCTCCGTAATTCTTTACCGTGCCGCCGCTTGTAACGGAATTTTCCGGAAGCACGGTTTTATTTTCGTTGCCGCAGCCTGTAAGCAAAAGCGTTAAAGCAAGCGTACTCGAAAGTATTGCCGTAATTTTTTTGTTCTTCATAGTTGTTCCTCCAAAAATGTGTTATTTTCTGCTTTCACTAACAACACGTTTTGAGTTTTGAAAAGGTTGCGTTTTTTATAAAATTTTAAAAAATTTTCCGTCCGCCTGTAAAATATCGCCAGAAATAATGAATTTTATAACGTCGCCGTTTTCCAAAACCAACATATAGTGCTCGGCTTTTTCCGATATCTGCGCGTCGGTATCCTTGGCGCTTTTTATTTTTTCCGCAAGCTCCGCACGCTGTTCTGCGTTTAATTCCCCGCTGTCGTCGAACTTGTTTTCGCTGCTTTTGTAAACCGCCGAAGCGCTTTTTTCGATCATCTCGGACAATTGCTCCGGCAGAGGTCTGTCTTCGTTGAAAACGGTTTTGTTCACGAAAACTCCGGTGCTGACGTTTATGCTGCTTTCACCGATTTTCACGTTCAAACGCTTATCCGCGCCGCTAACGTTGAAAATGACAACGGCTGCCGCCGCTGCCGCCGCGCAAACGGACGCCGTTGAAATAAACAGCACGCGTTTTCTTTGACGGGCGGCTTTCTTTTGACGTTCCATTTTTTCGGCAAGTTTATCGAGGAATTCTTTATCCGGAACTATGTCCCGCTGATATTCGGAATATTTTTCTTTAAAGCTCATACGAGTTCCTCCTTTAAGATTTTCTTTAGCATATCGCGTCCGCGCGACAACTGCGATTTTATTGTGGCTTGTTTTTGCCCGGTCGCCTCGGCTATCTGCGCTATCGACATATCCTCGTAATAAAACAGATGTATCGGTATTCGGTATTTGTCGGGCAGACTTTGTACGGCGTAATATACCTCGCTTTTTTCTTCTATTTCGTAAGAATATTCAACGCTTTCTTCGGGAATTTCCTCCAAGTCGGCTTTGTGACGGTAATGCGCCGACGTTACGAAATCGTTCGTACAGTTCACTGCCACTCGGATAAGCCACGCTTTGCGGTGCTCTTCGCTGCGAAATTTTTTGTCCGCGCTTATGTATTTCAAAAAAACCTCTTGGGTAATGTCCTCCGCGTCCGCTTTGTTTTGCGTTCGTGAATAAGCTATTCGGTAGATCATTGCGGAATACATATCCAAAAGCTCTTTTGCGGAGATATCCTGTTTAAACATTTTCACATTCAATTCACCTCATATATAACACGGCGCGGATTTTAAAAAGGTTGCGTTTTGGGTACAAAATTTATATATCTTGTCGTGAAACTTGGCTGTAACGGTTTGTCAAACCTTATCGGTTATATTTCAAACGGGATCAGCGGTTTATCTAATATTGCCAAAATTTAAAACCCAATACCGCTATAGCCAAATTCTGTTCCCGTATATAACGCGAACTTACGCTTCAAATGGTTAGGTATTTAGAGATCCGCGCACGGGCGTTCTTAATTTTTTATTATAGATTTACAATATAAGTGCAACACCAAATAAAAAAAGCAACCCATCGAGCTAACCTTGTGGTATAATGGAGGTAACGACAAATCCAATACCAAAGGGGGAAGCAAAATGGGTCGGTATCAGACCAACAGCATTTAAAATTAAGAGTAAGAAAGCAAGATTTCCAAAAGGACATCGGGGTTTAAGGCAGCCTT
>CANQWD010000027.1 GCA_947627465.1 uncultured Clostridia bacterium
GTCCAGAAAGCCCTCGGAGTTCACTTTAGAGAGCACCGCAAGACCGCCCGCGCAGCTTATGGGATTTCCTCCGAACGTCGAGCCGTGAGTTCCGGGTGTGAGCACTTCGGCGCACTTCTTGCCCGCCAAGCAAACGCCGATAGGAACGCCGCCCGCCAAGCCTTTAGCAAGTGTTGTAAGATCGGCTTTTTTCTTGTAATGCTCTCCGCAGAGGAATTTTCCCGTTCTTCCGACGCCCGTTTGAACCTCGTCCGCTATCGTCAGCACGTCTTTTTCTTTACAGAGCTTAAATATCTCGTTCACAAATTTTTTGTCGAGAGCCATAACGCCGCCCTCGCCTTGAATATATTCAAACATAACGGCGCATACGGTATCATCTAGCTTCGCGCGCAGATCTTCTATGTTGTTTGCTTCAACGTTGATAAAGCCGTCCACAAAAGGGAAGAAGTAGTTGTGGAAAACGTCCTGTCCCGTAGCCGACAGCGTACAAAGCGTTCTGCCGTGGAAAGAGTTTACAAGCGTTATAATGTTATGGCGACCCTTGCCGTATTTGTCAAAGCTGTATTTGCGGGCGATTTTAATAGCACACTCGTTAGCTTCAGCGCCCGAATTTCCGAAAAACATAGCGTCGTAGCCCGTTGTTTTGCAGAGTTCTTTAGCGAAATCCGCCTGAACCTTAGTGTAATAGTAATTGGATGTATGCTGAATTTTATGCGCTTGATCGCATATCGCGTTCACCCAGTCCTCGTTGCAGTAGCCCAGCGAGTTTGTGCCGATGCCCGAGCCGAAATCTATGTATTCCTTGCCCGAATCGTCAACGGCTGTTTCGTGTTCGCCCTTGTTCAAAACAACATCGTATCTGCCGTAGGAATGCATTACGAATTTATTAAATTGTTCTATTGTTTCATTTTTATTTGGTATTTTTGAAAGCATTTTATTCACCTCATGCAACTATCATTGTTCCCGCGCCCAAATCGGTGAGCAGCTCTATTAAAATCGAGTGCGGCATACGTCCGTCTATTATATTTGCCTGACTTACTCCGCGGCGCACCGCTTCAACGCAGCAGTCGATTTTCGGAATCATACCGCCCGAAATTACGCCTTGTTTTTTAAGATACGGTACTTCGGATACTCCCATCTCACGGATAAGCGTGCTCTCATCATCCTTATTCTCCAAAAGACCTTTGATATCGGTAAGAAGAATAAGATTAAGCGCCTTTATTTCCGCGGCAATACGCGCCGCCGCGGTATCGGCGTTGATGTTGTAAACGGTGCCGTCTTTTCCTCTGCCGACCGTTGAAATTACGGGAATGTAACCGCAGTCAAGCGAGTTTTGGATTATTTCGGGGTGAACGGCTGTTATCTCGCCTACATAACCCATATCGGGATTAAGCTGCTCCGCCTCGATTAAATTTCCGTCAATTCCGCACAATCCGACAGCTTTTCCACCGTGTGTTTCGAGCAGCGAAACAAGACTTTTATTCACCTTACCCGCGAGAACCATTTGAACTATGTCTATGGTTTCCTCATCGGTGTAGCGCAATCCGTTAATAAACTGGCTCTTTTTTCCGACTTTATCCAGCATATCGTTAATTTCGGGACCGCCGCCGTGCACCAGCACGACTTTTATCCCGACGGTAGTCAGCATTACGATATCGCGCATTACGGCTTGCTTCAAGTCCTCGTTAGTCATCGCGTTGCCGCCGTACTTTATCACGACTACCTTGTTGTTGTATTTTTGAAGATAGGGCAGAGCCTCTATCATCACGTTTGCTCTTACGTCATAATCTATCTGCATTTTTCTGCACCTCTGTTATTTCTTTTATGAAGTTCATATTGTCGTCGACGATGCCGACAGTAAAACCTACCGGACTTTCTTTGAGCAGACGACATACGTCTATTGCGTCATTCTCTTCCGAACCGCTTGTGAAATAGCAGTCATAGCGGTCTGGCAAATCATTTGGAAAATCCATACAATCGAATTTCAGTGAGGGTATTTTTATAATTAACCAATCTTCGATACACATATTTTTCGTAAAATCGCGCTCTAAAAGAGCACAAACGTCGTCCGACGGATTTTTTGAAAAAAAGCTGACTTTTATCATTTTTACGCCAATTCGATATTCACAAAATCCTTTAGCACCTTGCCGCTTTTCGCGCATTTTAAGTTGATAACCACCCAGCTCCAGATATTAACGCGGTCGTCGGGAGTAAAATTCATTCCCTCGGGCGGGTCGTCGACGACTTCTTCGATGAATTGCTCCTCGTCGTCAAACTCGATAGATATTTCAACTTCAAAATCGTGTTCTTCACCCGCAACTGCGGTAACGAGCTTTTCTTCGGGAACAGAAACGCCGTCCTTACAGATAAACCCGTCATAGCCGTGCTTTGAGTAGTCGAACAGTTCCCATTCCTTGCCGCAGTCACAGCAAACGGCTTTGACAACGCAAGCGTACCTGTTTTCGTCCATTGCCCGAGTCCCAATGATATGCGGTGGATAAATGTCGCCGAAATACTTGATACCAAATTTTTCGCATCCGCATTCGCAGACGATTATTCCGCTCATAGTACCGCGGTCGTCAAATTCGGTCACGCGCAGTATTTTTTCAAGATGTTTGGGTTTCATATCCGCTCCTTATGATCTGTACTCCGCGTTGATCTTAACGTAATCGAACGTCAGATCGCAGCCCCAAGCAACAGCGTTTTCATGACCGCAATGCAGGTCAACGAGAATTTTTATCTCTTCTTCGGATAGAATTTCTTTCGCGACAGCCTCGTCAAAACTGATCCCCGCGCCGTCTACGCATACTGTCATTTTGCCTTTTGCGCTCGCAAGTTCAACGGAAGTCTTGTTTATCTCAAAATCACCCTCCGCGTAGCCGATAGCACAAAGAATTCGTCCCCAGTTCGCGTCCGCCGCGAAAAGCGCCGCCTTTACAAGGCTCGACGAAATAACGGATTTCGCAACCGAACGCGCAATATCTTCGGTCGGCGCGTTGTTTACGATACATTCTATAAGTTTAGTCGCGCCCTCGCCGTCGCGTGCCGTCTCGCGCGCAAGGTTCATCATAACCGCGTAAAGCGCGTTCTCGAAAAGCTCGTAATTCTTATCTTCGCAGATGATCTCGGGATTTTTCGCAAGCCCCGAACTCATCAAGAAAAGACTGTCGTTTGTGGAAGTATCTCCGTCCACGCTTACCATATTGTAAGTCAAACGGTTGACTTTGCGGAGCGCCTTGTCAAGCAGCTCCTGAGCGATAGCAACGTCTGTGGTTATAAAACCGAGCATTGTCGCCATATTGGGATTTATCATTCCGCTGCCCTTTGACATTCCGCCGACGTGACATTTTCTGCCGTCTATCTCAAATTCTACCGCAACTTCCTTTTTGCGGGTGTCTGTCGTCATAATTGCTTCGACCGCGTCGCCGCTGTGCTTTTTTGAGAGTGACTTCGCAAGAGTCGGTATCATAATCCTGATAGGTTTGATATCGAGCTTCTGCCCGATAACTCCCGTAGAAGCCACAAGAATATCGCTTTCGTCAATGTCAAGCGCTTCAGACGTAAGAGCGCACATTTCGTTGGCTATCTCAACGCCATCGGGATTGCAAGTGTTGGCGTTGCCGCTGTTTACGATTATCGCCTGAGCGTAACCGTCCTTTAAGTGCTCCTTTGAAACGATTATCGGAGCGCCCTTTACCTTGTTTTGCGTGAACAGCGCCGCCGTTTTGCAGCGTTCCGCGCAGTAAATCATAGCGAGGTCGCGCTTGGTGACGTTGCCCGCCTTGATGCCCGCGATAACGCCGCCCGCTGTAAACCCTTCTGCGGCGCAAACGCCGCCATCCACGAATTCATAACCTTTAAATTTAACCATTTTGTAAACCTCTCTAAATCAAAATCGGAAAAGTTACTCGTTTTCCAATTCTTTTTGAACCTTTTTAGTCAGCTTGCTCACAACATATTCGTATGAACCGTCTATCATACGGAATATTTCCTCGTCGGGAACACTGCCGTTCAGATTTACCGTATTAAAATACGGCTGCTGAACGGGCGGGCAATGATAACCTCGCTTTACATCGCCGGGGTACGTTTTGCGGTAAAAGTCTCCCGTAAGCGCGTCGCCGTTAAATGTGAACATCGGCTCTCCGTTCAGACAAAAAAGCTGCGCGAATATTCGCTTTTTGACTTTAACAACTATCGACTTGTCACCGAAAGGACAGTCTTGATACGCGCCCTTTTTCGCGAGACAGTACTCCAATATTTCTTTGTGCGACATTATATCAAGCCCGATTTCTCGTCAATGCCCATCATAATGTTAAGGCATTGAACCGCCGCGCCGCTTGCGCCCTTGCCGAGGTTGTCGAGCCGCGAATTGATGATAAGCCGCTCATCATTGCCGTTTACGAATATTTCCATAAAATTCGTACCGCTAAGGTTATTCGCGCCGATAAAGCCGTCCTGCGGCTCGTCCTCGGGCTTGACCATTACGAAAAAGCTGTCGGCATAGTATTCCGTTAATTCTTTGCGAATATCGTCCGCGCTGTATTTTTTTGTAAGCAAACGCGTATGAAGCGGCAGCGATACCACCATTCCGCTGAAGTAATCGCACACCAGCGGATTGAACGTCGGCGCGTATTCCAAACCGCATATCTTCTGCATTTCGGGAAGATGTTTGTGCTGTTGAGTAAGCGCGTATTGCCGAGGACTGTCGAAATCGGCGGGTCTGTCTGCGCTTTCGTAGACCGCGATAGCTTTCTTTCCCGCGCCGCTGTAACCCGAAACCGCGTGAGCCGAAACGGGATAATCTTTAGGTAATATTCCCAATTTCACAAGCGGATAAACCATTGAAATAAATCCGCTGGCGTAGCACCCCGGAACGGCAACTCTGTTGCTTTTCGCTATCTTTTCGCGAAAATCCTTACCCAGTTCGGGAAAGCCGTAAGCCCAATCGGGATTTGTTCTGTGCGCCGTGGAAGCGTCGATAATTCGGACTTTGTCGTCCGCCATTGCGACGGCTTCTCTTGAAGCCGCGTCGGGTAGGCAAAGAAACGTAAAATCGGATGAGTTTATCATCTTTTTTCTCTCATCGTTATCTTTTCGCTTGTCCTCGTCAATTCGGAGAAGCTCGATGTCGTTTCTGTTTTTGAAACGTTCGAGAATTTTCAAGCCCGTTGTGCCCTCTTGTCCGTCTATATATACTTTAAACATAAATTTCACCCAGTTTCTTTTCCGTAATTTCTATCTGCGCCAAAACGCTTTCGGGCGAGGGACCGCCGAAAGATTTGCGCTCTTTAACGCAGGTCACAAGATTTATCGCCTTGTAAACGTCCTCGTCGAAAAGCTCGCTTGCCGCTTTGTAATCGTCGAGCGGAAGTTCCTCGAGAGTTGTGTTCTTATTAATGCAATGAGCGACTAAGCCGCCCGTTATCTTGTACGCCGTTCTGAACGGCATACCTTTCTTGACGAGATAGTCCGCGCAGTCCGTGGCGTTAATAAAACCTTTCGCCGCCGCTTTCCGCATATTATCTTTGAGAACTTTCATAGTATTGAGCATTGGAATAAACGTCACCAAACAGAGCTTGATATTGTCCACCGCGTCGAAAATCGCTTCCTTGTCCTCTTGCATATCCTTGTTGTAGGCAAGCGGAAGTCCTTTCATCATTGTGAGCAGCGTCATATTGTCGCCGATAACCCGCGCGGTCTTTCCGCGGATAAGCTCCGTAACGTCGGGGTTTTTCTTTTGCGGCATTATCGAAGAACCGGTTGAGAACGCGTCGTCAAGTTCGATAAACTTAAACTCCCACGAGCACCACATAATAATTTCCTCGGAGAACCGCGACAAATGCATCATGCAAATGGAAATTGCGCTTGCGAGTTCTATACAGAAATCGCGGTCGGAAACACCGTCCAAGGAATTAGCCATAGGTTCGCGCATTTCCAAAAGGGAAGAGGAACGCTGTCTGTCAATGTTATAGGTAGTTCCCGCCAAAGCGCAGCTTCCGAGCGGGCAGACGTTCATACGCTTTTCGGTATCGTTCAGCCGCTCGATATCGCGCAGCAGCATTTGCGCGTAAGCCATCAGATGATGACCGAACGTAATGGGCTGCGCTCTCTGCAAATGCGTGTAGCCCGGCATGATCGTGTCGGCATGTTCCTTTGCTATCTTGCAGAGCGTGTCTATTAACTCTTTTATCAGCTTTTTTATTTCTTTTATCTCATCGCGGAGATACAAACGAATGTCGAGCGCTACTTGGTCGTTGCGGGAACGCGAGGTGTGAAGCCGCTTTCCCACGTCTCCGAGACGTTTGGTAAGCTCCGCTTCGATAAACATGTGAATATCCTCGGCATTGGGGTCGAATACAAGAGCACCGCTTTCGATATCGGCGAGTATCTCTTTAAGACCGCCGATAAGCGTTAAACTGTCCTCCATAGAAATTATGCCCTGTTCGCCGAGCATAGTCGCGTGCGCGATACTGCCCGCGATATCCTGTTTGTACATTCTCGCGTCAAACGCTATCGACGAGTTGAACGCGTTTACTTTGCTGTCAACTTCCTTGGAAAATCTTCCAGCCCACATCATTGCCATAGTTATCTTTCCTTTCTTTTACGGATCGCCGTTTATGTAGCCGAACGCGGATATTATCGAGTCGGCGAGCATTATCAGAATGCTGATAACGATATTCACGATAACGTTTTTCATTTGGTAGTTTTCGCCGAATTTATCGTTAAATTCTTCTATATAAGCCTGCTCGGGGTCGTCGCCGTCGCAGAGAAGCGTAAGCTTTTGCCCAATGCGCAGAGCCTGTTTGTTTACCAGAATAAAGTCTTTGTAGAATTTTTGATACCCGACCTCGTAGTAGAGTTTAACGTCGTATTCCGTGTCCAATTTGTCCAGCGGCTTTGTTTGTATCGCGATTATTTCCGCTTCCACGCTTATCGCGTTATAACTGTTTCGGGCGCGCTTTATTTCGTTAATGCGCTTTATCATCGGGCACAGTCTTTTTATCGCGCTTATCAGATCAAGCAAAGCGCCGAGAAACACGCCGAGCAAAACTATTCTTAGAATAGGCGACATAACGCACCTCCAACATGTCAATCGTCCGGCAAACCGTATTCACATAAACCGTAAAACACCGCCAAAACAATTACGAAAAATACCAAAACGCCGATGAAGATACGCACCCAAAATCCCGCAGTGCCTTTGCTTTCGCGATTGTCGGCAGTCATTATAACGGACGGGTCGCCACGGCTGTAAATAACGTCGATTTTTTCCCCGACGCGCGCGGTCGGCTCTTTCACAAGAAAGACGTCAGCGTGTTCAACTCCGCGAAACTCTTTTTCAGCGCGGTATTGAACCCGTATCACATAGAGCTTGCCAATATCCAATTTAAGTCCGCTTAAATTGCGTGTTTCTACGTCGATGATTTCCGCAGTCGTTTGAACAAGGTCGGAACGCTCTTTGAGACGGTTTATATTGTGCGCTTGACGAATAAACGGCTTTAGGTTTTTAAAGTGCATAAAGCAGTAAGCCAATGTCACGGCAATCGTCAAGAAAAGCGCAGCGTATTCGTCAAATCCCATAACGCACCTCTAAATAAGCATAAGCGGGCGAAAAAACTCACGCCGAATTCGTACAGTTTGTAAAGATATGTAACCGTTTATATCATATCAAATTGAAATTAAGTCCCGCGACAAAGAACACCACAAGCGCGACTATCAGCGCACAGCAAATGTATGCTATATCGTAATTTCGCAGCATTTTCAAGGTTTCTTGTTCTTTATTGCCCTTTAATATAGCCATGTTGGGATCGTTTTGATCATAAATAATCGTCACTTTTGATCCGACCGATATATTGGCTATGGTATTTGGCGGATAGTACAGACTGAGTTCTTTTGAATATTCCGTTCCGTTCACAGCGTATGACAGCATAAGCAAAAACTCTTTATCCCTTGACCGTGACATATTTCTGAAAGCGGCTGCCTTAACTTCCGCTTCTACTTCTGCCATATCGGAAAAGCTCCGTACTTGCATAACCTTTTTCAGCTTCTGACTCAATTTAACGATATCAACGATCAGCAGAACTATGAAAACAGTCAGCGCAGTATAAACGATCGCGGAAAAAACAATATTCAGCATAGAACCCCCCTATTTTAAAACAGAACCGCTATAAATATTGAAGCGGGAAAGCCGATTCCCGCCCCAACTTGCTTATTTCAATTACTTGTTTCTCTCCGCGTCAAGAAGAGCCTTTACCTTGATAGGCAGACCGAACAGGTTGATAAAGCCCGCGCTGTCTTTCTGGTTGTAAACGTCGTCCTCGCCGAACGATGCAAAGTCCTCACTGTACAAGGTGTACGGAGAGGTTACGCCTGCGTTAATGATATTGCCCTTGTAAAGCTTCAGCTTAACGTCGCCCGTAACCGTCTCTTGGGTCTTGTCAACGAATGCGTCCATAGCCTCGCGCAGGGGAGTGTACCACTGACCGTTGTAAACAATATCCGCGTATTTCTGAGCGAGACCCGCTTTGTAGTGCTGAGTTTCCTTGTCAAGACAGATAGTTTCAAGCACCTCGTGAGCGTGATACAAAATCGTGCCGCCGGGAGTTTCGTAAACGCCGCGCGATTTCATACCGACTAAGCGGTTTTCAACAACGTCAAACAAACCGATACCGTTCTCGCCGCCGAGCTTGTTCAAGGTCTTGATGAGTTTAACGCCGTCCATTTTCTCGCCGTTGAGAGCGGTCGGGATACCTTTCTCAAAGTGGAGAGTGATGTATGTGGGTTTGTCGGGAGCCTGTTCGGGAGAAACGCCAAGCTCCAAAAAGCCCTCTTTGTTGTACTGCGGCTCGTTCGCGGGGTCTTCAAGGTCAAGACCCTCGTGCGAGAGGTGCCACAAGTTCATATCCTTGGAGTAGTTGGTCTCGCGGGTGATCTTAATGGGAACATTGTGCTCCTCCGCGTAAGTGATCTCTTGGTCGCGCGATTTGATGTCCCAAATTCTCCACGGCGCGATAATTTCCAACTCGGGAGCCAGCGCCTTTATCGTCAGCTCAAAGCGGACTTGGTCGTTGCCCTTGCCCGTGCAGCCGTGGCAGATAGCGTCCGCGCCTTCTTTCTTCGCGATCTCAACCAATCTCTTCGCGATAGGAGGACGCGCGAACGACGTGCCGAGAAGATAGCCCTCGTATTTTGCGCCCGCTTTCAAGGTCGGGAAAATGAAGTCGTTCACGAACTCGTCCTGAATGTCCTCTATATAGAGTTTGGAAGCGCCCGTTTTCTTAGCGCGTTCCTCAAGACCTACGATCTCCGCGTCCTGACCTACATTACCCGCAACGCATATAACCTCAACGCCCGGATATGTTTCTTTCAGCCACGGAATGATGATAGAAGTATCAAGACCGCCCGAATATGCCAAAACTACCTTTTTAATTTCCTTAGCCATTTTAGTGTCTCCTTAATAAAATAATAATTACAAATTCTATTATACACCTTTTTTGGCAAATGTCAAGCAAAAATATTCAGAATGAGAGATATTATTCATATTTTGTGAATTTTCTCAATATTTTTTCAAAAAGCCTTGACAAATCATGCGTTCATTGGTATAATATAATTGTGAATGTATTAAAACAACACGTAAAATCGGAGGGTCAAAACTATGAAAATCAATGAAAAAATGGACATCTTACTTACGAGAAAGAACATGTCCCGCGTTAAATTCGCCGAGAAAGTGGGCATTACCTACCGCGCGTTCGCTTATTATATGAGCGAGACGCGCAAACCGCGTAAAACCATTCTTGATAAAATAGCAAAGGAACTTAACGTAACGCCGGAATTTCTTTTGGACGATAATCAGGAGATTCAGCTTACGCAGGAAGAAAAATTCATAAAGGGGCTTGCTCAAAGCGGCGGCAGCACATGTGAAGCGGCAAAGTTTTTGTCGCAGTCAAAAGGACTTTTTGCGGGCAACTCGCTTAGCGACGAAGATAAATATAACCTTATGCGCTGCCTTACCGAAATTTATGAGGATTCCCGCAAGGGCAAGAAATAATGCGCCGAATTATCGAAACTGCCGCGTTGGTTCTTGAGAAATACGGCGGCAGGGATATTTTTGAAACTGCCGAAAATTCGGGTGCGAATGTCTGGCAGCGAAAGCTCGGCGGTTTAAAGGGCTTTTATATCTGCGAAAACGGGGTAAGATATATTGTGATAAACGAGGAACTGGACGCCGCATCGAAAAAGGTGGTGTGCGCTCACGAGTTTGGACATGATATGCTTCACCGAGAGCTTTCGACGGGCGGTATTCGCGAAAACACCTTGTTTCTCGATAACAACAAAACCGAGCGTGAAGCGAATTTATTCGCGGCGTGCGTGCTTATTTCGGACGATGATATATTGGACGCGGCAAGCGGTTCGGATATCGCGGGCATTTCGGCAAGTCTTAATTTGCCGCCCGATATCGTTAATTATAAATTGTTGGCGATGAATTATAAAGGTTATAACTTTAATATCGGCGATATCAAAAATGATTTTTTGAAATGATCGGCGGCAATCGGCGGGGGAGGAATTTTGTTTGGATATAAAATCGGCTTTGAAAGAGTTGACGGAACGCGTTGGCGTTTCGGGCGATGAGTTCGCGGCTTCAAACGCTGCGGCGGATTTTCTGAAGCAATATGTCGAAGAGGTTTCGGTTGACGCTTTCGGAAATGTTACGGGTTTTGTGAGGTCGCACCGTGAAAACGCGAAACTTCTTATGCTGGACGCTCACATCGATCAAGTGGGCTATATCGTAACCTATATTGACGACAAAGGCTTTTTGAGCGTGGGTTCGTGCGGCTCGCCCGATGTGAAAACGCTGTTGGCGCAGTCGGTGACGGTTCACGGAAAACGCGCCGTGCGCGGCGTGGTTTCGACCTTGCCGCCGCACGTTCAAAAGGAAAGCGGCGCGCCCGAGATCGCCGATATATCGATCGACGTCGGTTTGACAAAAGGACAAGCAGAGGAAGCGATATCGCTTGGCGACCGCGTTACCGTAAATTCGGAGTTTAAGGAGCTTTGCGGCGATACGGTATCATCGTCCGCGATTGACGACAGAAGCGGCGTTTGCGCGATTTTGGCGGCGCTTGATATGCTGAAAGGCAAGGACTTGGCTTACGATCTCGCCGTATGTTTTTCGGCGCAGGAGGAAACCGGAGAACGCGGCGCGAAGCAAGCCGCTTTTCGCATTAAACCCGATGAATGTATCGCGGTGGACGTGTCTTTCGGCAGAACGCCCGACGGAGACCCAAAGGAAACAGTGCCGCTCGGAAGCGGCGTTATGATAGGATTTTCGGCGGTTTTGGACAAAAAGATGTCGAACTCTCTGCGAAAACTCGCGCGTGAAAAGAATATTTCGTTTACCGAGGAGATTATGCCCGACAGTACGGGGACGAACGCTGACGCTATCGGCGTTTCGGGAAGCGGAGTTAAGTGCTGTACGCTTTCTTTTCCTATAAGATATATGCACACTCCCGTTGAAGCCGTAAATTTAAACGACATAAAATCAACCGCAAAATTGATCGCCGCGTATGCCGAGGGAGGATCCGAAAATGATTGAGAATTTAAAGGAACTTTGCCTGATTAACGGTTCCTCGGGCGATGAAAGCCGCGTCCGCGATCATATAATTTCACGTATAAAAGCGGACGATATCGTTACCGATAATCTCGGAAATTTGCTTGTGTTTAAAAAGGGAAGAAAAACGCCGAAAAACAAGATAATGTTCGCGGCGCATATTGACGAAGTCGGCTTTATGATAACCGATGTCTCCGAGGACGGCTTTTTGAGTTTCGGCGCGGTTGGCGGTATAAATCCCGCAGTCGTTCTCGGCAGAACGTTAAGGCTCGAAAGCGGAGCCGTCGGAGTTGTCGGCACAAAAGCCATTCATCAGCAATCCAAGGACGAGCGCAAACAAATGCCGAATTTTGACGAGCTGTATCTCGATATCGGCGCAGGCTCCAAGGAAGAAGCGGAAAAGCTCGCGCCGCGCGGAAGCTATGCTTATTTTGACGCGGATTTCTTTGAGTTCGGCGACGGTTTTATAAAGGGAAAAGCTATCGACGACCGCGCGGGTTGTCTTATTATGATGAATATGATAAACGGCGACCCCGAATATGATGCGTGGTACGCGTTCACGGTTCAAGAGGAGATCGGTACGCGCGGCGCAAAGGCGGCGGCATTCTCGATAGCGCCCGATATTGCGTTTGTGCTTGAAACGACGACCGCATGCGATATCGCGGGCGTTTCGGGCGGCAAAAAGGTTTGCGAACTCGGAAAAGGCGCGGTAGTATCGTATATGGACAGAGGGACGGTTTACGACAGGGCGCTTTACGGTCTCGCGTTTGAGACCGCCAAAGCGAATGGAATTCCCGTTCAAACAAAAACTTTGATAGCGGGCGGCAACGACAGCGGTTCTATTCACGTAAGCCGCGGAGGAGTGCGTACCTGCGCGATCTCCGTGCCGTGCAGATATCTGCACTCGCCGTCCTGCATCATAAAAGAAAGCGATTACAGAGCGGTGAACGACCTCGCCGAGAAAATGCTTTCGGCGGCGGGAGAGTTATGATAAAGCGCGTAAACTCTCCGGAAGAACTGCTTTTACCCGAAAAGGGCGTTGAAGCGCAAAAAATACGTGCATTGCTCCTCGCCTACGGAACAGGATACGATTTCTGCCGTTTTTACACTTCGGAAAACCTTGCGTTTTGCGAAATGAACGGCAGTTTCGTGTTGTGTGAAAACGGGAATTGTGATTTTGAGGAATTGGCGCGGTTTCTCGCTTTTCACGGATTTTCGGAGATATTCTGCTCGAAAGAGTTTGGCGAACGTCTGGCGGCGTTTTTAAATTGCGGCTTTAAAGCTGTAAATTTAATGATTTTCTGCGGAAGTTCTCTTGAATGCTCCGACGTTGAAAAAAATCCGCCGCTTGGCGAGATCTACAAAATACTCTCCAAAGCGTTTGCCTTTGACTACGAGCCGTGGTATGTCGATATGTCGCACAGAATTCGGCACGGTATCGCGCAAGTCAGAAAGCTGGACGGCTCCGCGCTGACGATTCAGCATAATTTAAACGAAGAAGCGCTGCTTTCGCAAATCGCGACAGTACCCGAAAAGCGCGGACGCGGCACGGCTTCAAGGCTTATTCTGTCAGCGTGCGCGGAATTGTCTCTTAGCAAGGTTTTCGTTATCTGCGAAAACGGGTTATTGCCGTTTTACGAAAAAATCGGTTTTGAGAAAATTGACGAAAAAATTGTTTTAACAAGGAATTAACAATGAAGAAAGAGAATATCGAGGAAGAATACAAGCATTATGTAATTCAGGATATCGGGCTGGTTAAGGGTTATCGGCTGGTTAACGAAACTAATGAGAACGACAACATAATCATTAACGACATCAAGATCGAGATAAATCTGAACAGCGAGATCGGAAAGGAGTTTTGGGAAACTATCAAGGGAAAGTTCAATCCCGAAGCGCTGCCGCCGAAGTACGCGACCGCCGCGAACTACATATACTCCGAAAACGAGCGTAACGGCATTATGAACGTCGCTATCAAGATACTGACCGACAAGCGCAATCCCGACGAAGTCAAGGCGAAGCGCAAACTTCTGCATAAGATCAATAAGTACACATAAAAGCAGCCCCGTACAAAATCCGCAGCGCGATTTTTGTACGGGGCTGTATTCATTCAAATTGCCATTTTGGAATTGACCGGAAAAATAAGCATAGCTTCTATTTCGTTTGCGGGGCGCGGTTTGCTGTAGTAATATCCTTGCGCCAAGTCGCAGCCGAGATCCGTAAGAAGCTTACATTGCTCGTTTGTTTCAACGCCTTCGGCGAGAACCACCATTTTAAGAGCTTTACCCATTGCAACTATCGCGCTTGTAATACGTTTCGAGGTGTCGTTGTCGTTTACATCGCAAACCAAGCTCCTGTCTATTTTCAGCACGTCGAAAGGAATGGTTTTAAGCGAAGCCAGCGAAGAATAACCCGTGCCGAAGTCGTCCATTGAAATAGAAACGCCCAGACCGTGAATTTTATTCAAAACGTTTACTGTATGCTCAACGTCCATCATAGCCATTGTTTCGGTTACTTCGATCTCTAAATATTTCGGGTCGAAGCCCGTTTCTTCCAACGCGTGAACGACAGTTGCGAAAACATCAGTTCTCACAAATTGAGCCTGCGACATATTCACTGAAATAACAACCGGATGTAAGTCCATATCCTGCCACTTTTTTCCCTGACGGCAAGCCGTCATAAGCCCCCACTCGTCAATTTTTGTGATAATGCCGAACTGCTCCGCGAGAGGAATAAAATCGCACGGCGGAACAAAGCCTTTAACGGGATGATGCCAGCGTATAAGCGCTTCAACGCCCACGATCTCACCGCTTTTAAATGAGACCTTCGGCTGATAATACAGCTCAAATTGCCCGTTTTTGAGAGCCTCCAGCATTTCCGAACGCATAATTTCGTTTTCCACCATACGGCTTTCCATATCGCTGGTAAACTCCGAAACGCGCTGATTTTCCGAATGCGTCAAAAGACAAAGATTAGCCTTGTTAAACAGCGTGTAAATATCGTCATGTCCGTCATATACGCAAACGCCCGCATAAAAGTTCAGCTGTTCGTACAAAGCTCCGTTCGCGATAAGCGTGGGAAGCACCTTGGCGAAATTGTCAATTATCTCCGACGGTTGTTTACCGTGGAGCTTTGCCAAAAGCGCAAAATCATCGGTGTCAACGCGCCCGAAAACGTCGCCTTTGCCGGCGATGTGTTTTACCGCTTCCGCAAAAGCGCATACCACCTTGTCGCCCTCTTCGGTGCCGAAAAGCGTGTTTATCAGCCGCAGTTTATCCACGTCGAAAACAATGAGCGCGATATCTCCGTCGGAACGGCTGTGAGAATGCTCCAATGTTTCTCTTCCCGCGCGCATAAAGCCGTCGCGGTTGTATACCCCCGTCATTTCATCAATATTTAGGTTGTGTTTAGCCTCTTTTTCCATTAAAACTATTTTGTAAAAAGCAAAAATCAAAGCCGCCAAGAAAGCCGCGGAAAGTACACCTAATAATATAACCGCCAATTTCATTAAATCGGACTCCTTTCAAGACTTTCCCCAATAATTTTTTTATATTTATATCTAGTTTAATTATACCACTCTTTTACCAAAATTACAACTCTTTTTTTAATATTTTTATTAAAACCATACAAATTTGTTACTTTGTCATTAAAGCTAAGCCAATTTCCGAGAGTAAAGTTACGGAAATTTGTGCATAATGCCCAATTTTAAGTTGAGCAAATATCACGACAAAATACAATTTAAAAATAGGGAACCGAAAAGCGCGAAGCTGTTTATAAAGCTCCGCGCTTAACATTATTTGTTTGAGAATTTCTCCATGATCCGCACGGCGGTCTTAATTCCGTCTACAGCCGCCGACATTATCCCTCCCGCGTAGCCCGCGCCCTCGCCGCAAGGGAAGAGGTTTTCGCATGAAACGGCTTCCCCCAACTCTCCGCGCGGAATTCTAACGGGCGAGGAGCTTCGCGTTTCGATAGCGGTGAGAACGCTGTCGCTGTCCGAAAAACCGTGAATTTTGCGCTCAAATTGACTTATGCCTTTAATAAGGTATTCATTAACAAAATCGGGAAACAGCTCTTTAAGATCGCAAGGCTGTACCCCGAGCGGATAAGTCGGAACAACGCGTCCAGGTGAAAACGCGCTGCCGCCGCTTAAAAACTCGCGCGTCATCATTGCGGGAGCGGAGCCGTTTGCGCCGCGTTTTGCGCCCAAATCAAAGGCTTTTGTTTCCAAGCCGTGAATAAAATCAATTCCCGAAAGCGGTTTATTGCCAAAATCATTCGGCGAAACGGATACCAGTACCGCGCTGTTGGCGTTTTCGCCCGAGCGTTCAAAGTAACTCATTCCGTTTGTGACAATGCTCCCGTCAGAGCTTGCGGAAGCCACCACAAATCCTCCCGGACACATGCAAAACGTATAAACGCCGCGGTCGTTTTCACGGTAAGAGAGCGCGTATTCCGCGGGAGGAAGCGCGGGATGCCCGGCATATTTCCCGTAAAGCGCCTTGTCGATATCGGATTGCAGATGTTCAATTCTGGCGCCTACCGAAAAAGGCTTCGGGATAAGTTCCACGCCTTTTTTGAGGAGCATTTCAAAGGTGTCGTGCGCCGAATGCCCGATCGCGAGAATCAGCGCTCCGCATTTTATCTCGCCGCCGTTTGTTTTGACCGAGCAAAGCCGCCCGCCGCTGATGTTAACGTCTTCGACCGCCGACAAAAAACGCACTTCGCCGCCAAGCTCGATAACGCGTTTCCGCAGTTTTTTCACAACGCCGCGCAGCTTGTCCGTGCCGATATGCGGCTTCGCGTTTGTGAGAATATCTTTCGGTGCGCCGAATTCGCAGAGCTTTTCAAGAACTCGTGAGCAAAGCGGGTCGTTAATGCGCGTCGTAAGTTTGCCGTCCGAAAACGTGCCCGCTCCGCCCTCGCCAAACTGAACGTTGGTCTGCGTATCGAGCACGCCGCTTTTCTGATATTTATCAACGGCGGTTATTCTTTCGTCCATAGCCGCGCCGCGCTCCAGAACTATCGGTTTGTAGCCGAATTCGCACAAGGTAAGCGCGCAGAACATTCCCGCGGGACCGAAGCCCGCGATCACAATGTCTCCGTCAAGCGGTTTGTCGCCGAATTTCACGGAAAGCTCTTTGCGTTCAAACCGCTTGACGTTCGCGAATTTTTCCGCAAGCCGCCGTTCTTTTTCAGCGCTTGCAAGCTCCAGATAAACCGAGCTTACAAACGTAATTTCGCGCCGCGCGTCAACCGAGGTTTTAAATATCTTTGCGGTCCTTATCTCATTTTGGGAGATTTTTAGTGAAGAAACCGCCTTTTTTATCGCGTGGTCTTTCGGCTTTTCCAACCCCGTTTTGATTTGAGAAACGATGATCGCCATTATTGTTCATCATCCTTTGGCTGCGCACTGATCGTTATCTTGTAGTCGCCCGAAGCCCAACACGGCTGTTTGCTGCCTTTTATCTGCACGGATACCGAAACGTCCTGCGAGCCTTCGTGCAGCTGCGTTCCAAGCAGATTTGCCGTAACGGTGATATCGGACGCTGTGATGTTGGAAATTCTGTTGCTGGGTCCTATGACCGTTATATTTAGAGAGTTGGTGATGAGGGAGACATCAAAGTTATTGGGTTTGTTGTTTATTTTGATGTTCTCGTCGGAAACGGTAAAATCAAGCTTTCCGTAGTCGTCTATTTGCCATTCGATTCGCGCATTGTTGTTGCCCGAAAGGTTTTTATAGCCCTCGGGCAGCACTATCGGGATATAAGAGGTGCTGTTGAGAGTGAGGTTGGAAAGGTCGATAGTGCCGATGTCAAGCTCGGAGATGTTGTTTATGGAATCGTCGGGCGCGGCAACGGTCAGCTTTTCAGGTTGGATAGTGTATTTTAGGCTGTTGATATCAAAATTCTCCGGATAGTTGATAATGGAGAACTTGAGGGGAAGTTCCTTTTGCTTGAATATCGGAATATTTACCAGAATGTTGTCTGTGGAGAATTTTATATCGTCTGCGGCGATCGGAACGCTGCCCGCTTCGTAAAGAAATATCTCGCTGCCCGTCTGTTCGGTTTCGGCAATCTCTCCGTGACGCGTGCTTCGTGCCTCGACTTTTGTTATCTTGTTTAAAGTGCTTGAAGAACCCGTAAGAGTGACCGTCGCGGGAGACGTGGTGATATCTCCGGGGTAAAAGCCTTCGGGAAGACTGATATCGGCGGTTCCCTCAACGGGAAATTCTTTGGAGATTATCTCATCCAGGGTAAGCGATATCCTTGCGGGTTCCGTATCCGTGATCGTGACTTTGCGGTCGTTTTTTGAAGTTACGACAAGCGGCAGCGTATATTCTCCCGCGGAACGCACGGTCGACAAATCAACGGAAGCGAGAAAGTCTGTCGCTTTAAGGTCGCTTATATCATAGCGCTTGCCTTGAATTTTGATATTCACTTTGTCGTTAAGTTCGCTTACTATCTGCAAATTATTCTGCGACATAAACTCGGTGGGCTGAGCTTCGATCGAAATACCGCTTATGCGGTTGTCAATGGTATCGAAAACCAGCACGGAAACAACTATCCAAAGCACGCACGCGATAAAAAAAGCAAGGATAAGCGTTTTGTAATTTTTTTTGATGCCGTCGAAAATTTTACCGAAAAGGTTTTTCAAAGCTGTTCCTCCTTATTCCGCTTCAGCGCGTTTTTTTCTCTTTTTGGCGGATTCCGCTCCGGGCATATATTTTCGCATTATTGTGATAAGGCTCTCGCGGGTCTGATCTCGTGAGAGCTGTCCGTCGAGAGCGACGGATATGTTGCCCGTTTCCTCGGAAACCACGATAACAAGCGCGTCGGAGTTTTCGCTCATACCCACGGCGGCTCTGTGGCGCGAACCAAGCTCCGTTGAAAGGTATTGATCCTTTTGAGTGTTCGGCAAAAAGCACCCCGCCGCATAGATCCTGAAGTTGCGGATAATGACCGCGCCGTCGTGCAGCGGCGCTTTGTTGTAGAAAAGGTTGCAGAAAAGCTCCGGTTCGCATTCCGCGTTGATAACGCTTGTGGTCTCCTTTTCGATGATGTCGCCAAGGCGCGTTTCACGCTCGATAACGATAAGCGCGCCTGTTTTGCTGTCATGAAGCCGAGAGCAAGCCTCCGCGATTCCCAAGATCGCTTTGTCGCGTGCGGAAACGTTTTTGTCGGAGGAGCCGCCGAGCGTCGATACTTTAGCTCTGCCGACTTTTTCAAGAATTCGCCGAACCTCGGGCTGAAAGACGATGATAAGCGCGATAATTCCCACTTGTGTAAAGTTGTCGATAAGATATCCCATAACCTTAAGGTCAAAGGATTTAACGAAAATGAAAACCAACACAAGCAGGAAAATTCCCTTTAAAAGCTGCATTGCACGCGTTTCGCGCATAAGCTTTATCAGCGCGTATATCAAAATGGTAAGCAGGAAAATATCCAAAATGTCAAATATCGTGACGGATTGGATAATTCTGATAAAGTTGCCGAAAATATCTTGAATATATTTAAAGCCGCCCAATGTTACTCTCCCTGTAAATCAAATATCAATTAAGGAACTCAAATTGTCGTTTTTTCTCCTCATACGGCGTGTCGCTAAATGTTTCAGTCGGCGCTTGCTTTATCGCGTTCCTGTCCTCTGATAAACACCGCCACGCTTTGCGGACCCGCGTTACAGCTTACTACCACGCCCATTTTTTCGACCATTGTCGGAGGATATCCGATTTTCTTGGTAAGCTTATCGATGAATTCCTTTTCTTGTTCGGGTTTTGTGGTGGTGATAACGGAGTAAGGGGTCTTGGGTATCATTTTTGAAGCCACAGTCTCAACAGCCGCGTCGATTACGGCTTTTTCGCCGCGCGCTTTTTTAACAACCTCGGTAATTCCGTCGTACAGCACTATCAAAGGCTTCAAGCCCATGAGTTCGCCGAGGAAAGAAGCAGCCGCCGAAATTCGCCCCGATTTTTTCATGTGGCGCAGATCGAAGCCGATGAGATAAGCCTCAACGTGACTTGCCCAGTCTTCGAGATAGCTTACCACGCTGTCGACGCTTTGACCCTCGGATATTTTTTTGCACGCTTCAAGAATGGGATAGCCGTATCCGAGCGAGTAGTTGCGCCCGTCTATTACGCGCACGTCTAAATCGGGCAGGTCGTCTTTTACATTTTCCGCGGCTATTTTCGCCTGTGAATATGTCTGCGAACCGTGAGCGTTGATAACGTCGACTATAACGGCTCGCACGCCCTGTCTGTAAAGCTCGCGGAACTTGTCCTCGAACTGAATTTGCGTTATCTGCGAGTGCTTCGGGATCTCATCGTTTTCTTTAAGGATCTTATAGAATTCATCGTCGTCGATCTCCACTCTGTCAAGTCTTGTCTCACCGTTTATTGTAACGGCAAACGGCATGACTTCCAAAAGACCCTTCCATTCCTTTTCCGCCTCCGCTGAAATATCACAGCCGCTGTCGGTTATAATTCTGATCGTTTCGTTCATAATTTTTCCTTTCTCTGATTACATAAGTAAGAATTGTTATCAATCGGCATTGCTCCAATCGAATTTTGTCAGATTTCCGAAGTTTTGAAGCTCGGGGAAATCCCATTGCCGCAGCACCTCATACGCTGCTATCGCGACGCTGTTCGAGAGGTTAAGACTGCGAAGCGTTGGCATCATCGGGATACGCACGCAATCGCGTTTGTGCTTAAAAAGCAGATCCTCGGGAAGTCCCGCGTCCTCTCTGCCGAAAACTATGAAGCATTTGTCGGGATATTTCACGTCGGTATAGCGGTTTTGCGCTTTTGTCGTAAAGAAAAAGCACTGCCCGTCTATTTTGGAGAAGAAATCCTCAAAGCCCTCGTAATATGAAATATCCAAAAAATGCCAGTAATCCAGACCCGCGCGTTTAAGCTGCTTGTCGGTCGGGGAGAAGCCCATGGGCTTTATGATATGGAGGCGCGCCCCCGTGACCGCGCAGGTTCGCGCTATATTTCCCGTGTTCTGTGGTATCTGAGGTTCCCCGAGAACGATGTTAAGCTGCATAAAGGTATCCCCGCTTTCTTTTGCGTAATACCTTATTATTATATCATAAATCCAAGCGATTTTCAAGGGCTTTTTATAAATTTACTTGAAAAAATGAGCGGTTTGTGTTATAATTTAAGTAAAGGCAACGCTGCGCAAAACCGTGCGCTTTGGATGGCGTTACCGTAAAGTACGAAAAACGAGGTAAAAATGCTTTCGGAAAAACACATTCTACATGAAAAATACCGCGCTGAACGCAGCACCGAGCTTGCCGCCGCGTGCGACATAACCCGGAATTCCATAGCGGTGATATTTTACGACTTGGCGTTGGAACGGCGCTTTGCGCGGTCTGTGGCGTTCGGGGTTGAAATAACTCCGCAAAATGCCGCGAGCGAGCTTTCAAAGCTGTTTATAACCGCGCTTCGCGAATATTCCGTAAAGCCCGCCGCGATAAAACGCGTCGGTATCGCCGCGCCCGTTTCATCGGAGAGCGCGTTGGAGCGTTCGCTGACGACAAATTCACTCGGACTTGAAAACGTGTGTGAAATTTTGTACGTGCCGTTTATATCGGCGGGAATAAGCGGACGTTTTACCGCTTCGCTGCTGACATTGCCGGAGGACGGCGACTTTGCGGCGGCGGATTTCGGGAGATCGTTCTGCATAGCTCACAAAAAAGACGGAGAGCTGCACTGCGCCGCGTTCGAGCTGCTCGGAGCGTTCGACGGAACGGCGCTGATGAGCGGAATGCCCGCCGAAAAAGGCGCTGTCGATGCGGTGCGCCAAGATGACAACGGCACCCGCTCTTATGAAGTTGTGGGAGACTGCGAAAGCGTGGGCGTTTCGCCCTGCGGCGCGCTGATGTCAGCGGCGGCAATGCAGCGCGTCGGGATCATTGACAGCGACGGCATTATGACCGACCGCGACTACTATTATATAGGTGAGGATTGTTTCGTTTCGCAGAACGACGTCCGCGCGATACAGACCGACAAGGCAAGGACTGCGGCGGCTTTCGAGCTTCTTCCGAACTTCGGCGGACGGATGTTCTTTTCGGGCGAGCCGTTTTCCATACCCGACGGCTTCCGAGCGCTGCTGGAACTCGGAGCGATCCCCAAACGCTTCAGGGAAGCCGCGTTTTGCCGTAACTCCGCGGAACAGGGAATCATCGCGTTTCTTGAGGACGAAAAGGTTCGTGAACGCGCTTTTGAGATATCGCGTTTGGCTAAGGATTTTTCAAGGGATAATTTACTTAAATTTGATAAAGAATACTTAAATAACTTAAATTTTTAGCGGGCGTTATATAAATTTGCAAAAAAAATTGTATATTTTTGATAAAAAGCCCTTGATTTTTTCTACGGATAGTGTTATAATAAAAAAGCATTTAGTATCCGCGGTATAACTATGCCCAAAATTCGGCGGCGGAATTTGTCCGCCGCTTTACTAAGGTATAGAATACGGCGTGTGTTAATGCGAGAACGATCGGACGGAAAACTGCCGGTCATCTTCACATTAAAAACGGGTAGTCCGCTGAGAGCGCGTGAAAAAACACGCGGCGCGATATAAGCGCTCGGAGAAGCCGAACTCAAGAATATTCGAAAAGTTTAGGAGGAAAAAATGGACGCATTAAAACTTATTGAACAGAGCAGTATGAAGGAAGCCGCACCTCAAATCGAGATCGGCGATTACGTAAAGGTTTATGTAAGCATCAAGGAGGGCGATAAGAGCCGTATCCAGATGTTTGAGGGCACCGTTATCTCCAAGAAGCACGGCGGCATAAACGAGACCTTTACGGTAAGACGCGTAGCGCACGGCTGCGGCGTTGAAAGAGTATTTCCGCTCCACTCTCCGTCCGTTGATCACGTTGACGTGGTAAGAAACGGTAAGGTTCGCAGAGCTAAGCTTTACTATCTGCGCGACAGAGTCGGCAAGGCTGCAAAGGTCAAGTCCAAGGTTTGATCCTTTATTTCCCCGAAATCCCCTTTTGGGGAGCTTTGGGGATAATTTTAAGAAAAGAGAGCTGCTATGAACGATTTTGATGAAAACGAAAACAACGAGCTTGAAAGCGCCGAATTATCTGAATTAGCGGAGACCGATATCGGAGTGGCAAACGATCCCGCAGAGTCTGACAGATCCGAGGGCGAGACCGAGGAACCGAAAAAGCCTTTTGCGGATATCCTCGATTGGACGTCTTGCTTTGTTTTTGCTATCGCTGCGGTACTTGCGCTGAATTTGTTCGCGTTTCGTTCAATTACCGTTTCGGGCAACTCTATGAATAATACATTGGTTAATAAGGACAGGGTCATCGCGACTAATTTCGCGTATACTCCCGATTACGGCGATATCGTGATAGTCGAAGCCGATAAGCTGCACCTGCACGGAACCACTATCTATGGCGAGACTATTATAAAAAGAATTATTGCCAAGGCGGGGGACACTATCCGCGTCGATTTTGAAAACGGAGAGGTTTACCGCAACGGCGAAAAGCTTGAGGAAGATTACATCAAGGAAAAGGTTCACGATCATTACGCGGGCTGGATGGATAGCAACAAGGAGTATACCGTTCCGGAAAACTGCGTTTTCGTAATGGGCGATAACCGCAACAATTCCAATGACAGCCGAAATCTTGCGGATGTCGGATTTATCGATACCAATTACATTATGGGTAAAGCGTTTGTGCGCTATGCTCCCATAAAGAGCTTTAAGTGGTTGTAAAATGGGCGAGGTACAAAACATTCAGTGGTTTCCCGGGCACATGACCAAAACGCGGCGGCTTATCGAAGCCGATCTGAAAATGGTGGACGCGGTGGTGGAAGTCACGGACGCGCGTATTCCCGAAAGCAGCAGAAATCCGATTTTGGACGAACTGCTTGGAAATAAGCCGCGAATAATGATAATGAATAAGTGCGACGTTGCTGACGAAAAGGCGACGGCGGCATGGAAAAAGCATTACGAGAGCCGCGGCATATTCGTAATAGTCTGCGACTGCCGCTCCGGAAAGGGAATAAACAGGTTTCTGCCGTCCGTGAAGCGGCTGCTCTCGGACGTTATCGAGCGCCGCAAGGCTCGCGGAATGATCGGAAAAGCGCTGAGACTTATGGTAGTGGGTATTCCGAATGTGGGAAAATCGTCGTTCATAAACCGAATGGCGAACTCCAAGAAAACCAAAGTCGGCGACCGCCCCGGAGTTACGCGCGGCAAACAGTGGGTGACGATTGATAAGGACGTTGAATTGTTGGATATGCCGGGAATTTTGTGGCCGAAATTCGACGATAAGGAAGCCGCGCAAAGGCTTGCGTTTACGGGTGCGGTCAAGGACGAGGTCGTTGATACCGCGGCGCTTGCGCGGAATTTGGGAGAGCTTTTGCTGAAAGACTATCCCGAGCTTATCAAGGCTCGTTACAAAATAGCGGGCGAGGGCGACGTTTTAGAGGAGATAGCACGCAAGCGAGGCATGCTTGTTTCGGGCGGAGAACCCGATATCGAACGCGCGGCGGCAACGCTGTTGGACGAGTTCCGCGGCGGGAAGATAGGACGGATAACTCTCGACGAGCCGCCGACGGCCGGAGGTGTCGAAAATGGCAGGCAAACATCATAAAAGCAAGGAAACGCTCCTTAAAATAGAGGGCGCGGACTTAGACAATATAAATGATCTGCGCGAGTTTGACAGAATCGTATCTGAAAAATTTGGCGCAGTCTGCGGAATTGACGAGGCGGGCAGAGGTCCGATAGCAGGTCCCGTTTACGCGGCGGCGGTTATTCTCGATCCGAAAAATCCGATTGAGGGTTTGAACGACAGCAAAAAGCTCACGCCGAAAAAGCGTGAAAAGCTGTATGAGGAGATCTGGGATAAGGCATTGTCGTGTTCAGTCTCTTGCTCTCTTGCCTCCGAAATTGACAGCACCGATATTCTGTCGGCTGATCTGCTTGCGATGACACGGGCGTTTGACGGCTCGTGTATAAAGCCCAAGATAGTTCTTGTTGACGGAGACGTTCTGCCAGAGCTTAACGATCCGCTTAATTCCGAAAAACGGTTTGGCGGGGTCGTTAAAAACGTGATAAAGGGCGACGCTAAGTCCGAAGCTGTTGCGGCGGCTTCCATAATCGCGAAAGTTACGCGTGACAGGCACATGTGCGAAATGGCGGAGAAGTATCCCGAATACGGCTTTGAAAAGCACAAGGGATACGGTACGAAAGCGCATTACGCCGCCATTGACGAGCACGGGCTTTGCCCCGTTCACCGAAAGACGTTTTTGAAGAAATATTTCGCTAAAAAAGATGAGCGATAAGCAAGTCAAAGGAAAACTCGGCGAGGATGCGGTGTGCGAGGAACTGAAAAAACGCGGTCATACGATAATCGCGAGAAATTTTCACAAGCGCGTCGGTGAGATCGACATAATCTCCGCAACCGGAAATTACATAGTATTTACGGAAGTCAAAACGCGAAAGCTCGGCGCTATGGTGTCCGGCTTGGAAGCGGTGGACTTCAAAAAACAAAAGAAGATCGTGCTGACGGCGGACGCGTATCTTACGGAAAATCCCGAGATACTGCAAAAATATCCGTTCGCGCGGTATGATATAGCCGAGGTGTGGATAACGCGCGGGAAGGAACCGCGGATAACGCGTATTAACATAGTTGAAAACGCGTTTGACACCGAGGGCATTTATACGGTAAACTAATTGAAAGGATGAGCGTATTTATGAATTACGCAAGCACAAGAAACAAGTCGCTTAAAACAACGAGCGCACACGCTATCGTTAAAGGATTGTCGGACGAGGGCGGTCTGTTTGTTCCCGAAAGCATTCCGAAGCTTACAAAGGACGAGATACTGGCGCTTTGCGATAAGTCCTATGTTGACAGAGCGTTTGACGTTTTCTCTAAGTTTTTAACGGATTTTACTCCCGAAGAACTGCGCCGCTGCGTCGAGGGAGCGTACAACGACAAGAATTTTGACACGAACAATATCGCGGAGATAGCGAAACTAAAAGAGGGACGTTATATTCTTGAATTGTGGCACGGTCCGACCTGCGCGTTCAAAGATATGGCGCTGCAAATTCTGCCGTATCTGCTGACGACTTCCGCGAAAAAGACGGTCGACGGCAAGCATATTTCCATTTTGGTGGCGACTTCGGGCGATACGGGCAAGGCGGCTCTGGAGGGCTTCAAGGACGTTGAGGGAACTTCTATTTCCGTGTTCTATCCCGAGGACGGCGTTTCTCCCATGCAGAAGCGCCAGATGACCACTCAAGAGGGAAACAACGTTAATGTCTGCGCGATAAAGGGCAACTTCGACGACTGTCAAAACGGCGTTAAGGCGATCTTTACCGATAAAAATATCGAGCAAAAACTCGCGGAGAAGAACGTTCTTTTGTCGAGCGCAAATTCCATAAATTGGGGCAGACTTGCGCCGCAGATAATTTACTACGTTTCGACTTACGCGCAGCTAATCAAGGATAAGGAGATAGAGTACGGCGAAAAGGTGAATATCGTTGTTCCCACGGGCAATTTCGGAAACATCTTGGCGGCTTATTACGCAAAGCTTATGGGTATCCCCGTAAACAAGCTGATCTGCGCGTCAAACGCAAACAACGTGCTTACAGATTTCATAAACACGGGCGTTTACGACAGAAACAGACAGTTCTACACCACGATCTCGCCGTCGATGGATATACTTATTTCCTCGAACTTGGAGCGTTTGTTATATCATCTCACCGGGGAAAACGACGCGCTTATCAACGAGTGGTTCGGTAAACTGAAAACGGACGGCAAGTACGAGGTGAATGCTGATGTAAAGGTAAAACTCGGTGAGCTGTTTTGGGCGGGCTGCTGTTCCGACGACGAGACCAAAGCGGAGATACGCAAGACGTTTGAGGAGGAACATTACCTGCTTGATACTCACAGCGCGGTAGCCGTTAAGGTTTACGACGATTACAAGAAAGCTACGGGCGATAACACAAAGACGATAATCGCTTCCACGGCGAATCCGTATAAATTCGGCAGAGCCGTGTTTGACGCGGTTGACGGCGGTTTCCAGCCCGAGGACGAGTTCGATCTTATCGCGGAGCTTGAAAAGGCGACGGGTACAAAAATGCCCGCGCCGCTTGCCGCTACTCAAAACAAACCTATCCGCTTCAAGGAAGTTGTTGAAAAGCAGGCGATGGGCGAGGTAGTTTTGAACTTCCTAAATAAATGATATCAAGAGGGGAGAGCGAGGGGGGAGCGCATGATTTATACGATAGGCGATCTTCATCTCTCGTTCGGCTGCGATAAGCCGATGGATATATTTTCGGGCTGGACGAATTATGTGGAACGGCTTCAGAATAATTGGAACGGCAAAATAACCGACGGCGATACGGTGATTTTGCTCGGAGATCATTCGTGGGCGATGAAGCTTGAGGACAGCCGAAACGATATGGAATTTATTGACAAGAAGCTTAAAGGTAAGAAGATCCTCGTTAAAGGCAACCACGATCTGTGGTGGTCTACGATGAAAAAAGTCACGGATTTTACAAGCGAAAACGGGTTTTCCACACTGAGCTTTTTGTTTAATAACGCGTATTTGTGCGAGGATATCGTGATATGCGGCACGCGCGGCTGGATCCGTGAAAACGGCGAGCCTGCCGATCAAAAGGTGCTGAACCGCGAGGCGGGGCGATTGGAAATGTCGCTTCGTGAGGGCGTGAAGCTCGCCGAGGACGGGAAGCGCGAAATAGTTGCGTTTATTCATTATCCGCCCATTTACGGAACTGAAGAAAACGCGCCGATAATCGAACTTCTGCACAAATACGGCGTGAAACGCTGTTACTACGCGCATCTGCACGGTTACAGCATAAAAGGAGCGCTGAACGGTGAGCGCGACGGGATAAATTATAAGCTGGTATCTGCCGACGGCGTTGGCTTTGATCCGGTTAAAATTAATTAAATTTAAAACAGGAGAGGAATTGAAATGGAAATTATTTCACAGAACAACACGGCGACAAATACTTACGCCATCGAAGTCAAATTCAGCGCGGAGGAGTTTGATACCGCTGTAAACGTGGTTTACAACAAGCAGAAAAGCAAAATAACCATTCCGGGCTTCCGTAAGGGCAAGGCTACCCGCAAGATGATAGAAACTCACTATGGCGAGAACGTTTTTTACGAAGACGCCGTAAACTCGCTTTATACCGATAAGATCGAGGAGATAATCGATAAAACGGGTCTTGAGGTCGTTGGTATCGACAATATTGAAGTCAACGAGGTAAGCAAGGAAAACGGCGTTTCGATAAAAGCCGACCTTATCACCAAGCCCGAGGTGGAAATTTCCGACTATAAGGGAATAAGCGTTAAGAAAACCGTCAAGACTGTAACCGATGAGGACATTGACAAGGAGATCGACAAGCTCCGCGACAGAGTATCGAGAATGGTGACCGTTGACGACAGAGCCGTACAGGAGGGCGACACCGCTGTTATCAATTTCGAGGGCTTTGCGGACGGCGTGGCTTTCGAGGGCGGCAAGGGTGAGAAATTCCCGCTGGAGATAGGCTCTCACACCTTTATCCCCGGCTTTGAGGAGCAGGTAATTGGCAAGAACACGGGCGACGAGTTCGACGTGAACGTGACTTTCCCCGAGGATTACCAAGCTGAAAACCTTAAGGGCAAGCCTGCGGTTTTCAAGTGCAAACTGCACGAGATCAAGGCTAAAGAGCTGCCCGAGCTTGACGATGATCTCGTTAAGGACGTTTCCGATAAGGATACCGTAGACGAGCTTAAAGCCGATATCCGTGAAAATCTTGAAAAGAGATTTAAGATCGACGCGGACGAGAAGTGCGACGGCGATATTATGGATAAACTCATCGACAGCCTTAAGGCGGAGATCCCCGACGTTATGTATGAGCGCCGCATTGACGAGATCGCGCGCGAGTGGTCGGCAAGAAGCCGCATTTCCATCAGCGATTACCTCAAGTACACAGGCGTTACCGCGGAGCAGTTCCGTGCAAACTTCAAAGAACCCGCGACCCGCCAGGTAAAGCTTCGTTTGGCTCTTGAAAAGATCGCGAACCTTGAAAATCTCGAGGTCACCGAGGACGACATCAACAACGAGTTCAACAAGCTTGCCGAGGAATACAAGATGGACGTTGAGAACGTAAAGAAGGCTATTCCCGAGGAGACTCTGAAAACAGACCTCAAAATTGAAAAGGCAATAGATTTTGTTAAGGACAATGCCAATATAGAGGAAGTAAACGAGTAATTTCCTCTTTGCGCGGCGTCACAAAGAAAGGAGCTTTTGATGGCTTACATTCCTTATGTTGTAGAACAGAGCAGTCACGGTGAGCGTTCGTATGATATTTTCTCGCGCTTGCTCAACGATAGAATTATTTTGCTGCACGATGAAGTAAACTCAGCAACGGCAAGCGTTGTTGTGGCGCAGCTTTTGTATCTTGAGGGTCAAGACCCCGACAAGGATATATTCCTTTATATTAACAGTCCGGGCGGCTCCGTATCGGACGGTATGGCGATCTACGACACAATGCAGTATATAAAGTGCGACGTATCCACTATTTGTATGGGTATGGCGGCTTCAATGGGCGCGTTTTTACTGTCAAGCGGCGCAAAGGGCAAGCGTATCGCGCTGCCGAACAGCGAGATAATGATCCACCAGCCGCTTATTTCGGGCGGCGGAATTTCGGGACAGGTCACCGATATCCAAATCCGCAGTGATTATCTGCTCCGCACCAAAGAACGTCTTAATCACATTTTGAGCGAGAATACGGGCAAGGACTACGAAACTATCTGCCGCGACACGGAGCGCGATAATTTTATGACCGCTGATGAAGCTTTGAAATACGGTTTGATAGACAAGGTGTTCGACAGCCGCGATAAGAAGTAATTTTGGAGGAGCGTTAAATTATGGTTTGTTCGTTTTGCGGTAAAAATGAAAATCAGGTTACACGTCTGCTTTACGGCGGGTTAAATCAAAGCGCCGTAATTTGCAGCGACTGCATTATGACGTCTTACAGCATGCTGCTTGAAAGCGGCGATATAAAGGCATCCAAGCCTGTGAAATCGCCGCGCGGCAAAAATTCCGCGTTTCTCACCGACCCCGACGAGCTTATGACTCCCGAGGAAATAAAGTCGTATCTTGACGAATATATCGTCGGTCAGGAGGAAGCGAAGAAAGTCCTCTCCATTTCCGTTTACAACCACTATAAACGCACGTTTTTAAACGGCAGCGAAGTCGACGACGTGGAGCTTCAAAAGTCAAACGTTCTGCTTTTGGGACCCACGGGCGTAGGTAAAACAATGCTCGCGCAGACGCTCGCAAAGATTTTGAACGTGCCGTTCGCTATCGCGGACGCTACCACGCTCACTCAAGCGGGCTACGTCGGCGAGGATGTGGAAAACGTTCTGTTGAGACTGGTTCAGGCGGCGGACTATGATATTGAAGCTGCTGAGCGCGGTATCATCTACATTGACGAGATAGATAAAATAACACGAAAAAGCGAGAACACATCAATAACGCGCGACGTAAGCGGCGAGGGCGTTCAACAGGCTTTGCTGAAGATCGTC
The DNA here is from genome assembly GCA_947627465.1 of uncultured Clostridia bacterium. GTDB lineage: Bacteria > Bacillota > Clostridia > Oscillospirales > Ruminococcaceae > CAG-115. Next base: position 30,167 of record CANQWD010000027.1, read on the forward strand.
GAGGGCACTGTGTCGAACGTTCCTCCGCAGGGCGGCAGAAAACACCCTCATCAGGAGTTTATTCAGGTGAACACAAAAAATATACTGTTCATTTGCGGCGGCGCGTTCGAGGGCATTGAGAAGATAATCGCGCAGCGCGTTTCAAGCTCGGCTATGGGCTTCGGCGCGGACGTTAAATCGCCTAAGGACAAGGAAAGCGCGGATCTGCTTAAGCTTGTGTCGTCACAGGATCTGGTGAAATTCGGAATAATCCCCGAGCTTATCGGTCGTTTGCCGATAGTAACGCCGCTTGAGTCGCTTGACGAGGACGCGCTCGTGCGTATCCTGGGCGAACCGAAAAACGCGCTTATTAAACAGTATAAGGTGTTGTTCAAGGCGGACGACATAGATTTGGAATTCGACGATGACGCGCTTCGCGAGATCGCCAAGAAAGCTATCGAGGCTAAGACGGGCGCGCGCGGCTTGCGTTCCATTGTCGAGGACACGCTTCGCGATATTATGTTTGAAGCACCGAGCGACCCGACGATCTCAAAGATAACCATTACGGTGGACTGCGTAAACGGCACCGGAAAGCCGCTTATCGTTCATGAGAAGAACAAGGTGAAAACGGCGGTCAAAACTGCCGCGAAAAAGCCGGTCAAGAAAACAGGTTGATAAATTGGGCAGCGTTTCGGCGCTGCCTTTATGTTAGGAGAGGACAGTATTCCGCGATACAAATCAGCGCGGGATAAGGTCTGCATAGAATTTCAGAGAGGGCTTATGGGAAAAGTTTACAGACAGCAAAGGGTAGAGGGCGTAACTATCCCCGCAATTATCAAAAACGGCAATTATTTTTGGCATAGTATGGCGGTCTACGAGGACGGCGCGGTGAGTGTTTGGGAAAAGGTCGATTTGGACGCTGTTCCGCAAAAGATTGCGAATAATAAGCTCTGTTTTCAAGTGCCCGTCGGCGCGGAACTGAGCGTTTTCGAGCTTTGCCGTCTTAAAATTACGTCTGCCGAGTGGAATTTTAACGAGCAGAGCTTTTATGAACATATTGTCGATACGGTGAAGTCAATGAACCCAGAAATGGAAAATATTTACAAGACTACGCCGCGCGAGCACTCAAAATGGAAAGAGCACCACATTTGTTTTTCCGCATCTCCCACGCCTTGCAAACTCGGCGCGAGTTTTGGTTATGAACTGCTAAAGGGCGACAGCGCTCACATTTTTTTGCGGAAGGACGGCAAACTGCTTTTGACGGAACTGTATTGTTACAAGGACGAAACGTTCTCAATAGACGGCTTGGACGACTTTTTCGCGTTTGAGGATATTGAGCGTATGTTTAACGACAAAATACTTACTACAAAGCCGAAAAAGGGTGAGAAGATAACGCTGGGCGATTTGGGAACGGTCGGAGCGGAAGCGGACTGCGTTGTTTCGACAAACAACAAGCTTGCGGAACTCAAAAACAAGAGTTTGCGCGTTCAAGGAAAGCCCGACGCTCACGAAGCCGCGATAAACGCTTATCATGCGTATCTTGTCGAGCCGAACGATTTTTATAAGGAACGTCTCCGCGAAGCGTATGAAGCCGTTCCCGAACACGAACGCTGTTATCTCGGCGATATGGACACGCGCGACGGCGATTTCCGCAGAATTTTGTATTCCGACGAAAAGAGGGAAGTATGACGACGTTCGAGAAAATCTACGAGGTGGTGAAGTGCATACCGCGCGGCAAAGTCGCGACTTACGGGCAAATAGCGCGGCTTGCGGGCAACGAAAAGTGGACCAGGGTAGTGGGCTACGCGCTCCACGCCAATCCAAAGCCCGATGAGATACCGTGCTTCCGCGTGGTGAACCGCTTTGGGAAGTTAGCTCCCGCGTTCGCGTTCGGCGGCATTAACGAACAGGCTAAGCTGCTTCGCGCGGAGGGCGTTGAGGTCGAGGATAACACGGTCGATTTGGAAAAGTATCTGTGGAACGGGTTATAAAGCGCCGTTTTGCCGTGCCGCTTTTGAAAAAACGCTTTAATGCGATCTCCCTCAATGCGGTTGGGGGATTTTTTTCAATAAATTTAACGAAATTTGTAAAACCACTTGATTTTTTGACGAAAATATGAGATAATAAAAGAGAGTGTATGCTCATATTATATGAAAGAAGAAAATTTATGGCGTATTTTTTTGATTTTGAACAGGACTACACGGGGCTGGATTCTAAAAAAACAGATAAAATGCTCTCGATGTACGGTCTGAATACATATACGAAAGCTCCGGAAACTATCTTCAGTTCGTCTTACGCGGACGTTCTGTTGTCGCCGTCCGTGATTTTGATGTTCGTTGCGGGTGTTTTGAGCTTTTTCGCTATCGGTACGGGCGCGGCGATAGTTACGCTGCTTATCGATCTTATATATATTTTCGCCGAGGCATATTTCCGAAAAAAGTCCGACGAACAGCTTGATGAGATCGAAGCGTCTACGGCTATGAAATTCCGCGTTATCCGCAGCGGAAAGCTGGAGCTTGTTGAAAAGGAATTCATAGTTCCCGAAGATCTGATAGTCATTCAGGAGGGCGAGCGTGTCCCTGCGGACGCATTTATTCTCGAATCCCGCGATCTGACTGTGGACGAGAGTATTTTCACGGGAAGCAAAGATCCTGCGCCGAAATATGCGGGCGCTATTTCCAAAAACAGCATTAAGCCGACCTTCGTTTACAGCGGCTCATCTGTTTTAAGCGGAATAGCGATATGCAAAGTAAGCGCGACGGGTGTTGATACAAAGCTTTATCAGCTTCATGGAGAAATTCCCGAACGTCATCCGTATTACACCAAGCTGGAAAAATATGTTAAATCAAATGTTCCGATATGCAGTGCGGTGGGAGTTGCACTAATTCTGTTGCTTACAATTATGAAAGCCGCAAACGGCGGAGACGTTGTGCCGTCCGCTATAAGCGCTATCACGGTAGGTCTTTGCTTTATCCCGACGGGTATAGCGTTTATAATAAGACTTTATTACACCAAAGGCGCTATGCAGATAATCAAAAACGGCGCGCTGATGAAATCATTCGCCGACATAGAAAAACTGAATTCGCTGAGCGTTCTTTGCGTTGAAAAAGAGGGCGCGATATCTAAAAATTCCCTTGAGGTGCGCGGAGTTTACGCAAAAAGCGAGGAACTCCTTTATAAAGTTGCCGCGCTTGCTTTCGACCGAAATACGGTTGACCCCGCCGAGCGTGCGTTTATGGTAAAGGCGACGTTTTTTGATGAAAACATTGCGGACGTTTACAGAAACAACGAGCTGCTCGAGAAAATTCCCGACAGAGGAAACTCGATAAGCGGCGCGGTGTGGAACGTTGGCGGCGAGAAGATATGCTGTGTAAAGGGCACTCCCGAGCAAATTCTTCCGCTTTGCAGAATTAGTAGCGACGCGCTTTATAAGGCCCGTCAAAAATACGAAAGCTATTATGCGAACGGGTGCAGCGTTATGGCGATAGCGTGTGTGGACGCCGAAAACAACGGCACGGATTTTACCGCCGGATTTTCCTACACGTTTGTCGGAATGATAGCGTTTTCCGCGCCGCTGCGCGATTCGGTGTCCTCGGCGGTAAAAACCTGTCACCGCGCGGGAGTGCGGATCGTAATGCTTACCGAGGATAACCCCGGCGCGGCGGCTTCAACGGGCGCGATGATAGGTCTTTCCGTGAAGAACGTCGTTACGGGCGAGCAGATAGATGAAGCGCTTAAATTGGGCAGTGATCTTGATTTGGACGCGGAGATCTACGCAAAAGCAACTCCCGAACAAAAGGTTTATATTATAAACAGACTTAAAAGCGAGGGCGAGGTCGTCGCAATGACGGGAACGCGCACGAGCGACGCGGAAGCGCTTGAAGCCGCCGACGTGGGCATTACGATAGCTCAGCATGCTTCGGGCAGCGTCTACGAAACCGCAGATATCATAATGAACGACGACAATTTCCTGACCATTGCCGATATGATATCCCGCGCAAGACAAATTCACCGCAACATTAAACGCGCGGTATCCGTACTTTTTTCGGGCTATATCGGAATGCTGCTCATAACAGTCATAAACATTTTCCTAGGGGTCGGGCTTATGCTTACTCCCGCGGTTATCGCCGCTCTAACAATGATAATCCTGCCGCTTGCCGCTTCGGAATATTTCGGCGGCAATGCGGATATTCGGTCGAATATGCCGCCGTCGGGCTTCGTTGCGGAACACCGTATAAACTTCGGCTATGTAGGTCAGACCGCGTTTTTCGGCGCGGCTGCGGGCGGAGCGGCTGCCGCTTCATACGGCTTTATGTATAATGTAATGCCAATTGGCGTTGCGAGAAGCTGTTCGTTTATTTCGTTTATGATCTGTACAATGGCGTTTGTCATACTGCGTTTTTCGGACGCCGAACCGCTGAAAACCTTTTGGAACGCTCCGCGGCTGCAAAAGATAATTGCTTTGGCTTTGACGGTACTGCCTTTTTTGATGATCTACGTTCCTCCGTTCAACAGGGCGTTCGGGTTCTCGGCGATCGATCCTCTTGCGCTGTTGATAAGCATTGCCACGGGCATTTTGATACCCGCGATATATTTCTTTGTAAAGCGTTTCTTTAAAACAAATGCTGATTTCCAATAATTGGGAGGGTATATGAAAAAATTTTCGGAGTATCTGAAATATTTTGTCTGTGGAGTCGTGTTTGGAATAGCAAATGTCATTCCGGGAGTAAGCGGCGGCACTATGCTGGTGGTTTTCGGAGTGTTCGACAGGCTTACCGAAGCGATCTCGGGGATAAAAAAGATAATACACAATTTAGCGTTTCTTGTGACGTTCGCGGTCGGCGCGGGCGCGGGTATCTTGCTTTCGGCAAAGGTAATAGGCTCGTTGTTCAAAACCTACGCCGTGCAGACGAATATGTTTTTTATAGGGCTTATTTTGGGCGGAGTTCCTCTTATCATAAAACTGGGAACGGCGGAGAAAAAAGTAAAGCCGCTGTGTATAGTGCCTTTTTTAATATCAATGGCGTTGGTGGTGGGGCTTTCCGTGCTCGAAAAGCTGGACATTCTCTCTATGAATGTGGAAAACGTCACGGGCTTTGACGCGGTTTTTTCGCTGAAAATGATAGCCTGTGCCGCAATCGCCGCAGTTACAATGATAATCCCTGGCATTTCGGGTTCGTTTATGATGATGCTTTTGGGAGTTTACGAAACGATAATCGGTGCGCTGAACGATATGAATTTTTATGTTATCATTCCTTTTGCGGTAGGAGCTGTGATCGGAATAATCTTCGGCGCGAAGCTTATATCTCTGCTTATTGAGAAGAACAAGCTTATGGTGTATTCGGCAATATTGGGAATGGTTATCGGTTCTGTATACGCGATTTTGCCCGAGGGCTTCGGGTTTAACTTGCAAACCGGTTACGGCTTTGCTTTTATGCTTATCGGTATGCCGCTGTCCGCTCTTATTGAAAAACTGGGCGGCTCGGAGGGCGACGCAAATTAGTGATCAACGTATAGACTAACATTAAAAGGCGCGATCGGTTTCGCGCCGTTTTGTTAGGAAAATATACAAAACAAGATATTTAAATACATTGTGTTTCCACGTCGCATGTGAGGAAAATTAGATAAAGCCTTTTTATCCGATTTTGAACAATTCGTTTTGCATAAAATCTAACGCAAAATCCGTCCACAAGCCGCTTTTGAAAAGAAGATCAACCTCACGTCGTTTTTGCGGTATTTCGCGCAAAGCGCGAAATCGCGGACGGCAGTCCGCGAGCAAAAATGATGCAAGCAATAAGTGCTCGTCAAGCCGCGAAGCGGCGCAGACGAGCGCTATTGCGTTGTACAAATAAGCCCCCGCGCAAAAAGCGCAAGGGCTTATTTGTACAATTGTGATATCGTTACCCAAAAGATTTTTTGTAAAACAGTCGCTTTTGAAAAGAAAATCAACCCCGCGTTATTTTTGCGGTATTTCGCGCAAAGCGCGAAATCGCGGACGGCAGTCCGCGAACAAAAATGATGCAAGCAATAAGTGCTCGTCAAGCCGCGAAGCGGCGCAGACGAGCGCTATTGCGTTGTACAAATAAG
>CANQWD010000028.1 GCA_947627465.1 uncultured Clostridia bacterium
TATCCAACTGCTGGCTTTGTGTAAAGGTAAATGCAACATTTTTTACCACTGTGTTGCGTTTACTTTTACATTTGACGTTTTTTTAAAAAAGTACTTGACATTTAGTGCTTTAATGTGGTAAACTATATGTAGAGGAGGAAATTTGAATGGCACGAATTGACAAAGTGCGTGAAAATTACGAGGAAGTCACGGAAAGGCTGTTTTCCGACAAGGCGGCGTTCGCGGAGTATCTGAAATTCGCGGGAAAGTTTTTTAAACTGCCCTCGGCGCAGAGTATGACGATATTCGGCGCAAATCCCAACGCCGTTATGGTTGCGGACTACGACACTTGGCAGAAATTCGGCAGACAGGTCAAGAGAGGTACATCAAGTATCGCGGTGCTTGACAACGGCGGCTTGAAACACTACTTTGACATCTCGCAAACGGCGGGCGGAAAAGTTCCGTATCAATGGTCGCTCGATAAGGGAACCGCCGCCGCATTGATTGAGGAAACATACGAAAATGAGGGCAGACGTTTTCAATCGTTCGCGGGGTGTTTGAATTTTCTCGGCGCGGAGAAGGCGCGAGAAAATCTGACGAGTGCGGCTAATTCGCTCAACATTTCGGACGAAAAGCGCAAGCAATTTGATAAATCATTCACCTCAATGGCGCAGTATGTTATTGCGGCGCGTTGTGAATTGGGCGGCAATTTCAAGTACAACAGCACGGTGGATTTGTCCGCGCTCGATATGCTCAACAGCCGCGCCGAAAAGGAAAAATTGTGTGAATTCGTTCAGATAACGGCTAAATCCGTGCTGTTATCGTTAGAACATTCAATAAACAACATTATAATGCAAGGGAGGACTAACGATTATGGAAGAAATCAAACAGATATGGTGCGAGGAGGACAAGAAGTTCTATCCAGAAACCATAACGAAGAACGGCAGAACGTACAAACTCGATCCGCAGACGTTCGTGTATCTGGAGTAAATGGAGTTGGGTCTGACGGACGAGGAACAGGAGCTGATGAACGAGGACATCGGGCAGTACGGCGAGAAGTGGCGCAAGTTTATGACGGAGAATTACCCGGAAGTGATACCGTCGCTGCAAGGGCGGCTGAAGTGGGAGCTGATACCGCGCCAAATCGACAAGGAAGCGTTGGAGTATCGGGAAACTCTGCGGAAACAGTACGCGAAAGAGAACCCGCGCCCGACAACGTTCACGGAAATAATGGAGTGGGAGAACACACTCGGAATGATGATAGACAGGGCGATAATGGAGGACATAGTGCTGAATTACCGCGAGTAAACGGCACGGAAAAAAGTGCCACATATGGCACAAGTTCACATCAAGTTAAAGCAGAGGAACATTCCCCTGCTTTTTCTTTATCCCCCGAACAGAAATATATTGCTGATAAGACAGCGGAAATTCTCGGCTACAATGCGGATAAATCGCTCGTTGATACAATATATAATAAGGTGTTTGGGTACGCTTACGACCTTAAAATACCGATTGAGCAAATTCCCGAAGATGAATTAAACGACATAATTTCCGAAGTCGCAAATGGAAACGCAAAACGCGAAATTCCCGATGATTTGGATAAAATCTATGTTGACAAGGAGAGCGAAACCGTCCGAATGGTATACTATAATCTAGACAGCACGGCGGGCGGACAGCTTGTTTACAACGAGTTTGATTTTGACGATATAGCGAACGCGCTAACTCACGAAAATCCGCTTGACTATATTCTCTCATCTTGCAAGCAAACTGCGCTTGATGTTGATATGGACGGATTTGACGGCGCGGCACGGGAATTTCTCGCCGATACCGAGGACTTTAATTCGCGTGACGAACATTATCTTGACAGGCTGTTCGCGCTTGCAGAGCCGACTTACACGATTTTGCAGCTTAAAGACGGCGATGAAACGCGCGATTACCGTTTCGCGGATTTGTCGGAATTGGCGCAACGAGGTTTGAAAGTTGAGCGCGAAAATTACAACAAAATTTACAGCGGCAGACTGCAAAACGGTGAAACGCTCGAAGATATTTACACGAAATTCAACGTAAATATTCCCGAAGATTTTCGAGGACATTCGCTTTCAGTTGGGGACGTTATCGAGCTGCGGCAGAACGGAAAAACAGCGGCGCATTATGTTGACGGTTATGGTTTTGAGGAAATTCCCGATTTTGAAATTGAGAAAGTTCAGAACGAAAGTGTAGATAAATTCAAGGTAAAAACCGCCGAGAGTTTTGTACCGATAAACGGCTTAACCGCGCCAAATATCGAGGATAATGTGCGCGAATATATTCAAGGAATTTTGGACGATAACAAAATCAACGCGCAGATTGTGGACTTGGCGGTTGTTGGTTCGCGGTCACGAAACCTCAACGGCGAAAATTCCGATTTGGATATTGTCGTTGAATTTAAGTCGGATTTGAAAGAGGACGCGCTGTTCAACATTCTGCACGAACAGTCTTTTGAAATTGGCGGCGTGACGGTGGATATTAACCCCATTCGCGCCGAAGAAACGGGGACGCTCGGCGAGTATTTGGAGAGTGCGGAAAAGACAATTTACGAAAATCACGAACGCAAAAAAGCAGAGGAAACGGACGAAATTATAAATGCTGTTCGCACGGGTAAAACCGCACTAATAAGCGAAAAAACGTCAGCCGAAGAAATTGTTTCCGACGCGAGAAAGAAGAATTTTACAAACGTTACTTTGCAGTTTAATGACGAACAAGGCTTTTATCTGACAGCCGATACCGATAAAATAAAAGGCGCGGTAATTACGGTTTTCGGAAGAAACGAACAGGCGGTACGCGATTATCTCGAAAAAAACGCCGAGCGAACTAAATTATCACAAATGTGGCACATAGCAACAAAAAACGGCGTGGGATATTTTGTAATTAACGCGCCGCTTTCGGTTTCAACAATGCCTGAAATTAGGGAAAAGTGCGATAAATACATTGTTGCCGCGACCGCGTTACATCACAGCGAGGACTATTTGAAAAAAAACAACATCACATTTATAAAACTCCAACGGGACATTTCACAAAGCGTTTTTGAGAAAAGTCCCGATGAAATAATTTCCGCAATGGATTTAGCGGAAAAGAATGTGCAGAAATCGGCGCAAACAATTCAATTCGGCTTGCTCGGCAACGGCGTAACGGTTTACGACACTTCAAAAACAGACGAGCAAACGCACGACTATCCCATTATCGCTCACATTTCCGCGGAGGGATTTATCAACTATCACGTTGATAAAAAATCGCTTAACGACGCGGATATTTCCCGTATCGAAAATCAAGCGGAGAGCGTTAAACAAGAGTTTTCCGAGCATTGGGAAAAGCTGCCGTTTGAGCAGAAATATCAGCAAATTCAAGACAAATCGGCAGGACTTTCAAAGCCGCAATGGGACGTGTTTTTCGCGGATAAAACCGCGTTGGACGGTGAAGCTCTTGTCAAAAAATACGAACGCGCACTCATTTTCGGTGATGAGAAATTCCCCGAAGCCGAAAAAACGCTTACCGTTTACAGAGTCGGTGATTTTTACGAGATGTACAATGCTGATGTGCAAGTCGCGGCAGACCTCTTGAACCTCGCGCAGACCACTCGCCGCGGCGTTCCTATGGCGGGTTTTCCCGCGCACGTTCTTGACAATTACAAGCGAAATTTAGCTATGAACGGCTATCATTTGAAAATCGGAGATAGTCGTGAAATTGAAAAAATATTCGCGAAAAACAAACCCGAAAAATCTCTCGATAAATTAAAAGTCGGCGATTTGGTGCGTAACAATAACGGCTTGTGGCGTATTACAAAAATTGACGGAGATTTTTCAATTAACTTTGAAAACACCGACAAAACATCTAATGTAGCCGTACAATCCATTGTCGGGCATTGGAAAGAAGAATTTGAAAAGCGCGGTTTTGAGTATGTTTCGCCGTCCGAATTATCGGTTGATCAGCTCCGCGAAATAAATAATTCCGCGCCGAAAAAATCTCCGAAACCGCAAGTTGAACAAGCAAGCGGCGAACAGCTTAATCTTTTCGGAGAACCAATGCACGAAGTAGAAACTCCCGAAAAATCGTATGTCGGCGGTGTGGATATTGAGGAGGCTTTAAAACAAGACCTTATACAGCACGGAACATTGTTTCAAAGCGGAAAATTCCGTGTGGAAGAATTTTATAAATCTCACAAAGGTGATACAAAGGGATTTGCGAAATTTCTTGCGAAAGAGTACGGAATTGGCGGTCATTCGGGTGACGGAAACATCCAAAGTGTGGACTATAACGGCAAGGGAATTCAAATCAGAATTAGGCTCGATAACGGCGAGGACACAAAGGTTAATTGGAGTTGGAAAAAGGTCGCAAACCGCATTGCAACGCTGATTGACAAGGGCGAATACATCACTCCGCGAGATATTGAAAATCGCATTAAATACGCGAAAGCCGACTACAATCATTATGAGCAAGGCACGGAGGAATATGTCCGCGCCGCGAAAATTCTTGATGAATATGGTTTGCTCCAGACCGAAAATCAGCAATCGGAACTTGAACGCGCCAAAGAACTGATAAACGATTTTTGCGAACGTGAATACGACAGCGTGGCGGATTTTTCGGATTTGTCGCGCGTTCCGATTGCGTACACCGAAGATGAGGAAACGGGCTTGCCGATAAATGTTTATGCCGATTTGGAAAAATTTCAAATCGTGTCGGAATTTAACAACGTTTCCGTAAAAGTTGACGAGTATAATTCCCTTGCGGAAATGAACGATAATGCTCTTTCGGAACTGAATTTTGACGAGCTGATACTCGATACAATTACGGCAAATGAGCGGCAAAAAGAAATTGAAAAGCCGTCAAAATCGGAGGATGAGCCGGTAAAATTAAAGTCGATAGTTATTGATTTAACGCCGAAACAAGAGCCGACTATTGACGTATCTAAAGCTGAACAGTCTAAACAGAAAAAAGCCGAAAAAGATTTCACGATAACCGATGAACATCTCGGCGAGGGTGGGGCAAAGGCGAAATATGCCGCGAATATCGCCGCTATAAAAACGCTGAAAACAATCGAGAGCGAAAACCGCGCGGCAACTCCCGAAGAACAGGAAACGCTTTCAAAGTACGTTGGTTGGGGCGGTATTCCGCAAGCGTTTGACAGCGAAAACAGTCAGTGGTCGAAAGAATACGGCGAACTTAAAGAGCTGCTTACGGAGGACGAATACCGCGCCGCAAGCGGCTCTGTGTTAAACGCTCATTACACCTCTCCGACCGTCATTCACGCGATTTACAAAGGTTTGGAGAACCTCGGATTTGAAAGCGGAAATATATTAGAGCCGTCAATGGGCGTTGGAAACTTTTTCGGAGCAATGCCTGAAGAAATGCGGAAAAAGAGCAGCTTAAGCGGTGTTGAACTCGACAGCATTACGGGACGTATAGCGCAACAGCTATACCCGAACGCGGACGTGCAAATTAAAGGCTTTGAAAAAACAAACTTTTCCGATAACTTTTTTGATGTGGTTGTCGGTAACGTTCCGTTCGGAAGTTACGGCGTTTCGGACAAGAGATACAACCGCGAGAATTTTTTCATACACGATTATTTTATAGCGAAGTCGCTTGATAAAGTTGCTCCCGGTGGCATTGTCGCGGTAGTTACCACAAAAGGAACGCTTGATAAGGAAAATCCGAGAGTGCGTGAGTATTTCGCCAAACGCGCGGATTTGGTGGGCGCAATTCGTCTGCCAAACAGTGCGTTTAAGGCAAACGCGGGAACGGAAGTCACATCTGATATTCTGTTTTTCCAAAAGCGCGAGGAAATGGCGGTCGAGCTGCCCGATTGGTGCTATGTTTCAAAAAATCCCGATGGCGTTCCCGTCAACAATTATTTTATTGACCACCCCGAAATGATACTCGGCATAATGAAACAGGGTATGGAATTTTCTATGTACGGCAACGCCAACGAAACGGCTTGCGTTCCGATTGAGGGCGAAAACCTTGCGGAACAGCTTGAAAAGGCGGTCGCAAATCTGAAACTCGATAACGCTCTCCGCATACATCGCGAACAGCGCGAACGCGAAGCAGGTGTTATTCCCGCAAAAGCGGACGTGCGGAATTTTACGTTTGCCGAAGTTGACGGCAAGATGTACTTCCGCGAAAACAACATTATGAAAGAGGTTGTTGACAAGAAAAACAAGCCGATTAAAGGCAAAAAACTTGAACGTTTAAAGGCTTTGAACGAGCTGCGGAAAACGTTCCGCACCATTCTTACGGCACAACAAAACGACTGCTCGGACGAGCAATTACAAGGATTGCAAAAAACGCTTAACCAACAGTATGACGCTTTTGTAAAGAAATTCGGCTACATCAACGACAGTGCGAATTATCAAGCGTTCGGAAAAGACGATGATTACAATTCGCTTTGCGCTTTGGAGGTCATTGACGAGGAAAATAAAACCGTCACGAAATCCGACTTTTTCAGCAAGCGCACGGTAAAGCATTTCACGGAAATTACGCACGTTGACACGCCGCAAGAGGCTATGTATGTTGCGATTGATACGCTCGGCAAGTTGGATATTGGATATATGTCAAAATTGTGCGGCAAAGAGCCGCTTGAAGTAATTGACGTGCTGAAAGCCGATAATTTAATTTATCTGAACCCCTACAAGGCAAAATCTGAAAATGATTTAGAGGGTTGGGAAGAAGCGTCGGAATACCTTTCGGGCAACGTCAGAATTAAGCTGAAAGACGCGGAAAACGCGGCTAAAGACAATCCCGAATTTTCGCGTAACGTTGCGGCTTTACAGGCTGTTATTCCCAAAAGAATTGAAGCAGGCGAAATTACGGCGCGTATCGGTGTGCATTGGGTTGACGTTGAGGACTACCAAAAATTTATTATGGAATACGCGAAGGCGCGTTTAGTAGAGCCGCTCCGCCGCACAATAAGCGGCGAGTACAAAATCGACCGCAAGGGTTGGGATAGAAGTGCGGCGGCTACTCAAATTTTCGGCACAAAGCGTTTTACCGCGCTTGAAATTTTTGAAAATCTGCTGAATTGCCGTGATGTGGTTGTTCGCGACAAGGTTTACGACCAAACCGCGGGCAGAGAAATTTATGTGATAAACAAAACCGAAACGGAACTCGCGCAAGATAAGGCAAACAAAATGAAAGCCGAGTTTGCACGGTGGCTGTGGTCTGACCCCGATCGCCGAGAAAAATACGTCACGCGATATAACGAATTGTTTAATTCGATAGTCGGTAGAAAATACGACGGCTCTCATCAGACTTTCCCCGATATGTCACCTTATATAAAGCTGAAACCGCACCAGCTTGATGCTATTGCCCGCGCGAAATTCGGCGGCAACACGCTATTAGCGCATTGCGTTGGCGCGGGAAAATCGTTTGAAATGGTCGCGGCTACAATGGAGAAAAAACGGCTCGGTTTGATAAATAAGGCTTGTGTTGTTGTTCCGAAAAATCTTGTCGGACAAATGGCAAACGAGTGGTTAAGGCTTTATCCGCAAGCGAAAATTTTAACGGCTACTGAAAAAGATTTCGACAAAACGCACCGTCAAAAATTTATCGGTCGGTGCTGCACGGGCGAGTACGACGCGGTTATTATGAGTTATGAGCAGTTTGAAAAAATTCAAATGTCATTTGAATACCGCCGCGATTTCATTCAGCGCGAGATTGATACTCTCACGGAAGGTATAGACAAGTTGCAAGCCGATTACCGTTCGGCGCGTGATAATCGCGGCTCTATAAAAGATATGGAGCGCGCAAAAAAGTCGCTTGAGAAAAAACTCGAAAAGCTTATAAACGATAACGGAAAGTCAAAGGACACTTCGCTCAATTTTGAGCAATTAGGCTTTGACAGCATAGTCGTTGACGAAGCGCACAACTACAAAAACGGCTTGGTGGTTACGAAAATGAACCGAGTTGCGGGAGTGCAGACTACACCCGCGCAAAAGAGCGAGGACATCTTGATGAAAACGCAATATCTCAATGAAAATTACGGCGAAAGAAATATAATTTTTGCTACGGGAACGCCCAACCACACACTCTAACAACTCAATTCAATAACTTCCCCGACCGCCTGATTGGGGATTTTTAATGCAACATTTCAAATGCTGAATTTAATGTCAACGCCCGTTTCATCGGAAACATAAATAGCGTCAATCATCGTAACCGCGACTTCGTGCTTTTCGTCAACCGATAATTCGCCCCAACGTTGAAGCGGCTCTGAAAGCGGTTGCACGTCAACTGTTTTGTTTTTGCGCTCACGAGTATTCAGTTTGTTTTCAAGCTCGGATTTCTTGCTGTGCAGCTCCGTAATTCGCTTTTGAATGTAATCGAAAAGCACCTTATCCGCGTCCGCGAGTTTGTCCATAAGCTGCCGAATTTCCGTATCGGCGCGTATGATCTCCGATTTCAAGTTCTCGGTTTCGGTATCGGATTTTTTGCGTTTGCTTTTCGTAATTGTAAGCAACTTAATGCGTTTTTTCATCGCTTCAAAAACGATATTTTCCAAATCATCGGGGCGGATTTTCAGCGACTTTGAAACGCATCCTTGCGCGTTGTATGCGCCGACATCTCGATAGTAACGCCATTGCTTTGTGTGACTTGCGTTCCAACTGTAATAAACGTGAATTGAATATCCGCAGTGCGGACATTTTATAAGCCCGACAAGCCACGAATTATTAGCTTTCCCGTTATTCGGAATACGGAAATTGTGTTCCTTTTTGTCTTGCACCGCAAGCCAAGTTTCAGCGTCCACAAGCCCCTCGTGATAGCCTATCTTCGCGAAGTAATTACCGTCATCGTCCTTGTGCAAAAACACGCCGTGAATTCCGTCATATTCATCAACATCATCAATCAACCTATAACCTTTCGCGGCAAGAAACTTGTAAACCTCCGCGTCCGCGCGGACATACAGCGGACTTTCCAGAAGCTTTGTCAAATGGCTTCTGTTCATAATGGATTTTTCGTGCCTTTTGGAATACGAAACGCTGTCCGTTTCAATGCCGTTTTCGCGAAAATAATTGATAACGTCTTGCAATGACGTTGACGGTTCCTTGTATAGCTCATACGCTATTTTAATAACGTTTGCTCTTTCCGACGGAACGAGTACAGAACCCGTTTTCCCGTTGATTGTTCGGCGTTCGGATTCGTAGCCGTAATATTTCTTTCCGCCTTGATAAAATCCCGTTTCAACCGCCCTTGTTGCGTATGCATCGGCAACTCTCGCGGCTATCGTTTCACGCTCGAATTCCGCGAAATTAAGCAGATTATTTCTCATCATTCTGCCCTCTTTTGTTTCCGTGTTGAACGGCTCGGAGAGCGAGATAACGCCTATTCCCAGCTTGTCAAGCGTGTCCGTGATGTTCAGATATTCGCGCATATTTCTGCTGAAACGGTCGTATTTTTTGACGATGATTTTATCTATCAAACCCTCGCGCGCGTCGCTCATCATTTGCTGAAACGCGGGTCTGTGTGCCACGTCTTTGCCGCTTTTGCCGTCGTCGCAATAAATTCTGTAATTGTCCCTCGATACCTCGCCCCCATTCTCTAAATACCGTATGCAATCCGCTTTCTGTGCGTCAATTGACAGCGAATTATTTCCCTTGTCCTTGTCGCTGACCGAGCGGCGCACATAAATTGCTGTAATTTTTTCCATAATTCGACCTCCAAAAAAGTAAGCCGATTATGCGTTGTTCCATCATTATTATAGCATAATCGGCTCAAAAAGTCAAGCGGTTATTTATAATTCTTCATCACAATTATTATCTTTTTGCCTTAAAATCTCATATAGCCTTTCAATTTTCTGCTGCCTTATCGTTTCCTCTACATCGTTTGTAATTGTGATATTAACCTTAAAATCACCACAATTGTATGTATAGGCGTTTTCCGTCATTAGCAGCCCCCAATCTCTCAGACCAACAGCATTTAAAAATTATTCACTATTTTGCGAAAACATATATCTCTAATTAGATTTGTAAATTTGCAATAGCTAGTCCTTTTGTAGCATAATTAGCCATCGAAGTTGACAGAAAAGTGGAATACGGGAGTGGTTTTTACACTTTAATTCTCTAAATGCTGTTGGTCTGCCAATCTCTTAATTAGCGCGATTTTTCTGTTCTGAAATCAGATCGATAGCCGTAATTACCTCGCCCCTTTTCTCTTCTGTAAGTTCTTTCCTTAACCATCGAATAAAGGTCGGCTCACTAACTTTGAGCAAGTCCGCGATTTCGTAAAGGTAAACCCCTTTCTCCCGCGCCATAGTACGAATTTCTAAATTTTTCTTCATAATGAAATACCTCCAAAAATTTCTCAAGCCACTTGACAAATCATCACTATTATAGTATAATAGTATTGACGCTGATATTTGTGGCTCTGATTGTAATTATACCACAATTATCCGCAAATGTCAAGCGATTCCACAAATATGGTGTAAAAATTTTTGAGGAGGGCAAGAAAAATGTCGAAAAATTACGGTGAAGTGTTTAGCGCAAGGCTGAAAGAATTGCGTCAAGAGAGCGGTTTAACGATTGAGGAGTTTGCAAGCGAGGTCGGAGTTTCCAAAAGCTCGGTCGGGTACTACGAAAATCAAAACCGACTTCCCGATTTAGCTGTCGCGGCGAAGATGGCGGAGATTTTGAACGTGACTACGGATTACCTTGTCGGGCGGAGCAACGCGCGAGTACAGACCCCAAAGCTGAAAAATATCTGCGATTACGTTGGACTGTCGGACAAGTCGGTCGAGATGCTTGCACAGCTGAAAAAAGAAAACGCAGTTCGGCTGTCGGTAATAAATCTTCTGTTCGAACAGGCAAGCGATGACATCACGGACGATTACGAATTGGACGGCGAATACGAGGGCAGCGTTCTGAACGCCGTGTGCCGTTACCTCTCAAAAAACTTTTCGATTGATGAGTACATCGTGGATGTCACGTCAAGTTCGGACGAGGGAATTTCAAGCGCAATAGCGGGTGCGCTATACCAAATGATTTTGAACCAAGCCGTGGATGCGATAAAAAAGTTGGCAAATTCTCCAAAAGCCTATTTTTGACGGCGGCGAAGAGCGCGGCAAAATTATTCTTTCTTTTTCCGCCTTGTTCCTTTTTTCCTAGGCAAAACCGTTTCGGTTTTGAGTGTTTTGCTAACAAGTTCACAGTGAAGTCCATTTCGGAACTTTAGATTTTGCCGCGATTATTTTAATCACGCGCAAAAAGGCTTTTGAGAATTTGCCTTAACGAAAAGTGAGATTGGCGTTTACTTTGCGATTCTAACTTTATGCTGTCGTTCATTTTGGCTATACTCAATAGCCATTCTGATTAGCTAAGCTAACAAAATGGCGTTGAGTTAGGGAAAATTCCCTAAAACCCCGATTGCCCGCTCTTAAAAAGAGCGGGCAAATTTGAAAATTCCAAAGCTCACTTCTCTATGAAAATCAAGGCAAATCTCTTCAAAGTCGTAAGGTAATTCCCGTAACCCTCTTTACAAAACGGATATAATGTAGTATAATAAAAAAGGAAAATAAATGTGTATAATTTTGAAAGGAAGCTCGGCAAGTGTCAAAAGAAACGGATGATAAATTGATTAGCGTGCTTTTCAAACAATATAGGCATATGCTGTTTAAAATTGCGTTCGGCATTTTGAACAATAAATTTGATGCCGAGGATGCGGTTCAGGACGCTTTTTTGTGGATAATCAACAATATTGAAAAAATTTGTAAAATACCCTGTGACGAAAGAGAAGTCTATTTCGCTACTATTATAGAACATATTTCCATTGACCAACTTCGAAAGAAAAAACGACACCCGACAGAGGATATTGACGACCATTATGACCTCTGCTCCAATTCTTTCGTTGATGAAAAGGTGCTTTCACAATTGACAGCAGATGAAATCAAAAGCGCGCTTGATGATTTGTCGGACATAGATTATGATTTGCTTTATCTTTATCTGTTCTGTGGAAAAACTCCGAAAGAAATTTCCGTTATCGTGGGAATATCTGAAAGGAATATCCGCACCTATATCAAAAGAGCGAGAGAACGTTTTATAAAAATTTTAAAGAAAAGAGGCGTTATTGATGGAGTTTGATGAGAAATTGGCTCAGGCATTGGGCGAGACTTTTGACGAGCGTATGGCGCGCCGAATGAAAGTAACAAAGAAGCATAGTTTTTCGCTTTCTTATAGATTGTGGGAATACAAAACGCTGAAAAATCTTCGACGAAACCGATTTGATAACCACTGGACTTTGCGTAAAGCCAGATGCGCCGTGGCAGCAATGGTCTGTGCTTTAACGCTTTTAATTGGTATAACGGCATATGCCGCGATTGTTATAATGGGAAGATATAACTTTGTTGATAAAAGTGACTACTCCAAAATGTTGATTGAAGCCCATCCCACAGACAAAACCACTTTTGAGGAATATTACGGTCTGCCCGAAGAAGACGGGTGGGAAATGGAAGATTATGATATTTTACACCGCTTTACAGCGGTGAATTATAGGCGTGGGGATAAAGAAGTCACCTTTTGTCAAAGCTTAATTGAAGAGGGAAATATGGGAAATATCAATACCGAAAAAGCCGATGTTGAGATGTTGTCTCTCTATTCGGAGAATGACGGTTTTGTGTTGGAATTTCGAGATGACTGGTCTTCCATATTCTGGATATATAACGGCTATCTGCTTGAAATTACCGGCAATATAAACAAAAAGGAAGCGGTAAATTTAGCACATTCTACAAAAATCATCGATTTACAAAAAAGTAGATAAAAAACTGTTACGATAAGCTGTTTTGTTTCGCTATCATTATAGAAAAGGGAAAACTTTTCATTCCTATAAGATTGGGAGGTGGTTGTTATGCGCAAGGTAATTTTACTTCTGATGAGCCTGTTGATGTGTTTTCCACTGTCCGTAACAGCAAGCGCACAGACAGTTTCGACAAGCATTGTGCAGCCGTTCTATGAAAAAACAAGTAATGCAAAAACAATGCTTTCCATAAGCGGCACAACGGCATATTGTGAAAGCTATGCCAAGGGCGATTCAGACGTGGTGGAAATCACCGCAAAGCAGTATCTCCAAAAACAGGGTTTCCTGTGGATTTGGGGTACATACGACGGCTCGAAATGGACAAAGACGGTGTATTCAAATACTCTTACGATGTCCAACACAAAAACAGGTCTGTCAAGCGGAAAGTATCGTCTTAAGACGGTTTTCACGCTAACGGACAAGCAGGGCAAGACCGAAACCATTACGGTTTACAGTGAAGAGAAGAAGATCGGTTAAAAGTATCGGTAATTATTTCCGATACCGTATTCTATCTTTTTAGGAGGACTTTATAATGAGAAAATTCAAAAAGGTTATCGCCGCTTTGGCGGCAACATCAGCGTGTGCGCTGTTGGGAGTTGGCGCTTATGCCGCCGATACTTCAATGCGGTCAGCCGCTTATTCAGACTATGATTTCTATTTTAGTTTTCGGTCTGATGCCGATGAAGAAGGCTGTTGTAGAACTGATCCGGAAGTAAAAGAGGATAGTTTGAATTATGCTGGGGTTCACTGCGAAGGAGGAAATATAGCGAGTAATATGCCCGTGTATTTTTCCGTATTAACAGGCGTTGGTAAAACCGAAGTTACTACCCCGGTAACAGCCACATATTCTAAAGGATACTACCGTACTTATTATAAAACATCCTATGCGGAGGGTTATGAGTATATCCTGCAAGGTATGGGTGGCGGTTCATTTATTAAAGATATAACTATTCACGGATATTGGAATCCGTAATACGGTGTTTTTTTACTTAACTTCATTTTATAATTGCCTTTGCGGCAGCACAAAACATTTGCTCTCCGCAAAGGCTTTTTTAGGAGGAAAATATGAAGCACAAAAAAATTATTTCCGCGTTGGCATTTACTGCAGCTCTTTCCGTAACGCTAACGGGCTGCTTTCCCACGGGGCAAAAATCCGCGCCCACGCAAGACAATTCTGTTTCCGTGCAAAACAATTCTGTTCCTGCGCAAAATAATTCCGACAGCGATTATTCATCCTCGGGTACAACTGGGGTTGAAAATCTGTCGGTAAATGTTGATTTTGCGGAAAACTATCCCGCTGAAGTGCCTGTTATTAGCTTAAAATTGCGCGTCTGGGATAAAGAAAAAATAAAAGCCGCAATGCTGAACGGGAGAACAGTGACGGACGAACAAGACGGCACCGAATTGGATCCGAACTACCACCTTATAACGCTTGACGACGGGAGCGACATCATATGCGGTTCGAGCATTGACGGAGCGTTTCTGCAATACAAAGCAAACGGAAATATCGCTAAAAGTCAACAAAATATGATACGTCCGTCGATTGCAATGATCTATCCATCAAATCCGACCGCCGAAAAAGAAATATATGACCTCGACTTGGCTTATGAAAAAGGCGAGCTTACGAACTTTTCGCGCGCGGACGCAAAGACGAAAGCAGACAAGATATTATCCGATTTGGGGATTGCAAACGCGGGAGAACCGAAGATATATTCCGTACCCTCCGATAAAATCAACGAGTTGAACAAGGACAAAACATATGGGGGAGAAAAAGACGGCGAACATTTATCAATGCCGAAGGTAGCGGAGGACGATGGAGTATATGTGATTAAGTACCCAATAAAATACGGCGAGGTATCTTTGCCCATGCACTTAACGCCGGGGCAATTTCTCGGCTCGCGCGGAACATATATTGATATGATAGTATCAAAGAAAGAACTTGTGTATTTCAGATATTATTCTCCTTTCGACGAGGAGTACGAAACAGGCGAAACGGTAAAGTTCAAAGCGGACGCGAAAGCCGCGGCTGATATTCTTGTGGACGATTTTTCAAAGCAGCTTATAACTGAAAAGACCGAAATATTCTCCTGCGATTTGATTTATGTTTCGTTTAAAACCACAAACGAAACGACCGTCGAAATGCACCCGATGTGGTGTTTCGGTATCGCGAGTCGCACTGATGACGGCACTCTTCAAAAGATCGATTACAAATATGTTGACCCTGTTCTTTGCACAGTGGTAAGCAGTTTCGGTTAAGGAGGGCTTATGTTTCGAGCGTACCTTGTTAAAATTCTGCGTTCTCCGCTGATTTATCTCTGCATTGTCGGGATCGCCGCCGTTTTTGCGCTGCAGCCTATAGAACAGTATTGCCAACTCAAACTTTTGCCGTTTTTGGATATAGAAAAGATGTTTTCGTATGTTCGTGACATCGGTTACAATAAGGATATTGTTACCGTATTGGGCGCTCTGCCCTTTGTCGCGAACTTTGCGTCCGAATGGCAAACGGGCGTTACGACGCAATGCGTAACGCGCTGTGGCACAAAAAAATACATAACCGCCAATATTGCTTTTTGCGCGCTTTCAACGCTTGTGACCGTAATGCTTGGACTGTTGTTGTTTGTTTTCGTG
Organism: uncultured Clostridia bacterium; assembly: GCA_947627465.1. Taxonomy (GTDB): domain Bacteria; phylum Bacillota; class Clostridia; order Oscillospirales; family Ruminococcaceae; genus CAG-115. The sequence continues at coordinate 15,418 of CANQWD010000028.1, forward strand.
TTTTCGTTTGTTATGCCGCTTTATGTGCCGGATGGTAATCTAATCTCCCCATACTGCCACAATTTGATATTGATTACAGGACACCCTTTTTTGTATTTATTGTCGAATATATTTGTATTTGCGTTAAGCATCGCAATGTATTCCGTAATGGGGCTTACGATATCGGCGATTTTTCCAAATAAGTATGTGGCGATTGCCTCTCCGCTGATCATTAACAGTTTTATAAAATGGATAAACCAGACTCCGAATATATTTAATGTTGATCTTGTTGCTCAATCATATCGACCGACATGGGAGAGTCCGCTGCTGTCAATATTATACGCCGTTGGGTATTTTGGTGCGATATCGGCGGTTTTTGCAGTTTTGTTCGCGGCGATAGTGAAAAGGAGGGTGCGAAATGAGATCGTTTAGATGCGTATGGGATATTGCTCGGCAAAATATCCGCAAGTGGCAGACGGATTACAGAATATGGATAATCGCGATTTTGGCGTTTGTGTTTATGGCGCGAGTATGCAAGGATTTCCGCATATTCGCGCAATCGGCAGATGTTAAAACGCCACTTTGGGTATTTCCGTTTTTGTACACCTCGTCCTCGATTAAACCGCAGTTCATTCTGCCTGTTGCGCTTTTGTTCTGCAATGCTCCGTTTACCGACAGAAACCAAATGTTTGTGATAATGCGTGCGGGGCGGACAAAATGGTTTTTGGGGCAGCTGCTCTATATTATAATTGCAAGCGCATTGTATTTTTTGTTTTTGTTTTTATCATCATTTGTAATTATGTCGTTCACTTCGGAATTCAGCGGCGATTGGGGGATATTGTTGTATTCAAAAGCGTCGGGAGCAATTAGCACGCCAGCAGCAAATTCTTTTTATTTTGAATCAAGTATTTCAAGCTCAATTATACGCTATTTTACTCCGCTCAACGCGTGTTGGTACACTTTTTTGATGTCGTGGCTTATGGGTGTGATGATTGGCATTTTGATGTTCTTTTTCAATCTTTTAACAAAAACGAAAGCGTGCGGATTTATTTGCTCGGCTTTTTTGATGGTGATTGATATTGTCGCGCACCGAATTCCGTCGCTCGGATACAAATTGTACTATATTTCGCCGGTATCGTGGTGCACGATGAATAATATAGATGTCGGCAAACTTACAACCAAGCCGGGTTTTACATACTGCCTATGTGGTTACTTGATACTGATTGCAGCTATGACGGCGGGAATACTGATTTTCGGTCGAAAGAAAAGTCTTGATACAAGAGGTGATTAAATGGAAAACTCTATTATAGTGGAAAACGCGGTGAAACGATTTAAAGAAGCAACTGTGCTGAATAACATCAGCGTAAGCTTTGAAAAGGGCAAGGTTCACGGACTTATCGGACGCAACGGCTCCGGCAAAACAATGCTGATGAAGAGCATTTGCGGCATTGTGCCGCTAACTTCGGGAAAGATTACCGTGGACGGAAAGGTTATCGGAAAGAACGTTGATATTCCCGAAAACGTAGGCGTTATCATTGAAACTCCCGGCTTTTTGCCGAATTATTCCGCTTACAACAATCTGAAATTCCTAGCGGCTATAAAACACAAAATCGGCAAGGATGAAATCAGAAACGCGATAAAAAGTGTGGGATTAAATCCCGATGAAAGAAAACACGTCGGAAAATACTCGCTGGGTATGCGTCAAAGACTAGGCTTGGCGCAGGCGATAATGGAAGATCCCGAACTGCTTATTCTTGACGAGCCTATGAACGGTCTTGACAAGGACGGCGTAAAGGATATGCGGCAATATCTTCTCGAACTGAAATCACAAGGAAAAACCATTTTAATTGCTTCTCACTCTGCCGAGGATATTGATGTTCTGTGCGACACCGTGTGTGAAATGGATAAGGGAGAGTTGACTGTGGTTCGATAATATAGGACAATCACTTCACATATAATTCTGTTTGCGACATAAAATTTAAGGGCATAAACCAAGATTTAATCAAGGTTTATGCCCTTTGTGTATATAGAACAACGTATAATCAGCGTTTTCACCGTTGTTAAACTGTGAGCATAGGCACTCCCGTAAGTAATTCAATGGTAGAATTATACATTATGCAACGTTATCTCCGCCCATCGCTCTTGGCGCAAGCAGGATTGCAGACGTTTGACGATTGGGCGAACACATTCGGCGAGGTCGTTTCCAAAGCGGAACTCAAACCTGCCGGCAACGGATATCGAACAAAGAAACGTTTCGCAAAGTTTAACAATCTCCCCGAACTTATGGCGATGTACAAGGAGTTTGCGGACATACGCACAGCGGATATGCTGCACTTGCCTGTTCCCGAAATTAAAGGCGGCAAGCCCGAAACGATTGTCGCGACTACGAACGATTTTCAAAAGGCATATATGCAAGTCCTTGCGGAACGTTCGGAGGATGTGCATAACGGCAGCGTGGACGCTAAAGTCGATAATATGTTGAAAATCACGGGCGAAGCACGTTTGCTCGGCTTGGACGCGCGGTGTTTAAATCCCGAAGCCGACAATTACCCCGACAGCAAAGTTAATCTCTGCATTGACAAGGTAATGGAGATTTACACTCAAACCACAGCGCAAAAAGGAGTACAGGCTATCTTCTGCGACATCGCGGTAAACGGCGATAACGAGCAAGAAGAACAGACGGACGATAAAAAGCCGAAAAAAGTCAAGCCTGATGACGAGGGCAAATTCTCCGTTTACAAATACATTAAAGCAGAACTTATCAGGCGCGGTATACCCGCAGATGAGATTTGTTTTGCAGGGGACGCGGACACTTCAAAGAAGCAAAACGAGATGAAAGCGCAGTTACATTCCGGCACAAAACGTATCGTAATCGCGTCCACTTCAAAGCTCGGCACAGGCGCGAATATTCAGAATAAACTCGTTGCGCTCCACAATTTGGACATTCCGTGGAAACCCTCTGATGTTGAACATACTTCGCGTAACATCAATCAATTTTTCCTACGAATTTGTAATAAATATCGACAAGCTGAATTAACTCGCCGTTTACTTCTTCGGGTTCGTGGACTTCTATGCGGTCAATAAGCGTGTTTAAGAGGGCTTGCGACAGTTCGTCAATATCGGAATAGCCCTTAATCAAATCAACGAAATTCGCGGCGTTCTCGTCACTTTCGCGGCTGTCCGTAAGCATCTTATTAAGTTCGTTCAGAGTGTTCTCCAACTCCGCTTGTTCGCGTTCGTAATTCGCGGATAGTTGCTTGTAATTCCGTTCGGTAATGCTGCCGTTCACATTGTCCTCGTATAATTTGGCGAACAGCTTGTCAAGTTCCGTCAAGCGTTTTTGCGCCTTTTTGATTTCTTTTTCGGCACGTTTAATATCACTTTTGTCGCTATTTCCCAGAAATTCCACAATGCTGATAATCATTTCCTCGTCATCGGCAAGTGCTTCGTTCGCCAAACGCTTAATATCCGCTAAAACAACGCGGTGCAGTTCGCCCGCATTTATCCTGTGAGCCGTGCAAACCGCTTTCCCCTCTGAACGGTAAGCGTTGCAATAATAATCATAATTTGAATTTAAATCTTCGTAATTCCAAACCTTGTGCGCTCTTGCGACCGACATCGCGTAGCCGCAGTCCGCGCATTTAATTAAACCGCTGAAAATGTTGTCATACCGCTTAACGTTCGGGCTTAACGTGTGCTTGCGGCTCGTCACCAAACGCCGCACAAGCTCCCATTCTTCGGGTTCGACAATCGGCTCGTGCATACCCTCAACAACGAAAGTTTCCGCGTCCGCGCGGGATTTTCTTTTTTCGGTTCTGAAAGAAATTTTCGGTCTTTTTTGACCGCGAACCGCGCCTTTGTAAACGGGATTTTGGAGTATCTCGCGCACCGAACCCATTGACCAAGCGTATGCGCTCTCGTCCGTTTCGCAGTATTTTTCATAAAAATCGAACTCCTCGGAAGCCGCGACTGCGGGGCGCGGAATTTTCTCGGCGCGTAAAATATTTCGGATTTGCATAATTCCTTTTCCGTCACGCGCAAGCGTGTAAATTCGCCGCACAATCGGCGCAAAACGCTCGTCAACGATAAGGTGGTTGTGGTCGGCGGGGTCTTTTTTGTAGCCGTAAGGAGCTTTCGTGCCGATAAATTTGCCTTGCTTTTGGCGCGTCAACAATGCGGTTTTAACCTTGCGCGAAGTATCTTGAACATACATATCATTCAGCAAATTTTTGAACGGCGTAATGTCCATTGCCGCACCGTTAGCCGTGTCAACATTATCGTTCAGAGCGATATATCGCACACCGTGTTCGGGGAAATAAAGCTCGATATACGCGCTCGTTTCAATGTGATTTCGTCCAAGCCGCGACAAGTCCTTTGTAATCACGCAGTTGATTTTGCCGTCCTCAATATCGCTTTTCATTCGCTTAAAACTCGGTCGCTCAAAGTTCTTGCCGGAGAAACCGTCGTCTATGTAATAATCGGCAATTATAAAGCCGTTTTCACGGCAGTAGCGCGTGAGCATTTCCTTCTGCGTTTGAATTGACGAACTGTCGCCCTCTGCGCCGTCGTCTTTCGATAAACGTAAATACAGCGCGGTGTTGTAAGTCTTTGGTTGTCCCATAAAATAACTCCTTTCACAAAAGGACAACCGAGTATAATTGACATCACTATTATTATACACCGATTGTCCGAATTTGTCAAGTATTTTTCGCAGTCTTTATATTATCTTGCGCCTTAAATTTACGTTGAATTTCGGCGGTAAAAACGCGCTTGAATATTTTGCCGCGCTGTTCCGTGCCTATGTAGTGCGGCTTGACAATGATTTTTGCTTTCGGTTTTTTCAAAGCGAATTTTCTCCTTTCTTAAAAGTTGTGCCATATGTGGCACAAGAGTTTGCGTTTTTATACTGCCGTTTTTCTCTAATCTCCGCTTATATTTTCAACATTATTGTGTGTTTAATAGGGTGAATAACACCTTTGTGGTTTTACTTGTTGATTTCCGATTTCTTCTGTTCCGAAATAAGGTCAATAGCTGTGAGGGTTTCGGATTTCCTTTTCTCGTTCACATCTTTCCTTAACCACCGAATAAAGGTCTGTTCGCTAACGTCCAAAGCATCGGCGATTTCGTAAAGATAAACCCCTTTCTCACGCGCCATAGCACGAATTTCAACATTTTTCTTCATAAAAACACCTCCAAAAAAATTAACAAACCACTTGACAAATCACCACTATTGTAGTATAATTATAACAGTGCTGATATTTGTGGCTGTAATTGTAATTATACCACAATTATCTGCAAATGTCAAGCAATTCCACAAATATGGTGAAAAGATTTTTGAGGAGGGCAAGGAAATGCCAAAAAATTACGGCGAGGTGTTCAGCGCAAGGCTGAAAGAATTAAGGCAAGAGAGCGGTTTAACAATCGAGGAATTTGCGAGTGAAATTGGAGTTTCCAGAAGTTCGGTCGGGTACTACGAAAACCAAAACAGACTTCCCGACTTGGCGGTCGCGGCGAAGATGGCGGAGGTTCTGGACGTGACTACGGATTACCTTATCGGTCGAAGCAACGCGCGAGTTCAAACTCCAAAGCTGAAAAATATTTGCGATTACGTTGGACTGTCGGACAAATCGGTCGAGATGCTTGCGCGGCTTAAAACCGAAAACCCGAAACGGCTTTCGATAATAAATCTACTGCTCGAACAGGCGGCAGACGACATCACGGACGATTATGAACTTGACGGAGAATATGAGGGCAGCGTTCTGAATGCCGTATGCCGTTACCTCTCAAAAAACTTTTCGGTTGATGAGTATGTCGCGGATATAACGTCAAGTTCGGACGAGGGAATTTCGAGCGTGATAGCGAGTGCGCTATACCAAATGATTTTGAACCAAGCTGTGGACGCGATAAAAAAGTTGGCAAATTCTCCGAAAGCCTATTTTTGACGGCGGTGAAAATCACGTCAAAAAGTATTTTTTTCTTTCAGCTTTGCCGTGATTTTTTCGCGCCAAAACATTTTGACTTGGTAGCATTTTGCCGACAAGTTCACGGTAAGGTCTGTTTCAGAACTTTCAATTTTGCCACGATTTTTTAAATCACGCGCGAAAAGGGGTTTGGGGATTTGCACCAACGAAATGCCTAATTGACAATTGATGATTGTCAATTAGGCTATTGTGTATAGCCTAACTGACTAAAGCCCGGAAATTGGCGTCGAATATTTTTTCAAGTTCGGAGAAAAATTCGGGCAAAATCTGAAAAGCCGAAAAGGGGGTACTATTAAATGAGTGAGCAAAAATCAAAAAGTCTGTCTATTTCGTTTCGGGTTGATGATGGCGTGCTTGGTCACAACAACCGCGAGTTCATTGCTGAAAACGTTGACGGTGAACGTACACCCGACAATATAATTTACGTTCAGCGTGACATTCGGGAGATGTATGATGAACTGTTCGGACAGGCACTCGCCGAGTACAACGCAAGGCAGAGAAGAAAAGACCGCGAGATAGCGGACTACTACGAACATATAAAAAATTCTGATAGAGTTAAGCCGCTCTATGAGGTGGTGGTTCAGTTTGGCGATGTTGACACTTGCGGATTGAAGTCGAGCAAATGGGAAACGGCAAAGCTAATGTTAGACGATTATATGCGTGGCTTTGAGCGCCGCAATCCAAACCTTAAAGTCTTTAATGCGGTTATGCACCTTGATGAAGCCACACCGCATTTGCATATCGATTTTATTCCGATAACACATAAGGCTAAACTTGGACTTGCTCTCAAGGTTTCGATGAAAGGCGCGTTAAAAGAACAGGGTTTCACAGCGAGTAATCGACTTCAAAACGAGTGGGCAGCTTGGGAAGAAAGCGAACGCGCAGAGATGACAGAAATTCTCCACAAGCACGATTTAAGCCGCGATGTCAAGGGGGTTCACCGCGAACACCTTACGGTTGACGATTATAAACAGTACGCTATACAAAAAGCGGAGATACGCAAAACGAACGAACATATCAACGCGCTGAAAAAGAAAAATCCCGCCGACTTAACGCCCGACGAGATTGAACTGATAAAAAATCAAAACGATATTATGCGCTCCGAGATACAAAAACGTGACGAGAAAATATCATCATTATCTCGGAAACTCGGCGCGAAATTCGTGCCTTTTGAGATTTTCGATAATGATAAACTTCAGTACGTTGCCGCGGAACTTGAAAAAGCTAACGTGCCGTTCGTTGAGGAAAGCAACGCGCTCCACATTCCCGACTACGCGGTAAATACAACAATGATGATTGCAGAAACATATAAACCGCAAAAGTGTGATAGTATTCGTGAAAGAATTAAACTTGATATAGACAGGCTCGTCCTCTGTTCCGTAAATCTCGATGACTTGTTCGGCAAGCTGAAAGAGCGCGGCTATCAAGTCAAGAACGGAAAATATGTCGCTGTTAAGCCGCCTTTCGGGGAGCGTTTTGTCCGCTTAAAATCTTTAGATGCGGCATATCTCACGAAAAATCTTGAACAGCGAATTTCCGAGCGCGATAAATTTCCGACCGCAGTTCGTGAACAATTAGCAACGGCGAACGCGCTTGAAAAGCCGTTCCACGTTACGATTATTGAGATGATGACAGCAGTCAAGGAATTTAGAATTACACCGCGAAAAACAAATCCCAAGTTGATTTACGCTTTTAAGAATGACGCTAATATCAATTATTTGTCGGATCAGCTTTGCACAATAAGCGAGTTTAACTTCTCCACCAAAGAGCAGATGTACGCCAAAGCCGAGGAACTGAAAGCGGCGAACGATACGGTGGGGCTAAAGCGAGTTACAGAGCTGATTAAGGCTTATGAAAGCATTGTTGAGGGAAATTACATTGATAATCTTATCAAGGCACAGAATGAGTGCGTGCAAAATAAGAATATCAAGAAACATACTTAAAAACTTAACTAACGCTCCTCGGCTTTGCAGTTTCTCTGACTATAAGTATCGGCGTTATGACCTTGTTGACGGGCTTGGACAATGGCTTGGGGCGGCGTTTTTTCTGCTCGTCCATCTGACTTATCAGAAGCTTCATCGCTTCATCTGCCATGATGCTTACTTGCTGCCCTATGGTGCTTATGGGAATGACCGCCTCACGCGAGATCGGCGAGTCGTCAAAGCCCACGATTTTATATTTTTCGGGCAGCTTTCCGTATTTTTCAAAAATGATATTCAGCAGGATGTTGGCGTGGGTATCGTTCGGCATAAAAACACCGACCGCCTTTTTGGGATATTCATTTTCCAGTTCTTTGAAAAGCTTCAAAATTCCTGCGTGGTTTTCCTCAAAATTGTTTCCCATATCTGTGAGTATGATCCTATGATCTATTTTATGTTCCTCGCAAAAATCTTTAAATCCGCTTATTCTGCCGTAAGCGGGCATACTTTCGGGAATATCGCTATTGACGTGTATGATAATATCACATCCGCTTTTAACAAGCAAGCTTGCCGCTTGTACTCCGCCCATGTAATTGTCCGTGGTTATGCCGCAAACGTGCTGCTGCTCACGTTCTATGGCAACGATTGGAATGTTGTATGCGGCAAGCTCCTTAGAGGAAAGCGTGTGACTGAGCGTTATCAGTCCTTCGATATTATAGGCGAGAAGCTCGGAGATGTATTTACGTTCGACCTCGGGGGCGCGGTTGCCCGCGAATACTATAAATTTATAGCCATATTTTTCATATGTGGAGATAATCTCGCTCAGCATATCTGAGTAGTAGTGCATATAAAGATTAGGAACTATCACGCCTATAAACTCCGTCTTGCCATTCGCCAACACCTTTGCCAGCTTATTCTCCTTATAGTCAAGAGCCTTTAGTGCTTCGGCTATTTTTTCCTGATTTTCCACGGTGAGCGAATCGGGGTCATTAAAATATCTTGATACGGTCGTCTTAGAAAAGCCCGTATATTCCGCTATATCCGCAAAGGTAATTTTTTTCTTGGTCATAATGTACTCCTCTTTTCTTTAGGGAAAACCGCCCTCGGTCGGCAGTCTCTTTAAGGCAACACCGCACAAAGACCGCGCTGCGCGCTTTGCCGCCCGCTTGCTTGCATATTTTAGCGTGACCTTTGGTCACTCGGTCATTTTTGCCAAAAACTCCTTGAAATACGACAGTATTCCTGCGTCGTTTTTGGCAATCTGACGAAAAATCTGACTGCGCAATCGGACGTGATCTCCCCCGGTGGGGGAGGTGTCGCGCAGCGACAGAGGGGCTGACCGACAGACCAATCTTTGTGCGGTGTTGCCTTAACATAAAGTATATCACAATACGGTAATTATTTCAATAGAAAAACCGGTAAAGTAACCGGTTTTGTTGATTTCCTCCAAATTATGCTCTCGTTTCTTGTTATTTATAACAAAAATAAAAAAATCAGAAAAAACTCTTGACAAACGTGTTGAAATGGTGTATTATGTAATCACAAAGTAACCGGTTACTTTACCGGTTACGAGAACGCGAATATTTTTAGTAAGGAGGACGCAATGAAGAAGGTAATTTGTTTGGCGGCGGCGCTTGCGGTGGCTGCCGCGGCGCTTACCGGATGCTCACGGTCGGTAAAGCCCGGAGAGGTGGCGGGGTTTGATGAAGGTGAGCAGTATCTGAGCATCTGGGTACACTCGATCGAGGACACTCCGGAAGGACAGTCCTACAGAAAATCGGTCGAGGCGTTCAACGAGAAGTTCAACGGAACATATTTCGCGGATATCGAGTTCATTCCGCGAAACGACAGCGGCGGCGGATATTCCGACAAAGTAAACGCATCTGTGCTCTCGGGCGGTTTGCCCGATGTTCTCACGGTAGACGGTCCGAATATCGCGGCGTATGCGGCAAACGGGATAATTCAGCCGCTTGCCGAGCTTTCGGAGGAAGAACGCGGCATATATCTCGATTCGATATTGGAGCAGGGTACATTCAACGATAAGCTTTATGCGCTTGGTGCGATGGAATCCAGCGTTGGACTTTACTACAACAAGGCTATCCTGCGCGAGGCGGGTATCGAGGTTCCTAAGGCGGGCCAGCCGTGGAGCTTTTCGGAATTCCTTGAAATACTCGAAAAGCTGAAGCCCACTATGGATGGGAAAAACGGTTATCCGCTCGATATGACGTTCCCGGTCGGAGAGGCAAGCATTTATTATTTCGCTCCGTTTATCTGGTCTAACGGCGGCGAGCTTGTAAGCGATGACGGCTTAACGGTGGACGGCTATTTCAATTCCGATACGAATGTCGAAACGATGAAATATTTCCGGGATCTGGTCGATAAAAAATATATGTCCTCGGTACCTATTTCAAATCTTTTTGAGAGTGGGCGCGCGGCATTCAAATTTGACGGAGCGTGGGAGGTCAACACTATCTACACCAGCTATCCCGATATTGAATTGGGAGTAGCTCCCTACATAGTCGGAGATGACTGGAACGGTGAGCGATACACACCTACAGGCTCGTGGGCGTTCGCGGCTTCGTCCGGCTCAAAGAATATTGAGGGTGCCACGGAGCTAGTAAAATGGATGAGCGGCGTTGAGAGCGGGCTTGATCTTTACAGACAGACAAAGTCGCTGCCGTCCACATACGAGGCTTATAATTATATCACCGACTTCACGGACGATGAGAATTATAAAGCACTCTACGAACAGTTAAGGGATTTCGGACACCCCCGCCCGAAAACTCCCGCATATCCGCAGCTCAGCTCGTCCTTCCAGCAGTCGCTAGAAAACATCGCAATAAGCGGCATGGGCGCAGCGGAACAGCTCAAAAAATCTACAGAAAGGATAAACGCCAAGCTGGAGCGTTACACAAGAACATGATGAAAAAGAACAGAGCTAATTCTATTATGGGAATGGCGTTTTTCGGACCCGCGCTGGTTCTGCTGACGGTGTTCCTGTTTATCCCGATGATCCTCACGGTCATTTACAGCTTTACGGATTATTTCGCGCTCAGTCCCGCAACGACGCATTTCGTAGGACTGGAGAATTTCGGTAAGATATTTAAGGACGAACTGTTTATGCAGTCGTTCGGGAACACGGTAAAATTCGTGCTGATAATCGTGCCGCTGCAATGTCTTGGCGCGTTGGGATTGGCACTGCTTATCAACAAGGTCACATATTGCAAGAAGTATTTCAAGGTCGCGTTTTTCGTACCGGTAGTTATGTCACTGGCGGTCGTATCAACGCTTTGGATGCAGATCTACAGCCCCGAGGGTATTTTGAACACCGTACTTACCAATATGGGATTTGACCCGCAGCCGTTTATCCACAGCACTGATCAGGCGCTGCCCTCCATTGCAATAATGAGCGCGTGGCAGGGCATGGGATATCAGATGATAATCTTCCTCGGCGGCTTGCAGGCAATAAATCCCGCGCTATATGAAGCGGCGGAAATGGATCACGCGAGTGCGTGGAAGAAGTTTAAAGACATCACGCTCCCAGAGCTTAAGCCGCTTTGCGTGTTCGTATTCATTACGGTGACTATAGGCGCGTTCAGAATGATCGTTCAGCCGATGGTAATGACGGGCGGCGGACCTTCAAATTCCACATACACTATCGTATATGACATATACGAAACAGGCACAGTAAACTGGGAAATAGGGCTTGCTTCAGCAATGGCGGTCGTATTCGTGATTTTCGTAGTGATACTTACGATCATTCAGAATGTGCTGACCAAGGATAAGGAGGACAAACATGAAAACAAGAAAAAGTAAGGTGCTTGGAATAATACTTGTTGTCGTCATGATAATTCTTTCGCTGCTGTTTCTGTTCCCCGTGGTGTGGATGATAGCGAACTCTTTTAAGGGCGACGCGGCGATAACGGCAGATATGAACACGATACAAGCGTTCGTTCCGCCCGCTCCCGGAAAGGGCTTTTTTAACAACTATGTTTCCATTATCACCGATACGAATTTTTTGAGATATATGCTCAACACGCTGTTCTACGCTGCACTGCTGATCGTGCTCGGTGTCGTTGTGAATGGTCTTGCGGGATATGCTCTGGCGAAGATAAAATTTCCGTTTCGAGATAAATGGCTGATGATCATAATGATGCTGATGATAATCCCGTCCGAAACGATAATTACGATCAATTTTCTTTTTATCGCGAAGCTGGGACTGCTCAACACAGTAATCGGATATATTCTTCCTATGATCGTAAATCCGTTCAACATATTCCTTTTCAGACAGGTGTTCGTAAGTCTGCCCGACGACGTTTACGAGGCGGCGCAGCTCGATCATTGCGGACCGGTAAAATACTTCTTCACAATGGTGCTGCCCATGTCAAAGACCGTAGTAGCCACTGTAAGCGTTTTCACATTTCTGAATGTATGGAACGACTATCTTTGGCCTTCGCTAGTCTTCACCTCAAGTGATCTGCTTACCACGCAGATAGGGCTTAATTCCATAACATCAAACGAAAACACCACAATGGGGCAGACGCTTGCGGTAATAACGCTTATCACCATACCGGTCATTATAATTTATTCGCTGTTCTCGAAGCAGATCGTCGAGGGCGTAGTTTCAACGGGTTCAAAGGAGGGCTAAATCATGAGTTTTATCGAGCTTAAAAAAATCTGCAAGAAATATCCGAACGCCGCAAAAAATTCGGTGACGGATTTTAACCTTGAGATCAATGAAAAGGAATTCATCGCGTTTGTAGGACCGTCCGGCTGCGGAAAATCCACAACGCTTAGAATGATCGCGGGCTTTGAGGATATAACAAGCGGCGAGCTTTACATAGACGGTAAGCTGATGAACGAGGTCAAGCCTTGTGACAGAGGTATAGCCATGGTGTTTCAGAACTACGCGCTGTATCCGCATATGACAGTCGAAAAGAACATCTCCTACGGACTTAAGAATATGAAGGTGCCTGCCGATAAAATAAAGGAAAAAGTCGATTGGGCTATCGACATATTAGGTCTTTCGGAATACCGTTACAGAAAGCCGAAAAACCTCTCGGGCGGTCAGCGCCAGAGGGTCGCGCTCGGACGCGCTATCGTCAAGGACTCAAAGGTGTTTCTCATGGACGAACCGCTCTCCAACCTCGACGCGAAACTGCGTGTCAGCATGAGAAACGAGATCAGCAAGCTTCACCGTGAGCTTGGCAGCACTACCATTTATGTTACTCACGATCAGGTCGAGGCAATGACCATGGCGGACAGGATCGTCATCATGAAGGATGGCGTTGTTCAGCAGGTCGGCAAGCCTATGGAGCTGTATGAACACCCTGTCAATAAGTTTGTCGCGGGATTTATCGGTTCGCCTCAGATGAATTTCTACGATGTGAGCATTGACGGCAATATCGTGAAATTCTCCGACGGCAAAACTATGAAGCTTCCCGAAAGCGTGATCTCGAAGCTTGGCGGGAAAACGTCGGGGCTGATACTTGGCATACGCGGCGAGGATATCAAGCTGGAAGCCCAGAGCCTTGACGTGTATAAAGACACCAAGCAGAGCGCGGTCATTGAAAACACCGAGGTCATGGGCAATGAAAATAATCTTTACTTTACATTCGGCGGTACGGTGACTATCGCGCGTGTATCAAAGTACGAAATAAGCCGTGTGGGTGATACGATAGAATTTGTATTCAATCCGTCGAGAATACATTTCTTCGATAAGGAAACCGAAAACTGCTTGTTTTAAGGAGAATACCATGCGAGAGATTCACTTGAAAGCCCCGCGCGGCTGGATAAATGACCCCAACGGATTTATATATTTCAATGGGAAATACCACCTGTTCTATCAGCATTTCCCGTATGCTCCCAAATGGGGAAGAATGCACTGGGGACACGCGGTAAGCCGCGACCTTACAAATTGGGAGCATAAAGATATAGCATTATTTCCGACCAAGCTTGACGACAAGGACGGCTGCTTCTCTGGGAGTGCCGTCGAGTTGGACGGCAGGCTTCATCTGTTCTATACGGGAGTAAAATACAGCGTTTACGATCCCGAGAATATAAATTGTTGTCTGAATGATCAATTCATTTCGGCGCAGCTCCATATTTCCTCCAAGGACGGATACTGCTTTGACAATTTTGGAGGAAAAGAAACGATAATCCCGCCTCTTGAAGATCCCGAGATCGGCGACAGGTCGCACACCCGCGATCCTAAGGTCTGGCACGGCGCAAATGGCGAATGGCACATGATCCTCGGTAGCACGGCTCACGGAAAAGGTAAGTTTTTGTTCTATACAAGCCGCGACCTTGTTCATTGGGAATACAAAAATTCCTATTCCAAGGACGGGCTTGGCTGGATGTGGGAGTGTCCCGATTACTTCACCGTTGACGGAAAAGGTGTTGTGATTTTCTCTCCCATGGGACTTGCGAACGGACAGCAGGCAATGTGCGCGGCGGCGGAATTTGACGAAAGCACCTGCGAAATGTCTCTCTCGGACAGCGTTCAATATTTCGACTGCGGACTTGATCTTTACGCGCCGCAGAGTACGTTGGATAAAGACGGCAGACGCGTGGTTATAGCATGGCTGAGGATGCCCGAGCCTATGAAAAACGGTGCGATCGGAATGTTCTCCATTCCCAGAATTTGCGAGGTCAAAGACGGGCACATCTTCTTCAAGCCCCATCCCGATATTAGCAAAAAATTCACGCGAAAGACCGATGTGCCCGAGAAGATATATATGGTTCGTTCAACGCTAGAAAACGGCGGCGTTTTGAATGTCGGAGGGTTTGAGATATATCCGGAAAACGGTAAACTCGTTACCGACAGATCGGCGGTAAACCGCGGTGGAGAACAGTTCCCGGATAGAAGTGAAACGCCGCCGATCGGTGAGAAATGTACGCTTGAGATATACGTTGACGAAAATATTATCGAGGTGTTTGTAAACGGCGGAGAATATGTAATTACAAACGCGGTATACGGTCTGACGGATAAGATTTCGGGCGGCATAGATACCGAGATCTTCGCAATGGAGGAATGATCATGACTAAGTTTGACGTGTGCGCGCTTGGCGAATTGCTGATAGATTTCACGGAAAACGGTGTAAGTCCCAAGGGCAATCCGCTTATGGAAGCCAATCCCGGCGGCGCTCCCTGCAATGTTCTCGCCATGCTGAACAAGCAGGGATATAAGACTGCCTTTATCGGGAAGATCGGTGATGATATTTTCGGGCGGCAGCTTCGCAAAACGGTCGAGAACATCGGCATTAACACCGAGGGGCTGATAACCGATAAGACCGTCAATACAACTCTGGCGTTTGTTCATACCCTTGAGGGCGGCGACCGCGAGTTTTCGTTCTATAGAAACCCCGGCGCGGATATGATGCTGAACGAGAACGAGATAAACGAGAGCATTATCCAAAACAGCAGTATTTTTCATTTCGGTTCCTTGTCGATGACAAGCGAAATATGCGAAGCGGCTACCAAAAAGGCAGTATCGTTAGCGAAGAACTCGGGAGCTATAATATCGTTCGACCCTAATCTTCGCGAAAGCCTTTGGGATGATCTCGAAAAGGCGCGGGAAAAGATAGAATACGGTCTGGCGCACTGCGATATTCTGAAAATATCGGATAATGAGATATTGTGGCTGACCGGCAAGAACGATTTTGACGATGCCGTAAAAGCACTTCGCGAAAAGTACGCAAACATCTCGCTGCTTCTTCTTTCACTCGGGAAGAACGGCAGCAGAGCATATTCAAAGAGCGGATCTGCCGTTGCGCCATGCGCTCCGGCAAAAACGATAGAAACAACGGGCGCGGGGGATACATTCTGCGGGGCAGTACTCGGAAAGGTTCTCGAAAAAGGGCTTGCCGACTACTCCGACGGAGAGCTCCTGGAGATACTTGAATTCGCCAACACCGCGGCGGGGATCATCACTGAACGAAAAGGCGCTCTGAAAGTAATGCCTGAGCTTTCGGAGATCTATGAAAGAATGGAGGAGCACAAACAATGACAGAATATCATATAAGCCTGCCTGATGTGGAGAGCGTCAAGTGTTTCGTAAATGCTGTTACACGTTTTGACTGCGATATAGATATCGTATCTGACAGATATGTAGTAGACGCGAAATCAATCATGGGTATTTTCAGTCTCAATCTCAGCAAACCTCTTTTGCTTAAAATAAATTCTTCCAACACCGATGAGGCGGAAGCTATAAGAGACGGAATAGCAGGATTTATTGTTGACTGAACATATATAAAAAATGAACAACAAAAGAAAGCTCATAAAACGGATAGGGAGCATTATCGCCCTCTATCCGTTTTTGTTTTATCAATTCATAACCGTATAATCTCCACCCCGCACCGTTCGGCGTAATTGACCGTGTAGAATGTTCCTCCGCTGTTTTGGCGCAGATAGCATATAAGAAAACCGCTGTGAGCGACCATATGGCGGTTTCGTTCAAGCATACAACTGTTTGTGTATTGCGGTGATAAGATACGAACCTTGTCGGCTCGTTCAAGAATAGAGTAATATCGCTTTTTCTGTTCGTCATTCCATTTCAGTGACTGCTGTTCGGGAGGGCAAGGCAGAACCATTACCAGCTTGATGTGTGGGTAGTCTTTCTTTAAGCGCATAACCGTTTCGGCAGCAAGAATATCAAAGCCGAGTGCTCCGCCGTTTCCAAAGAATACAACACCCCATTCTATCAACTCTGTAACAGCCCTCTCTAAATCGGCTTGCAATTCGGTACTGTCGGGCGGCAAATTGCGATGCCCCGAAAAGCACGCCACTTTTGTTTTATTTATCATAGACTTCTCCTTTTTGATTATACTACTTTATATTATAGGACTATCTGTCCTAATTGTCAATAGGACATATTGTACTGTATTATAATTAACAAGAGGTGAGAAATTTATGATATTAAGGATAAAAGACTTACGAGAAGATAACGACTTAACGCAGTCACGAGTCGCCGAAATATTGATGTGCGACCAATCACTTTACTCTAAATATGAACGGGGCGAAAGAGAGATACCGCTTAAACTTTTGGTCAGACTTGCCGAACATTACAATGTGAGCCTTGATTACTTGGTTGGAAGAACCAACAAAAAAGAAATCAATGAATAAATTACATTGAAATTATCATATGTCTTAAAAAGAAAAAGGATAGGGAGCATTACCACTCTCTATCCTTTTTATTATGTCAACATACTCGATTGCCCCGCGTTCCGTAAAACACGTTCAACTGATTTGGAGCAGCGCATTGGCAGAATTGTTCGTCAAGGCAACGAAAACAGCGAGGTCGGAATTTTCAATTACGTCACCAAAGACACTTTCGATGCGTATATGATGAACATAATCGTCACAAAGCAGAAGTTCATCTCGCAGTTGATGAGCGGAGATACTTCGGCGCGTTCTTGTGAGGACGTTGACGAAATGGTTTTGAATTACACCGAAATGCAAGCGTTGGCAACGGGCGATCCGCGCATTAAGGAGAAGATAGAACTCGATACGGACGTTGCACGTCTGAAAATGCTTGAAAGCGAACATTACAACGAGCAGTACCGCCTTGACGATACAATCAAGAACGCGGAAATCGGCATAAAAAATACCGAGCATAACATCACGGCGGCAAGGGAAGATGTTGAATTTGCGAAAGCGCACACATTACCCGAAGATGAATTCCGAATTGAAATTAAAGGCAAGCTCTACACGGAGCGCAAGGCGGCGGGCGAAGCTCTGCGGAAAGAAGCAACGGCTTTCCTCGCAAACAGCAACGGAACAATTCATTTGCCGATTGGAACTTTCCGCGGCTTTGAGTTGGCGATTGAAAGAGGTCACGCTACCTTTGGCGGTCAAACCGTTGAGGTCGCTGTGCGGCACGGAATAACTTACAGCGCAACTCTCGACATCACGGGCGATATAGGAAACGTAACGCGGCTTGAAAACCTCGTTAATGACGGTATCGGTAAAAAACTCACAAAAATGGAAGAAAGCCTTAAAACTTTGCAAGGAGATTTAAAAGCGGCATTGGAGAGCAGGGGTAAACCTTTTGAACACGCGGAGGAACTTGAAACGAAAACCAAACGTCTTAATCAGCTTAACCTTGAACTTGAGGTCGGCAAAACGGACGAAGTAATTATGAACGACAGCGAGGATGAAAACGAAAACAGGGATAATCCCGAACAGGACGCTCCCGAACACAACAATCCCGAACACGATAATTCGGAACACGATGGTTCAAGCCCGGATCGCGACAAGCCCAAACCGCCGCACGGCAGACGTTAATTTGATATTTTTTGCCCTCGCCGTAGGGTGTGCTACCTTTTAAATTATGCAATAATCGTGCGACAAGCTTTAAAAATTGTCAGCGTTTGAGGCGTAATGACAAAGGCGGTACGCCTTTCGGCGGGGGCATTTTTTTATAGGAGGTTTTGATATGTACTATGGATATACCGATGAACAGATACAGAACGCGAGGGACGCAAACCTCGCCGATTATTTTCGGATGAGCGGCTACGATTGCGAGCTGCGGCGCGATGAGCTGCACGTCAAAGGCTTTGGCGGCTTTTACATAAATACCAACACCAACGAATGGTATTGCTTTTCAAAAAGCGGCAAAAACGGCGGCAGAAACGCCGTCAATTGCCTTATGGAAATGCTCGGTATGGATTTGAAAACCGCGCTTTCGGAACTCGTCGGAAGTCCAAATTTACGTCCGACCGATTACAAGCGCAACCCCGCGCCGCTCCCTAAAAAGCGCGAGTTGGAATTGCCCGAACGCGCCGACACAATGAAAAATGTGTTTGCCTACCTCTGCCAAACGCGGAAAATCGACAGCAAAATCGTCAGCGACTTGGTGCGTGACGGTCTGCTTTATCAAGATAAACGCGGCAATGCCGTTTTTCTCCACAAGAACGAAAGCGGTGAAATTATCGGCGCGGAGCTGCAAGGCACAAACAGTTTCAAGCGGTTTAAGGGCGTGGCGGCGGGAACGTCCGACAGCCTTTTCGCCGTCAAAATCGGTGAACCGAACCGCGCTTACGTCTTTGAGAGCGCAATAGATTTGTTGAGTTTCAAACAGCTTGCAAACCCCGAAAAGATACAAAACTGCGTTCTCGTTTCAATGGCGGGACTAAAGCCGAACAGCCTAAAACCCCTCGTGGAGCGCGGTCTTAAGCTTTACGCTTGCGTGGATAACGATGAAGCGGGAATAAAATTTACCGCCGACAACTGCTTGATACCTTGCAATAGGATTTTGGTGGAGAACGGAGTTAAGGACTACAACGAGCTGCTACAACTGATAACCCACAATCGAGAGATAACGGCGCAAAATCTCGCGCCGCAAAATCAAGCCGCCGTTCAAAACGCAAGCAAAACGCCGCAGACCGTAAAACACACTCGCCGCTAATCGGCGGCAAATTCTTCAAAAGCCGTTTCGGGTTTGCTGTGATTTTCGCGGCAAAAATTTTCTCTTTGAGAAGATTTTGCCGACAAGTTCACGGTAAGGTCTATTTTAGAACTTTCGATTTTGCCGCGATTTTTCAAATCGGGCAGAAGGGGTTTTAGGGGATTTTTCCCCTAACTCAATGCCATTTTGTTAGCTCCACTAATCAAAATGGCTATTGAGTATA
>CANQWD010000029.1 GCA_947627465.1 uncultured Clostridia bacterium
ACTGATTTGCTTGTTCATATTTTTATTATACCATTTTCCCTTTCAATTTGCAAGGCTTTGTGCGGTGTTGCCTTAAATTTTAACAAAAATACTGCCATCATTTTTATCTTTTTTGCCATCTTTTCAGCATTTTGTTTTATTTTTTTGCCGAAAAAAAATTTTGTAACCCCCTTGACAAACGCGTAATTTCGTGATATACTAAATTCAACAATTGAATTGTCCTTTATAAACCCATGAAGCAGAGATAAAAACGTTCGCAGCCCTCACAGAGAGCGGTCGCCGCTGAGAGTACCGCAGGAAACGGGGCGTTAAATGGACTGCCGAGGGCGCGATGAAGGCGGCTTGATAAAAGGGGCGCGGGTTTTGTTCGATAAAAACACGCTCCGATTAGCCGCTGTGTATCCCGCGACGTGTGCGAGCGTTAATCGCAAGGGTATGATAGTACCCGCTGAGAGCGCGTTTTTACGCGAAATAAGGTGGCAACGCGGTGAGTTTTCTCCGTCCTTATTGCAGAATTATTCTGCATTTGGGACGGTTTTTTTGTACAAAAAAAGAAAACGAGGTGTTTATCATGCTGTCGCCGACATTGGAACAGGCGCGAAATCTGCAGGACTTCAACATTATCCCGATAAAACGCGAGTTTTTATCGGACTTCATCACTCCGATCGAAGTCCTGCGCAAGCTGCAAAACGCAAGCCGCAACGTCTACATACTGGAATCCGTGGAAAATCAGGAGAAATGGGGACGCTACACGTTTCTCGGCTACGAGCCGAAGCTGGAGATCTCCTGCATAAACGGCGTCACGACCGTGAAAGACGTGCGTAACGGAGACGTTAAAGTCTGCCAAACCTCTCACCCCGCCGACTACATCAGAGAACTGATGAGCCGTTTAAAATCGCCGAAACTCGAGGGCTTTCCGAGCTTCACGGGCGGCTTGGTGGGTTATTTCAGCTACGACTACATAAAATACAGCGAACCCGAACTTAGGCTTGACGCGCTTGACGAGGAAAACTTCAAAGACGTTGATCTAATGCTGTTTGACAAGGTGATCGCGTTTGACAACATTCATCAGAAAATCATTCTCATAGCTAATATTTCTACAGAAAACTTGGATAAAGAGTACAAAAAAGCCGAAGAAGAATTGTGCAAAACAGAGAAATTGATCCGTGACGGCAAGCCTGCCGCGCCAATGCCCGCGAAACTTAAAAGCGAGTTTCGGCACTTGTTTGAAAAGGACGCGTTCTGCGAAATGGTCGACAAAGCGAAAAGGTATATACGCGAGGGCGACATTTTTCAGGTGGTGCTGTCAAACCGCCTCGACGCGGACTTCGAGGGCAGTCTGCTGGACGTTTACAGAACGCTCAGATCCACCAACCCATCGCCGTATATGTTCTACTTTTCAAGCGGCGATATGGAAGTCGCGGGCGCGTCTCCGGAAACGCTCGTGAAGCTTGAGGACGGCATTCTGAACACGTTCCCGATAGCGGGAAGCCGTCCGCGCGGCAAAACCGAGGAGGAGGACAAAGCGCTTGAAGCGGAGCTTCGCGTCGACGAAAAAGAGCTTTCCGAACACAATATGCTTGTGGACTTAGGACGAAACGATTTGGGAAAAATTTCGGAATTCGGCTCGGTCGAGATCGTAAAATATATGGAAATACTGCGGTTTTCGCACATCATGCATATATGTTCGACGGTGAAAAGCAAGCTGAAAAACGGCTGCGACGCGCTTGACGCGGTAAATGCCGTACTGCCCGCAGGCACGCTCTCGGGCGCGCCGAAGATACGCGCGTGCGAGATAATCAACGAGCTTGAAAACAACAAGCGCGGAATTTACGGCGGCGCGATAGGCTATATCGGCTTCAACGGCGGTCTTGACACCTGTATCGGCATTCGGCTGTGCTACAAGAAAAACGGGCGCGTGTTCGTCCGCGCGGGCGCGGGCATTGTCGCCGACAGCGTTCCCGATCGCGAGTTCACCGAGTGCGTAAACAAGGCAAAAGCGGTCGTAAACGCGCTCCGCGGCTTTTCGGAAAAGGGGGCGGAGTTATGATACTTTTGATAGATAATTACGACAGCTTTTCTTACAACATTTATCAGGTTATCGGCTCGATAAATCCCGATATAAAGGTAGTTCGCAACGATGAGCTGACTGTTCCGCAAATTTCGAAACTTTCGCCCTCGCACATAATTTTAAGCCCAGGTCCCGGCAGACCGAGCGGCGCGGGCGTCTGCGAGGACGTTATCCGCGAAATGGCGGGGAAAATCCCGATCTTGGGGATATGCTTGGGACATCAAGCGATCTGCGAAACATTCGGCGCGAAAATCACATATGCCAAACAGCTTATGCACGGCAAAAAATCTACGATAACGTTTGACGAAAACTCGCCGATCTTCCGAGGTTTAAGCGGAAAATTCGAGGTCGCGCGGTACCACTCGCTGGCGGCTTCCGATGAAAATTTTCCAAGTGAACTGAAGATCACCGCGCGAACCTCGGACGGCGAGATCATGGCGGCGGAACACAGAAAATTTCCCGTTTTCGGACTGCAATTTCACCCGGAAAGCATTCTCACTCAAAACGGCAAAAAAATCGTTGAAAATTTTCTTGCGATACGGTGATTTTCTGCATTGATCCCGGCGGATTTTCGGACATGAAATTCAGACAAAAAATATCGCTCAAATAACGCTCCGAAATTGCCCCAAATTCAGGCAATTTTGAGAGTGGATTTTGAAGTAAAAAACGCGTGTTTTTTTCTTACAAAAAATCCGGTGAAAACAAGCTTGATTTTTGTCATGCAAGATTGTTTAAAACGCGCACAACAAAGCCGATTTCACTCAAAATTACTCGCGTTTCCCACGAGTGATTTTCCGTGCGAAAACAACGCGAATTTCGGGACGATTTCAAGGCGTTTTTTACTGCAAGATTTCGGGGATTATTTCTACCCGAAAATCGTTTCGAAAATTCATCTAAAACACATTAAAATTACATGCCAAATTCGGAGGTATTATTATGATAAAAGAAGCTATCACAAAACTTACAAACGGCGAGCATTTGACATACTCGGAAGCGGAGGAAGTGACCCGCGAAATTATGACGGGAAACGCATCTCCCGCGCGGACCGCGGCATATCTGACTGCCATGCACATAAACGGCGAAAACGTTGACGAGGTATCTGCGAGCGCTTATGTTATGCGCGACTGCGCCGAGCGCGTATTCTATGACAGCGACATTATGGAGATCGTCGGCACGGGCGGCGACGGAGCGCAGTCCATTAACGTTTCCACGATCTCGGGGATCGTCTGCGCGGCGGCGGGCGCTAAGATCGCCAAGCACGGCAACCGCGCCGCGTCCTCGAAATGCGGCGCGGCTGACTGTCTCGAAGCCCTCGGCGTAAACATTTCTACGTCTCCGGAAGGCTGCGTGCAGCTGCTCAACGAGGTGGGAATATGCTTTATGTTCGCCCAAGCGTACCACTCGGCTATGAAATATGTCGGTCCCGTGCGCCGTGATATCGGCATTCCGACTGTGTTTAATCTGTTAGGTCCGCTTACCAATCCCGCGCACGCAAATTTACAGCTGCTCGGCGTTTACAAAAAGGAGCTGCTCGAACCAATGGCGAAGTCGCTTGTTAAGCTTGGTGTTAAGCGCGGAATGGCTGTTTACGGGCAAGACAGGCTCGACGAGATCTCGGTCGGCGCTCCGACTTCCGTTATCGAATTTGAGGGCGGCAACTTCACCGAATACGAGATTACGCCCGAGCAATTCGGTTTACAGCGTCACGATGTTTCCGAGCTTAGGGGCGGCGAACCCGCTCTCAACGCACAGCTTGCCCGCAATATTCTTGACGGTGAAAAGGGTGCGGGGCGCGATTCCGTTTTACTCAACGCAGGCGCGGCGCTACACATTTACATGAACATTTCCATTGCCGACGGCATCATGCTCGCCGCCGACGCCATTGACAGCGGCAAAGCCGCTAAAACTCTTGCGCAATACATCGCCGTCTCCCGAAGCGTTGAGTAACTTCTCCCGAGCGTCGTCACACAGCGGTGCGCCGCTTAATTCGCGGAGCGAATTCGCCGCCGCAGGCGGCGGTTTTGGCGAACGCAGCGAAGCGGAGTTTGCCAAAACAAGCGGCGTACCGCGGCTTCGACGAGTGTTCCCGAGTATCGCGCCGCTTATGTCTGCTTTTTGCTTCACGGGCGCGTTTGCGGCGCGGTGCGAGGGAGCGCGAGGAGAAGCCTCCGTGTTCGCGGGGACTTTTGAAACAACAGATCAGCACACTTGATTTAGCGAGGTAACTTATGATTTTAGATGAGATCGCGGCAAAAACGCGCGAACGCGTAGCCGCATTAAAAGAGGACGTTTCGCTTGAGGAGCTTCAAGCGCGGGCGAAATGCTTTTCAAGTCACACGGGATTTCCGTTTCTGAATGCGATTCAAAAAGACGATGTTGCATTTATTTGTGAAGTGAAAAAGGCAAGCCCCTCAAAGGGCGTTATCGCCGAGGATTTTCCGTATCTTCAAATAGCAAAGGACTACGAGAAAGCGGGCGCTGCGGCGATCTCCTGCCTTACCGAGCCGTACTGGTTTCAAGGGAGCAATAAATATCTTCGAGAGATCGTGAAAAACATGAATATTCCCGTTCTGCGAAAGGATTTCACGGTGGACGAGTACATGATCTACGAAGCAAGGATACTCGGCGCGTCGGCGGTGCTGTTGATATGCTCGATTTTAAGCGAGGAGCAGCTTTCGGAGTATCTGGAACTGGCGCACTCGCTCGGGCTTTCCGCGCTTGTGGAAGCGCATAACGAAGCGGAAATTGAAACGGCTGTGAAAATCGGCGCGAAAATAATCGGCGTGAACAACCGCGACCTGAAAACATTCAGCGTGGACACGGAAAATGCCGCGCGATTGCGCGATCTGGTGCCGCGCGACCGCGTTTTCGTGTCCGAAAGCGGAATAAAAACCGCCGAGGACGTTCACAATCTGCGGAAAATCGGCGCAAACGCCGCTCTTATTGGCGAGACGCTTATGCGAGCCGACGATAAGAAAGCCAAACTCGACGAACTGCGGGGGCAGAAATGAGCGTTAAAATTAAACTCTGCGGAATGTTTCGTGATTGCGACATTGATTTTGTGAACGAAGCGAAGCCCGATTATATAGGGTTTATCGTTATGTTTCCGAGAAGTCACAGAAATATTGATCTTGAAACGGCTCTGCGACTGAAAGCGCGGCTGTCGCCCGACATCGGGAGCGTTGCAGTATCGGTAAACGCGCCGCCCGCCGCTCTCGCGGAGTTCGCCAAAAGCGGCGCGGCTGATATGTTACAATTGCACGGCTCCGAAAACGCCGATTACATTGCGGAATTGCGGCGTTTAACCGATGTTCCGCTCATCAAAGCTGTCAAAGTCACGAACGTCGCTGATATTGAGAACGCGAACGCTCTCGACGCGGATTTTCTGCTGTTGGATAGCGGCACGGGTTCGGGAAAAGCGTTCGATCACTCGCTTATCGACCGCGCTAAGATAACCAAGCCGTTTTTTCTGGCGGGCGGACTTACTCCCGAAAACGTCCGTGCGGCGGCTCTTGAGGTAAAACCTTACGGAGTGGACATGTCGAGCGGCATTGAAACGGATAAGGTAAAAGACCGCGGGAAGATACTCGCAGCGGTAAGGGCGGTGCGCAATGGACTGTGAAAAGGTGCGAAAGCACTTTAACGCGGCTTCAAGATCCGAATGGGAGCGTCTTGACGCCGACGAATATCATCGGCTTATCTATCGGCTGCACCTTGATTTTATCAAGACCGAGCTTTCCGCCGCTCCGCGGATACCGGACGCGGGGTGCGGCTCGGGACGGTACGCTGTGGAATTCGCGCGGCGCGGCTGTGCTGTCACGCTCTGCGACATATCGGACGGAGAACTTTCGTTTGCCGCTGATACTAATTCCAAATCAACGTATAGATTTGATTTGCTGTTCCACACCCGTCATCACGTCAAATTTCGTCCACGCTTTGAATGGGAATTAGTATGAGAAGCTCCGCGAAAGCGGGCTGTCCGCCGAGGGATTTATCCGAGCGGACTTACGGAACTTATAGCAATCCACGAAAATAACGCTGCGGTTCAATTAAACGTTATTATGCGAGAAGGGACTTAAAAGCACTAATGTTGCTTTAATTGTGTGGATTGCTATAAGCATGTTTTCCGACGAGAGCTTCGACCTCACAGTGTGTTATGGCGCGCCGCTCTCCTACATCACAGAAAACCGCGAAAAAGCGCTTTCGGAGCTTGTCCGCGTAACAAGGCGCGGCGGCACGGCGGCTTTCAGCGTAAACAACACATGGGGAATACTGCGGAATGCTCTTGGGAAAATGAAGGAAGACCTCTTCGCAAACGGCGATTTTTGGCGCATTGACGAGGTTATCGAAACGGGCGACTGTCCGTCTTTCGAGAGCGTCAAATTCGGCGGCGAAACCTCGCCCGAAAAGCATTTCTTTAAGCCCGCCGAGCTATCCGATCTGCTTGAAAACGCGGGACTTTCGGATATCGCGCTTGGAGCCGCGCCCTGCCTGTGCTCGGGAAACTCCGTGCAATATAACAAACTCGCCGAAAATCCTGCGGCAAAAGCGCGGACAGAAGCGTTATAACTGAAATGCTGCAGCGATGAAACTATGCTCGGTTTCGGAGAATTTCTGCTCGCAAAGGGAGTAAAAAAATGATCTACTATATAGCGGACTTACATTTGGGACACGAAAGAGTTATACAATTCAGCGACCGTCCGTTTTCGAGCCTTGAGGAAATGGACAAAATATTGATCGCGAATTGGCGCGCAGTCGTGCGCCCCGAGGACGAGGTGTATATACTCGGCGATTTGATCTACAAAGCCGAAAGCCCGGAAGCGTATCTGAAACAGCTCACGGGACGGCTTCATCTCATTAAGGGAAATCACGATACTTATATTAAAAAGCCGGAGTGTCAAAAGTATTTTGAAAGTATTGACGACGCGAAACAAATCGCCGACGACGGGCGGCGCGTATTTATGTCGCACTACCCTCACGCGGAATGGCCGGGATACTACCGTAACGCCATTCATCTTTTCGGACATATTCACAACCGCGAAAACGACGCGTATCACATTATGCAAACGCTTCCGCGAAACTACAACGTCGGCGCGGACGTTATCGGTTACACGCCGCGGACGCTCAATGAAATAATCTCCATATTCGGAGAACGGCGGCTGTCCGAATAACTTATTCGCATATTCCCGCTTCACGGCACGATACGCGATATCAAGGCAATTAGGCATGAATATAATCAATAAAGCCGAACAGCCCGTTACGCCTTACGAAAACCTCTGAAAACCTGTTTTGTTTGGCTCTGCGACCCGCTCCGCGAAGCCGATGCCGAATAATCGCAGTTTTTAGAAGCGCCCTTATGTTTTTGTGAAAAACGAGAGCGCGGCTTTACAAGCGGCTGGGGTTTGAAATTGCAGAAACTGTCGAGAAAACACGCTATAAAATGATCAGGGAAGTGAAATTATATGTTTGAAATAACTGATTGTAACGAAAAAGACATTGACCGTATATACGACGGTTTGGTAAAAAGCATTTTTGAAAGCGTACCCGAACTTCAAAAAAACAAACATTTCAAAATACACAAGAAAATCGCCGACGAAAACGGCACGGTTATCGCGGGCTGCATTGCCGAGGGGTATTGGTGGAATGCGGTGTACGTTGATTCGCTTTGGGTGGACGAACGTTACAGAAACCGCGGTTTGGGTTCGGCGCTGCTTTGCGAGGTTGAGAAAATAGCCGCGCAAAACGGCTGCAATATCGTGCATTTGGACACGTTCGATTTTCAAGCCAAAGACTTCTATATAAAGCGCGGATATGAGATTTTCGGAACGCTTGAAAACTCTCCCGAGGGGCATTGCAGATACTATTTGAAAAAAGCACTTATACAACCATAGGTAAAGAGATTTTTGTTCAATATAAATTCGGCATTCACGTAAAATGACGGGAGGTCAAAATGGCATTTGGAGATGAAATATTGCGGCTGTTCAAGGTTGAAAAGCCCGTCGGCTATACCGCCGAGGAAGTCGAGAAAGCGAAGTCGGCGGTAGGCGGTCTGCTGCCGCTTGAATTGGAAAGATTTTATCTTTACTGCGGAAAATCTCCGGAAATTCGCAGCTTACAGGACGAGTTTATTCTGCCGAACCGTTATTCGGCATTTCTTAAACTCGACTACATAGTATTCTTCAACGAAAACCAAGGAGTCTGCCAAGCGGCGGTCAAAAAGTCGGACGCGGCGCTTGACGACCCGCCCGTGTATGCGAGCGTTGGCGACAATTGGCGGCTGTCCTCGCCGCGATTTTCGGAATTTATACGCGCGATGTATGATTATCAGGCGAGTATATGTCTTGATTTCAGCCCCGAGGAATTTTATTTTATAACAGCCGAGGAAAAAAAGAAAATCGAAAGTCTGTTTCCGAAGCTCGGAGAATTCGACAACTGGCTTTACGATTTTAAAATCACGGTGTTCGGAGAGAACGGCGGACGCATCGCGCTTATGGAGAACGGCGGCGATATTCAAATGAACTACGCCGCGAACAACGAGGACGAGTTTAAACGAATGACGGCTCTGCTGAAAGGTATCGGCGAGCCGATGTGAACGATCGAGGAGGAAAAATGTCAAAACGTGACGACAACATAAAACACGCCGCCGCTCACATCAAGGAGATGGACGAGCGGTTCGGCAAGAAAATCAAAAACTCAATCGAAAACTCCGTGATTTACGGCGGGAGCGGAAAAACGCCGCAAAAAAGCGCGGAAAACGTCCAAACAGAGATGATTGTACTGAACGTTGATTCCACCGAAGCGGCGCTGCGATACCCCAACTCGGCGCTGCTGAATTTCGCGTCGTACAGACACGCGGGCGGCGGGTTCGTTACGGGAGCTTGGGCGCAGGAGGAGGCTATCTGCCACGACTCCACGCTGTACAACGTGCTGCGCCGCTTTGAAAACTTCTACGAAGAAAACGAGAAAACGCTCAACCGCTCGCTGTACACCGACAGGGCGATATTCTCCCCCGACATTGTTTTCGAGCGTGACGGAAAAACCGCCGAGTGTTCCGTTATCACCTGCGCCGCGCCCAATTTCGGAGCCGCGCGGGGTCGCGGAATAACTCAATCAGAAAACGAGAACGCTTTGGCCGGGCGGGTCGATTTTGTGATAAGCATTGCCGAGGAA
This sequence comes from uncultured Clostridia bacterium, assembly GCA_947627465.1. Classification (GTDB taxonomy): domain Bacteria; phylum Bacillota; class Clostridia; order Oscillospirales; family Ruminococcaceae; genus CAG-115. The sequence goes on from CANQWD010000029.1 coordinate 9,242, forward strand.
CAAAACGTAGAAACCTTGATACTCGGCGCTTGGGGCTGCGGAGTGTTCGGGCAAGACCCCGCGGTCGTGGCAAGGCTGTTTAAAGAGCGGTTGGAGAAAAGTTCTCTGAAGCGCGCGGTGTTTGCCATTCCGGGTAATAACCGAAATTACGCTGAATTTGAAAAAACATATCGGAATTAACGGGAGGAAAACAGAATGGCTAAACCGCCTATCAGAATAAGTTCTATGGAATTGTTCGGGTGCGAAGCGCTGAGGTTGGACAACGATCCGAACATTGACGAATTAACGGAGTTTTACCTTACCGAACGTCAAAAAGGTGCGGAAAACGGCTTTTCGCCGATAATTCTTGCGCTCGACAGGCGTGTTCGGTGGATGATCGAAAGCAACGTTTCAAAATACGGTTCCGCCGAGAAGCTGCGCGAAGAGGTGTTCGCCGACAGCGCGGGCGGCAGAGAGCTTTTACAGCGCGGTTTTGAAGATTTGAAGAAACAATCTGCCGCCTACGGCGAAGAAGATACGCTTGCCGAGGACGATGAAACGCTCGATCAGTATCTCAAAACGGGGGGCGGCGTTAAACAGACAGAGCTGTGGTCTGTGAGCGAATGCGCGGAGCAAATTTTAAACGACCACGACACCGACGGCAACGGCGTTTATCTCGTTAGAGTGCCCGCCGCCGAGCCTTGGAAAGCGGCGGCTTGGCTGCCGTTCTGCGGATTTAACGAATGCCCGCCGGTCTCCGAAATGATAAAGATATGCAGGTTTTGGTTTGAGAAATACGGAGCGGCTCCCGCGTTTATTTCGGGAGACATAATGCAGTTTTGGCTGGACAAACCGATCTCGGACAGGAAAACCGCACGTGAGATCTCTCATCAGCACGCGGTTTTCTGCGAGGAATTTCTCGCGGAGAGCGGACTTGATTCACAGACCGCAGATATTATGACATCAAACGTTTGGTCGTTTTGGTGGGATTGAATACATTTATTGGGAGGAAAAGAAATGGCTAAAGCAATCAAAGTGCCGAATTTAGAGGAAATGCGGGAATACTTAAAAAATTTTAAAGCCGACCCCATTCACAACCGCATAAACGACGCGGATCACGCGGCTATGCACAAGGAAATGACTATCAGGATATTCTCCGTGGATATGACAGACGATGTGAAAGTCACGGCGTGGAAGTTCTGCAAGACCTTGGCGAATTTCGCACACGCGCCGGTGTCTCCCGCCGAATACAAGAGAATGGAGAAATGGCTTCCCGAAACGGGGCTTATCGACGCGCTTCTCAAAGCGTGCGATGACTATTATCCCGACCCCGCATTCAAATACGATTTCGATACGATAGGTTTTTCGTACTCGATAGCGCTTATCTCGCAGTCGCAATACAAGAGAGCGGACTGTCTTGCTCTGCTGGACAAAATAACTCAATATTATGTGAATACCAAAGACGATTGGTACACGGTGCTTTTGCGGAATATGACAAAGCTTTGCAAGACGTTCCCCGACCTGACGGGATTTAAAACCGCTCTTGAAAGCATTTAAGAAAGGAAGGTTCGGTATATGAAAAATATCCAAAACTATACCGCCCCAAAATACGAGGGCGAGGCTTACGTGTCCGTTGAGGACGGAATTTACAAAACCGAAACGGAAAACGGCACGATTTATGTTACCGCGCTCGGGTTTGACAAAAAGAGCGATATATGCTTGGAGGATATTCTGGACGCTTACAGAGTTTACATCTCCGATTTCTTTAAAGAACAGGACGCGAAAAGCGGGTTCACTTTTTTGGAGTTCGCGAGCGAAAATATAGCGGATATAAGAGCATTACGCGGCATTTTGAATTAAGGAGAGCAATATGGGAAAGAAACTATTGTTGGTAAATTGCAGCCCCGTAAGAAACGGCGCGACCGCCGAAATAGTCAAACTCGCCGCCGAGTATCTGGACGGCGCAGGCGAGATAAAAAGCGTTTGCATTGACGACTACGACATTAAATTCTGCAGGGGCTGCCGCGCTTGTCACAAAACGGCGAAGTGCGTTCAAAGCGACGATACGTTAAAACTTATGGGCGAATTCGATCGGGCAGACGTTATCGTCTGCGTTTCGCCGTCATATTGGGCGGACGTTCCCGGGCAGTTTAAAGCGTTTATAGACAGATGCACGCCGTGGAGCAACACTCACGAGCCGCACGCGGTTATCGGCAAGGGCAAAAAGGGCTACGCGATCGCCTTGCGGACGGGTCCCAATATGCGCGAATGTGAACGTATTATCGAAACCATAGAGCATTTCTACGGACATCTTGAAATAACCCAAAGCGGACATCTCGGGCTATGCTCGATTGAATATAAAGAAAACGTCGCGGACAGAGTAGATGAAATTCGAGCATTCTGCGATAAAATAATTTCAGATTAAAGGAAAGGATAAAAAATGGCTAATTCAAAAGGACGTTACGGCGATTTCGGCGGACAGTATATCCCCGAAACGCTGATGAACGAAATTCACAAGCTGGAGGACGCTTACGAGCACTACTCCAAAGACCCCGAGTTTATCGCGGAGCTTGACAGGCTCAACCGCGAGTACGCGGGCAGACCGTCTTTGCTCTACTACGCGGAGAAAATGACAAAAGATCTCGGCGGCGCGAAAATCTACTTTAAGCGCGAGGATTTGAACCACACCGGCTCGCACAAAATAAACAATGTGCTCGGGCAATGTCTGCTTGCGAAGAAAATGGGAAAAACACGCATTATCGCGGAGACGGGCGCGGGTCAGCACGGAGTTGCGGCGGCTACCGCGGCGGCTCTTATGGGGCTGGAATGCGAGATCTTTATGGGCAAAGAGGACACAGTTCGTCAAGCTCTCAACGTTTACAGAATGGAGCTTCTCGGCGCAAAGGTAAACCCCGTTACCACGGGCACAATGACGCTGAAAGACGCGGTAAACGAAGCTATGCGCGACTGGACTTCACGCGTGGACGATACGCTGTACGTGCTCGGCTCGGTTATGGGTCCGCACCCGTTCCCGATGATAGTGCGCGATTTCCAGAGCGTTATCTCCAAGGAAGCGCGGGAACAAATTCTCGAAAAAGAGGGCAGGCTCCCGACCGCCGTTATGGCTTGCGTGGGCGGCGGCTCCAATGCTATGGGCATGTTTTACAACTTCATAAACGACAAGGACGTGCGGCTTATCGGCTGCGAAGCGGCGGGGCGCGGCGTCGACACGGGCGAGACTGCGGCGACTATCGCAACGGGAACGCTCGGTGTGTTCCACGGAATGAAGTCGCTGTTTTGTCAGAATGAATACGGGCAGATCGCTCCCGTGTACTCCATTTCGGCGGGGCTGGATTATCCCGGAATAGGTCCGGAGCACGCTTATTTACACGAAATAGGCAGAGCCGAATATGTTCCCGTGACGGACGAAGAAGCGGTGAACGCGTTTGAATATATCGCGAAAACAGAGGGCATTATCTGCGCTATCGAGAGCGCTCACGCCGTGGCGCATTTGATGAAGATCGCGCCGGCTATGAGTAAAGACGACATCATTATCTGCTGTCTGTCGGGGCGCGGCGACAAGGACGTGGCGGCTATAGCGAGATATAGGGGGATAGATCTTCATGAGTAACAGAATAGCTAAGGCATTTGAAAACAAAAAAGCGTTCGTGGGCTTTCTCACCGCGGGAGACCCTGCGTTCGACGCGTCTTACGATAACATTATGGCGCTTATCAACGCGGGCGCGGATCTGGTTGAAATAGGTATACCGTTTTCCGACCCTATCGCCGAGGGTCCCGTCATTCAAGGCGCGGACGTTCGTGCGCTTAAAGGCGGAATGACTACCGACCGCGCGTTTGAATTGGCGGCTAAGGTGCGCTCTCAAACCGATATTCCGCTGGTATTTATGACTTACTTAAATCCCGTGTTTAAGTACGGGTACGACAGGTTTTTCGGAAAATGCGCCGAGATCGGCGTGGACGGGCTTATCTGCCCCGATATGCCGTTTGAGGAGAAGCAAGAGGCGGACGGCATTGCGAGATCGCACGGCGTTTCGATAATTTCTATGATAGCGCCGACCTCCGAGGAGCGCATTAAGGCTATCGCGGAAAACGCGGAGGGATTTTTGTACATTGTTTCTTCATTGGGCGTTACGGGCGTTCGCAGCGAGATAAAAACCGACCTTTCGGCGATTATGGAGAGCGTTAAGAAATACTCCAAAGTGCCCGCCGCGATAGGTTTCGGAATTTCCTCGCCCGAACAGGCGAAAAAAATGTCCGCGCTTGCGGACGGGGTCATTGTCGGTTCGGCTTTGGTGCGCTTAGTCGAAAAATTCGGCGAGAATGCCGCGCCCGAGATAGGAAAACTCGCCAAAGCCCTCGCGGACGCAGCTCACGGGGCTTAACGCATATTTCCTTTCACCGTATTTAACCGAAGCAAATTATAGCAATCCACGAAAAGTTCGCACAATATTGAAGCAGCTTTTTCCAAGATCACGCTGCATTTTAGGACTGATTTGTGCTTTAATTGTGCGGATTGCTATAAGACAACACCGCACAAAGCCCATAGGACGGTCTTTGTGCGGTGTTGCTTTAGTCTTGGAAAGGTTTTATGTAATCGGAATCTTTAAAGGCTTTTATTTTCGCGGCTATGTCAAAGCCGCAATAGCGACAATATTTGCCGTCTTTGAGTCTTCTGCGCGTCTGCGGGGTTAGTTCGCCGTTATTGTAAAATCTGTATTCGGTTATACGACCGTAACACTTCGGGCACAAATACGTTATTATTCTCATTTGATTTCCTCCTTTTTATTTGATTAAATCTATTATATCACAGAAAATGTATTTTGTAAAGTGTTTTTGTCATCTTATATTATGTTTTCACTTCTAGATATAAGTGTAAAATAATAATATGAGGTGATTTTTTTGAGTTATGTAGATTATAAAAAGGTTGGTCAAAGGCTTGCCGCACGGAGACATCAGCTTGGATTGAAACAATGGCAGGTTATTGAAATGGCAGGGCTTTCCGACAAGTACCTTTCTAACATTGAACGTGCGACCTCAAAAATAAGCATTGATGTACTTTTGCGGCTTTGCGATGCGCTTGACACTACCCCCGACTGCATTCTTCTCGGCACTACCGAAAAGTCGGAGGATGTTTCCGCAGCTCTTGAAAGCAGACTTAGACGTATGGACGCAAAACAACAAAAACTCGCGCTGGATATTATGGACTGCATTCTTGATAACAAGATCAACTGAAAAATAAAACTATTCTCGCTTTTTATATGTTGTCTTGTAAACGTTACGCGACTGGTGCGAGGGGAAAACCCTTCGGGAGGGGGAGAGGGGGGCGTCGGTAACTTCTTGCGCCCCCCTCTCCCCCTCCCTACGTGTTTGTGGTGTGGACGTGTCCACACAATATGCGGTTCGCGCGGAGCGCGAATTGCGGACGACAGTCCGCAAAGCATATTGTGTGAGAGTGAACGCGAAGCGTTCACTCGCGCGCTCCTTTTTCCTCTTTCCCTCCCCCTCTGCCCCCTAACACGCTAAATTAGTTGACTTTGATTTTTGAGGGAAAGATTTTTCTACAAGATTACGCGCCGTCCTTGCGGATGGCGCGTATTTTGTGTTCAGAAACCGAAAAGTCGGTTTTCATAACGCTCGAACGCGTATTCCAAAGCGTCTAAGCTGTCGATATTCGACGTTCCGTTGTCAAGTCTTACGTCCTTGTGAAGCTGCCGCTCGTCCCAGACGGCATTTTGCAGCGCTTCGATAACGTGAACGCAATCTTCCGCGACGTAAAAACGCTTTGCCGCGATAAGCCGATTGAGCATATTTATTCGCGTATTGATCGGCTTCTTCAAGGCATTTTTGACTTCAACTCCGTATTTTCCCACCGCTTGACGAAAGCTCTTTATCAAAAGCTGCTCGGCGCTGTCGCAATAGGCGGTTTGAAGCGGCGGTATCTTCGATTTACTGTCCAATGTGAACGCCTCGAAATTTTTGATAAGGTTTTCGGCGGAACGGTTTCGCTTATCATAATACTCCGAAAGAACGTAAAGATTGCGAAATCCCGCGTCTATTCCTATCAAAACAAACGCCGAAGCGCTGCCGTTTCCGCCGTAATCCACGCCTATCGCCGCCGTTATCAGCTTGTTTTCCGAAAGACGTTCTTTAAGCTCCGCGCGGGCGATTATGTTATCCAAGGAAAAGCTCTCGTAAACTCTGCCCTCGGCGGCTACCCATTTGCCGAGTATGTAACGGTCGTAGAAAACGCCGCGGAACTCGTTTTTTAGCGATTTTACGTACTCCGCGGGCAAAAAGACGTTATCTTCAAGCGAAAACTTTATCGACAGCAGATCGATGTTTTTATTGTCGAGATATCGCCGCTTTACCCAATGCGAGGGGTTGTCGGGATTGGTAGTCGCGAAAAGCTTCGCGCCATATTCCGAAAGTCTTGACAAGAGCATTACGAAATAATCCTCGCCGAAAAGCGTAAGCTCGTCGCAATACGCGCCCATAAGCGTCATTCCGCGTATCTTGCTTTCCGCTTCGGCGTTTGCCGCGCCCTCCAAATAGATTTTTCTGCCGAACAGAGTTCCCTCTTTTTTGCTTACGCTGTAATCAAAGCTGTCGCCGAGCAAGGCTTTAAGCGGCTCGAGAACGTTGCGTTTCAGCGTCGTGAGCGTTTTGCCGCACATCAGGTACGCTTTTTCCTTCGGCGACTGCGCGGTCCAAAACGCCCACATTATCATGGAAACATAAGTCTTTCCGCTGCGCACGCTGCCCTCGAAAATGTTCAAGCGGCGCAATTCTCCGTTCTTCAGCAGAAGCATTGCTTCTTCTTGTTTGGGTGAAAAGGTCATTCATCATCTTCCTTTCCCAAAACATTGTACGCGCCGATAAGCTCGGTGAGCTTGTCGGACGAATTGGACGGGGAATTTTCGATGAGCATTTCAAAAACCAGCTTCCAGACTTTTGCCAGCTTTTCCAAGTCCTTTTCCGCTACCGCGTTTATCAATTCTTCGTCGTTAAGCAAATCGACAAAATGCTCGCCGAATTTTATGAATTTGACTTTGTTTTTCTCGAAGTATTCCTCGGGGGTCATTGCTTTTTTCGCTGCCATATTTATCCTCCTTTAATATTGGGAAGCCTTTTCCGCTCAACTTACGGGCGGAAAACAAAGGCTCGTTTTGGTTTTGAAGCTTTTTCAAGATAATGTTAACAAAGAAATAACTGCAAAAATCTGCAATTTTAAGAAAAGTATGCTTTTTCAACAAATTTTAGTTGAAGTCTGCATAATTTTTCGTTAAAATGAGGGACGATCGTGTCAACAAAGTTTACAAAAAGTTAAAATTGGGGTGTTATAATTGTTATATCAGAAATAATAGCCGATATTGCGGGTATTCCCGCGTTCGGAAATACGGCATACAGATCAAGGAGATGCTGATATGAAAACAGGACTTATTCTTGAGGGCGGCGCGGTTCGCGGGATCTTCACCGCGGGCGTGTTGGACAGACTTTTGGAGGACGAGATCCTCTTTCCGTATGTTATAGGCGTTTCGGCGGGCGGCGGCAATGCCATGAGTTATGTCTCCGGGCAAAAGGGGCGCACCTGTCAAATGATAAACGTGCCGAGAAACGAAAGCTACTACGGTTTCAAGCAATTCCTCGGCTCGGGGAAGATCATCAACCTCGACAAAATGGTGTTTGAATATCCTTACAAACAATTCCCATTCGATTTCGATACATATTTCAACAGCGGCATTGAAACCGAATATGTCTGCACCTGTATGGAAACGGGCAAGGCGGATTATCTCTCCGAGACCGAGGACTGCGGCAGACTGCTGACTATTACCAAAGCGACATGCTCGGTGCCTATGCTTTGTTCGCCCGTTGCGCTGGACGGCAAGCACTATCTGGACGGCTCCATTGCGGACTCCATTCCGATCGAGCATGCGCTGGAAATGGGCTGCGACAAACTTGTCATCATTCTTACAAAGCCCGGGAAAAGCACGCCGCCTACGGACTACAAAAAATTCCGCAAAGTGATACATAGAATGTACAAGCAATATCCCGCGTTTGAAGAGGCTTGCATGACGCGCGTTGAACGTTACGAAAAAACCATAGAGCTTATGGAGCGGTTGGAGGACGAGGGCAGGCTCATTACATACCGTCCCACTCTCGCGCCCATTTCTAAGTTTGAGAAAGACGGCGAGAAGATCATGGCTTCTTACCGCGACGGTTACTCTCAGGCGGACGAGCGCATTGACGAACTTGCTCGGTTTATGGAGAACGAACACGCGAATGTTCGTTCACGTGTTAAAGTCGGATAAACTTTTGATAATATAAACCCGCGGCTTACGGACAGCCGCGGGATTTTTTTAAGAAAAGCTTGGGATATTTATATCAGTCATTATCGCCTTTGCGTGAAAAATTCGGATAGATTTTTTCACATTCTTCCTAACACTCCGAGGTATAGTATGATACGTTGCTGATACTTGTGTTTATGTACGGTTCATTATTCTTGTTTATAGAGATTATCTCCATTACATCGACAGTTATAGTGAAGCCGCTGTATTTATAGATCAGCGCATAGGAGATCATATCAATTTTGTCGTTGTTAAAAGCGACCTTTACGTCCGACGGCTTATTGTATTTTTGATCATAGAAACGAACATCGGACGGCGCGCCCAATTGCGCAAGCATATCGTTATAAAACTGCGTGTTTTCGCTGTGTGGATTTAAGGTGTGCAGCTGCGCACTGCTGTTTATTTTAAAAAGTTCGTCAATTTTGTATTCTCCGGTTTCCAAATTCCACCAATTCTTTTCCAAGCTTTCCTGCGGCGTTATTTTGGAATTTCCATTGCCGCTGAAATTGTTGAGGTTCAGATCGGGCGTTTCTGTTTCCGGGTCTACTCTGTGGTCGTAAATTTTATATATGGATGTATTGAAGCCCGGACTGACTTTCCCAAAGTCTTCCATCAGCGTTTCAAAGCTTTCGCCGTCACGTCCGTGATACCACTTGTTCCCCAGCTCCTTCATATTGGTTATGGGCAGTTCGACGCCGCCGAAAAGCTCCGCCTCAAATTTATCCTTTTTAGGCGCGGATAAATCTATGCTTTCAACGATAAAGTGTGCGTCAATGTCCGAATAGCCCCCGTTTACAGCGGAACTGCTTTCCTTGACCGATGACAACTCCGCTGCGGACGACGCTGACAGATTGCTTTCCGGTGCTGCCGTTTTTTGGGAATTATTCGCGATAAGTACCCCTGCGGTCACTCCTCCGCCCACTACAACTGCGGCGCACACACCCGCTATGATCTTTGCTTTAAGTGAATTCAACATTGTTTTTCCTCCTGCGTTCGCGGCTTGTGCCGCGGAATTTTGGGGAACGCTTTCGGAAGAAGACGGCACGTCTTTCACGAGCGGCACATTCGGCACAGCGGCGCTTTCCGCTTCGGCTTTCAGCAGCCTTGTCAAAATCGGTATCGGCACTACTATGTGCAGTCGGTCGTTATTTTCTTCTTCATACTTTAAAACCTCCTCTTTGATCTTCGCCTTGGCAGTCTTTAAGCGGTAAAGCACGGTTTTTTCGTGACAGCCCATAAGCTCCGCTATCTCGGCGGCAGTAAACTCGTCGAAATAATACAATATCACTGTGCGGCTTTGCGGCTCTGTAAGCTTCCTCGTGATAATATCCATAATTATCGCGCGCTTTGCCTTATCCGCGACATACTCCTCGGGAAAAAGCGCGTCGTCGGGGATATTCTCGATAAGCTCGCCGCCGTCCTCCGCTTGAGAGCTTACGATGCTTGATCTCAAGTGATCCTTGCACTTGTTTGCCGCTACCTTGTTCAGCCAGCCCTGTATCCCGTCGAAATTGGGAAGCGTGCTCAGCTTTTCAAGCGCGGTGAGATAGGTTTCCTGCATAATATCCTTGGCGTTTTCCTCGTTCTTCAAAAGCTGTATGCAGGTGAACCACACGCCGCTTTTCGTCTGCTCGTAAAGCTTGTCGAACGCTGTTCTGTCGCCGTTTGCCGCCTGCCGCGCAAGCGTTTTGATGTCGCTCATTTTTTTAACTTCCTTTCGAGTTTTTGTTCCCGTTTATTTAACGATTCGGGAAATAAAAAAGGATAAAGATTTTTGAAATTTTATAAAATAATTTCCCCCGCCAACGGCGGAGGGAATCACGGCAGCTATCCCCGCAGTAATAGGGAAAAGCGCAAAATCTTTTAACCGATAAATTCGCGTATCAGCGCGTTTTGAGGAACGAATTTTTTATCCACGGGTGAGAGCGCGGTTAAAAAACGCTCGATATCCGCGAATTTTTCGTAACCCTCATAAAATTTCGACGCGTTTTCCAGCTCGGGAAGCAGAATATCGCGGTAAACGCTTGCTTCGTATTCGATAAACGTGTCTATGTCGAAATCGGCACGGTGCTTATACGGCATTATGTAAAGATTTTCGCCGCGCTCCACGCTCTTAAAGAACTCGAACGTTTCCGAAAGCTCACGCCCTCTGTAAAGCTTATCGCGCATTAAACGGCGCATCAAGCGTATCTTGGACGGGTGCAGCAGCACTTCGCCGTTTTGGATGCGAGTTCGCACGCTTACGTATATCCTTTGGGTGTAATCGTCGCTGTCGCCCGTGACCTGCAGATTTAACGCGTGAATCCCCTCTAAAATTACCAGATCGCCCTTTTCGCGCTTTAATGTCATTCCCTCAGCGCGATCCTGAATGGCGAAATCAAAGCTTGGAACGTAAATTTCCTCTCCGCGCTGAAGCTTCTCCAAATGCTCGTGGAACAGCGGGATATCAAGGCGCTCGGGGCTTTCGTAGTCGATGTCCTCGCCGTGAAGCTCCTTATCCTTTTTCAGCGGAAGAAAATAGTTGTCCATGGAGATCACGTGAGCGCCGCAGCCCTTTTCCCGAAGCGCCGCAGCAACTCTCATAGCCGAGGTGGTCTTACCCGAACCGGACGGTCCGGAAATAAGCACTATCGGTTTTTCGGCGCGCTGCTCGTATATCTTCTCGGCGGCGGCGCTAAGCTGCTTGAAGTAGAGCCGCTCACCCTCGGATATAAAATCCTCGGGCGACAGAGCCGCGTTATTTAAATACTCGACCTTAATACATCTCATATCCGTTCCTCACCGTTTTCTGTGTAAAATAGTTTCTTAAATTCTTCGTAGTTTTCGGAATACGCCAAAGCCCAACGCGCTCTCGCAACGGCGTACTCCACCGTCATTCTGCCCGTTTCGAGAAGCGGACACATCTTGGCGGCATGCTGTCCGACCTCGTATTTTTCGAGGTTCGTGCCGCCGCTTTGACACTGTGTTGCAATAATAACATAAACTCCCTTGACATCGGCAAGCTCCACAACCTCTCCGAGAAGATAATCGGGAACGCCGCCCGCGCCGTAGCTCTCCAGAATAACCGCTTTCGCGGTTTCCGGAATATACAGCCGCTGTCCGGGAATAAGTTTAACGTGGAAAACATCATCGGAGAGACGCTCGTAAAAGCGCGTTTCGCCGCGATATTCCGCAAAGCCGAATTGCTCGCCGTCAAAAGCGTTTTCGCTTTGACTGTGAATTTTAACGACGGTTTTGCCGTCAAAAACTTTTCCGCCGAAAACCACATTCACTCCAAAAGCACGCTCGTCCGCCGCAAATTTCAATGCGCTGCGGAGATTTTTCGGCGCGTCGGAATTCTCCGCGTTCATAGGCAGCATGCTTCCCGTGAACGCTATCGGCTTGCGGCTGTTCTGTATCAGGCACGACAAGGAAGCGGCGGCGTAAGCCATAGTATCCGTGCCGTGCGTTATCACAAAGCCGTCAAATTCGCCGTAACATTCACGAATTTTCCGCGCCAACCGTTCCCGGTGGCGCGGGGTCATATTTGTGCTGTCAAGATTAAAAAGCTGTTCCGTGTGAATTTCCCACGGAACTTCAATTTCTTTGAGCAGATCACTCACCGAAAACGCTGGCTCGAGACCGTTTTCGCGTTTTACGCAAGAAATCGTCCCGCCTGTGCCGATCACAAGAATTTTGCGCATTTTATCGCGGCTCTACGATAAATTTCATAGCCGTGCGCTCCTCGCCGTCTATTTCGACGGTCGTGAACGCGGGAATACAGATCAGATCAACTCCGGTAAGAGCCATGTAACTTCTCGCGATGGCGATCGACTTTACCGCCTGATTTGCCGCGCCCGCGCCTACCGCCTGTACCTCGACCTCGCTGTTTTCTCGAATTACCGCCGCTATCGCGCCCGCAACGGACTTGGGCACGCTGTGTGCCGATACCTTTACAACTTCCATTCTGCTTAAACCCCTTTGGAGCATAAAAAGCCTGCTCCACCTTTCTGTTTTATCAATTAAATATATTATTAAAGCTTTTCTTGCTTTATTTACTGCCGCCATGCGTTATGCAAAAGCGCTCGATACTCAGCGCTTTGCCGCTTTTTGGATCTATCTCGACCGCCGCGCCGCAGATATCCACGTCACCGCCCGCGTAAACGTGTCTCTTGGGATAGTATGTGAGGAACTTCTCGATTATTACGTCCTTTTCCACACCCAAAACGCTGTCGCGGGGTCCGGTCATTCCAACGTCCGTCATATATGCCGTGCCGTCGATTATCTGCTCGTCGGCGGTCTGGACGTGAGTATGTGTTCCCAAAACCGCGCTTGCCTTTCCCGCAAGGAAAAATCCCATAGCGCGCTTTTCACTTGTCGCTTCCGCGTGGAAATCCACAACTATAACTTTGGAGCTTATCGTTTTCAGCAGTTCCTCGGCGCACTTGAACGGATTGTCCGCGGGAGACATGAACGCGGTGCCGATAAGGTTCACGACCGCGACGGAATACGCGCCCATATCTATTTCGCAAACGCCCTTTCCCGGCAGATAACCGCCGAGATTAGCGGGACGAAGCAGCGTATCGAGCCGCTCGTACTCCTCTTCTATTGAATGTTTGCGGAACGAATGGTTGCCCGTTGTGATAACGTCCGCGCCCGCCGCGAAAATGCTCTCGGCGCTTCGCGCGTCTATGCCGTTGCCCTCGGCGCTGTTTTCGCCGTTGACTATCGTCAAATCCGCGCCGTAATCGCGCTTGATCTGCGGTAGCTCCGCCGCCAACGCTTCACAGCCGATCTTTCCGACAACGTCTCCTATAAAAACTATCTTCATTAGCGGAATATTACTTGATCTCTGCCGGGACCTACGCCGATTATCGTTATCGGACATCCGCAAAGCTCCTCAAGTCTTGCGATATAGGCTTTGCACTTTTCGGGAAGCTCATCATAGGTCTTGCACTTTGACAAATCGCCGTCGTAGCCCTCTATCTCCTCGTAGATCGGCGAACAATCCGCAAGTTCCTCAAGCGTTACGGGGAAATCATTGAGGACTGTGCCGTCGGACTTTTTATATGCCGTGCAGACCTTTAAATTGCCAATTCCCGCCAGCGTGTCGAATTTATTTATCGCGATCGCCGTCAAGCCGTTTACGCGAACCGCGTGGCGCATAATTACCGCGTCGAACCAACCCGTGCGGCGCGGTCTGCCTGTGGTCGTGCCGAATTCGCCGCCGCGGTTACGGATAAGGTCGCCGAGTTCGTCGTTAAGCTCCGTCGGGAAAGGACCGTTGCCAACGCGCGTCGTGTAGCTCTTTCCGACGCCTATTACCTCGTCTATCATTTTGGGTCCCACACCCGTACCTACGCACGCGCCGCCCGCTATCGGGTGACTGGATGTTACGAACGGATAAGTGCCGAAATCAATATCGAGAAGCGTTGCCTGAGCGCCCTCAAAAAGGACGTTTTTGCCCGCTTTATATGCCTCGAACGTGACAACGGAGCCGTCGGCAACGTATTTCGCCAGTTTTTCGCCGTAAGCCTTGTATTCCTCAAAAACCGCGTCCGGATCGAACGGCTTGCCGCCGTAAACCTTTTCTATAATAAGATTTTTAAGCTCGCCCGTGTTCTTCACGAGTTTTTTCAGGCACTCGGGATGAATGAGGTCGTACATTCTTATTCCTATACGCTCGTCCTTGTCGGTGTAGCACGGACCGATACCGCGTCCCGTTGTGCCGACGTTCACGCCCGTTTGCTTCGCCTTAAACTCCTCTTGAAGCTTATCCAATTCTTTGTGCCACGGCATTATGATATCCGCGCGCGCGTCTATTCTGAGATTATCACAGGTCACGCCGCGCTTGTTCATCTCGGTTATCTCCTCAAGCAAGACCGCCGGGTCGACCACCACGCCGCTTCCTATAAGGCATATTGTCTCGGGATAAAGAATTCCCGAGGGCAGCAAATGAAGCTTATAAACCTCGTCGCCGTGGACTACCGTATGTCCCGCGTTATTGCCGCCGCTTGAACGAACCACCAAGTCCGCTTTCGCCGCCATTATATCAATGACTTTTCCTTTGCCCTCGTCACCCCATTGTGTTCCGACTATTACACTTGACGCCATGTTTTTATTCCTCGTTTCGTTAAAACTTATGTCTGCCGACCGTTTTATCTGATCACCTTGCCGCCGCGCTTTTTATTTTTCTCGCGTTTAAGGTGTATCGGTTCTTCTTTGCCGCCCTGATCTCGAAATACCGCGTCGTCGTCCTCAAGCTCCCAATCGGGTATCTCGGGGTTGCGCTCTCCCGTTCTTTCGTAATAGGGATTTATCAGGTGCTTCTGTATCGCCGGATAGCAGCAGAACACCGATGTAAACACTATCCACGCGCCCGGCAAAAACGGCGCCAGAAAAATCACGGGAATGAAAAAGAACCAAAAGAGCGCAGCGAACCCGATTATCAGAGCGAGCACGATAAGTTCTCCGGGAAGATTGACGCACACCATAATAAGCGAGTTTTTGAAAATGCTGCCAAGCGGAAGATCCAATGCGGCTATCTGCGGATAAATGTAGAAATTTACCATCAAAAACAGCACCATGACCGCAAGCGATATGATGTACATGATCTTCATTGAACTTTCCATATTCGGCTGCGCACCGTACTGATTATACAGAATTACGAATACGGCGGCCGCCGCGATATCGATAAGCCCCACGACGAACCCCTGCTTGAAGTTCTTCTTGAAATACTGCACGAAATCATGCCAGATGAACTGCGGACGCTCTAGATAGATGTTTCGCATCATCGCCGTGAGCGCCGCCGTCGCGGGACCTATCGTCACCACGGGCAGGCAGAACAGAAGATAAATCAAATTCAGCTTGAAAAACGTACCGAATTTGTTGAAGAACAACTCCCAATAGCGGAAAAACGGCTTTTTCTTCACGCCCTTTTCAACGCCGCTGCCCGATACGTTGTTATTGTAAAATAAACCCATAAACCTCTACTCCAAAACCGATTTTTCAGCCGTACTGAAAAATCACGCCCAAAATCATTGCCACCGCCAATATCATCGCCACAACGCGGCTTATTTTTATCAAGCGTGCGCGCTTTTTCTCATCCACGTTTCAAGACTCCTTTGTGAAAATCACACTACAATATATATTATACATCAAACGGCGGCTTATGTCAAGCGGTTTATTGCGGAACTTTCACTCCTTCGGCGCATACGGCGTTTATTTCGCCGCCTATCTTGAACGCCGCGGAAAATCCCGTTTTATCATCGTACACCGAGACCGTTTTCGGTTCGGCGCCCTCGGCGAACACGACATACTCCGAGATCACGGAAACTCCGTCGAAATAGCTGTATGCCGCTCCCGTATTATCACCGTCGATGAACGCCGCTTTTGGCTCGCCCGGTTTCACGCTCGAAAGAGACTCCGCGGAAAGTTCCTTGGAATACTCCGCGCGCTTTTCGCAAACGCCGTCCTTAAGATCGTAACGCGTTATGGTAAGCTTGCCATCCTCCGTTTGATAGATCAGCGCGGAATTCCCCGATATAATGCCGCTTGCGGTTGTAAGCGTCAGGGGTTCGGGGCTTTGCGGCTTGGCGCAGTCGACACGGAAAACGCTGTCCGTATCGCCGCTTACGGTAAGATACGCGCCGTCGAACCACATTTCGTTTATTTTTTCGGGCGTGCCCGTCAGCATTGAGCCGAGTTTAAGATCCTCGCCGAAAAGCTTTATCTTGCCCGCGTTTTCGCGCTCCGTTACGGCGCATGCGTTTTTGCCGAACGCCGCTCGGGAGATAAGCTCGGTCGACCGCGAGGTAAACTTCCCGTTATCGGTCTTAACTATCAAGCCCTTGTTGCCGTTCAGCGCGAAACGCCCGTCGGCGGACGCCGCCACGGGGTCGCCTATAACGGCTTGGGAACTTTTGACTTCGCCGCTGTCTGTGGAATAATCCGCGCTCACTCCGTAGGAATAGCCCTCGCCCGAGCTTATCAGCACATTTTTCACCGAAATGGGCTTTACGTTATCCTCGCCCATTATTTGCGCGCCCATTTTCGGCAGGTAGACCTCCTCGTCAGCCAGCGTAAACGTATGCTCGAAATTCGGC
This sequence comes from uncultured Clostridia bacterium, assembly GCA_947627465.1. Lineage (GTDB taxonomy): Bacteria > Bacillota > Clostridia > Oscillospirales > Ruminococcaceae > CAG-115. The sequence continues at coordinate 25,671 of CANQWD010000029.1, forward strand.
GTGTAGACCGTTCCCAGCTTTATTATGTCTCCGTCGTGCTCAAAATCGGTGAGAACGCCGTCCTGAAGCACCTTGATATCCTCGGTTCCGTTTACCACCTTTATGAAGCCCGACTGCTTTCCGCTGAACACTGCATAAAGTCCGCCGTCGCCGTCAAACGCTGCGACAAAGCGCGAATTTTCGGGCGGCAAGATATCCGAGAGCGGCACCACTACGCCGTTATTTACGATATCCCCCGAGATGGCTTCCTCGGTGACCGTATAGACCTCCGTGTTTATCGCGAACGTTCCGACTTCGCCGTCGTTTATAAGCAGATCGCCGAAAAACGCGCTGTAATCCGCGTCTATTCCGCAAGCTTCACTGCCGCCCGCAGTCGAACCGCTGTAAGCATCGTATATCTTCGCGAAGATCTCCGAATTATCTTTAGCGTAATGAAGCTGTTTGCCGTCATTTTTGCCGATCGCCGCGCCGATAAGCCAGCTTGCCGCCAAAAGCGCTGCCGCTCCGACCGCACCGCCGATAAGCGCACCGCCGTGATAGACCTTTCCGTTTTCGGTGAGTGCGGAAACCTCGGAAATCTCCTCCGCTTCCGCCGTTTCGGGTTCTTCAATATTATCGGTAACCTCAAACTGTTCTTCATCAGTATCCTCGGGCGGCTCTTTAACGGGCTTTTCGGGCTTCGGGCGGGAACTCTTGACGGGCTTCGACGGCTTTTTATCGGCTGACTTCGCTTGCTTTGCCGTCTTTGCCCGATTCGGTTCTTCAACGCGCTCATTCGGCTTATCTTCCGACCGATCTTCGTTTTCGGTGTGAACCTTTTCCGCCAGCTTTTCAAAACTCTCGCGGAGCATTTCCTCGTCTATCTGAACTATTGTCGTCGTATCGCCGACGCTTGTTTCTTCCTCGGGCGTCTCCGAAGCCGCGAGTTTTTCCGCGTTTTTGGACTTTATCTTATCAAAAGCCTGAGTAAACGAAAGCTCGGTAAGATTCTCGCCGTCCTCAAGCTCCTCGGGAATATCCTCCAAATCCGTCTCTTCCGTCTCCGAAGGCTCCTCCGTTTCTGCTTCCTCGAAAATTTTCGCGGCGTTTTTGCCGCTGTGAAGATCGGGATCGTCCGCTTTCGGAGGTTTCGGCTCGTCCGGATCCACGCTAATTTTATCGAAAGCCTCGATTATCGTCAAATCGTCGGTTTTGCCCTTGGGGAATTCCTTTTTCGGCTTGACGTTTGAGGTGAAGTTGTAATCCTCCTCGGACATCTCGGGAACAACACACTCGTCAAAATCGGAAAACTCCTCAATTTCCGGTATTTCATCTTCGGACGGCGCGGCGGTTTCCTCATTCTCGCCCGCGTCCCATTCAAACGAGCCATCCTCGGCTTGTTCCTGATATATCTCGGGGTGCTTGTTTTCGCGCTCGGCTTGCTCGAAAATGCGTTCGGCGGTTTTGCCGCTGTGGAGGTCGTTATAGTCCGCTTCACGCATTTCCGAATTTATTTTATCGAAAACCGCCGTGAAAGACAACTCGCTCATATCCTCGTCGTAATCGTCAAACTCCTCGACGACGGGGCTTTCCTCGGCGGGTTCTTCCTCTATGACAGCGGGCGCGGCAGGCTCGTCCTCGTCCTCATCATATTTCTCGATCTGGCGCGACAGCTTTTCGGACTTCTCCAGACGCATGGTAAGCGTGCGCTCCCACACCTGCCGCGCTGTAAGCAGCATTCTTGTGTAATCGTCCGAATCCAGTTCGGAATTTTCCAACGTCATCACCAGACCCTGCAAATTCATCGCGGGGTTCTGTTTTATTCTGTTCACCGTATTTTCAGGCGCGCCGCACCCCTCAAGCAGGTTTAAAAAATCCGCGCTGCCTATCCCCAACGCTCTGAGCCTTGTCAGAAACGCGAACGCGTCAAGCTTCGGCGGCTTTGCTTCCTCGTCTATCAGGCAGTTTATCACGTTTTGCGGCACTACCTCCTCGGGCACCACTTTTTCCCGCATTGCGCTGCGCATTTCTTCGATAGTCATTTTTTCACCCCATTTATTTTCAGTCTGTATAAAGCGTCGGCAATGCAGCGGCAAGCCGCTTTTTTACGCTGTTTCTGTGCGTTCCCGTATACGCGGCTATCATCGACGCGTCCAGTCTGCCCGCGATATACAGCACCGCGCAAAGTCTGTCCATATAATCGTCCAACCGCATAAACGCTTTCTTTATCTCATTTTCGTCTTCATCAGGCTCGCTGCCGTTTTCCTTGCACATAATCTTTATCCGAGCGCACAATGTTTTCATCATAAACGCCTCGAACGCTTCTTCGCTGCGCAGTCTGCCTATCGCCTTAAAGCCGTCCCGTGCCGCGCCTATCACCGCGTCGGCAGCGTCGTCCCCGTTCGGCAGCGTATAATACGCGGTATAATACATTCCTCTGTATATCATCTCGTACAGCTTCGAGAACGACTTCGCGTCGCCGTCCGCCGCGCGTGCGCTTAAATCTTTATAGTATTCCTTATCCATAACCGTCCGTTACGCCCCCTTATTGCGTCGAAAACGCGTTATTTTTCGATTGTTTTGATCCCCAATTCCTCAAGCTGTTCGTCGGAAACGACCGACGGCGCTTCGCTCATAAGCTCCGAAGCGTTCTGTACCTTGGGGAACGCTATTACGTCTCTTAAACTGTCCGTTTCGCACATCAGCATGGCAAGTCTGTCCAAGCCTATTCCCGCGCCGCCGTGCGGAGGAGCGGCATATTTGTACGCGTCTACAAGGAAGCCGAATTTCGCGGCTATCTCCTCGTCCGACATTCCCAACATCTCGAACATCTTCTGCTGAAGCGCGGGGTCGTTTATTCTCATAGAACCGGAAAGCAGCTCCACGCCGTTCAGCACCAGATCGTAGCACTTCGCGCGTACTTTTTCCTTATCGCTGTCGAGATACTGTATATGCTCATCGAGCGGCATTGTGAACGGATGGTGCATGGCTACCCACTCGCCGTGCTCGTCGTCGTACTCGAAGAACGGGAACTCGGTTATCCACAGGAAATTCCAGCCCTTTGGGATAATGTCGAGCTTTTTCGCAACGTTTAAGCGCAGCGCTCCCAAAGTCGGCAGAGTTACTTTATCCTTATCCGCGACTATCAGCACTACGTCGCCTTTTTCCGCGCCGAGAGCTTTCAAGATATTTTCAAGTTCGCCCTCTTTAAGGAACTTCGCAAAAGAACAGTTAGGCGCGTCGTCTACCCAACGAACATAAGCCAGACCCTTTGCGCCTATGCCCTTTGAATACTCGGTAAGCTTGTCTATCTCCTTGCGTGTAAGAGTTCCCGCAGCGTTTTTCGCGACTATCGCTCTTACCGAACCGCCGCTTTCTATCGCGCTCTTGAACACGACGAAATCGGTATCCTTTACCAATTCGGAGATGTTTTGTATCTCCATTCCGAAACGAGTGTCGGGCTTGTCCGAACCGTAACGGCTCATCGCCTCGTCATAGGTAAGTCTCGGGAGCGGCGTTTCGATATCTACGTTTAATATTTCTTTATAGAGACGCTTTACAAAGCCCTCCAGACATTCAAGAATGTCATCGGTATCGACAAACGACATCTCGAGATCTATCTGCGTGAACTCGGGCTGTCTGTCCGCTCTCAGATCTTCGTCGCGGAAGCACCGCGCAAGCTGAATGTACTTATCAAAGCCCGATATCATCAGCAGCTGCTTATACATCTGCGGCGACTGCGGCAGCGCGTAGAACTTGCCGTTGTGAATTCTCGACGGCACAAGATAATCGCGCGCGCCCTCCGGCGTGGATTTCATCATCATCGGCGTCTCGATCTCAAGGAAGCCGTTTTCATAGAAATATTCACGCGCAACTCTCGCGATATTATGCCGCATTATAAGATTGCGCTGAAGCGGTTCGCGGCGCAAATCGAGATAGCGGTATTTCAAACGCAGCTCCTCATTTGTCTTGCTGTCGGAAACTATCTCGAACGGCGGTGTCTGCGCCTTGGCTAAAATTCTAAGGTCGCTTACAACTATTTCCAGATTTCCCGTTTTGAGATCGGGGTTGGCGCTCTCACGCGCTCTCACCGTGCCCCTCGCCACAAGCACGTCCTCGCGTCCGACCGACTTCGCTTTCTCGAACACGGACTTTTCGGTGTTCTCGTCAAACACAAGCTGGACTATCCCGCTTCTGTCGCGCAGATCTATAAACACCAGCCCGCCTTTGTCGCGTATCTTCGCGCACCAGCCGCAGACCGCGGCTTCTTTATCTTCAAGCGTTACCTCGCCGCAATAGCTCGTTCTTTTAAGTCCCTGCATAGTATCCATTTCAATTACCTCGTTTTTTCGTTATTCGCCCAATGGTACAGTAATTCATCATACTCTTTTATTATAACATTATTTTCCGCATATTTCAAGTATTGACGAAAAAAATATTAAACAAATTTCATGCGAAATATTACAAAGTTGTAATCATTTTCACACAACTGTAACCATTTTGTAACCGCATTGTAACCGCTTTGTAATTGCATTTTGTAATATCGTGTGCTATAATGTAATCGTAAACAAAAGCAGCCGAAAGCAATAGTTTCCGGCCGCTCGTCCAAAAAACATATCAACAATATGGAGGAAACATTATGAAAAAAGTTATCGCAATCATCGCATCAATGGCAGCGGTTTTGTCGCTTACGGCTTGCGGAGACAACACTTCAAGCACCGCAAGCACTTCCAACACGCAGACGTCTTCGCAGGCAACATCGAACGCTTCAACGCCGACTTCCGACACCTCAACAAGCACCACGGAGAGCAATGCAAGCGCGGCTGAGTCCAATGCAAGCGCGGCGGATTCCAACGCAAGCGCGGCGGATTCCAACGCGAGCGCGGCGGAATCCAACGCGAGCGCGGCGGAATCCAATGCAAGCGCGGCGGATTCCAACGAGAGCGCGGCAAGCTCCAACTAATTCAGCAATATTTTTGAACTGCACTAGAGAAAAATATCCCCCGAGAACTCATCTCGGGGGATATTCCTATACGTTTAAGCTTATTCGTTCGATTGAGCCGCCTGCGCCTTGCGCTTAGCCTCGATGTCCGCAAGCGCGTCCTTTCTCGAAAGATTTATTCTGCCTTGGCTGTCGATCTCCATTACCTTGACGATGATCTCATCGCCGACGGAAACGACGTCCTCCACCTTTTCAACGCGGTGATTTTCCAATTTGGAAATGTGAACCATGCCGTCCTTGCCGGGTGCTATCTCGACAAACGCGCCGAAGTTCATGATCTTTACTACCTTGCCCTTGTAGATAGCGCCTATCTCCGGCGGGTTTACTATCGTGTGGATAACCTGAACGCACGCGTTCGCTTTCGCGAGATCCGTGCCGCAGATGAATACGTTGCCGTCCTCGTCCACGTCGATCTTGCACTCGAAATCCGCGCAGAGCTTCTGAATGACTTTGCCGCCCTTACCGATAACGTCGCTGATCTTCTCCACGGGCACTTTGGTCGTAAGCATTTTCGGAGCGTACTTGCCGACTGTCTCGCGCGGCGCGGGAATTGCTTTCAGCATAACCTCGTCGAGTATATAATCGCGGGCTTTGTGCGTTTTTTCAAACGCGCTCTTGATTATCTCGGGAGTAAGACCGTCTATTTTCAAATCCATTTGGATAGCGGTGATACCGTCATGAGTTCCCGCTACCTTGAAATCCATATCGCCAAAGAAGTCCTCGACGCCTTGAATGTCTACCATAGTCATCCAGCGTTCACCCTCGGTGATAAGTCCGCAGGAAATTCCCGCAACGGGCTTCTTTATCGGAACGCCTGCGTCCATAAGCGCAAGCGTGGAACCGCATACCGAACCTTGCGACGTGGAGCCGTTGGAACTTAAAACCTCGGATACAAGGCGAATAGCGTAAGGGAACTCATCAACGCTCGGGATAACCGGCACGAGAGCGCGTTCCGCAAGTGCGCCGTGACCTATTTCACGTCTGCCGGGACCTCTGGACGCTTTTGTTTCGCCCACGGAATACGCGGGGAAATTGTAGTGGTGGATATAGCGCTTGTTCGTCTCCTCGTCAAGACCCTCAAGCTTCTGCGCGTCCGAAACGGGTCCGAGCGTGCAGACCGTCATTACCTGCGTTTGTCCGCGCGTGAAGATACCCGAGCCGTGAACTCTCGGCAAAACGCCGACTTCCGCCGCAAGCGGACGTATCTCGTCAAGCTTTCTTCCGTCGACGCGCTTGCCGTCGTCCAAAAGCCAGCGTCTTACAACGAACTTCTGCAATTTGTACATACACTCGTCGATCATCGCGGTCTGCTCGGGGTACTGCTCGTCAAACTTCTCGTGAACTTCCGCGTAGATCGGCTGCAAGCGCTCCTCGCGGATATTCTTGTCGTCCGTATCCATAGCGTAGCGCACTTTTTCGATAGCGAAATCGGAGATCGCTTCAAACATATCATGGTCGACTTCCATGCTCTCGAAAGAGAACTTTGGCTTGCCTATCTGCGCCTGAATGTCTTTGATAAACGGGATAAGCGTGTTTACTATCTCGTTGTGACCCGCCATGATCGCTTCAAACATCAGGTCATCGGGCACCTCGTTCGCGCCCGCTTCTATCATAACCACTTTCTTTTCGGAAGAAGCGACCGTCAAGTTCAAATCGGACTTCGTTCTTTGCTCCGCATTCGGCATAAGGACGATCTCACCGTCCACCAAGCCCACGGAAATACCGCCGATAGGTCCGTTCCACGGAACGTCCGATATCGACACTGCTATCGAAGCGCCTATCATTCCCATAATTTCGGGCGAACAATCGGGGTCTACGGAGAGCACCGTCATCGTTATCGCCACGTCGTTGCGCATATCTTTCGGGAAAAGCGGGCGCATGGGGCGGTCGACCACTCTCGAAGTCAGAATTGCTTTCTCGCTCGGCTTGCCCTCGCGGCGCAAAAATCCGCCCGGAATTTTTCCCACGGCGTAGAGCTTTTCCTCGTAATCCACGGAAAGCGGGAAGAAATCCACGCCCTCGCGCGGCTTCGGACTTGCGGCGACGTTCACCATAACCACGGTCTCGCCGTATCTTACCCAGCAGGAGCCGTTCGCCAGACCGCATACCTTTCCCGTTTCAACGGTAAGTTCGCGCCCCGCGAATGTGGTTTTGAATACCTTGTAATTCTCAAACATATTTAAAATCCTTTCGGCTTAAATTCGCAAAAAGGGCAGAAAAAATCCTGCCCCCGTGCCCCGTGCTTCAAAGCAATTACTTACGCAATCCGAGCTTCGCAACGATAGCGCGGTAACGCTCGATATCCTTCTTCTGAAGGTAGTTCAAAAGGTTTCTTCTGCGGCCTACCATTTTCAAAAGACCGCGTGTGGAATGGTGGTCTTTCTTGTGTACCTTGATGTGCTCGGTAAGGTCGTTTATTCTCTTGGTGAGAATGGCGATCTGTACCTCGGGCGAGCCGGTATCGTTGTCGTGCTTGCGGTTTGCTTCGATAACCGCTGTTTTTTCTTCTTTTCTTAACATAATAACACCTCATTAGTATAGTCCGCGTTCACAGCAAAGGGGCGTTGGTGTTTCTCCGTTTCGGAGCTTATACTAATTTACAATCAAAGTATAGACAAAAAATAAAACCTAACGCCTTGCAATAACACAAATGTTAGCCCATACGCCGATCACAAATTAGTATCATACCCGCATTCCGTGGAGCGGTAGTTTCCGCTGCGTTTGCACAGCATCTATATTATAACACATTTTTTTCGATTTGTAAAGGGGGTTTTAAAGATTTTTTATTCCCAAATTGTTATTTATAACAATTGAGTTATCTTGGCTTTGCGCAAGTATACGAAGTCCTTTCAAAGCGGAAGTATACTTGTGCTTGAAGTGTTGACAAAATGAAAATAATGTTGTATAATATAATCAATGGTTGGGAGGTGATATGAAATTCAAATATCAATGGTTAAACGGTAATATAATTAGTGGATGGGAGGTAATATGGTTTACAAATGTGATTCAAATGGCGCGGCTACCACATATCCTATAACATACATTTCCGATTATGAGTTTACGGGAAATATGGCTAAGATAAAAAAGAAAAACGTAATTGTCTCAAAAAAATCTTCTGTAAAATATATTCAAGCTTAACATCGAACTTGTGTGAAAGGATTTGGTATTTTGTAGATAGATTGTCAACCCAAGTGCAACAAATTTCACCAAAATTTCATCAAGAGCTCAGCTGGGGTAAGGAAGTTTAAA
>CANQWD010000030.1 GCA_947627465.1 uncultured Clostridia bacterium
TTCCATTATACCACAAGGTCAGCTCGATGGGTTGCTTTTTTTATTTGGTGTTGCACTTATATTGTAAATCTATACCGCAAAAAATCGGCGCCAAGCGTTGCCGCTCGGCGCCGAGATCTTTAACATTTTAAGTCGTTTTTAAATCGTCTTGCTGATACGGCGCAGCGCGGAAGCGAGCATATCCACTTCGTGCGCCGATGTAAACGCCGACGGTGAAAAGCGTATAGCGCCCTTGCCGACCGTGCCTATTTTTTTATGGGCGAGCGGCGCACAGTGCAGACCGCCGCGCATGTAAAAGCCGTTTTCGGAAAGCATCCGCGCCCCCTCTTCGGAGCTTAGCGCGTCAAAGTTGAACGCTACAACGGGCGCGTAAAACGAGCGGTTTTGCGGCGTAATGGGATTGTAAACCGTAATGCCGTCAATACGCGAAGCGGCTTCGCAAAAGCGTTCGCACAGCGAAAGCTCATGGCTCAGGATAACCTCGGGCGTTACCCGTTTTACGAAGTTCACGCCCTCGCCGAGCGCCACAACTCCCGCGGTGTTTATCGTTCCGCTCTCAAAGCGGTCGGGCGTGAAATCGGGCTGCAAAACGCTGTCCGAAACGCTGCCCGTGCCGCCTTCGATTATCGTGTTCAGCGGAAATTCGCCGTCCGATATCATAAGTCCCGTGCCCATCGGTCCGTAAAGACCCTTGTGTCCCGCCGCGCAGATGATGTTCACTCCGTCGGCAAGCGAAATAGGAAGCGTTCCCGCGCCTTGAGCCGCGTCGAGGATAAAGCATATCCCGTGACGGCGGCACATTTGAGCGAGTTCTTTTATCGGCGTCCGCAGTCCGATAACGTTGGAAGCCGCCGTGCAGACCAGCGCCGCGGTATTCGGCTGAACGGCTCGTTCCGCGTTTTGGACGGTTTGTTCGACATCGGGCAGAGCCTCGAACATCGTACAGGTGCCGCCGTAATTCTTTATCGCCGCGTAAACCGGACGAATTGCCGCGTTGTGCTCCATATCGCTTGTTATAAAGTGGCAGCCGTTTTTTGCCAAGCCCTTTATCGCGTAATTCAGCGCGTGAGTGCAGTTCAGCGTGAAAATCGTGTTTTCGGTCTGCGCACCGAAAAATTCCGCGCATATCTCGCGGCTTTTGTAAACGGCTTCGGCTGTTTTCATCGAGAACCGATGACCGGAACGTCCCGGGTTTGCGCCGCAGACGCTCATTGCCGTTTGCCATTTTTGATATACGCCGCGCGGCTTCGGATAGGTCGTCGCGGCGTTGTCAAGGTATATCACATTGCACTCCTATCGAATTCAGCAGAGCGCAAACTTCCGCTTTGTTCGCGTTATTATCTGTCACCTTCAGCGTAAAGCCGCACCCCGCGTTTCCGAAGCCGCGTTCGACCACGCACCGTATCCCGTGCCGCTGAAGCTGTTTCAGCGCTTTTTGTGCCGCCGTGAAGGATTTTATGTAAACAGTTATCATAACTTATCACTCCTAATAGTATTTGGCGAATACCGCCTATGTTATTATATGCGTTTTATTCGCGCTTGACAATCGCAAAACTATGTGATATAATAAACCTGAAGTATTTATTCTAAGGAGGAAAAGGCAATGCCATTTATCAACACAAAATATTCGGGAGACATCACTTCCGAACAGGAAAACAGCATAAAATCCGCGCTGGGAGAGGCTGTGTCTATCATCGGCAAGTCCGAAAACTGGCTTATGACGGGCTTTGAGCCGAACTGTTCGCTGTACTTTAAGGGCGAGAAGTTTGAAAAGACCGCGTTCGTGGAGGTAAGTCTTTTCGGCAGCGCGTCGCGTTCCGCGTATGAACAGCTCACCGCGGCTATCTGCAAAATTCTCGGGGAGAATTTGGGTGTGCCCGAGGATAAGATCTATGTAAAGTATTCTCCGACCGACAATTGGGGCTGGAACGGCGGCAATTTCTGATAAGAAACAAGGGCGCGGGCAGTTTTCCGCGCTTTTTTGCGCGAAAAAGCCCGCCGCAGACGGCGGCGGGTCAGCGCGGAAACAGTTGAGTCAGCCCAATTCGGATTTCTTTATCCCGAACATCATACGAAGCAGACCCGTAAACATTTTTGGACTCTTGACAACTACAACTTTCATAACGCTCACCTCACAGAAAGATCACAGCACTAAAGCCTCAACAGAAAAATCCCCAGAGCGATCAGCAAAACCGCGATAAACAGCAGAATAAACTTTGCCGAAAACACCACCAGACAGATAAGACCGCCCAGAAACGCTATCGCCGCCAAGATCAAAAGAGCGCTTCCCGGACCGCCCCGCTTGTGCCTGTTTCCGCACCGCATATTCTCACCTCCGATCGCGGAACTAGCTGATTTTATACCGATCCCGCTTTTGGCTGCCCGATAAAGATCGGATTGCTTATTTTTTTCGGAAGCTCTAAGTGGAATTAGTTATACAGCATTATATTCGCCTAAATCGGAACTGTTACAGAAAACGCGCGTTTTCGCGTATTTTTTTGAAAAAAGCCCTTGTTTATTGAGAGAGTTTGTGTTATAATAAATAATGTATAAGGAAAATACTGTATAAAACCTGCCATTTCCCCCGCCGCGGGCGGGGGAAATGATGTTGAAGAAAAGTTTGAACAGTATTTAATCAGGGCTTCCTTAAAGGCAGCGCCGCACAAAGAGTGTCATTCGGATTTTGTACGGTATTGCCTAAAAAATTAATGAAAAATGCCTTATTGGGAGGATAATATCTATATGGAAAAAATTGACAAGCATACCGCAGGCAGTATTCGGGTGTCCGAGGACGTTATTATCAAGATCGCCGAGACCGCGGCTTGCGAGATAGAGGGTACGGCTGTGATAAATAATCATCTTTTGCCGCCGTCCACGCTCTCAAAGTTCAGAGGTCCGGTGAGGGTGAAAGTAAACGGCGAGGCCGCTTCGATCAAATTCGACATTTCCGTATTGGACGGCTATAACGCCGTTAAAGTCGCCGAGGATATCCAGCGCAGCGTAAAATCCGCGGTGCAGAATATGACGGGTTTTACCGTCACCAAGGTGGACGTGAACATTGCGGGAGTAAGCTTTAAAGAGGACGGCGCTGTCAGCGCGTCCAATGGTTGAGGTGCGCCGATGAGTGAAAAACTTACACGACCCGAGGTTCGCGAGGGAGCTTTTTTGGAGCTTTATCAGATGATGTTCGGACAGACGCTCGAGGAGATAGACGAACTGAACGCCGAAGCGTTCGATATGGCGAAAAACAAACAGACCGACGAGACCGTAAAAGGCGTTCTGGAGCACGACGAGGAAATCTGCGGGGTAATTTCAAAATACTCAAAGTCGCGCGCGATATCGAGAATTGCCAAGGTAAATCTTGTGATACTTAAAATCGCTGTTTACGAAATGAAATACAGCGACAGAGTGCCGCCCGTCGCTGCAATAAACGAAGCGGTGGAGCTTGCGAAGAAGTATTCTCAGAAGTCCGACAGCGGTTTTATTAACGGCATTTTGAATTCATACCTGAGGGAACTTGATGAAAACGGAAAATAATGCGCGGATAGTTACGGTGTCGGAGATAACCGAGAATATAAAGGACGTTCTCGAGGATAATATGCGGCTTCGGAACGTATACGTGCGCGGCGAGATCTCCAATTTCACGCGGCGTGCGGGACGGTTCGGCTCGGATTATTTGTATTTTACGCTCAAAGACGCCAAAACGCAGCTTTCCTGCGTGATGTTCGAGGGCGTGGACGAATTGGATATCGAGCCGCAAAACGGTATGTCCGTGGTGTGCGAGGGAATGATAACGGTTTATCCCGCTTACGGAAGATATCAGCTTAAGTGCTACTCGATGAGCGAGGACGGTAAGGGCGCGGCAGCGGCGGCTCTTGAAGCGCTGAAAGCGAAGCTCTTGGACGAGGGTTTGTTTTCGCAGAAGCGGGAGCGCCCGAAATATCCGAAAAAGATCGCCGTGATAACGTCGCCGACGGGTGCGGCGGTACACGATATAGAAAGCGTGGTCTCGCGCCGATATCCCGTAACGGAGCTGTGCGTTATCCCCGCCTATGTTCAGGGCGTGAACGCCGTGCCGTCGCTTATCGCGGGTATTGAAAGGGCGCAGAATGTGGGTGCGGACCTGATAATTTTCGGACGCGGCGGCGGTTCGGGCGAGGACTTGGACTGCTTTAACTCGGAAGCTCTTGCGAGGGCGGTATACGCTTCCAAAATACCGACGATAAGCGCGGTGGGTCACGAGATAAACACTACGATAGCGGATCTGGCGGCGGATATGAGCGCGCCTACGCCCTCTGCGGCGGCGGAGCTTGCCGTGCCCGATATCTCGGCGCTGAAAAACGAGACGGAAGCGCTTAAAGAACGTTCCGCTGCGGCAATGCGCCGAAAACTCTCCGATTGCGAAAAGGAGCTTTCGGCGCTGGGCAAGGACGTCCTCCTGCGTTCGCCCAAAGCAAGGATATCGGCTTGGGAAGCTCGTTTGCAGAATATTGAAGCGGCGCTGTCGCATAAAATACATCAGCGGCTGCAAATTTCCGAGCAGACGCTTTTAAGGACGGTGCAGTCTATATCGGATCTAAACCCGCTTGCCGTGCTGTCTCGCGGCTATTCGATAGCTCAAAAGGACGGAAAAGCCGTAAAAAGCGCCGAGGAGCTTAATATTGGCGATATTATAGACGTTAAACTGAACAAGGGCGGAGTCGCCGCCAAGGTCGTTAAAAAGATATAAAAGGTAAGGAAAATAATGGATTTTGAAGCGGAAATGAAAAAGCTGGGCGATATCGCCGCGAAAATGGAAAAGGGCGATCTGCCGCTCGAGGAATCGATGAAGCTGTATACGGAGGCGGTGGAGCTTACGAAAAGGCTTAAGGAATACATCGAAAGCGCGAAGCTTAAAGTAGAAACTTTGGAAGGGTAAACGAATGGACGTTAAAGAACGGCTTGCGGACTACGCCGAAATGACCGAGGAGGCCTTGAACAGATATCTCCCCGAGACCGATTGTCTGCAAAAAAGCGTTATCAAGGCGGCGCGGTACAGTCTTTCGGCGGGCGGGAAACGGTTGAGACCCGCGCTTGTTATGGAGTTTTGCCGCGTTTGCGGAGAAGAACCCGAAGCCGCTCTGCCTGTGGCGTGCGCCATTGAGATGCTGCATACGTTCTCGCTTATCCACGACGATTTGCCGTGCATGGACGACGACGATCTGCGGCGCGGAAAGCCGTCCTGTCATAAGGCTTTCGGAGAAGCGACGGCTGTTTTGGCGGGAGACGCGCTCGCAATGCTTCCGTTTCAGATAATCGCCGAAGGGGGGCTTAAAAAGACGCTCTCACAAGACGCGGCTTTGAAGATCATAAAGCTTCTGGGCGAACTTTCGGGAGTATATGGAATGATCGGCGGGCAGACGGTCGATCTGGAAAACGAAAACAAGCGTCCCGATGTTGCGGTAATTCTCGAGATGTACCGAATGAAAACGGGCGCGCTGCTGGAGTTCTGCTGTAAAGCGGGCTGTATCGCGGCGGGCGCGGGCGCGGATAAGCAGTTAGCGGCGGGCAGCTACGGACAGCGGCTCGGTCTTGCGTTTCAGATAGTCGACGATATTCTGGACGTGACCGCAGATGTGGAAAAACTCGGCAAACCCGTCGGCAGCGACAAAGTCGATGGTAAGTTTACCTATGTCTCGGCGGTCGGATTGGAAAAGGCAAGGGAACGCGCCGCGGAACTTACGGAGCAGGCCAAGGCTTTTCTGGCGCAGTTTTCCGACAACGGGTTCTTGAACGGGCTTACGGAAATGCTGTTGAACCGCGATCATTGACGCGTTTGATTTTTTGGGGAACACAAAAGGGTAAAATAAAAGAGGAAGATTTCATGAAAGATTTTTTTATAAACCCTATTATAGTAGTGGGGTTTGTATCGTTTTTATCAGCGCAGATCATCAAAACCATAACTTATGCAATAAAATACAAGACCTTTAATCCCGAGCGCATTACGGGCGCGGGAGGAATGCCGTCGTCGCATTCGTCGCTGGTAATTTCGGTGGTTATCTATACGCTTAGGCTTCACGGACCGCAAAGCTCGGAATTTGCTTTTTCTATACTTATCGCGGGCGTGGTGATCTACGACGCGCTTTCCGTGCGCTATAACGCGGGGCTTCACGCCAAAGAACTGAACAAGCTGCGAAAGATAGTCGATGAATTGGATGACGAGATAACGCAGCTTTCGGGCGGCGAGGATAACGCCGACATCGACGAGCTGGTAAGTCAAAAGGGGCTTAAAGAGTTTTTGGGTCACACGCCTATTGAGGTGCTTGCGGGCGCATTGCTCGGTATAATTATAGCGATGGTATTTCCGAAATAATCATTTATTTTTTAGGCAACACCGCACAATTACCGCCCTTCGGGCTTTGTCGGCGTTTGCTTGCAAATTTTCCGACATCTTGCACAAAGTCTCCTTGACGGGCGAAAGCCCGTCTGCGTCGATTTTGTACAATCTGCCGAAAAATTTGACGGCGCAACCGCTCGACAATAATTGTGAGGTGCAGCCTTAAATCAAAATTTCTCTGAACGGAGGCTGCTATGCTTCTCAACGATGACATAAATCACGAAAAGATCTCTCAAATGGATGCCTCGCAGTTAAAGGCTCTTTGCAGGGAACTGCGGGGTGTTATTATGCGCACCGTTATGAAAAACGGCGGACATTTATCTTCAAACCTCGGCGCTGTTGAGATGTCTGTCGCGCTGCATTATGTTTACGACGTATTCGGCGGCGACAGCATTATCTGGGATGTGGGACACCAAGCTTATGCGCACAAGCTGCTTACCGGGCGGTTTTCGCGGTTCAATACCTTGCGGCAGCGCGGCGGTATCTCCGGTTTTACGCGCCGAAGCGAATCGGAAGCGGACGCGTTCATTTCGGGGCATTCCAGCACTTCGCTTTCGGCGGCTTACGGTATTTCGACCGCTATGCGCTTAAACGGCGAGAGCGGCGCGGTCGCGGCGATAATCGGCGACGGCGCGTTTACGGGCGGTATGGCTTACGAAGCGCTCAACAATGCCGGAAAGACCGCCACAAATCTCACACTTGTGCTGAACGACAACGCGATGTCGATAGGAAAGAGCACCGGGGCGCTGGCGCGGTATCTGTCGCACATTCGTTCGTCCAAGAAATACTTCACGGCGAAGCAGCGCGTCAAGACCGCGCTGTCCTCGGTGCCTCTCGTGGGAAAACGGCTTGAACGTCAGGCTGTCGCGGCGAAAGTTTTCATTAAGGAAATGCTGTACGAAAGCTCTAATTTGTTTGAGAATATGGGCTTTTATTACATCGGACCCGTGGACGGTCACGACCTTGAAAATATGATCGAAGCGCTGACCGTTGCCAAAGAAATGAAGCGTCCGTGCGTGGTTCATGTTTTCACAAAAAAAGGAAAGGGTTACATACCCGCCGAGGAAAACCCCGGGGAGTATCACGCGGTTGCGGCGAACGGCGTTGTGGAGGAGTTCGCTTATGACGACCTGCCCAATCACGAGGACGAGAGTTTTTCCGAGTGCTTCGGGCGCGAGTTGGAGCGGCTCGGCTCTGCCGACAGCCGCATTTGCGCGATAACCGCCGCAATGAAGTACGCGGTGGGCTTGAATTATTTCAAGAACAGCTGCGCAGCGCGTTTTTTCGATACGGGTATTGCGGAGCAGCACTCCGTGACGTTTGCGGCGGGGCTTTCCGTTCGGGGAATGCTGCCCGTTTTCGCGGTGTACTCAACGTTTTTGCAGCGCGGCTTCGACCAGATAATTCACGACTGCGCTATCGAGAAAACGCATATAGTTTTGGCGATTGACCGCGCGGGATTTGTCGGTGCGGACGGCGAAACGCACCAAGGCATTTTTGACGTGCCGATGCTGCGGCTTATCCCAAATACGACCGTCTACTCTCCCACGACCTTTGAGGAGCTTCGGAAATATCTGCGCCGCGCGCTTTACTCTGTTGATGGGGTAGCCTGCGTGCGTTATCCAAAGGGCGCGGAGCCGAGAATTCCCGAAAAGTTTCGTGCGGCGTTCGGCGATGTTGAGGATTTTTATTACTCGGGCAAACGTTCGCGCGTTTTGGGGATAACCTACGGGCGGATCTCGCTTGACCTCGCGCTTGCCGCGAAAAGCGCCAATGCGGATTTTCTGCGGCTCATAAAAATCGTGCCGCTCCCCGATAAGATTTACGAGATCGCGACGCAATATGAGAAGGTCGTGATTTTCGAGGAAAGCTCGATAAAAGGCGGCGTAGGCGAGGGGATTTTGTGTGGATTATGCAAGCTCGGTTTTCGTGGCAAGGCGCAAATTGTCGGCGTTGACGGCGAGTTCGTGCCCGCCGCCACTATGGATGAGCAGCTTGCTATGTTCGCGCTTGACGAGCTTTCGATGAAAGACGCGCTGCTTTTTCCCTAAACGCGTTTCTTGCCGTTACGCACCAAGCTTCGCACGCGCTCCGTGGGGGCGGGCAGCCCGCCGCTTTGCGGCGACGGCGGCTTTGCCGCCGTGTTTTGCGCGAAGCGCAAAACGGCTGCCCGCCCCTCGCAGGTGCGCTGCGGGTTCGGCGCGCTTTGGGCGTGTCAGCGATTGAGATAGGGCAGGTTCGGAAAAGGACGATTTTTTCGGCGGCGGGGGTGAGGATATGGCGGGATACAGCAGCGAGGAGCATGGCTTTAGATACGAGGTGCGTAACGAAGCGGAGCAGTCGATAAAAGATTTGCATATTGACCGCGCGAGTTTTCACGAATCGCCGAAAAACGAATGGGAGCGCGTTATTAAGCGGTTTTATTATACCTTTATCGATTATGAAAACCACCCGAAAATTCATCTTGAGTATTTGTGGCTGCATTTTCGTGAGGCTCTGCGCTATACAAAACATATTCAAAACGGCGTTGATACCCCCGATTGGACAGAGTTCGTCGGGAAAATAGACGAGCTTATCCCGAAAGAAAACCGACCCGCCGAGTATTATTACATCAACGATCAAGGATGGGTCTACGAGGGAAAATTACCCGAGATAATTGCGGTTTTGGGCGACTGTTCGGGGCGCGTTGAGGATTTTTACATACTGCCGAAGCGCGAAAGGTTCGATTGGGTAGTTTGCTATTGCGGCGACGGAGACAGTATGGGAATTTATTTGAGGGAATAACAATGCGGCTTGACGTGTATCTTACCGAAAATAAGCTCTGTAAAAGCCGCTCGGCGGCGCAGAGCCTGATAAATATCGGCGGTGTTTCGGTTAACGGCAAGACCGCCGTGAAAAACTCCTCGGAAGTTTCGGACGGCGACGATATTCAGATCATCGGCGAACGGCTGAAATACGTAGGGCGTGGCGGTTTGAAATTGGAACGCGCTTTGGAGCTTTGGGATTTTGATTTAAACGGCGCGTTTTGTGTGGACGTCGGCGCTTCCACCGGCGGATTTACCGATTGTATGCTGCAAAACGGTGCGGCAAAGGTCTACGCGGTGGATGTCGGCAGAGATCAGCTTGATGAAAAGCTGCGCTCGGACAGCCGCGTGATATCGCTCGAACAGACGGATATCCGCGATTTTTCGCTGCCCGACGGGGAATACGCGGACTTTATCGGCGCTGATGTGTCGTTTATTTCGCTAAAGCTTATTTTGCCGCGCGTTTATGGACTTTTAAAAGACGACGGCGCGGCGGTTGTGCTCATTAAACCGCAGTTTGAAGCAGGGCGGAGCAACCTTTCCAAAAAGGGGATAGTCCGCGACGATAAAGTTCGCCGAAAGATCGTCGAGGATATGAGGGAATTCGTGGTACAATGCGGATTTTCGGTTATCGGTACGGCGAATTCCCCGATAACGGGCGGCGACGGCAACATTGAGTATTTGCTTGCTTTATGTAAGCGCGCATAGTTTGTTCACGTCCACCTCTTGCGCGGTTGTGCAAGCTCCCGCGCCGCCTCCCGGTCGGGCAGCCGTTTCGCGCTTTGCGCGAAACGCGGCGGCTTTGCCGCCGTCGCCGCAAAGCGGCGGGCTGCCCGACCCTCGCGGCAACGTATGGGCGCGGGTGAAAAGCGTTCGGAGTTGAGAGACGTATGGGCGCGGGGCGGTCGGATAAACGTGAAATAGGGAAGGAGCGATGAAAATGTCGGAAACACGGGTGCTTATCGGGTTTAATTCCGCAAAAGACGGATCTGTGGAGTTGGCTGCGAAAATAGCCGCGCTGCTGCGTGAAAACGGATATCTGCCATGCGTTTACGGAAAGAACTCGCTCTACGCGGAAAAAATAGGCTCGGAGATAGTGGAAACGCCCGGGATATGCAGCTTTATTGTTACGGTGGGCGGCGACGGCACTATTCTGAAATGGGGCAAAATAGCCGCGGAGTTTGACCTTCCGCTGCTCGGTGTGAATATGGGGCGGCTGGGCTTTATGGCAACTCTCGAGCCGCCCGAGATAGAACGCATACCGCGTCTTCTTTCCGAAGAAATATCCGTGAGCCGCCGTATGATCTTGGATTGTAAAGTAATGCGCGGCAACGGTGTGATTTTTTCCGAAAGCGTGATAAACGACGTTATCGTATCGCGGTCGAGCTTGTCAAAGCTGCCGGAGTATGTTGTGAGCTGTGGAGACACGGAGGTGTCGCGCGTCCGCGCGGACGGCGTAATCCTAAGCACGCCGACGGGTTCAACGGCTTATTCTCTGTCGGCGGGCGGTCCCATTCTTGCGCCCGATTTGGAGTGCATAGAGTTTACCGCGCTGTGTCCGCATACGCTGTTCAATCGCCCGATGATTTTTTCGGATAAGCAGCCCGTTACCGTGACTGTTTGTCACTATCAGAACAGCAAGGCAACGTTTTCCGTGGACGGCGGCAAAGGCATCCCCTTTTTGGACGGCGATATCCTGCGGCTGACGCGTTCACGATACGATCTAAAGATAATCGAAGCGGGCGGCGGATTCTACGGAGCGATACACAATAAGCTGATAATGCCGATCAAATAGAGGGGTGAGATTATGAACAAGAAGGCTCGTCAAGCGGCGATTTTGAGAGTGATTTCCGAAAACGAGGTGGAAACGCAGAGCGACTTGCAGCAGCTTTTGAACAACGAGGGCATAGCCGTTGGGCAGTCGACGCTTTCGCGAGATATCCGCGAGCTGAGTTTAGTTAAGCGCGTAAACGAGAACGAAGTAAACTGCTACTATTCGGGTATGAAGTCCACAGCAGCGCATTACAACAGCATTTTCGCGCAGTCTGTGCTTTCTATGGACCGCGCTCAAAACATCGTGGTGCTGAAATGCCGCGCGGGGCTTGCAAACGCGGCTTGCGCTGTGGTTGACGAGCAGGATTTCCCAACGGTAATGGGTTCCATTGCGGGCGACGACACCGTGTTCATTCTCACCAAGACCGACAACCACGCGGCGCAGCTTATTTCCGACCTGAAGCGCTTGACAATAAAGGGATAGCGCTTCACGCCGCCGAACGCCCCGCGTCTGTACGCAGCCGCTTTTCGAGCCCGGCGTCCCGCGTTCGTGCGTTGCCGCGGGGGCGGGCAGCCCGTCGCTTCGCGGCGCACGGCGGCTGTGCCGCCGTGGTTTTGAGCAAAGCGCAAAACGGCTGCCCGCCCCAACGACGGTGCGTTGGGGCGGCGAGGGAAACAAGCCGCGGCAATGGTGTAAAGCGAACCGAGAGGAACGGCGAGACGGCGGCATGATCAAAGAGGAAAGGAGTTTTCGCGAATGTTAAGGGAGTTGGCAATAGAAAACTTAGCGGTGATAGAGAAAGCGTCCGCGCAGTTCGGCGGAAGCTTCAACGTGTTCACCGGCGAAACGGGCGCGGGAAAAAGTATACTGATAGGCGGAATAAACGCTATTTTAGGACAGCGAACCACAAAAGATATAGTAAGAACGGGAGCTAAAAAAGCGCTTATAACCGCTCTTTTCGACGGGCTTCCGAAAGGGGTTTGCGAAAAGCTTGAGGAGTTGGGCTTCGAGACGGAGGACGAACTTGTGCTGTCGCGGGAGATCTTCGCGGACGGCAAAAGCTCCGCCCGGATAAACGGAAAACCCGCCACCGCCGCAATGCTTAAGGAAATAGGCAGCATGCTTGTTGACGTACACGGTCAGCACGAGAACCGTATCCTGATGTCAAACGATAATCAGCGTGACATTCTCGATAATTACGGCGGAATAACCGCAAAACTTGAGCCGTATAGGGAAAAGTTCAGAGAATTCGCCAAAACCTCAAAACGCTTGAAAACTCTGCAGGAAGAATTACAGACTAAAGAACTTAAGATCGAGCACTTAAGCGGAATTGTCGAGGAGCTGTCCGCGCTGGAGCTTGAAAAGGGCGAGGGTGAAAGTCTCGAGCGTGAATTGGAGCGAGTTCGCAGCGCGGCGAAAATTCAGCAGGCAGTGTGGGGCGCGTATAACGCTCTCGCTGCCGAGGACGGCGTGGCGGTAAATAATCTGCTTCAAACCGCCGCCGACGCCCTCGGTTCAATAGAGGACGTTGAACCGAAAGCCAAGGGTCTCCGCGAACGCTTGAGCGCGATGCTGCCCGAGGTGAACGATATCGCGGACGAGCTGTTTAAGCTGACCGCCGATGATTACGAGGAACGCGAGGCTGCTCTCTCGGATAGGGTTTCGGCGGTTAAACACGCCAAGCGCAAGTACAATATGGACGCGGACGCGCTGGTCGATCATCTCGCGGAGTGTAAAGAGCAGTTGGCAATGCTTTCGGGCACGGACGATGAGATAGACAGGCTTACCGAGCAGCGTCACGAGCTTGCGGAGCAGGTGAAAATTATGGCGGACGAGATATCAAATCTGCGAAAAAAGGCCGCGGACAAGCTCTCCGACGAGATACGCGGACAGTTGGAATTTTTGGATATGCCGAACGTCAAAATAATTTTTGCGATAAATCCCGATAAGATAACGATAAACGGCAGAGACAGCGTTGAAATGCTGATCTCCGCGAACGCGGGCGAGGAGCCGAAGCCGCTGAACAAAATAGCGTCGGGCGGCGAGTTGTCGCGCATTATGCTTGCGATAAAAAGCGTGCTCGCGGACAGCGACGATATCCCCACGATGATCTTCGACGAGGTTGACGCGGGAATAAGCGGACGAGCCGCGCAAAAGGTCGGAATAAAGCTCTGCGAAACGGCCCAAAAGCGGCAAGTGCTCTGCATTACGCACTTGGCGCAGATTGCCGCGAAAGCGGACGTTCATTTGCTTATCGAAAAGCAGGTGGAGGAAAACCGCACGTTTACGCGCATTACGGAGTTGGAGCACTCCGGCAGAGTGCGGGAGCTTGCGCGTATCATTGACGGCTCTGCGAGCGAGAGCGCGATAGCCGCCGCCGAGGAAATGCTCAATAACGCTAATTAAAAAATCCCGACCGTTTCCGCAAAGAAACAGTCGGGTTTATATTTGTTGAATTTGAAAACTCACATACCGCCGGTGAGCTTTTTCTCCATTTCAGTCGAGTTATTGGAGTATTCAAGAGCGGTCTGGAAAGATATTTTGCCGCCGTTATACAGCTTTTGCAGAGCGTCCATCATAGTGCACATTCCCATTTGCGTCGAGCCTTGAATGGTGGATTCCATCTGCGCTACCTTGTTGGTGCGGATAAGGTTCTTGATAGCGTCCGAACCGAGCATTACCTCCACCGCCGCACATCTGCCCTTGCCGTCCTGCGTGGGAACCAACGACTGCGACAAAACGCCCTGTATCATATTTGCAAGCTGCGAACGCACCTGTTCTTTGGATTCCACGGGGCAAACGTCGATGATACGGTCGACCGTCTGCGCCGCCGAGGAGGTGTGAAGCGTACCGAAAACCAAGTGTCCCGTTTCAGCGGCGGTAAGCGCCAGCATAATGGTTTCGTAATCTCTCATCTCACCGATAAGTATAACGTCGGGATCTTCACGCAACGCGCTTCTCAGCGCGTAATCAAAAGACAGCACGTCGCGGCCGACCTCGCGCTGGTGAATAGTCGCTTTAGCCTGAGTGTAACGATATTCGATAGGATCCTCGATAGTGATGATGTGGCAGGCGCGTGTCTCGTTGATATGCTGTATCATAGCGGCAAGCGTGGTGGATTTGCCCGCGCCCGTAGGTCCCGTTACAAGCACCAAGCCCTTGCGCTTTTTCGCAAGCTCCAAAACGACAGGCGGCATTCCGAGCTTGTCAAGCGTCGGGATATTGGAGTTCAGCAAACGAATGGAGCATGCAAGCTTGCCTTCCTGGTGGAATACATTTACACGCTGACGCGCTCCGTTTTTAAGCTCGAACGAGAAATCGATGTCCTTTCCTTCGGTAAGCTGCTTTTCCTGTTCCGCGGAAAGTATCGACAAAATAGTGCGGTGGATTACCTGATCCGAAAGCTGCTGATAGTGCTGAAGTTCGCCGTTTACGCGAATTACCGTTGGCGCGCCGACGGTAAGGTGGATATCAGAGGCGTTCATATTACGCGCCTGCATAATAAATTCTTCGAATGTCATAATTATACTCCTTATTTGATTTTAAATTGAATTCCGCTTGCGGAAAAATACGCTTCTTCGCAGGAATTGGCGATACGCTGATTTACGCGCCCGAGAATGTCTCTGTAAGCGGCGGCTGCGGGATCGGGGTGAACTATCGAAAAGCCCGTTTCGAGCGTGATGATAACGATACTTCCGTGGTTTTCCAGAACCTTATCCATCGTTTCGGTAATGCCGTCGATAATGCGCTTTTCGATCTGCTTTTTTTTGTCGTCGTTCAGTTCCTCTGCGCTTTTGCACATTTCCCGTATGATCACACGGGTATACGCGGAAACGCTGTCGAAGATCACGAACTTATGCTCGCCTACCTCGTCGGCGGGTTTGGCGGTCTGCTTATGGACAATGCTCCATTCCAGATCTTTTTCCTCGGAGTTAAAGTTTATACGGTTTTGGATATCCGTATTCAGCTTTTCGCCCATTCTTAGGTACAGCACGTTGTCGAACGCGGAAAAGCTTGTGACCGCGAAACGTGATTTTCCGCTTGCCGCCCCGCCGGTTATCAGTATTGAGTTTGCCATAAATTCTTTCCTTTCGTTTTTTATTACCATTTTAAGCAGCAAGGTTTTCGCTGTACGTTTGTCGCGTTTCCTTGCTATTACCGTTGGTGTACTAATTTTAGCAACAAGGTTTTCGCTGTAATTTTTTTATGCTTTCTTTATTATACCATAACTTTACAAATTTTTCAATAACTTATCTTGAAAATTAAGAAAAAATCTGGTATAATAAAGAAAACGTTTGCCGTTCGCGGTAAAATCGGTATGATAAAGAGACTTTGAAAGGACGATAACCATGAAACGAATTGCGGAATTTTTAAAAGTAAGCCCCGAGCGGTTTAAAGCGGATTATCCCGAAAAAGACGCGGAAAGCGTTTACGATTCAATAAAACTGCCGCGCCGCGCCACAAGCGGCTCTGCGGGATATGATTTCTTCGCGCCGTTCGATATCGAGCTGAAAGCGGGGGAGACCGCCAAGATACCGACGGGTATTCGCGTGAAGATAGAGGACGGCTGGTTTTTATCGTTGTTTCCGCGAAGCGGTTTGGGATTTAAATTCCGTTTGCAGCTTGATAACACGGTCGGCATAATCGACAGCGACTACTTTAACTCCGACAACGAGGGGCACATTTTCGCAAAGATAACCAACGATTCCAAAGAGGGCAAGACCGTGAACATCGCCGCGGGAACAGGCTTTATGCAGGGCATTTTCACGGAATTCGGAATAACGCTCGACGACGAAGCCGAGGGAGTGCGCAACGGCGGCTTCGGCAGCACGACAAAATAATTATCGCGGCTCTCCGAAAAGAGCCGCGACTTGTATTATTTATAGATCATTTGATTGACGCGTCGCTGTACTTGCTCGTAGTTATACCCTGCGGCGGTCAGCTTTTTGAAGCGTTCTTCGCCCGCGCCCCATTCGCCGCGAATTACTTCCGTTGCGATTTCGTCGAGCGTTTTTTTAGGCTCGGTTCCGTAGAGTATCTCGTTGACGCGTTTTTGCACGTCGTCGTAGCTGTATCCTGCGGCAGTCAGCTTGTCGTAACGCTCCTGTCCCGCGCCCCACAAGCCGTTAATGACTTCCTGCGCCAGTTCGTCAACGGTCTTTTTCACATCGGGCGGTACGATCGCTTTTGAGTAGCCGTTCAAGCCTTTCTCTTTGATGTATTCGGAGTAGTCGACATATCCCCAATCTCGGTCGCAGTCACCCGAAATTCCCGGAACGTTCGCCGCGTCGTACTGCCAAATGCCGTAATCGCCCGTGTAGTAGCACTTTCCGCGGTAATCCGCTATCCAAGCGGGGCGTTTTGCGCGGACTTTTTCGTCTACGAAATTCGTGTACCAATATGTAGAGCAGTAAACACCCGCGTAATATCCCGATTTCTCAAGCTCGCCGCAGAACGCTTCGACAAGCTGCGTGCAGAATCCCTTGCCCTTGTCGAATTGGGATTTTTCCTCGAGATCGAGATACACGGGGAAGTCAAGCTGCTTGCCTTTAAGTGCCTTGATAAACGCCTGCGCTTCCGCTTTTCCTTGCTCTATCGAGCTTGCGTAGCTGTACCAATACGCGCCGACTTTCAAGCCGTTGTTTTTGGCGTTTGCATAGTTGGTCTCCCAAGTCGGGACAGTTGAAACGGAATATCCCGCTTTGACGATAACGAACTCCACGCCCGACGCCTTGACTTTTTTGAAGTCGATGTCGCCTTGTATACCGCTTACGTCGATACCTTTCAAATTTACGCTCATATATCCTCCTTTTTATCCGAAACGGCGGCGGAGCCGGACGAATCCGCCAGCCCCTCGCCCAAAACATAACCTACAACGGACGCGCCGCTTAGGATCGCGCCCGATATTTTATCGGCTTCCTCCTGTGAGCCGCCGAATATCACTATCATTCCCGCGATAAATCCCGCAAGAGACACCCAGAATTTTCTCGAAGTAAGCTTGCGCTTCCAATTTATTTTCATAAACGTTCTCCTTTCCGAAAATCAATCATCGCGCTCCTCGAGCCTCTCCATTCTATGCGAAAGCTGCTCGATCTGTTCCTCGACAACTGGCATTCTCCGCGCGAAGTTGTTGTGTTCCGCAACGCGCCTTTCAAGCTGCTCTATGCGGTACGCTGTCAGCTTTGAGCTTACCAAAATTCCGCCAAACGAGCCGCCGAGCGTGCCGATAAGCGATATCACCGCGCAAATTACCGTGCTGTCCATACCGTCACCTCATTTCCACGCTGATTATATGGTCGTTTATGCGCTCGATAACGAAAAACGTTTTGTGGCATTCCCAACCGTCGGCTTTTGTGGCGATACCGCCCGCGCCGCATTTCGCGAAGCCGCCCGAAACGCATGTTCCGTCATCGCGAAGCGGCAAAACGCCGACCATTCCAACCGCGCTCCATTCGGGGCGGTCTTTGCGCTCAACGTACTCTTGCGACGAGTCGTAGTTCGGATTTTGAACAGTCTGTTTTTCGGTATGCGAACCGACTTTCACGGAAATCAGCTTGCCGTTTTCGTCCTCGCGCTCCTCGTAATCGTCAACCCCAATATCCTTATAAATAAGCTCGTTGAACTCGTCGCGCTGCCAACGCCCGAGCCAGTCCTCGTCTCCGTTTCCGATTACGCTCGGGTTGCCCGACGTTATGCCGACAATGTAATCCTCGGGTTCTGCTTTATGCAGTTTTCCGTCTTTTATGGTTACGAAATAACCGCGCCTGTCCTCGTTTTCGGCGTTATCGTCAAACCACGGTTTAATGTATTCGGCATAGTCCGCGCCGCTTGTTGTGTACGCCTTTAAGCCGTAGGTCGTTCCCGACGTATCAACGCGGAATATATTTTTCAGTTCAACATCGCTGCCAGTGCGCTGATATTCATTATAATCAAGTTTTTTAGGGCTTTCGCTTATCTCAAGAGTGGAGCCGTGACCCCAGCCGATGGTTAAAGCCGAATCGGTTTTCGGAACGTTAAGAATTCCCAAAACCGTATCACAAGCGCGCCCCGTAAGAGTTTTACTGCCCGCGGCAAAGCTGCATTCGTGCTCGGCTTTCGTGTACCAGCCTTGCGCGTGCGAACGATTGGCGGCGGCTATGCAGTAACCGCCCTCGGTGTGTGCGCCAATGGTGTTCGGGCGAGTCACTGTGGAGTAACCTTCCGCATGCGAGTAGTTTCCGTAAGCAAGTGTACAGCTTCCCTCCGCGTGAGAGCGTATTCCGGATGCGTCGGTGTCTTTACCCTCGGCGTGTGAATAGTCGCCATTGGCAGATGTGCCGTCGCCTTCGGCGTGCGAGGTATCTCCTGTTGCTTTTGATAAGCGTCCCTCGGCATGAGAACGATCGCCCTCAGCGGTTGTTTCTTCGCCCTCGGTGTGTGAAGCCTGTCCTTTTGCAGAAGTGCCCCCTCCCTCTGCGTGCGAAATCTCTCCTGTCGCGGTTGTGCGAAATCCCTCGGCATGAGAACGCATTCCCTCGGCGGTCGTTTCTTCGCCCTCGGCGTGAGCGCTTGTTCCGGATGCGATAGTGCCCGCTCCCTCGGCGTGTGTGGCAAAATTTGCCGCTGCTGTACCGCTTCCCTCTGCGTGCGAACGGCTTCCCGCGGCGGTCGTTTCGCAGCCTTCTGCGTGAGAGTATGCTTCAACGGCGCTCGTATGGTAGCCCTCCGCGTGGGAGTATCCCCCCTCGGCACTGCAATTTTCTCCCTCTGCGTGTGAAGCCTGTCCGGACGCAATACTGAAAATGCCCTCCGAAAACGAATACGTACCCGTTGATTCGCACCTTGTTCCCATTGACACCGCGCAATCGGCGGTCGCTTCGCCGTTGAACGAAAACGTTCCCGTTCCAACGGGGTTTTCCGCGTCCATTTTTAAGTCAAGATCTACGTCGGAGCCGCCTCCGGAGCCTGAACTTACAGCGGAGATATTTATGCTGTCATGATCTTGACCCGTAAGCTCTGTTTTGCCCTCGCCCAGTAAATACACCGTTCCGTTGGTAGTGCTGATAAGTTTCGCCGCGCCCGCGGGTATCTCTGCCACATCATCAGCGCCCTCGCTGATGTTTGGATTTTTAGAGGCGTAGATCGTCTTTTTTCCTAAATTGTGCACGATCGTGTTAAAACCGCCCAAATCGCTGACGCTCTGTTCTTCACCTGTTAACGTTACTGTTTTTATCATTGTTATCCTCCTTAAATTAAATGTATTTTAGTTAACGTTCCTCCTTTCAAGCTTATGGTAGCTCATATAAAACTGCAAATAACTGCACTCTTTTTTGTCGTGCCATGACCGTATGATCTTGTGCTCTTCGTATGCGGGGTCTCTTTATATTTTTTTAAAAAAGGTATTGACAAACAGTAAATAATGTGGTATAATATTAAAGTAATTTGATTCGCCGGTGTGTTGGAATTGGCAGACGAGACGGACTCAAAATCCGTTGGGAGCAATCCCGTGTGGGTTCAAGTCCCACCACCGGCACCAAGATGTTCTGACAAAAAAGATATTATGCCCGCAAACGGCTTTGCAAAGCCAATTGTGGGCATAATTTCTGTCAAAAACAGGATTCACAGTCCACAGATATTTTCGACACGAAACAGGACTTGAACCCCCACCTACAAAATTTTTTCGGTTGAATTTGGATAATTTAACGAAAGCGCCTGTGATAGATTTCTCAATTATGAGAGACCAATCATGGGCGATTTTTTCGTTTCCGAGGTCTTGACAAAAAAGATTTTGACAGGACTTGGACCCTTTTAGCAACAAAATTTTTGCTGGTGAAATTGGGCAGATTGCCCAAAGCTATAGAGAAAGCGCCTGTAAGTTACTTTCCCATTTATGGAAGGTAATTTACAGGCGCTTTTTTTGTTTTCCGACAAAGTTCGGAACAAAATCACGTTTATCGCCCCGCTAGGGGTAGAAACAAATTATGGAGGAATCACTATGAACAATGAAAACAAGCAGCCCAAACCCAACTGTCCGCTGATCGGGGAAAATGGAAATATCTTCAATCTCGTCGGGCTGGCATCAAGGACGTTGAAGAGAAACGGTATGTCGACGGAAGCGTCCGAAATGACGAAAAAAGTCTTCGGAAGCAGCAGCTACGAGGAAGCCCTTGGGATCATTGGCGAGTACGTCAACATTACCTCGGTCGATGATCCCGATGAGGATTTTAATTTGAAAATGGAGTAAAAGGGGGACCAACATGATCAAAGCAACAATTCAGAACAATCCG
The DNA here is from genome assembly GCA_947627465.1 of uncultured Clostridia bacterium. GTDB lineage: Bacteria > Bacillota > Clostridia > Oscillospirales > Ruminococcaceae > CAG-115. The sequence goes on from CANQWD010000030.1 coordinate 20,221, forward strand.
TACTGTACAGAGATACGCTTCCCTTGCTCGGAAACGGAGCTGTCGAAAAAACTCGGCGAACTTAGAATGTTTACGGAACACCTCGCGCCTATGGCGACGGTTCTCGAAATCGAACCCGAGGAGCTGTCCGTGCTGACGGACTGTGATGTTTCACTTGACGCGCTGAACTATCTCGGCAAGCGTATGGACGGCATGAGCAAAGGTGAACGTGATCAGTTCCTCGCCGTACTGTGCTGTCAGGAGATCAGCGAGGGGTGGGGGCTGAAAAACATTATCAACCTCACCTTTAACTTAGAAAGGTTCACGCTTATAGAGGATACGGATGACGTGGAACGGATCGGACGAACACATATGCTGAATGTCCGCGGCTTCCTTTCGGAGTCCGAATACAATAACGGCGAATGGCTTGCCGAACAGGGCGAGAAACTTATAAATTTCGGCAGCGGAATCGACACCGAATACGGCAAGATTTATATTAATAAGGATGTGCCATTCGAGGAAATCTTCAACGGTACGACATTCCCCACATATTATTGCGAATCGAATTCGGTTGCGGGAGTCGAGATCGGTTATGACAGCCTGATTGAACTTGTGGAAATACCGTGCGAGGATATCGCAATTAAAAAGGCGCTTTGCAGGCTTGACGCGGACAGCTTAAAGGACTGCAGAATTTCGGTCGATTTGACCCGGGATATTTCCGACGAGTGGTCGGAGAAGATATCCGAGGTTGAAAAGACAAAAGACCTGTTTGGACTAAATAATTTGTTGAAACCCGTAGACTTTAGTGTGAAGCAACAGCACGAAAGTATTTTCCAAAAGGAACTCGCGCGGAGATTGTGCGGCGAGGGATACACAGTCACAACCGACGGAGATTGGCTTACGGTTATGTTGAACGGCGCTTCGGTTGTGAAAATTTCCGATAAAGATATTCTGTACACCGACGGGAATTTTTACGATAAAGATAGGTCGGGAGTTTCTCCATTATCTCAAATCGTGCGCGAAATTTACGATTACTGCGCTGCCTACGAAAAAGCTGCACCGCTGAAAGCGGAGGGTTTATCGGAAAATTATCGCTGCCTTTCGGAGTTTAACGGAACGGTGCTTGCGGCAAAGCATACCGAGTACGGCTTCGAGTTTGTCACATGGGATAGAACCTATGACGGAAAAGCGCTTTGTCAGGGCAATTACTTTGAGAATTATGCGGCGGCAAAAGAAAATTTCGCAACCCGATCCGGACTTATAAATAAGGATAAGCTGTTCAGCACGGAAGAACTTGAACGGATCGGGAAATGTGTGGAGTTCACCATGCACAACTGCGGCGATCTCAATTTTGACGATTGCGAACGTCTTAAAAATCTGAACGCAAAAATCTCAGAGCACCTTCCCGAACAGCAGCAAAGTGCAGCTCCGGAATTGTCGATGTGAGGTGCGATATGAAGATAAAATTTAAAAGCGCTTGGCACAGAAAGACGTTTACGGAGTATATCACCGAAAATGTGAAAAATCCATATCTCAGCCGCAACGAATATATCGCGGCTGTTTTTTTATTGTCCGCAGATAAGTTTTTGTGGAAGAAAGCGCGGGGTGCGCTGACCGGATATTCCGTCAACTTCAAAAGCCTTGATATAGCGGGAATATCCACCGAGGGTTATGCGTTATTTACGGCGGCAAAAGCGGTATATCACGGCAGCGCGGACATTTCAATAAATGAATTGGGCGATGTGAATTTAATTGGGCGATGTGAATTTAATTGACGATTCCACCGTTATGACCATATTTGCGGGAATTATGCTGTTCAGGGACGGCATTGGACTGCTGAATTGGAGGACTTAACATGATAAGATTTTTTATTAAAAACGGGAACAATTCCCTAAAGTTTGATGCACCTACGGACGAGCTGTTTGACCATCTGGGCAGCATCGGGATCTTCGAGGATATTCCGATCACTTGCAGCGAGAAGATATATCTCGACTTCTACCCCACAGATGATAACGATAAAATCGCGAAGATCGTCTGCGAAAGGCTGCTGCCCGAGGATAGGATATCCGACGTCAATTCTCTTTGTGCAAGGCTTGACGGGCAATGGCAGATTACCGATGAGGAATTTGAAAATGCTCTCGCAGAAAATGATGTTCGCGGCGCGTTAAACATAAAAGCGGCTTACGAAAAACTGCGCGAGGATTTGACGCAGCTAAACAATTTGAGTATGTAAAGGTGAGAGCCTTAACATAAAAATTTATACAGATTGGGGGTGTTATTATGGCAATGAGCAGTGGACGCATCGAATTCTACAAAGAGCATTATCCGCGCGGAACCCGTGTGCAGCTCGACAGCATGGGCAATGACCCAAATCCTGTTCCCAACGGAACGAAAGGCACAGTATCATTTGTGGACGATATCGGTACTGTTTTCGTGAATTTCGACAATGGCAGATCGCTCGGGATCTGCCCCGAGACGGATAAGTTCCACAAGATCGCAGAGCAGACGGAAGCGCTGGAACCGAAAATGTCGATGTGACACATTAAAAAATTGAAAAAAGGAAGTGGTTATATAGCAATTAAATTCTTTGATTGCTTTGCGGGAATAGGCGGTTTCCGCAGCGGTCTCGAACAAGCCGGATGCTTTGAATGTATCGGGTACTGCGAAATAGATAAGTATGCCGCAGCCGCTTACAAAGCCATTTACGACACGGAGGGAGAGATTTATTATAGCGACGTTACAAGAATTGATACAGCCAAAATGCCCGACTTCGACCTGTTCGTCGGCGGGTTCCCATGCCAGAGTTTTTCGTGTTGCGGATTCGGACGAGGGTTTGACGATCCCCGAGGAGCTCTTTTCTTTGAACTTGCCCGAATTATCAAAGACAAGCGACCTGCGGCTTTCTTCTTGGAAAATGTTCCCGCGCTCATTGGGCATAACTCGGGGGAAACTTTCCGAACGATCCTTTACACGCTTTCAGAACTGGGGTATTGCGTGGAATGGATGGTTCATAACAGCGCCCGTTTTGGAGTCCCTCAGTCGAGGCGGCGGACTTACATTGTCGGACATCGCCGTCCGGAACGCGCCGGCAAAATATTCCCTGTCGAATGCGGCGATTGCGAAAGCCCTGTCAAGATTATCGGAGGATTGCAAGGCTCAAGGGTCTACTCCGCCGAGGGAACGGCAATAACCCAATGCGCGGGCGGCAGCGGCGGAGGCGGCAAAACGGGGATATATTTCTTCGATATGAATCCGGATTTTGACTTTACCGAAAACGCGCGCTGTCTGCTCGCCCGATACGATTCCGGCGTAAGCAACCATAAGGGCGTAAATTCGGGAATATTTATCGAGGGAGATTTCCCCGGCGCGGTAAGGTTTATCGACAAAAACGGAGTGCTGCGAATTGGCATTCTACGCAAACTGATGCCGATTGAGAGCTGGAGGTTACAGGGCTTTGATGACGATCAGTTCAATAAAGCGGCGGCGCTTGGATTAAGCGACGGGCAGCTCTATAAAATGGCGGGAAACGCGGTTTCCGTACCTGTTATCAAAGCTATCGGCGAAAAAATCCGTGATGTAATTTTTGACGGAGGGAGTGAGATAATTGCCAAACCATATTATGAACCGCTTGCGCTTGGAGGGTGACCAAAGTCGCATTGACGAGTTGCTGAAAAGCGTTAAGGGTGAGGACAGCATATTGGACTTTAACAAAATAATCCCAATGCCCGAATCACTGAATATCGAAGCGGGAAGCCGCACGGAGAAAGGGCTGAAAGCGTATAAGGATTTCATATACGTCTACACCTTTGCCGGAACCGAGCAGAAAGACCTGCTGAATATCCCGAAAGAGAAAGAGGAAATTTTCCTCCGCACACGACAGGATATCAGGCGCGATGAATGGGAACTCGGTAAGGCAGCATTCCAAAACGAGCAGAAATACGGCGCGGCGACTTGGTACGAATGGGCAAGGCAGTCATGGGGAACAAAATGGTCGGCATACAATGCGGAACTCGGCGAGGATAACACGATCATATTCAATACGGCTTGGTCAAGAGCAATGCCCGTGATCCAAAAGCTTGCGGAAAACTTCCCCGATCTCAATTTCGAATACTGCTGGGCTGACGAGGACTTGGGCGTAAATACGGGAATGGCTGAATTTGAAAACGGAGAAGTCACCTTCGACGAATTTTATAACGCACATTCCCGCGACGCGTATGAGCTTGCCGCTAATTTGTGGAATCTTGATCTCGCGGAGGAAGGCTACGTTTTTGATGTAAAAACGGGAACATATGAGTGGCAAGATACGGACGAAACGGAAAGTCCAAACATGGGATGAAAGGAGAAACTGTGAAACCTATTAACGCCAACGAAGCAGACTATGAGAGGTTTGAAATTCTCGGTCATGACGCGCTTTTTACTTGCTTGCGAATTGACCGCAAGACGCTCCCCGAGGGGCTTTACGCCTACGATATCCGTGACAGCGACGAATGTGACGGAACGCCCTCCGAGGTAAAAAAATTCGTGATGGTCAACCATTGGGGAACGGTCATCACGCGCGAGCCTATCGAGGGCGCGGACGAGGGAATTGTTCTCGAAGATAAAGATTATAATTATCTCGGCGAGGAAATGACGCTCGATGAGTTCGCAAATCCCGCTCCGAAGATGGAGCAAACAATGTAATAAATAATTGTGTTGCCTGTGAAACAGCAGGTGCAGCACAACTCCAAATTGAATATAGGTTGATTGGTCACCTCGCTGTTTTGCGGCAATGCACAAGGAGGTGATGACGACGAATAGCTTCATGAGTTGGATTGGCGGCAAGAAAAGCAGCCGCGATATAATAATTCCAAGATTTCCATTGTATTATGAAAAATACATTGAAGTTTTTGGCGGCGGCGGTTGGATACTGTTCGCGAAGCCGCCCGGTAACGATCACGAGATCTTCAACGACGCAAATTCAAATATATCAAATTTGTTTTATTGCGTCCGCGAACACAGCGATGAGCTGATCGAAAAGCTGCGGTATGTGCTGAATTGCCGTGAAGATTTCGATAGGATCAAGCACATAATTTCCGAAAAAGCGGAAATCGGCGATGTGCAAAGAGCCGCGAACTTTTATCAGTTGATAAGATATTCTTACGCAAGCTCGTGTGACAGCTTCGGCGGCAAGCCGCACAGTATGTGGTCGAATTTCCCGCTTATTGAACAGGCTTCGCGGCGATTGCAAAAGGTCGTGATCGAGAATAAGGATTTTGAGAAACTCATCTCTGCGCAGGACAGCGAGGTGAGCTTTTTTTATTGCGATCCGCCCTATTTTTCGACCGAGGGCTATTACGAAAACGTGGGCTTTACGACCGCCGATCATGAGCGACTGCGGGATTCGCTGAAAAATATTTCGGGGAAGTTTTTGGTTTCGTACAACGACTGCCCCGAAATACGCGAATTATACGGCGGTTACGAAATGTACAGCTACGAGCGCTTGAATAACATCCGCCAACGGTTTGACGGCGGCAGTATGTTCGGCGAGCTGCTCATAGCAAATTACGACTTGAATGAAAGGCTGAATACCAATCAGCAAATTTCACTTTTTGAGATGGAGGAAAATTATGGTGACATTTAACAGCAGAATTACGAAGAACGGAAATATCAAGATGTCGGCGCAGCTCCGCGAAATCCTCGCGCTTGTGCCTAACGACAAGGTTACGGTAACGATTGACTGCGACTTTGATGATGAGATCAAAATTCCGCAGGCGTTTCTTGACGAGGTGGGAATCCCCGAGGACGCGGTGCTTGAGGTAAGCGCCTACGACGGCTGTGTTTTGGTGCAGGAGGCTTGTGATGACTGATAACGAAATTATTCTTTTCAAGCACGAGGAATTCGGCGAGATCAGAACGCTGAATATCAACGGTGAGCCGTGGTTTGTAGCTGTTGACGTTGCGAATGACCTCGGGTACCGAAACGGTAGTCGAGATATTAACCGCCACGTCGATGAGGATGACCGTGATAAACAAATGGTTTTCGACGGCAATCAGAAAAAGGAAACCATTATAATTAACGAAAGCGGTTTGTACAGTCTTATCCTTTCGAGCAAACTGCCGAGTGCGAAAAAATTTAAGCATTGGGTTTTATGTGCTGCAGCACATAAGATCCAGTATGAAAAGTAAGTTATTATGGAAAGTAAATTTTAAATTTATCCTAAAAAACAGGGATATAAGCCTGCCTTCCACTTGAATATACAAAAAGAACTTGCTATAATATACCTATGACAAGCACTGCACAATAACCGCATTATGCGCTTTGTGTGGTGCTTGTCATATATTAAGAAAGGATGGTGGGTATATGAACCTACAAGAGTTATTTGCTTCAATGGAAGCACACCTTCGTTCCGTTGGATATGCGGAAAGTACAATCCGGTCGATCAAATACAGTTGGAATCAATTTGCACTGTATTGCAAGAGAAAAGGAATTGTAAATTTTGACTTTTCTGTTGCAGCAGATTTTGCAAAAGAACATTACGGCATTGATTTTTACCAGAATGAAATTCCGCACTCTCAGCAGGAATGCCATATTTTTCGTGTCTTTAAGAGTCTGGATGAATTTCAGAGCGGACTTCCTATCACAGCCAATAGAAAGCGCCCTAAAGTTGCTATTTCCTCAACTTTCATAGAAATAATACAACCATATTTGGAAGGATACGGTTGTAAAGTTAAAAAAAGTTCACTTGATGATGCAGAGTATACTTTGCGTAAATTTTCCGAATATTTAATCAAGTGCGGAATAGAGAATCTTGACCAGATAGATATGCCAGACATCACTGGGTTTCGTGAAACACTGAAGGACTATGCGGCTACAACCCAAAACAGTTGGATGTCGAGGATCAAAGATTTTCTTTTGTATGCGTATGCAAATAAATATACCAAGAGAAATCTTTCATGTTTGATCACAAAGCGTAAATATGAACCATCCGTAAAACCGCCTTCATTGTACAGCGAGGATGAAATAGAGCGGCTTCTTGCCAGTGTAGATAGAAATAATCCTGTCGGGAAACGAGATTACGCAATTTTAATTCTTGCTGCCAGACTGGGAATACGAAGCGGTGATATCGTTAATTTGCAATTTGAAAACTTTATTTGGGAGAAAAATGAAATTCATTTTATCCAACAGAAAACCGGTCAAATGCAGACGCTCCCGTTGCCTAACGATGTCGGAGAGGCAATTATAGAATACCTACGCAACGGGAGACCGGTCAGTGAAGAAAAATATATTTTTCTAAAAGCGAATGCACCGTATACGGCACTGAACGCTTCGACACTTCATCCAATAATGAAAAAATATGCACAGCGTGCGCACCTTAAAAATGATCCGCCAAGAAAATTCGGTCTTCATGCCTTCCGTCACCCGTATGTCAAGTACAAGACAAAAAATATTTCTGAAAATCTTGAAAAAGATTCGTGAACATTTTGTGTCGTGGCTTAAAAGAACGTGCGCGGTTGGTATTTCAATTCAATCCTGTTGTCGGGGAAAACGTAGACGCGCTTTATCAGCAAGTCCACAAGCGATTTTGTGAGAGTGTCGGCAGCGTTCAGTTCGTCGGCTATTTTCTTTTGTAATTGTTGTTTCTCTTGCTTGTCACGGTCGGATTTTGCTTGCGCTGCAATTACCGCGCTAACGTTCTGCTCATAGACGAGTTTAACATCAAGTTCCGCCTTCCTCGCCTTGTAGGTTTCCGCGTCAAGCTCGCCAAGGACAAACTGCTCATAAAGTTTGCGCTTACTGTCCTGTAAAAAGCGCAGCTTCTTTTCGTGTTCCTCTTGCAATGGCGAATTTACATTCGCATTGTTTTGAAGATCATCAATCCCGAAAACGCATTTTGCTTGCGCGTTTATTGTATCGAACACGATCTGTTCCAACTCTTTGATAGGTATCGACAAGCCGTAGCAAGCCATATCGGGAAGTTTTGACGAACGCCTGCATTTGTAATGCCGTCCGTTGGATACGTTCATTGCGTGGTCGCAACAACCGCAGAACACTTTCCCGCGCAGAAGATAATCGCGAGTTTGTTTGTTTGGCAGCTTGAATTTGCGGATATTGCTTTTCGCGCGTTCAAACAATTCTTTGCTGATGATCGGCGTGTGGTGGTCGGGAATTTTTATCCATTCGCTCTCATCCTTTTGGCGAATGTGCCTACTTCCGATTTCAACAACGCGCCGTTTTCCCATAATATACATTCCCGTATATCGCTCGTCGGCTAAAATCCTTAAAACGGTTGATGATGACCAAACGCCGTTGGTTCTGGAAATATCGTGATAATTTTTCCCCTTACTTGCCTTATGTTCACCCGGAGTGGGGATTTTTAGCGCGTATAATTTACGCGTTATCTCTCCCGCTGAAATACCATCAGCTGCCCATTCAAATATCTGCCGCACGTTATCGGCGGTTTCCTCATCGGGAACCATTCGTCCGTCCGCACCCTTTTGATAGCCATACGGACAAATTTTGCTCTGATATTCGCCGCGTTTCATTCGCGCGAGTTTTGCGGTCTTACTCTTTATCGACATATCACGGCTGTAACACTCGTTTATGAGATATTTGAAAGCTATTTCAATGCCGCCCGTATCTCCCTTGTGTTCATTCGTGTCAAAATTATCGCTCACGGAAATGAACCTAACGTGATACAACGGGAAAACCTTTTCTATGAAATAACCCGTTTCAATTGAGTTTCTTCCGAAACGCGATAAATCCTTTACGAGAATGGTGTTGACTTCTCCGTTGCGAACCTTTTCCAACAGACGCTGAACGGCGGGACGCTCAAAGTTAGTTCCCGTGTGTCCGTTATCCACAAACTCCTCTATCTTGCAGTCCCCGTATTCGGGAAGTGACATAGCCTTTTCACGGAGAAGATTTTGCTGATTTTCTACGCTCAGGCTGTCGTATTTTTCGTCCTCAATGGAGAGCCTGATGTAAAGCGCGATAATACTTTTTGACATCAAAATCCCCCCTTTTCTTCCGAACGGAAAATGACATTGATATTGTGGTCGTGACTTATTTCTATACGCTCTATCAAGCGATCTATCAGATCGGCGGTAAGCCGTTCTTCGCGCTTGAAATCGTCCGCGCAGCTTTGGACTTCGTTACGCCGTTTGCTCTCACGCCCAAGACGTTCTATATCGCCGCTTATACGCTCTATATCCTGTTTAAGTTCGTCGGCTTGCTTTGCGTAGGCACTTTTGAATTCTTCATAATCGCCGCTTGTAATAACGCCGTTTACAAGACTTTCATAAAGTCCTTTAACAAGACCTTGAACGCGTTCCAATTCGCGCTGTTTTAAGGTCTTTTCTTTTTTCAGCCCGGTAATCGTGCTGTCCGTTTTGACCATTTGCGCGAAAGAGCAGCCGAGCGCGGAAAGTTTTTCTTTTATCGCCGCCGATACGAAATCAATCACAATGCTCTCGTCAATGTTTACTCCGATACAAGCGTCTTTGGAAATCCTATTCGGAGATAAACAATGTAGACGGTAAACGTCGGCTTTGGTTTTGCGCTTTGCTCTTTGGCGGTGCAGAGGCTTTCCGCAATGCGGACAGAATATCTTTCCTTTGAAAATGTTTTCGGTGTAGTGGTCAATAGGCTTGCTCTTACATTTCTCGCGAACGGCGGCGCGAATTTCCCGCACTCTTTCAAATATATCAAGGCTAACAATCGGTTCGTGAGTATTTTGAACAATAATATAGTTTTCGGGAGAAACATCTTGTTGTTTATGCTCTACGATTTGGCTCTTGCCTTGCACCATATCTCCCGTGTAAACAGGATTATCCAAGATACGAGAAACCGTAAACGTAGTCCAATTCCGATTTAGGGTATAATGTTTGTCGCGTTCGCTCGTTTTGCTTTTGTAAACGCTTGACGTATCAATACCCATTTCATTCAGCCGTACCGTGATAGTATTCAGACCGCAGCCCTCTACAAACCACTCGAATATCTGCCGCACTATAGGCGCTGTTTCCTCGTCGATTATCAGCTTATGACAATCGTCGGGGGATTTTTTATACCCAAACGGCGCTCTGGCACCGATATAATCTCCGGCGAGCATTGCTTGATGTGCTGACGCTTTGATTTTTCTTCCTATGTCAAGCGCGTAAGCCTCGTTGACCATATTTTTCAGCGGAAGCAGTATCCCGTTTTGAGGATTATTTTCATCGGCGGTATCGAACATATCATTTACGGCAATAAAGCGGACTTTGTGCTGGGCAAAATATTGCTCGATATAATAACCCGTATCAATTGAATTTCGTCCGAGACGCGATAAGTCCTTGACGATCACGCAATTTATTTTACCGCTTTCAATGTCAGACAACATTCTTTTGAAACCGGGACGGTCGAAATTCGTACCCGTCAGACCGTTATCTATATATGTATCACAAATGTGATATTCGGGTTTATCAGCCACATAATCGTTGAGAATAAGCTGCTGATTTTCAATTGAATTGCTTCGCCCCTTGCCGTCCTCGACCGAAAGTCTGATGTAGAGCGCGGTATTTAATGCCGCCGCCCGAACAGGCTCTGTAATGAGATTTTTTCTGCTTTTTCGTGCCATTATCCCGCCCTCCTTTCATCGGACACTTGATTGATAAATTCCATTGCTTTTTGGTATTCGTCCTGATAATTAAAGCGTATCTCAATGCTTTTGTCGGCATTTATGATAATACTCTGTATCAAACGCGCTACCGCACTTCTGTCTATATTCTCCATTTCGGAGAATTGTGTAAAGTGGTTTATCCAACGGGTTCTATCCCCGCGGTTCTCCACCACCTCCGCTAATTTGTCGTTCCAACTCTGAATAGCGGTCTTGATGTCTTCGGCTTTCGCGGAGTATTCTTGCTTGTACTGCAAAAATTCCTCTTTGGATATAACACCGTTTACAAGGTTCTCATATAAGTTACGCTTAAAGTTTTCGACTTTTGCAAGCTGTTCCTCGTTGGACTTTATGTAGCCCGTGTACTCGCTCACAAGTTCGCGGTTTATGCGCTCTCTACTAATACTGTTGATAATGCCATCAAGCGAAATCACGCTGTTGATGTGGGCTTTAAGGCTTGTTTGAACGCAGTCCGTCAGATCGCTTTCCTTTATCATTGATGAGGACATACAACCGCCCTTTTTACCCGCGGGACAGAAATAATAAACATATTCCTTACCCTTATAACGGTTTATTTTTCGCGTCATTCTCCCGCCGCAGCAGCCGCATATCAGAACGCCCGAAAAGAGGTACACCGTATCGGACTGCGGCGAGGTGCGAGTATCAAGCCGTTTCAGCTTTTGCACCAAATCAAAATCCGCTTTGTCAATAATAGCTTCGTGAGTTCCCTCAACGCGAACCCATTCGGAGGACGGTTTTGTTTCGCGCTCCTTTAGTTTAAAATGCGGCGTGGTCTGTTTGCCTTGTACCATTGTTCCCGTGTAGATCTCATCGCTTAAAATCCGAATGACCGTTGTCGCAGACCATTTGCAATTTTCTTTGTCGGCGTAGCCGTTTTTCGCGTAAGGAAATCCGTTTGAACGCTTATAGGCAAGCGGCGAAAGAATGCCCGCTTTGTTCAGTTCCTCGGCTATATGAGCGGCGCTATAACCGTCAAGCCGCTTTCGGAAAATGTCGCGCACAACATTTGCCGCGAATGTATCAACGATCAGGCTCTTGTGCTTATCGCCCGTCTTAAGATAACCGTAAACCGTAAACGCACCGACAAAATCTCCCGTTCGGCGTTTGATGTCAAGTGCCGTCCGCGTTTTCACGGAAATGTCGCGGGAATACGCTTCGTTCATTATATTTTTAACGGAAACGGATATTTCGTCGGCTTTTTCGGTCAAGGTATCCAGATTATCGTTAATAGCGATAAACCTAACGCCGTATGCGGGAAAAATCCTCCGAAGATAACGCCCCGTTTCGATATACTCACGACCGAGCCGCGACAAGTCCTTAACGATAACGCAATTAGCCTCGCCCCTTTTGATAAGTTCCATCATTTCCATAAAGGCAGGACGGTCAAAAAGCACTCCGCTGTAACCATCATCTACTTTTTCGGCAGCTACCTCAATTTCGGGGTGCTGCACGATGAAGTCATCAATCAGCTTTCTCTGGTTGGAAACGCTGTTGCTTTCAACAGACTTGTCGTCCGTGTAGGACAGTCTGATGTACTTGATAGCCTTGAATTTTTGCATAAAAAACACACTCCTTTTTTATACGGAAAACTGCCCGCAATCAAAGGAGTGTGGTTATGCTGATATTCAATTCTTTTTCCAATCTTATTATAACACACTTCCGCGTGAATGTCAAGACTTTTCCAAACTATTTTATCAATCCCTTAATACATTCTTCCAACGTTTGACCGTTCTCGGAGAAACTTGCTTTAACGGTGTACTTACCGCATTTAAACAAGTACGGATTTTTGATTTGTTTTACAAAATCCGAAATGCGTTCCTCTTTCGGCAGATTGCGGTTTACCGACACGCTCCGTATATCGACCAGCTCCGCAGTTGTTGCGTTTGTTTCTTGCATAGGATAGACCTCCTTTTGCTGTTATATTTGCTTATGCCAAAGCATTTCTTTCAAGCTGTGCTATATTGTGCAAATTCACGCAACACGCAAAGAATGAAGTTGTGCTATATGTAGCACAAGTTCACAGCACTTCTAAATAATGAAGTTGTGCTACATATAGCACGCAAAAATACTCTCGCGCAAGCAAATATATAAAAATCGGGCTGTTTCGTTTACCTTTATCACTCTGCGAGTGAGGTCAGCGGCGCAGCCCGATAATTATTATTTATAGCTGCAAATCAAAGCAAACAGCGAGTATGAACGCAACTCGCACATAGGGCTTTCACCTCTGCCCATTCCTATGGATCAGACCTCACGGTAAGTATCATTATATCGCAAGCTGCGGGGCGCTCTCGTTTCTTTACTACTCGGCGACTGCGTTATCGTCTTTCGGCTAACCAACTCGTAAATTCTCGGTTATTGTTATTCTCGCGCAAAAATAATGTGTGGTCACGGATAATGAATAACCTAAAAAATAGGCGGCAGAAACAAATCATCGCGCTTTCCGTCAAAGACAGCGCGGCTTGCGACTTTTGTGTTTGCTTTGCTATTTAATTTTCAAAGAACTGTTACGAACCGCCCAAAGGCTTGTCCCTAACTAGAGCCTGTTCACATTAAAATTGCATCTAAAACCATAGCCATATAAATAACCGCAAGAAAAACGATATCAAG
>CANQWD010000031.1 GCA_947627465.1 uncultured Clostridia bacterium
TTTGTGCAGGGTTAGACAACCGAGTAGAGTAACACCTCGCTAAGCAGGTTCGGAGCAGAATTTGAGCCGTTTCTGCGCGATTTTGGGCAGGACAATTCTCAGAGCAAATTGCAGAAAATAGCGCAGATAATTCACTGCTGATACGGGCAGATATGAGGGTATGATTTTCATGCAAGTTAAAGGGACGGGGTCGTCCCGACCACAGCGGACGGGCAAAGCCCGCCGCAAAGCGAAATATTGAAAAGTAAGAAAGGGGTCGTAAAATGGGATATTCAAAAAAGTCGGGGTCGCAGAGTGACAAAAATGCGGTCACAAAGCCAAATTCGAGTCTAAAACAAGGTGTCTCTAACAAGGAAAAGTTTGCATTGTGGGCTTATCCGGAAACGTTGGAGGAGGTCGGCGCGGTATACGAGCAAGATAACTGCCGTTCAAAGAGTGAGTTCATAGAAAAGGCGATAAAGTTCTATCTTGGCTACCTCAAACAGGAGAGAAATGTGAATTACTTATCGCCGATGATCACTTCCACGATGGAGGCGGTCGTAAACGGCTGCGAGCAGCGAATGAACCGAAATATGTTCAAGATCGCGGTCGAACTCGGCAAGATCGCTCACACATTAGCCGCCGCGAACGATGTCGATGATGATACCTTAAGAGAGCTTCATGCGATGTGTGTGGATGAGGTAAGACACATAAACGGCGCGATCAGCTTTGAAAGCGCGGTTAGATTTCAAAATGGGGAGGACAATATTTGAAAAAACTCAAAGAACCAAAAATCAGCTTTACCATGGTAAGATACTCCGGAAATAAAGAAGCGTTCAAATCGTTTATGAAAGGCATGATCTCCGACTATTTGAATTCGGATAAACTGCCCAAATTACGGGAGAGCGCTCTTGTCGGTAATGTAGAAAATCCGCCAAAAGCAGAATAACCGCTGGATATTTCGAGCGCGTTGTGGTAGTGTTGTGGTAACGCAGCACTGCCATGTGCGCGTGCCAAAACAGAAAGGATGATGCAAATGAAAGCATGGCTATACTACCGCTTGTCGCGTGACGAGGACGAGGAAATGAACAGCTTGCAAAACCAGCGGCAGATACTTATCGACTATGCCAAACAAAACGGCTACGAGGTTATTGGCGAGAGCTTTGACGACAACGTTTCGGGCATGACCTTCGACCGCAAGGGATTGAACGAACTTGAAAACGCAGTTGAAGAGGGCAAAGTCGAGGCGGTTCTGGTAAAAGATCTGTCGAGATTAGGACGGCACAGGACGCAGACCGCGCTCTTTATTGACCACTTGCGGGAGAACAATGTCAAGGTCATATCGGTCACAGAGGGCATAGATACCACAAATGAAAACGATGACTTGCTGATAGGGTTCAAGCAGATTTTCAACGACTTCTACGCCAAAGATATAGGCAAGAAAGTCCGTACAGGAATACGTCAAAAGCAGAAAACAGGTCTGGTTGTGAACCTCCCGATGGGGTATTACAAGGACAAGAACACAGGAGAAGTCCTCATTGATGAAACAGCCGCGGAGATAATCCGCGAGGCGTTCCAACGGTATATCGGCGGGCATGGAATAACCGCTATCGCGAGAGATTTCAACAACCGAGGTATCAAGTCTCCCGAATACTTCTCCCACAGAAAAATAAGCTCGACCCGAACCGAAATGTGCAAGAAATTTCTTTGGACACAGACCGCCGTAAAACGGCTTCTCCAAAACGAAAGTTACACCGGAACGCTTGTAAATCACAAGACTTCTATCTCAAAGATCTACCATACACGAAAGGAAATTCCCGATGAGGAACGCTACCGCCATGAGAATTTTCTGCCACCGATAATAGACAAGCAGACATGGGAGCAAGCACAATTTCTTCTCGAACAGCGCCCAAAATCCAATGTTCGGGCGGGTCGCGGACGGATAATTCACCGCTACTCAGGACTGATAAGATGCGGCGACTGCGGAGCCATTCTGATAGCAAAAAGACGAACATGGCAGGGCAAGGAATATGTCGAATACACCTGCAACAGCCACCACAGATATGGAAAACAGTACTGCACACCGCATCGAATACATCAGTCACAGCTTGACGAAATAGTCAATAAACAGTTGATTTATATACGTGAAAAGGTGGTCGCAGAAAGCGAACAGTACGAGCAGATCATCAAGGACTGGGTGAAGAAAAAGCCGCTGTATGAGCAAAACATTAAGCGCTATACGGAGAAAATCGCCGCTCTGAAAAATCAGATAGAGGACTTAATCATGGGCAAAGTTACCGACAGATCCCGCTCGGAATACTACGACAGTATGATTGAAAAGCGTGAGAATGAGATCACGGAACTAAAGCAGAAAATATCCGACAGCCAAAAATACGACGAGGTAAGCCGTCAAAAACGTGACAGCTTGAAAAGCACCTCCGAGTTACTGAGCGAGATAATCTCAAACGGTTATGTATCCGATGTCAACCTGCGAATGCTGCTAAAGGGGGTCAAGGTTTACAACGACGAGGACGGTGGGATCGATGTAGTGCTGGAATTCAATGGGGATTTCAACTGCTAATGAAGGCTGTGTTCAACAAGATTGTCGAATTGGTTAAATTAATTGAATAGTAAGACGCAGTTTTCAAATAAGAATGGAGACGCGAAGGCGAGCTTCACATCTCCAATAAACGACTATTTTTTCAACTTCGCAATAAACCTGCCAAACGCCTCCGCTCCGTTCCCATCGTGCTTGAAAACGCCCGCGTCGAGCAGAACCTGTTCAAACACCGCGCCTACCTCATTATTGAGAATCTCTTCAGCGTTTTCGGCGGAAAACTCCGAATGACGTGCATTCACGCCCTCTGCCCACTTGGCGTGAGGCTCGGTGAGCGGATTTTTCGTGAGATCTTCGCCGTTCAGCAAGGCGTTTCTCACCGCCTTAAGCTCCTCGGCTAGCCTCGACGGAAGCACAGCCAGACCCATTACCTCAATAAGCCCGATGTTCTCTTTTTTGATGTGGAACAGCTCGGGGCGCGGGTGGAACAGCCCGAGCGGACGCTCCTTTGTTGTGCGGTTGTTGCGGAGAACAAGGTCGCACTCATAGCGGCTTCCGTTCATTCGGGCGATGGGGGTTATAGTATTGTGCGGCTCACCGTTCGTTTCGGCGTAGATGTCCGCGCTCTCGTCGGAATAACCGCGCCACTTTTTCAGAACATACGAGCACGCGGAGGCGAGCATACTGCGGTTCTCCGAGATTAACCGTATCACAGACATCGGCCACTTTACTATTCCCGCTTCGACGTTCGGGAACTGCGGCAATGTAAAGCTCTTTTCTATCGGCGCTCTCTCCATTGCGAACGTGTACCGTCCGCCCTGAAAATGCTCGTGACTTAATATCGAACCGCCTACGATCGGAAGATCGGCGTTAGAACCGACAAAATAATGCGGAAGCAGGTCAATTACATCAAACAGCTTTTCAAATACCGTATCATCGATTTTCATTGCGGTATGCTGCTCGTTGAACACGATGCAATGCTCGTTGTAATAGCCGTAGGGCGAATACTGAAGCTGCCACGGCTCGCCATGAACACACAATGAAACGGGACGAAGATTTTGCCGCGCCGGACGGCTCACATTACCGATAAATCCCGCATTTTCGGGGCAGAGCATACATTTCGGGTAATCCGCCGATTCAGCCGCTCCCGCCGCGGCAATATCGCGCGGATCCTTTTCGGGCTTTGAGCGGTTTATGGTAATGTCAAGCTCGCCGTACTTGGACGAATATGTCCAGCGCAAATCGCGCGCCATTCTTCCGGCGCGCACGTAGTTCAAGTGCTTGCTGAGGTCGTAATACCATTCGGTCGCGGCGGACGGCGACTTGTCATAGAGCTTCATAAAGCTTTTATTAACCTCGCGCGGCATGGGCGTTAAAATACCCATAAGTCTTGTGTCGAACAGATCGCGGGAGTTGGAAGTATCGGCGATGAGCTCGTTCTCAACCGCATAATCGACAAGCGGCTGTAACAACTCATCAACCGGTTCTCCCGAATACTTGGCAGAGACTTCCTGCCAATCACCGAGTCCAAATGTTTCCATAAACATATTGCGGACAACATAAACATCCGAGACTTCAATCAACGAATTTCTGATCGCGTAATCAATAAGCCGTTCGATATTCTCGCAGATCATACTTACTCTCCTTATCCGTTATAGCCCTGAGGGTGGTTTATGTGCCATTTCCACGCGCTGGCTATTATCTCTTCAAGCGAATCGTGTTCCGGTTTCCAGCCGAGAATTTTCTTGGCTTTTTCGCTGGAGGCGACAAGTCTTGCAGGGTCTCCGGCGCGACGCGGCGTTTCGACTGCGGGTATAGGATGTCCCGTAACCTTGCGCGCCGCGTCAATGACCTCGCGCACGGAGTATCCCACACCGTTTCCGAGATTGAAAATATCGCTTTCGCCGCCATTTACCAGATATTTTACCGCGAGAATATGCGCCTGAGCAAGATCGGTAACGTGGATATAGTCACGGATACAAGTGCCGTCGGGCGTGTCGTGATCCGTGCCGTAAACGGAAACGGCTTCCCGCTGACCGTTGGGTACTTGCAGGATAAGCGGTATCAAATGGCTTTCGGGGTTATGTGCTTCGCCGATTTCTCCGCTTTCATCCGCGCCGCAGGCGTTGAAATAGCGCAGCGAAACATAACGCAGTCCGTGCGCCCTTGCCGTCCAGTAGAACATTTTTTCCATAGCGAGCTTTGTTTCGCCATAGGGATTAGTCGGACAAGTAGGATCACTCTCCAAGATCGGGATATTTTTCGGCTCGCCGTAGGTCGCGGCAGTCGAGGAGAACACTATCTTATCAACGCTGTTTTTAACCATCGCTTCCAACAGGGTCTTTGTTCCGCAGAGGTTGTTGTCGTAATATCTCAGCGGAGCGGTGACACTCTCCCCGACAAGGGAAAACGCCGCAAAATGAATGACCGCGTCAACTTTCTCAGACTTAAACAAGTTATCCAGAAAATCGAAGTCGTGGAGATCACCCTTGAAAAATTTTGCACACTCGGGAACAGCCTTTAAATATCCCGTTGAGAGATTGTCCGCGACTATTACCTCATTCCCTGCCTTAATAAGCTCCAATGCGGTGTGAGAGCCGATATAGCCCGCACCGCCCAATACTAAAATACGCATAATACAGCTTCTTGTCATATATCAAACATCTGCTTGCCGCCAAATTGCCTTATCTTCAGCGCACGGCAGCTTCCATCGCCAAAAAGACGATTCATTTTGTCTCTGTATATTTTTGCCGATTTAAGTGGCACGAATGCCTGAATAGTTCCGGCAAAGCCACCTCCGTGCACACGGACAGCGCAATCGTTGCCGAGTATCTGCTCGCTTGCCCACAGACCGAGAGAAATACCTTGTTCTGCGGGTGAGGAACAAGAGTAGAGATTTTGCAGCCATTTCGCCGAAGACTCTCCCGATCTTCTCACGAGTCGTAAGAACTCCTCAAGGTCGTTTTTTGCAAGAGCCTTTGCTTCATCTTGGGCTGTTCTGTTTTCACCGAAGAAATGAGCCGCGCGGAGTATCGCCCTATCCGAGCAGCTGCTGCGAAGCTCGGGTATCGCTGCAAGAAAATCCTTTTCGCTGACGTTACGCAGATGAGTTTCACCGAAAAAAGCGGCAACCTTGCTCATTTCCAGAGGTATCGAGGCATAATCGTCTATAAGCTCGGCATGACTTCCTCTTGTATTGGTAATATACAGAACATACTCTGTGTTCTCAAAACCGAATGGTATCTTGCGTATTTTCGGATCGTCCGGGTGAGCGAAGTCTATAAACACAAAGCCGCCGACAGAGCTTGCCATCTGATCCATTAGTCCGCTTTTCTTACCGAAATAAACGTTTTCCGAATACTGACCTATCTTTGCAATTTCGACTGCTCCGGCCTTACCGCTGTTGCAGTGCCTGTCAATTATCGTTCCGAGCAGCGTTTCAAATGCCGCCGAGGACGACAGCCCGCTGCCGCTCGGCACGTTCGAGATTGTATACGCGTCAAAGCCGCCGATTTCTACGCCCATATCCCGGAATTTCGAGACGACCCCGCGTATTATCGCTGCGGATGTACCTCTTTCCTCGGCATGCACGCTAAGATCGTTCAACTCTATTTTATCGGGTGAGTGTCCTTTTTACATCAATCGTATAACACCGTCGTTATGAAACGCGGCTATTGCAATAATATCAAGATCTACCGCTGCGGCAAGTACACATCCGCATTGATGATCCGTATGATTGCCGCCTATTTCAGTTCTGCCGGGCGCGGAGAAAACCTCAATGTCGTCGCGGCTCGGGTAAAGCTCCGTGAACTCCCTGACCGCTTCAAGTAAGCGTGTCTTTTGACGCATTATCTCCATATCCGCATTGCCGTAAAGCTCTGCCAGATTTTTGTCAAACGTGCCATTATGCAGACCTTGCTCTAATTCGGAAATTTTCACAATTGCCTCCTTACAGTCTAAAGCACACGGAGAAATCAATATCGTTTTCCGCGCTTATCCGATACGGCGGTTCAACATCGCTGCCCCAGCTGTCGATACCGCCCACGCCGCGCATTTTTCCGCAGATCGTGACTACGGTGCGCACGGGCTCGGGCAACTCCCCGCGGTGAGCCGCTTGTTCAAGCTGCTGCGGAGTATACGGTATCGCCGAAAACGAAAACGGCTCGCCGTCCGCGTAAAAGCGCAGAGCTTTTCCGTCCGAGCGGAGCGTCACCGCCTGCGTGTCCGCGTGGTTTGAACATTCCTGCGGCACGAGATAATTCGGGACACCGGGACGCTCGGAATGCCACCCGAACTCGCCTCCGCGCTTTCTGTCGGGGTAGGTCTCGCCCGACAAGCCGAGCCATTCCACGGTATCGACGGGCACGGGAGTCTGAAATCTCAAGCCAAGCAGCGCCAATTCGGGCAAGCCGCTTTGCCCGTAATAATGCACATCGATCTGCAGCGTATTGTCCGACCTCACGGTATAGGTCATATCGGTTTTCAGGCTCGGTATAGAGGGGGAGTTATAAGAAAATTTTATCGAGACCTCGTCAGCGTTTTCTTTGAGCGTTTCAATCCCGACACAATTCTGATACGCGTCTGCAGCTGCCCATATCGAGCTTTTCAGCGCGAATTTATTGCCGAGATCGTTCTCGGTCGGAGCGCGCCAATATGCGGGACGAGGGGCTCTCCAAAGCCATTCCCTGCCGTGCGAGACGATAGAGCACGGTCCTCCCTCTGGGTAGGAAAACATTATCTCGAAATCGCGCCCGCGAACGCCGAGAGCGCCGTCTCCGTGAACGATCTTTAACGGCGTTTTTGACGTGTTTTCGGGGAATTTTGAGAGAGCTTTCCGCGCGATCTCATTCCGCTCGTCAAATAATCTGCGCTCCTCGGGAGACGAATACCAATAGCGCACCTCCCGCATTGCGGGCTTTTCCGTGCCGTCCGCGAATACTATGCCGTTTCCGCTGAATGCGTAGTCGCTCTGGCGCTCGCCAAAGTCGCCGCCGTAGCCGAGAGCGCGCCGTCCGTTGCAGTCTACCCGCCAAAGCGCCTGATCCATATAGTCCCAGATAAAGCCGCCCTGATACTTCTCGAACTCCTCGCCGAGCTTAATGTAGCTTTCCATTCCGCCGAGCGAGTTGCCCATATCATGCATATATTCGCAGAGGATAAACGGTTTTTTCGGGTCGTTTTCGAGGTAGCGGCGGACGTCCTCGGGAGAAGCGTACATACGGCTCTCAACGTCCGAAATGCGGTCGAATTCGCGGTTGTGGAATACGCCCTCGTAATGCACAAGCCGACTGCTGTCGTGAGCTCGGAAGAACTCCGCCATTGCGAGGATATCTTCGCCCGCGTAGGACTCGTTGCCGCACGACCAGAGCAATATCGCCGTATGGTTTTTATCACGCTCGAACATCGAACGCGCCCTGTCTACGACGCACTCTTTCCATTCGGGCAGACTTCCCGGAACGTTCCAAGACGGCTCGTCGCGTCCGAGCTTCTGCCACGAGCCGTGGCTTTCGAGATTCGCCTCATCGATCATATAAATACCGTTTTTGTCGCACAGCTCGTACCAAAGGCTTTGATTTGGATAATGACAGGTGCGCACAGCGTTGATGTTGTTTTTCAGGAATGTACGCATTGCCGCGTGCATATCCTCGGGAGTTATCGCGCGCCCGCGTTCGGGGTTCCATTCGTGGCGGTTCACGCCGTTGAACATTATGCGCTTTCCGTTCAGGAGCATTACACCGTTTTTCAGTTCAAAGCGGCGGAAACCGATATCGTACGGAACGACCTCGACGGTTTTCCCGTTTGAATTGACAGTTAAAGTGATATGGCAGAGCGCGGGGCTTTCATTGCTCCACGGCTTTATTTTTTCAAGGCGAATGGTCTGACTCCACAAATATCCGCCCTCGGCGGAGAGCGCTAAACCGCCGTCAAAAAGCGTTTCGCCGTCGGGAGATGTTATACGGCAGTTTACCTCCGCGCCGTCCGTTTTTCCGCTTAACAGCAAGCGAACGGATAATTCGCCCGAAGTATTATTTTCATGCAGAACGGGCTTGATCCAGAGGTCGTCGATATTGACCTCGGGCTTTGCGTATAAGAACACAGAACGGAATATCCCGCTGAAACGGAAGAAGTCCTGATCCTCTATCCAAGCCGCCGAGGAGCGCTTATAAACCTCAACGCAAAGGCGGTTTCCCGTTTCGCGGATATACGGCGTGAGCTCGAAATCGGACGGCGTGAAGCTGTCCTCGGCATAGCCGATAAACTCGCCGTTCAGCCACACATAAAACGCTTGTTCCACGCCCTGAAAGCTGATGCAGACGCGTTTTCCGCGAAGCCCGTCGTCAAGATCGAACTCGCGGACGTAGCTGCCAACGGGGTTATAATCGGGATCGACCTACGGCGGACGGAGCTCCGCGTGACCGTCCCACGGATAGAGCGTGTTTATATACTGTATCTGCCCGTACCCCTGCAATTCGATATGCGCAGGCACGGTTATCATGCCGAAATCGGAAAGGTCGTAACCGTTCCGCCAAAAATCCGCGGGTCGGTCTTCGGAAGTCTTGCTCCACTTGAACGCCCACTGCCCGTCAAGCGATTGCCGCAGCGACGTTATCCCGCTCTCCGCCTCCGCCTCGCTTGCGTAACAAATGTGATCGGAGTGCGCGGGGAGAACGTTCACACGAAACACCTCTGGGTCGGTGAGCCATTTTAATTCTGCGTTCATTTCAATTCTCCTTTCGGGAATATTATTTGCTGGATTCTTACAAACATTATATCACAAAAGATACCGATATGCAAGACCAATTTGAAAAATCGGCGGCACCACGCATAGCGACGCCGCCGAAGTATCATTCCTTAACCGCGCCCGCCGTAACGCCCGCGAGAATATATTTCTGGAAGAAAATATACAACAGTATCGTCGGCAGCATTATGACGACTATTCCCGCTGCCAGCGTCTGCCACGAGCCTTGCTGGGCGCTTGCGTAATTCATCAGAAATGTGGTAAGCGTCTGGGTCTTGTTGCCGGGCATATACAGGTAGGGGATATACATATCGTTTATTATCGTTATCGCCTTTATAATGGTTACCGTTGCCGTCGCGGGGGCGAGCAGCGGGAAGATTATCCTTACGAATAACTGAAAATATCCACAGCCGTCCAGCAGCGCACTCTCATCCAGTGATACGGAAATGTTCGCGAGGAACTGACGGTAAATGTACAGCTGCATAAGGTCGGAGGCGACGTAGATCAATATGGGCGCGCCGAGCGTCTTATACAGTCCTATGCCGTTTATGATCTTGAAGCGCGATATCTCTGTTACGAATGTCGGCACCAGCATTCCTATAAAGAACAGCGCTACGACAAACTTCTTGAAGCGGAAATTGAAGCGCTCTATTATATATGCCGTAAGAGTTCCGAGAATGACATTGAAAAAAATGCTTACTATAAGTAATATTCCTGTATTTGCGAAGCCTATCAGCAGATATTTGTCTGTCAGCACCTTTTTGTAGTTCTCAAGCGTGATATGCTCGGGCAGCAGCAGCGGCGATGTATTTACCATATCGCCCTTAGTTTTGAACGACGCGAACACCGTGAGAAGTATCGGGAGAATGACCATAACAACCATACCGATACAAATGATCTGCTTGAATATCTGCGCAATGACCGAGCGGGCTTTCGCGGAAAAAAGCGGCTTTTTGAGAGCGTTATTCTTTTCGGTTCCGAGATCAGCCATAAGATCAATCTCCTTTCAGAATAAATTTATGAATTATCTTGTTCTGCACAACATATATCAGTATAATTATCGCCATTATCGCGACCGCCATTGCCGATGCAAGTCCGAAATTGGAGAACGTAAACGCCGTCTTTATCGTGTACAGCGTAAACGTACTTGAAGCGTAGCCCGGTCCGCCATTCGTCATTACGAACGGTATATCAAACACCTGCATAGCGCCGCGGATATTATCAAACAGGATAAAGTCGACCATAAGCATTATCGACGGTGTCTGGATATAGCGGAACATCTGCCATGCATTCGCGCCGTCGAGCGTCGCGGCTTCGATTATGTCATGATTTACGGACTGCAATGCTGCGGTGAACAGTACTATATGATAACCCGAGAAACGCCACAGCGATACGAACGCCAGCACAAAGTTGACGATATTTTCATCGGAGAGCCAATTTTGCTTGAGCATTTCGAGCTTCAATAATTCAAGCAGGTTGTTGAATGCTCCGTTTATCGGGGAAAAGAAATAGGAGAACGCGTAAGATATCGCAACGCCGTTTATGATGTACGGCATAAACACCATTGTTTTGTAGAACTTAGCCGCTCTGAGTTTAGAATTCAGCAGCACCGCGAACGCAAGCTCTACCGGTATCATCAGCAGGTGAACGCAGAAATAGATCGCGTTGTTGCCCAAGCTCCGCCACAGATCCTTATTCTGAAACATACTTATGTAATTGTCGAAGTTGATGTAATCTTAGGTCGGGGAAAGCCCATCCCAATTCGTAAAACTCATTCGTATCAAATCGACCGCGGGAACGACAACAAAGCACACAAGCAGCAAAACGGGGATCGCCAGAGCTGTAATTATAAAAATTCGTCTTTTTTTCGCCAAAGAGTTCATAATTCCACCTCTATTCCATAACGCTTTTCTTCTTGATATCCCCCGTCTCGATAAAACCTTCGTTTTGACTTGACGGGGGACATCATATGAAGAATTCTTTGGGAGGGTAAGAGTTTTACTTAATGTCGAGCTTTGCGCGTGCGGCAGTCCACTTTGTATCAAGCTCCGCAAGAGCGGCGTCAAGGTCAAAGTTATCCGTCAGCATCTGCGCTCCAAGTTTTTTGTAGTCGAACGCGGTCTCGTTTTGCACAGCCGTGAAATCGTCACCTCCGCCATCGTACATCACGGGTACGCCGTCGGGCTGTAATTTATCCGCTTCCGCAAGGATCGGGTCTTTATCCTTCGGGAAGTTGCTCATAGAGGACGCGCTGGAAATGTAGCTGAGATATCCGGGATACCACGCATCACTGTAATACCACTCAACAAACGCCTTTGCGAGCTCGGGGTTCTTGCTGTGAGTGGTGACGCCCATAAAGCTGTCACCCTGTACCACGTAGCGGAACGGCTCGCTTTCGGTCTCGCGGACGGGCAGATAGAACGTGCCAAGCTGATCTGTGCTGTCAGCCGCGTTCTGAATATTCTGCAAACCCCAGTCGCCGAGCGCGATTATAGCCGCTTTCTTCTGCGCGAAAAGATTGGTAGCCTGATCGTTGCCGAGACCCAGCGGGTCTTTTCCGAGAACGCCGCTTGTAAACAAGTCGTATACGCGGTGATATGCCGTGTTGATATCGCTGCCGCCCGCGAACGGAGTGTCGGTCTTAGCCATATTGTTCCAGTTCTGACCGTTGCCGTTTACCAGCGCGGGCATAAATTCCATATACGGATAGTCGGGCCATTCGTCTTTAGCGCCGAGAGCTATCGCCATAAAGTCGGGGTCGTTCGCGCCGAAGTGTTCCTGTAATTTCTTGGAAACGGCCTTGAGCTCCTCCCAGGTATCGGGAACCTCAACGCCCGCCTCGGTGAACATATCTTTCCAGTAGTAAACATACTCGTAGCCCGCAGTCTGCGGTATTCCGAGGACCTTGCCGTTGATAGCGTAGCCCTCCGCAAGGGTGTTGTTCTTGCACGCCTCGGTATCGGACAGGTCGAGCAGATACTCCTGAAAACGCGAGAGCGTGAACGGCTTGTTGAACATTACGTCGGGAAGCTGATTCGCGCTTGCACGCATTTTCATGGAGTTCCAGTATTCGGAATCGTCCTTGATCTTTTCAACCTCAATCTCCGCATTGGGATATTTCTCCTTGAACTTGCCCTCCATATCGTTGGCTTCAATGTATTCCATAAGGTTGTTGTCCCAGATAGCGAAGACGAGCTTGCAGCTCAATCCGTCACCGTTTCCGCTTTCGCCTGAACCGGAGCCGCCGTTACAGCCTGTCAGACCGCAAAGCATTGCAGCCGCCAGCAGCGAGCATAATATTTTCTTCTTCATATTAAATACCTCCGTTAAAATATTCTTCGGAAGCCCGCTTCAATGAAGTCCCTGCTCCCTTTCGGTAATTATATTCTACAATATTTCCTACGGAAATTCCATGAAGTTTTGTTCGATTTCTTGACGATTTGTCAGATTATTTTCCACTCTGGCGAAAATCCCTCGGCGAAATGCCTAACTTTTTCTTGAACATATGATTGAAGTGCTCAACGCTTGCGTAGCCGACCGCGTCGCTTATCTCGTACATTTTCATATTCGTGCGGACGAGCAGCTCCTGCGCGCGCTTGATACGCAGGTCGTTCAGATATGTTATAAACGTGCATCCGCATTCCTTGGTAAATCTTGTACTGAAATACTTCTCGTTGAAGCCGACATGGTCTGCGACGGTCTTCAGCGTGAGCTCGGGATTGTTGAAGTTGTCCTTCATAAATTCCCTCGCGCGCTCCATATCCCCCTTCTGCTTTTCGCGACGGCTCTCCGCGAAGAATGTCCGTACCCTGCGGAGTGTATTGCGAAGCCATATCTCGCGGTCGCGCGGAAGCTCTACCGCCAATAGTTCGTTTAAAAGTTCCTCGTGGAATATGCCGAAAAAGCTCGTTCCAAGGCTCCTCAGCCGCTCCGCAAGCCTTGCCATAAGCACGAATATACGCCTGATGTGCGGTTTCCCGTCAATACGGCTCAGCGCGTCGAACCATCGCTTCATTTCCTTGTCGAGCGCCGCCTCGTCCTCGCCGCAGAGCGCGGTGATAAGCCCGTCGCAGTCCGCCGCGTCGGAATCGTAGGCGCGGGCGAGCTCTCCGTACTCACGTTCACAACACACTCCGCGAATTCCCTGCAAAACGGAGAGCTTGCATAGGGTCTCGCAGCGCTCGATCGCTCCTCGGATATCCGCCGCGGGAACGATTCCACTCACTCCCGCGGCGACATCCAAATTCATAAAATCGTGCCATACGCCCTGTATCTGATGAACCACGGACATTATCGTGCTTTCGGCGGAGCTTTTATCCTGCACCTTATAATAAAGCTCGTACTGCGATGGATTTTTCGCGCGGAGCTCGGC
Organism: uncultured Clostridia bacterium; assembly: GCA_947627465.1. Taxonomy (GTDB): domain Bacteria; phylum Bacillota; class Clostridia; order Oscillospirales; family Ruminococcaceae; genus CAG-115. The sequence goes on from CANQWD010000031.1 coordinate 13,648, forward strand.
TCGCCCCTGCAAGCGGCGTATCTGACGTACAAGCTCCAGCATGGGCTTTTCCATAGTTCACGAAGATTTCCGCCGAAGCGCTGAGCCGCCTCGGAGAACTCGTTGACTGTAAAAACCGCCGCAATATAATCGCCGTCCTCAAGACCGATGGCAACAGGCAGTTCTTCCTCGGGGTCGGCGGACAAGGTGAAACCCGCCCTCGTGAATACGTTCTCCCGAAGCCCGTCCAGAAGCTGCGCCAGCGATTCGCCGTTGATGTTGGATTTAAGCAGATAATCATACGCGCCCAGACGAAACGCTTCTCTCACCAGCTCGAACTCGTCGTAGCCCGACAGCACCACCGTAAGCGGCATTGCACCATTTTGACGAAGCTGCCGCATAAGCTCCAGACCATCGACCTCGGGCATTTTAATATCGGTTATAAGCAGATCGACAGGATTTTCGGAAATGAACCCGACCGCGTCCGCGCCGCCGCTGCAATCGCGAACGACAGTGTAGCCGCACTTCTCCCAATCGACGAGTGACCGAAGCGTTACATGTACCAGAGAATCGTCGTCGACAATTACGGTTTTGATCATTCTTTATCTCCTTTCCGTCTGCACGCTGACAACGGTATTCTCAGCGTTGTGCGCGTGAATTTTCCCGGCTCGCTCTCAATAGCGATACCCGCGCGCTCTCCGAAGTGAAGTCTCAGCCGAGCGCGGACGTTCTCCACTCCGATACCCGAGTTTTCGCTTGGCTGAAGCTTTCCGCTAAGCAGCAGTTCTATCTGCTCCGAGGTCATTCCTCGACCGTTATCCTCGACCTCCAGACAAAGAAAATCATCATCCGAGTAAATGGATATCCGAATTTCTCCAAGCTCCTCCGCCGTATCGTCAAAGCCGTGAGTTATCGAATTTTCCACGATAGGCTGCAAGGTAAGCCTAGGAATTTGATAATCCAGACATTTCTCATTTACATTGTAGCTAACCTCAAAGCCGTTTGAGTAACGTATGCGCATAAGATAGATGTAGGTCTTCAGCATTTCCAGCTCGTCACCGACCGTGTAAAAGCCGGAGTTGCTTCTGAACGATCAGGACACTATGCTCACCAGCGACTCCGCCATTTTCCGTATACCGTCGAATTTCGCGACCTCTGCCATAAAGCGAATCGAGTTCAGCGTATTTACGATAAAATGCGGGTTTATTTGCCTTTGCAGTGCCTGTATTTCTGCTTCGTGCTTTTTTTGCGAGGTCTCCTCCGTCATGCGGAACATATTTTTGATACCAAGCACCATTTCGTTGAACGACACCATAAGCTCGTGTATCTAGCGCTCCCCCGTCGGCTCGACGTGAACGTCAAGGTCGCTGTTGTCCAGTTTCGACATACCCTCGCAGACGGTGTGTATGGGGTTGATAATGGCGTTCAGAAAGTAATGGGAGAACAGATAGAACAGTATCAGAAGCACAGCAACGATAAGCAGCACTATTCCGCCTATCGGGAAAAAACCCCGAGCCAGACCCGCATCCTCCGCGAACGTCACCAGGATCCGATTGGTATCGGGAATATTCATTGATTTGAAGAAATACAGCCTTTCGGTATCGTCAAGGAGCGCGGCGCGGCAGGTTTTGCTGCCCGAGCTGTATTCGCTCAAATGGTTATCGAAATAGTTCCGCAAGCTCTCATTTCCCATATCGCCGAAAAGCACATGACCGTCCTTATCTAAAATAACGCTCATCTCATAGCTGTTCTTGCCGTTCTGCGACATCATCAAATCCCCGACTTGCGATTCGGTGAAAAACGTCACAACCTCTATCTCGCCGCTCCTGTCTGTGGTCATATTCGTCGCCAGAGCCGTCACGAGCACGAACTGATTGCTCCGCTGATTTGAGCTTGTAAGACGGGTCCGCTCCGTATCGTAGCTGCCTAGGGTTATGGTGTTCGGTCTGTCCACCGCTGCCGAATACCAGTCCGCCGTCCTTATTTCCTCCGTGGAAACTGTGATATTGTCCTTGACGTATACCACCCCACCGTCCTTCATATAAAACCCGCCCGCAAGTATTTTCTGCGAGGGCACGACGGCGGTGTTGAAGCCCTGTTGCAAAAGCTGTTCGGCACGATAACGATCACTTCCGCGGGCATTGTTGACCTTGACCGCGGTCTGTAAAAAGTCACCATCGCCGCTGTACACGAAATGCGACAACAACAGGGAATTTGTTCTGACGTCGTTGTTGAGCGTCGTCACGATATTGGTCTGAAGCGCGTCTATCGTCTCTATCGCAGAATTGCGGATTATATACCCGATCACGAATTCGGCAACTATAAATACCAGCACCAACGGAATAACTATCAGCATTGCAAAGCTGCAGTAATACGTCTGCTTTAACGCGGACTTTCTGCAGAATCTTTTCACAATTTCACTCTCCCTTGGTTTTCGGACATAAACACTTTTTAATGCAAAACGCATTGATTATATTAGACAGTATAACATATTATCAAAAAAATTGCAAGCAGCGCAACGTATGCACCGTCAATTATTGCAAATTAAACCGCGGACAAAAAACTCCCGGAAACAGCTTAAAAGCTGTTTCCGGGAGTAAATCCGTGGTACGGGTAACAGGGGTCGAACCTGCATGGATCTCTCCGCCAGAACCTAAATCTGGTGCGTCTGCCAGTTCCGCCATACCCGCATATTTGTTTTTCTGTCTTTTTTACCTGCCCGACAGCCGCAGAAAAAACTCCACTGTAGTAACGCTGCCCAAATCCAACGCGTCTGCCAGTTCCGCCACGGGCGCTTATTCAATTTTTTGTCGGTTTTTAATCTGCTCTACAGCCGCAGGGGAAAGCTCCACTGTAGTAACGCCGCCCAAATCTGGTGCGTCTGCCAGTTCCGCCATACCCGCATATTTGATTTTCTGTCTTTTTTTACCTGCCCGACAGCCGCAAGGGAAAATTCCACTGTAGTAACGCTGCCCAAATCCAACGCGTCTGCCAGTTCCGCCACGGGCGCTTATTCAATTTTCTGTCGTTTTTTACCTGCCCGACAGCCGCAGTAAAAACTCCACTGTAGTATCGCTGCCCAAATCTATCGCGTATGCCAATTTCGCCACAGGTGCGTATTATTTCATTATCTTAACATCAAGCTGCCAATGAGCATAATATTATTATACACAATTTTCACGGATTTGTCAAGCAAAAACCTACACTGTAGTATCGCTGCCCAAATCTATCGCGTATGCCATTTTCGCCACAGGTGCGTATTATCTTTGCCATCAAACCTACAATTACCAATATACATTATATTATACCATTTTTAAGGGTAATTGTCAACCTCAAAAAACTCCACTATAGTATCACTGCCCAAATCCAACGTGTCTGCCAGTTTCACCATACCCGCATATTTTATTTTTTGTCGTTTTTTACCTGCCCGACAGTAGCAGGAAAACTCCACTGTAGTATCGCTGCCCAAATCCAACACGTCTGACAGCTCTGTCATGGTTGCATATTAGTTTTCGCTGATTTTTCCTATGTGATAAAACCTGAATTTTCTGCCTATAAATGCAACTTGTTCTTAATACGCAAACAGGCTTCTATATGCATAATCCAATGTCTTGAAAACGGCATTTGAATTAGTCCGCGAATATCTTTATTACACCAATAATCAATCAGCCAAATGGCATTTTCATCTGTACTTACAACATTCAATGATTTTAAATGTTCTTTTCTATCTTCAGGTATTTTCCTTTTCAATTCATCATAAGACAATTTTTCAACTATCTTCTCAGTACTTTCTCTTACTTCAAAGATGTATGAATATAATTCTTTCAGATTAAGCTGCTTTGAAAAGTCTGCAATCCGCTGTTTTACAAGTTCATTTCCTGTTGTAATTATTGGCGAATTGATACGCGACCGGTAATTTCCCGCAAAAAACACTTGTTCATCTTTGTTAACAACAGTATGTGCAACTATATCCTCAATACGAAAAATATGCCAAATAGAATAAGCTATCGTTTTACAGTGATAACCGTCCGCGTTAATAAAAGGAATTGCGTCAAAATCCTCTCTGCTTAATTCCTCTTTGAAAGATATTAAGGTTTGCATTAACTTATTTCGTAAATCAAATAAAGTATTGATCCCGGCTTTGCAGGTATCTTTCTTTCGGATTTGCATTTGCATTATTTTATTCATTTCAGACCATTCTTTATTCACAATAAATCACCTTAAAACTTTCAGCTTTTAACAGCCTCAGAAACATATCCACTGTAATATCGCTGCCCAAATCCAACGCGTCTGCCAGTTCCGCCACGGGCGCTTATTCAATTTTCCGCCGATTTTTAACCTGCTCGACAGCAGCAGGGGAAAACTCCACTGTAGTATCGCTGCCCAAATCTATCGCGTATGCCAATTTCGCCACAGGTGCATATTATTCTCTATTTATCATCAAATCACCAATAAGCATAATAGTATTATACAAGATTTTCGCGGATTTGTCAAGCAAAAATCTCCACTAAAGTAACGCTGCCCAAATCCAACGCGTCTGCCAGTTCCGCCACGGGCGCTTATTTAATTTTTTATAAAATTTTGCCTTTGTCCGGCGATTTCGGGAAATCTCCACTGTAGTAACGCTGCCCAAAATCCGATGTCTTATGTATGCGGCGCAACGTTATCCCAATCCTCCGCCCCGTATGCGCCGATAAGCCAGTTTAAACCTTTGTGGCGTTCGACCACGACATCTTGCAAAAGATCTCCCATTAGGCTAGGGTCGTTTTGGAGCCGCGCTTCAACGCACGCCCAATCCATACGGAAGATGAGATCGGCTTCGTCGAGAATTTCTGCGGGAGTGCGCATTTTAACGTGCTTCATAAGCTCCTGAAAGCTTTGACAGCCGCCTATAAGCTGAATTTCCGCCACGGTATCCATCATCTCGCTCGGGTATTCGAGCTTTTTGCGAAATCCGCACGCCCAAAACAGCGGTACGCACATTTCAAGTCTCCACTGCATTTGATACGCGTCGTCCTTTGAGATCTCCGCGCTTTTTTCTTCGTCGAAATAGATCTTCTCGTCCTCGGTAAGTTCGTTCATCAGCCCGAACCGCTCCATGATCGGAGTGAAAAATTTCACGGACTCCAAAGCGCCGTTATCGTTGCAGATGTCTATTGCTGTTTGAACCGTAATAAACGCGGTGACAGCGCGCTTTACTATCTCCTCGGGAGATTTTATTTTCGCTTCTTCCTCGGTCTCGATACGCGGAAGATTTGGGTTTATCGCGATCTTGTGCTTCGCCAAAACCTTTTCCGATTTTTCTTTTCTGCTTTTAGCCATTGATTGCCGCTCCTATGTCGATATGATCGATCGTTTTATTCTGAACGTCGGCTGTCGAACAGCCGCGTTATCATTATACATTATACAATATTTCCCGAAAAAAATCAAGAGTTTTTGAAAAACACAATTCTTCCAACGGCTTACTTGTTCTTATCGGACTTATCGGAGATAAGCCCCGGCACGAACACAAAGCTCCACGCTCCCGCCACGGAGAGAATAAGCATGGCAAGCCGCGAGTATTCCGAAAAATATTGTCGGATAAGTCTGAATTTGTCGATATCCCAGAACAGCAGAAATCCTATTGCTACGGCGAAAACCGCCCAGATGAGCACCGCTCCCGCCGCGCAGTCCTTGGCGACCCTTATTCGGTGAGAGTGTTCCTCGGTGACTTTATCGGCGAGCCGCTCAAGACCCGTGTTCACCGTTTCAAGCGCCAAAGCGCCCGCGCAGGTGAGCAGCAATATCGCCCACTTCTCCGCGGAAAAGCCGTAAAACCGCGCCGCGAAAAATATCACGAACGCCATAGCGCATATATGTACCCGAAAATTTCTCTGTTTGCACGCTTCTTTTATCCCGTGCCACGCGTAGACAAAACTTTTTAAAAATTTTCTCATCGAGTTATCCCCAATTTTTCCAAAACTTTTTCCTGTTTAGCGAACATTTCCGCTTCTTCTTCGGCAGTTATATGGTCGTAGCCGAGCAAATGAAACAGCGAGTGCGTTATCAAAAACGCGACCTCTCTTTTAAAGCTGTGCCCGTATTCCTCGGCTTGCGCCTGCGCTTTTTCAAGCGAGATCACGATATCGCCGAGCAAGATCGCGTCCGTGTCCGGGTCGACTTCAAAGCCGTTTTCGTCTCCCAGCGGAAACGACAAAACGTCCGTTTCGCGGTCTATTTCCCTGAACTCTTTGTTGAGTTCCCGTATTCGCTCATTGTCTACAAGCGTCACCGAGACTTCCGCGTCGTCCTCTATTTCTTCCTCGTTTAAAGCCGCTTTTGCGCAGTCCTCGACAAGATTTTCAAAATCCTCGGGCGGATCCGCCTTGTCCTGTTCGTTGCTGTATTCAATATATATATCCATTTTCGCTCCTTATTTAGGCAACACCGCACAATTACCGCCCTTCATGCTTTGTCGGCGTTTGCTTGCAAATTTTCCGACATCTTGCACAAAGTCTCCTTGACGGGCGAAAGCCCGTCTGCGTCGACTTTGTACAATCTGCCGAAAAATTTGACGGCGCAACCGCTCGACAATAATTGTGCGGTGTAGCCTTAAAAAAACGTTATTCAAACTTCTTTATAAAAATCGAACGCGGCTTGGTATAATTCGCGGCATTGTTTTTCGTCGCCCCAAGACAATGGCTCGTCCGCATAGATAAGCGAATAAAACGGCTCGTCCGTGTTAAATTCGCCCGGCAGAAAGCGCCACAACGCATTGCAAATTCCGCCAAATTCCGCGAGCGGGAATTTATTTTCGACGTAGATTTTTTCGAGAACCGCAAACAGTTCTTTTCCGAAACCGTAAACGTTTACGGTATATCCAATAAGCGGAGAAATTCGCGCCCAAGCCGCCCTATAATCGCCGCATAGCCCCTCAAGCTCCAACAGGAGATCGTTCTCGGGATTCTCAAGAAACAGCCTGTCAAGTTCGACAACGTAATCGTCCTTATCGGAAAGCCCGAACGCCCACAAACAGCAAAGCGCGGTTAATTTCTCCATTGTGCCATTCTCCAATAACTGTCAATTTTTCCACGTCCCTTTAGCTGTTTTCGCGCTGCCCTGATACTCGTCATACGCTTTGACGATATCCTGAACGAGCTTGTGGCGCACGACGTCCTTTTCCGTGAAACGGTTCTGTGCGATATCCTCGACGTTTCGGAGAACTTTTAGCGCTTCTATAAGTCCCGACTTTTTCGTTTCGGGGAGGTCTATCTGCGTGATGTCGCCCGTAATTACCATTTTGGAATTAAATCCCAGACGCGTGAGGAACATCTTCATCTGTTCACGCGTGGTATTTTGCGCTTCGTCGAGGATTATAAAGCTGTCGTCGAGCGTTCGTCCGCGCATATAGGCAAGCGGCGCGACTTCGATAGCGCCTTTTTCCTGATTTCTCGCGAACGCTTCCTGTCCGAACATCTCAAAAAGCGCGTCATAGAGCGGACGGAGATATGGGTCTACTTTATTTTGCAGATCGCCCGGCAAAAATCCGAGCTTCTCTCCCGCTTCAACTGCCGGTCTTGTGAGAATAATTCTCTGCACTTGGTGTTGTTTAAACGCGGTGACGGCTAAGGCTACCGCGAGGTAGGTCTTGCCTGTGCCCGCGGGTCCCACGCCGAATGTTATCGTATTTTTGCGTATCATGTCGCAGTACTTTTTCTGACCGACGGTTTTCGGCTTTATCGGCTTTCCCGTAAATGAAACGCAAACGCAGTCGCCGCTTATCGCCGCTATTTCGCCCTCCGCGCCGTCGTTCACCATTGAGATTGCGTAGCGCACGGTCTGCTCGGAGATGACTTCGCCACGCTCGAACATTCCGCAGAGCGTTTCCAGAGCCTTCCGCGCTTTAGTAATTGAGATATCGTCGTCGCCCGCTATTTTTACCTCCGTGCCGCGCGACAAAACGGTTACGGAGAACGCTTTTTGTATCAAGTTTATCAGCTTGTCGAACTCTCCGAAAACCGCGATAACTTCCTCGGTAGAGCGCATATTTATCGTTATATCTGCCATTTTTTCCTCCGTTAAAGTTTTTTCTTGACGTAATTCTTCATTTCAAAACCGTATTTTCTTGTTATTTTATCCCTATCGCGTTTCGTCAATATTCAGTCTATCGTGAAAAATGTTCTCTTTAATTTCACGTCTGCGCAGCCCTTGAATGCTCCTTTGGGGGCGGGCTTGATTTTCCGCGTAAGCGGAAAACGGCGGCGCAAGCCGCCGCGCCGCGAAGCGGCGGCAAGCCCGCCCCACGCGGCAACGTTACGGCGCGGGCAGCCACGTTTGAGTTTTGAGGAACGCTCGGGCGCGGGGCGGTTGGGGTTCAAAGCCGCCTTATAAGTTTGATCGTCCGGGAAGGCTTTTCCTCACGCCCCTTTCGGGTCGTGCCGCCTGCGGCGGCATTCCCCTCAAGGGGCATTCGGAAAAGCCGAAGGCGGCGCACTCAAGCTTGCCGCGCTGGCGCGCGAGATCGAACCCGAAACGCTGCCGCTCCCCGAGGGCAAGCTTTCGCGCGCCGCCTTGAATGGAGACGGGAAGCAGTCCGTGTTCACATTCCGATAACTGTCAATTGTCAACTGTACATTGTCAATTGTCAAAGTCCGCGTTCGCGAAGCTCGGAGACCATCTGTACGTAAAATTCACGAACGTCGAAGCCTTTGATGTCAATGCGGTTGAGGTCGATCATATCCGCGTGAGTAATGCCGCGCCGACCCTCGGGATAAATGGGCGTAAATTTTTCACCCCACGGCGCGGAGAAAAGAGCAACCAGACCGTCGTTATCGCCGTCATATTTTTTCACGACGGGATAGGAAAAATTCAGCGGGAAATGACCGCTTCGTCTGTTCGTGGCTTTGGAGCCGTAGGATTGATACATAACCTCGGGGTCGTCCAAAACGTCCTTGTTGAATTGTTCGCAGTAGCTGTTGGTAAGGCATTTTACCGCGGACATAAAGTCGGGCGAATCGTCGCCGAGTACGTAAAACATCTTGTTGTAGGTTTTTTCGATAAAATTTTTGAGTTTGGGCTTGCACGCGCCGAGAAGATACTCGGCGAACAAACAGCCGCGGTGCGGGGTGTTTATCGTGGTAAGGCTCGCGACATATTTGCCGCAGCCGAGTTTGGATATAGCGTAGCGCGAATCCAAACCGCCCTTTGAGTGCGCTATGATGTTGAGCTTTCCGCAGCCCGTGGTCGTCACGATCTCTTCAATCTTCCGCGCCAGTTCCTCGGCGCTTTCGGGTACGGAAAGAGCGCTTTGCTGTTCGCCGTAGTAGATCTCCGCGCCGTTTTCTTTAAGCGCGGCGGGTATTCTGCCCCAGTAGTTCAAAAGCCTGCTGTCGCGGAAAAACACTCCGTGCACAAATAAAATAGGGTATTTCGTCTTGCAGATCTGTCTGTCGTGGCGGCGGCGGTCAACTTCCATTCGCGCGCTTTCAAAAATCGCTTCGCGGTGCGTCTTGATGTAGATTATCATTAGCATGACAAGGTTCGCGGGGAAGATCATTCCGAAAACAAGTCCCAAAACGCGGTGCTTCACCCGCAGTTGAACGGACGTTACGTATACTCTGATAATGCCGTTCCAGAAGATCACCGCTTCGCATACGACCAATACAACTCCATACGCTATATAAAATCCGTAGTTCTCGTCGCCGAGCACAAGGTCGCGAATACACATCACGACAAACGGAACAGCGGCGGCGCAGGTGACCCAGAACGCGAGAATAAGCTCCGCGCCGTCGCCGAGGACCTTCAAGCGTATATTCGGATAGCGTTTAAACGTCGGGAAAATATTCCAGACGACAAAATACACGAAAAAAGCGACCCATACCGCGATCTTCAGCGGCAGCGGTGAATTTTCCAAAATCATTACGGAATTTATCCCGAAAAACAAGATAACAAAGTTAACTATTCTTAATAAAAAATGCATAAAATCTCTCCCGTTTTTATTATACAACGAAAAAGGGCGCTTGTCAATATCGGCGGCGTAACCGTATGCGGAAATTCCGCGCAATTTGGGAATATTCCGCGAAATCGGGAGAAAAATAAAGGCAACACCGCATAAAGACCGCCCTACGGGCTTTGCCTGCAAAAATCTATTTGTAGGTATTTGCCTGCAAAAATCTATTTGTAGGTATTTGCCGCCCGCTTGCTTGCATATTTTAGCGTGACCTTCGGTCACTCGGTCATCTTGCACAAAGTTTCCTTGACGGGCGTGTCTCCCCCTGCTGGGGGAGGTGGCACGCAGTGCCGGAGGGGCTGACCGACAGACAGCCCGTCTGCGTCGACTTTGTACAAGGGTTGAACGAAGTTCAACTCGCTGACAGAAAAATCTGACTGCACAATCGGACGTGGTCTCCCCCTGTGGGGGGAGGTGTCGCGAAGCGACAAAGGGGCTGACCGACAGAACAATCTTTGTGCGGTGTTGCCTAAGCCAACGGAGGTGCCGAATGAATATGGTATGCTGCGGCGAAAACTGCCGCTATCAGGTTGACGGATACTGCACGCGAAGCGATCTGAAATTTACGGACGCGGAGGGCGCTTCAAAATGCTGTTATTATGAAAAAAGGAGTTGATCTTATGAGGAAATACGGAAGAAACGCGGTGATAACCGCGGCGCTTTTGTTTTCATCGCACATAATTTCAATGAGCGCGGCGGCGGAGAACTCGGTGTGCTTTGTGCTTCGCGAATACGGCGGAAAAATAGCGCTTTTCGGCGAGGACATGCCCGAAGAACCGCTGGCGGTTTACGAAACGCCGATAACCTCGCTTTATCCCGCCGACATAGAGCTTTTGCGCGAGGGCATAAGACTTAAAAGCCGCGACGAAGTCTCTCGTCTTATCGAAGATCTGGGCGTGGAATAAACCCGTTCGATACGTTTTAGAGATGCCCTTTACAGCAAATAGCGGCGCCGAGCCTTGATATTCGGCGCCGCTGTAGTTTATGCAATGCGTTCCCGAATTTCTTAAGGCAACACCGCACAAAGATTGTCGTCCGATTGCGTCGCCTAATTTTTCGTCAGATTGCACAAAATCGACGAATAAGGCTGGCGCCTATGAGGAGATTTTGGACAAAAATGACGGAAAATTTGCAAGCAGGCGGGCGGCAAAGCCCGTAGGGCGGTCTTTGTGCGGTGTTGCCTTAATTATAGCCAAGCTCTCCAAGCTCGTCTCGTGTAACGCACTTTTCGTTGTTGTAGCAATTGCGGAGCGCGGCGCGTTTTGTATATTTCTCGGTGAGCCTGCCCGCGCTGTCGAGGATATATTCGCCGCTGTCGGGAGCCGTCCACAGCCACATCGCGTTGTCGCGCCACATATTGTCTATGCTCGGAAGCGAGGCGCAGGCGGTGACGGCGAGCATTTTTCTTCCCGAAGCGGAGTTTTCGGCGATTGCGGAAAATCTTCCCGCAAAAGACGCGCTTGTTTTTTCGTAGAAGCTCTGTCCGATTATATCCACATAATCATCGCCGGGATAATAGTCGAAATCGCTGTTGTTCCACACCCAGACAAGATTTTTAAGCCCGTTGTACTGCGTGAGCCGCACAAACGCAAGCTGCCAGAGTGTTTTATAGCCGTCCGCGTCTTTCCCCCACCAAAACAGTCCCGCGTCGCCGTCGGGGATAGGCTCGAAAAGCACGGGGATATCCGCGTCGTCAAGCTGTTTCAAAACCGCGGCAAGCTCGTCCAGATCTTTGAGTATATTGGCGGCGTCCTGCGTCATAAGCGAGTTTTCAAGATGCAAATTGATCGTTGCGTCGTCCAGCAGACCCATTTCCTCAGGCTCCGCGTTTTGGAGAGCGTTTTTTACGTCGAAGTCTTTCACTTCCGTGCCGCGCAGAGCGTTCGGCGAGTACCAATGCCACGTATACGCGCAGATACCTCCGTCTTTATCCCAGGCTTTCGCAAGTTCCGTTTCCTTTTCCGTCAGCTCCTTTGAGTGCTCGTCGTCCTTAAGCGCCAACGCCAGTTCGCCCGTGCGTATCGCGGGATAGCGTTTCGTTTCGCCGTAGACCGCGTCGATCTCGGCGTTTGTGCCGCAAGAGACGTTCTGCGCCGTAAAGGTAAGCTTTCCGTAATACTGCGACAGCATCATTACAAGCGATGTCGCCCTCGGAGAAGCGTTCGCCGCGACGCAGGTGCCCGCCGCCGTGTAATTTTCATCGCCGACCGCGTCGGAATCCTCCACGACTATGCAGTCTATATCGGCTTCTCCGCTTTCCGCGGTTATTTTCAGCGTATTCATTCCGACCGCCATATACAGATGATCGACCGCGTAAAGCTGATAGTCGTTATTGCTCTCTCCGCTTTCCGCGTCCTCCGCGGGCGGGGCGGTCACGGTAAACGAGCCTTCAACGCTGTCTCCTATTTGGAGTTTCAGCGCCGCGCCCTCTTTTGAGCGCGCCGAGATAACGACCCTGTAAAACTGAGAGGACGTGACCGTCGCTACCTGCGTCAGATACTGATCCGTTTTCAGCTTTACATATCCGCTCTTATTTTTATTTTTCAGTTCTTTGTCTTTATCGTCAAACGCCTTTCCCGTAAAAACGCCTTTTTCGGCCTCGAACTTTTTGGTAAAGCTTTGTTTTACTATGGCGCGTTCTTTCGGCGCGAAGCTGTCCTTATCCCCGCCCGCGGCGCTGCCGGAGTTGTCCGAGCCGCTTTCAACCGCGCTTGACTGCCCCTCCATATCGGGTATCTTTTCGCACCCGCACAGCATTGCCGCTGCTGTCAGCAGCGCAATCATTTTCACAGTCCTTTTCATATTTTCCCTCCGTGTACGCATAATTCCTTTCCGCACTGCTCTCCCCTTTGGACGCGCAGACAGCCGCGTCAGCGGCTCGCCGCCTACGGCGGCGGTTTTGCGCGAAGCGCAAAACGTCTGCGCGTCCAAGCGTTTTCGAGTGCCCCCGACGAACGAAGCGCAGCGGAGTGAGGATCGGGGCGCGAGAAAACGCTCTTCCGCGCCACTCGCCGAACTATTCTATAACGATAACGTCTCCGTCGTGGATTTCCTCGTCAAGACGCGCGATCTTGCCGTTTACTGTAACGGTGTTCGCGTTCGCCAATAGCTGCGTGGGATCGTCGGAGAAAACGGCGGCGATATCCAAGAATATCAGCTGACCGCCGTCCGAACGTCCCGGAAATTCGGATTCAATGCCGTTTACGGTGATCCTCACTCCCTGCCGCGCCGTGCTTTCGCTTGCCGTCCGTGCCGAGTTAGCCGAGTTATCGGCGGAGGGCGGAACGGTTTCGGGGATACGAACAGGCTCGGCGGGTTCGGGCGCGTTTTCGTATGAAATGATGTCGCCGCTTTTCAGAATGACCTCCGGGGAAATGTGCTTTCCGTTCAGCAGAACGCTTTGCGTAATGCCGTCCGCTGCAAGCAGCTTGCCGAGCGTTTCCGTTTCGACGAATTCAACCTCGTCGCCGTCCCAGATACGGCGGTCAGAGACCGTTTCGCGCCCGTTCACGAGTATGTAGCGCCCCACGCGGCGTTTTTTGCCGAACAGCGTCACCGTGCAGGAACGCACTAACGACATATCAAAGTAATCGGAAAGCCGCGCCGCGCCGTCAGCGCCTTTCACCGCGGGAGTTATCGTCACTTCGTCGCCCTTGGTAACTACCGTGTTCAGCGAAGCAGCCTCGCCGTTCACCGTTATCTCGGAGGGCTTCGAGGGTTCACCGCGGACAGTCTTTCTCTCGCCCGAGATCATAAACGAAATGGGTTTGCCGCTCGGCGCAAGCATATCCTCGGGCTTCAGCTTCACAAAGCCCAGCAGTTCAAAGACCGTAAGACGGTTGGTGTCCAGAGTGCGGAGCTTTTTCCCGTTGACCGTGATCGTTGTGAAATCGTAGGCAATGCCGTCCTCGGCGCTTATCGCTATGCCGAGCGGAGTGGTGTGTTCCGCGCCGAGCGCCATATCCTCGGGCGCGATAACGCCGCGCAGAAGCTCCCGCCGCCCCGTGACGATCTTCGTCGGGGAGAGCTTCAGTTCCTCGGCGACCAATTCCGACAGCCCCTCGAGTTTGCTGCCGCCGCCCACCAGAAACACCGCTTGCGGCGGCGTAGCGTTCGCGTTCAATATTTCAGCGGAAATGACTTTCGCCAGATCGCGCGCGGCGGGCTTGATTATTTCCATAAGCTGCTCATGAGTTATTTTACATTCCTCAAGTAGAATGTTTTTATATGAAGTTTCCTTTTCGGAGCAGGTCTTAAGCGTTTCGGCGGTGTTGAAATCCACCAGCAGCTCTTTCATAATCGTTTCCGTGATCTCGTCGCCCGCAATGGTCGCCATTCCGTAGGCGATAACGCTGCCGTCGCGCGATACCGCCACGTCCGAGGTGCCCGCGCCGATATCGCACAGCGCTATGTTTATCAGTCGAAGCTCGGGAGGTATCACGGCGCTCATTGCCGCGATAGGCTCCAATGTCAGCCGCGAAACCTCAAGACCAGCGTCGTTTACGGCGGTGCATAGGCTCTCCACAACGTATGCGGGCAGATACGCCGCGATAATATCCGTTGTGAGCCGTTCGCCGCGGTGTCCCTCGGGCTTCATTACCTTAAAGCCGTCCAAGGAGCGCGAGATCACGCTGTGACCCACGCAATAAAACGTCGCGTTGTCGTTGGTCTGCATAAACTTTTGGCAAGTTCTGCGAACCGCGTCCAGTTCGGTCGCTTTAAGAGCCTCCGGCGTGATGATTTTGTCCTTTGGCAGCTTGTATTCCCACGACGCGCGGAGCGTTTTCAGAGCGCGACCCGCGGCGGCAATGCACGCCTTTTGCAGAGATATCCCGCTTTTGGTTTCCAGTTCGCGTCTAACGCGCTTTATGTCGTCCGACACGGACTTTATATCCTCGATCTGCCCGTCCGCCATAGAACGCTTTTCGTGTACCGTTGTCACCATATCCGTCACTCGGATACCCTGCGGCGTTTTCTTCGCCAAAACGCCTACGACCGTGCGCGTTCCGATATCCAGCGCGAATATCACGTCGCCCTGCGGTTCTTTTTTTGCGGCGGGCTTCTTTTCGGTTTTCGTCTTTGCGGGCTTGCTTGTTTTCTTGCTGCTGTTTTTCTTATCATCCATAGCTGTTCTCCCGTAAATTGATACTTTGCGCCAAGCTTGTCTTGCGGCAAATTTCACACTTTTTTCGTTGATCGTTTCTGCGCGTTTTGCCGAAAGCATAACGCGCGAAATTTGCTTCGCGGTCTGTCACTCGATATTCTTTCCTTTGCAGATCGCTTGTCATTCCGTGCTGTAAGCGATCTTCAAGGTATTTCCGTCAACGGCTATGCCGCGGCTGAGCGTTATGGGCAGCTTTTGCTCCGCGGAAAAGCCTATCGTTTCGCCGTCGCGCAAGGTCACGTCGCCGTCGATAACGTAGGAGGCGATGTCCAGCAAAAAGGCGCGTATCTCGTTTAGGTCGGCTTCCTTGCGCGGAACGTAGACCTCTATTTCCTCCTTGCCGAAGCGGCGCATTCCGTAGGTATAGCAGCCCGCCTTTTTTTCATCGCCGTAAATGCCGAACCATATCCAGTTCAGCATTGGCAGTGCGCCGTTTTTCATAGGCTCGCAGAACGCGCGGTACATTTCGGGCGAGAACACCGCTCCCTCGTTGTAAAACGCTATCGCGGTATCCTGTTTCATTGCGGTAGCAGCAAGCTTCACGAACAGCTTGCCCTTGGCGATCATATCGGGATCGTCGCCGAGCACGCTGATGACAAGATGCGCCTCGTGCGTTTTGACGATCTCTTTGCCGTCCTCCCACATATAATTTCCCTGAACCCAATAGTCCGCTTCGCCGTCCGGCACGGGCATTTCCATAAAACTCACCATAGCGCGCAAACCATCGACTTCGCCGTAGATCATCATTTCATCGTCCTCGGGGTCTTCCGAATGCTCGTTCTCAACTATTTCAACTCCCCATTCCTCTTTAAAATCCTCCATGAACCGCTCCTTATCCCATTCGGGCAAGGACAGCAGCGCAAAGCCCACGAACCAGCCGGCGTGTTCTTTGCCGTCCGGCTTTGATACGGTGTGGTGTTCTTCTCTTTTTTTCTTGCCAAATAATCCCATAATAATACTCCCTTTTACCGACTTTATCACTGTTTTCTCCGCCGCGCGGTTCAGTCTTTTATTTTAAGAGCCTTGCGAAGCTCTTTTTCGGCGGAATTCATCATCACAACAAGCAGAGTGTCGCCGCTTAAAAGCAGCGTGCCGCCGCGCGGGATAATGGTTCTTCCGACGCGGGAAATGCACGCGATATTGCAGTTCGCGGGCAGCGGCACCTGACTTATGGGCTTTCCCTCCAGCGCGTAGCTTTCGGGGAGCGTTATCTCCATGAGCGACGTTTCCTCGTCGTCAAACTGAAGAAGCCTTTTCATTGCGGACAGATCCACCTCGTGTTCAAGAAGCTGAATGATATTGTCCGTCGCCGATATCACTATATCAACTCCCAGCTCTTTGAGCGCGTCCGCGTTTTTGGGATTATTTACCTTGGCTATCGTCTTTTTTACGCCGAACTTATTTTTGGCTATTTGACAGCTCACCAAATTACACTCGTCGTTGCCCATGACCGCGATCAGCGCGTCCGCTTTGCCTGCTCCCGCCGCCTCCAGAGATTCCACGGCTGTTCCGTTCGCGCAGATCACCTCCGCGTTCAGATTATTTGCGCAATAGCGGCTCTGTTCCTTGCTCTGTTCTATTATCGTGACCGAGTTTTCCCGTTCCGACAACATTTTCGTCAGATAAAAACCTATCTTCCCGCCGCCGACTATGATTGCTTTCATATTTTCTCCTTATTTAAAAAAATTTCAAAATCTTGAGTTTGAAGCTCCGCTTCGCTCTGCTCCAAACTCAAGACCGGTCGTCCTCCGCTTCGCTGCGGACGACACTTTTTGAAATTTATGTGCCGCCGCAATGTTGATTTTTGTTGAGCGCCGAATTTATGCGCCGCCGCAATGTTGATTTTTGTCGAGCGCCGAATTTATGTGCCGCCGCAATGTTGATTTTTGTTGAGCGCCGAATTTATGCGCTGCCGTAACGCTGATTTTGCGTTTGATCGTCAGCTTCCGCCCACCTACGACCTTTTGGCGAATATAAGCCTGTCGCCCTCCAGAAAACTCAGCTCCTGTCCGCGAAACATTATAAATCCCCCGCTTTTGCGCATTACGGCGAAAAGCGTTTCCTCGTCCTCGTATTCGATATCCTTGGGTGTTTTTCCTATAAATTCCTCGGGCACGTCTATTGTCGGAAAATGTACGGTATAATTCTCAAAATTCATTTCAACGCCCTTATCAGGCTCCTCAAGCGCCGCGCACGCCGCCGTTACCGTAAGCTTTGTGGGGCAGATCACGCTTATCCCGAGATTTTCAAAAACTTCTCCTTTTTTTATATCTGTAACGCGCGCAAATATCTTCGGCACGTTGAATTTAGTATGCGCCAACTGCGACACCATTATATTTACATCGTCCTCTGCGGTCACGGCAAACAGCGCGTCGCAGGTGGATATTCCCGCGTGCTTCAGCACGTCCGTGTCTATTGGAACTCCCGTGGTCGTAAATCCTCCGAAATCCGCCGAAAGCGCGTCTAACCTGTCGCCGTTTTTATCGACTACCGACACGTCGTGTCCTCGCGCGTCAAGCATGTTCGCAAGCGCCGATCCCACCATTCCGCAGCCTATTATCAGTATGTTCATTGAAACTCCATCTCCCGATCCTTGTTTTGTATGTTCTTTCCGCACGGACAGCGCTCAGCAAATGACCGAGCGGCTTGCCGAGAGCACGCGCGTTTTCGCATCGCCGCACGGAGGGGCGCCCGAGACCGTTAAGGTCCCCGCACCGCCGCGGGGCGGGCAAACCGCCGCTTGCGCGGCGCGAGACGGCTTTGCCGTCTCGGTTTTCGGCGAAGCCGAAAACGTTTGCCCTGTCGGTCACTTTCCGACGCAGAACCGCTTAAATACCTCGCTTATGACCTCGTCGGAAACGTTCTTTCCCGAAAGCTCATAAATTGCGC
>CANQWD010000032.1 GCA_947627465.1 uncultured Clostridia bacterium
ACTTCCATTATACCACAAGGTCAGCTCGATGGGTTGCTTTTTTATTTGGTGTTGCACTTATATTGTAAATCTATAATGAATATATCACAGGTCAATTTCAGAATTGAAGATGAAGTGAAAGTCAACGCCGAAAAAGCGTTAAAGGAAATGGGGTTTAATATATGTACCGCATTGTACCGTATTTACAGTTGCGGTCAAGGAAGCGCTTAAATAATTGACAATGTAAAATTGACAATTGACAATTAGGAGGAGTAACAATGATTGAATCTATTCAAAACAATTTGCCCGTTCAGTCGGCGGGCACGGTAAATTCGTCGAAAGCCGTTACGCAAGCGGCAAACAAGGCGGAATTACCCGAATCCGCTTCAAAAAACGTCGACGAATACGTTCCGAGCGAGGAAAAAGAGCCTATCGGTTTATACGAGGTTTCTACCGATGAACAAGGCGACAAATCGGTGAAGTTCGACGCTCCCAAAACGGAGCAGACTACCGCAAACACCGACAACGTTGACCGCGAGTTAAAGTCGCTGAAAGAAAAGCAGACGGCTCTTAAAAGACAACTCAAAACGGCTTCTTCCGACGAGGCGGCTCAACTGCAAAAACAACTCGAACAAGTCAATGCGGAGCTTGCTCTCAAAGATAACGACAACTACCGCAGAGCGAACGCTGTTTTCTTGTAAGTTTGCTTCTATAACAATTTGCGCGGCTGGTCTTTGATGAACAGCCGCATTTTTATGCCCCGCCACAATTTAGCACTTGACTTTTGGTCGAAAATATGCTATAATTCTTATAGTTGCGTGAAATTCGCAGCTTGATGAAGAAAGAGAATTGGAATTTTTTGCCATTTATTTGGAGGAACATTGCATAGAATGAAGAAAGTGGGATTTGACATCGGTTCGACAACCGTCAAGGCGGCTGTTGTGGGAGAGAATAACGAGCTGCTGTTCAGCCGTTATCAGCGGCACTTCTCGGACATAAGAAAAACCGTGTCGGATATTATCGGCGAAGTCGGAAAGGAGCTTCAAGGCGAGAAAGCGCTTGTGGCTGTTACCGGTTCCGGCGGTATTTCCGTGTCAAAATGGCTGCAAATACCGTTCGTTCAGGAAGTCGCGGCGGGAACAGCCGCCATAAAAGCGATGATACCGCAGACGGACGTAGCTATCGAATTGGGCGGCGAGGACGCGAAGATAACCTACCTCACGGGTGGACTGGAGCAGCGTATGAACGGTACCTGCGCGGGCGGTACGGGCGCGTTTATAGACCAAATGGCGGCGCTCCTCAATACGGACGCGCCGGGTCTTAACGAGCTTGCGAAAAAGCATGAGACGATCTATCCGATAGCTTCACGCTGCGGAGTTTTCGCGAAAAGCGACATTCAGCCGCTGATAAACGACGGCGCAAAGAAAAGCGACCTCGCGGCTTCGGTGTTCCAGTCTGTGGTAAATCAGACGATAAGCGGACTTGCGTGCGGCAAGCCTATCCGCGGAAACGTCGCGTTCCTCGGCGGACCTCTGCATTATCTTTCGGAATTGCGCGCGCGTTTTATTGAAACGCTTAATCTCTCGCCCGAACAAACGATCGTACCCGAAAACGCTAATTTGTTTGTTGCAATGGGCTGCGCTCTGTCGGACGAGACCGAGGAGACCGACCTTGACGCGCTCGTTGAAAAGGCGAACGATCTCGGCGGAAATCAGCTTCGCGAGGTGGAGCGTCTTGCTCCGCTGTTTAAGGACGAAAACGAGCTTAAAGCGTTCAGAGAACGCCACGCGAAAGCCGTTATCCCGACTGCGGATATCAAAGAGCACAAAGGCGCGTGCTATTTCGGAATTGACGCGGGTTCAACGACTACAAAGGCTGTTTTGCTGAACTCCAAAGCCGAGATACTTTATTCGCATTACGCGGGCAACCAAGGCGATCCGCTGAAGTCCGCGATAAATATTCTCAAAGAAGTTTACGGCTTGCTGCCCGAGGACGCTTACATAGCTAAAGTATGCACCACGGGTTACGGCGAGCATCTGATAAAAGCCGCTCTTGAAGCCGATTTCGGCGAAATAGAGACTATGGCGCATTACAAAGCCGCCGACAAGATACTCCCCGGCGCGGAGTTTATCCTTGATATCGGCGGACAGGATATGAAGTGTATGCGCGTGAAAAACGGCGAGATAGACAGCATTCTGCTTAACGAGGCTTGCTCGTCGGGCTGCGGTTCGTTTATAGAGAACTTCGCGAACGCTTTGGGAATGTCCAGCCGCGAGTTCGCTGTTCTGGGACTTTCGGCTGAAAATCCCGTGGACTTGGGTTCGCGCTGCACGGTGTTCATGAACAGCCGCGTTAAACAGGCGCAGAAAGAGGGCGCGACCGTCGCGGATATCTCAGCGGGTCTGTCGTATTCCGTTGTTAAGAACGCGCTTTTTAAAGTTATAAAACTCCGCGACGCTTCCACAATGGGCGACAAGATAATCGTTCAGGGCGGCACGTTTATGAATGACAGCGTGCTCCGCGCGTTCGAGCTGATAGTCGGCAGAGACGTAATAAGACCCGATAAGGCGGGCTTAATGGGCGCATACGGCGCGGCTCTCGTTGCTCTGGAGCGCGACGACGGAAAGCCCTCGACTATCGCTAAGGCGGAAGCGCTCGATGACTTCAAGCCGCAGAAAACCACGGCGCGCTGCGGGAAATGTTCCAACAACTGCCTGCTTACCATAACGAAATTCCCCGACGGCAAGCGCTACATAAGCAACAACCGCTGTGAGCGCGGCGCGGGACATGTTTCAAAGGGCGAAAAGCTCCCGAATTTGTACGATTTCAAATATCATCTGCTGTTCGATAGGGAAAGCCTGCCCGAAGATAAGGCAAAACGCGGCGTTATCGGTCTCCCGAGAGTGCTCGGTATGTACGAAAACTACCCGTTCTGGCACACCTTGTTTACGGAATTGGGATTTAGCGTGAAGATCTCGCCGAAAACCACCAGGGCGGTCTACGATTTGGGTATAGAAACAATGCCGTCCGAGAGCGTTTGCTATCCCGCGAAATTGGCTCACGGACACATTCAGGCATTGATAAACGACGGCGTTAAGCTGATATTCTACCCCTCGCTTCCGTATGAAATGAACGACGACAACGGCGGCGACAATCACTACAACTGCCCCGTTGTCGCTACATACAGCGAGGTTATCAGAAATTCCGTGCCCGAATTGCGCAATGACGTGAAGTTCCTCAACCCGTTTTTGCCGATCTATGATGAAAAGGGTATGGCGAAGCGCTTGTTTGAGGAAGCCGAGGAAAATCTTCCCGAGCTTCAGATTACGAAAAACGAAATTAAGGACGCTCTTGCCAAGGCTTATGCCGAGGACGCGAAATTCAAGGAAACAATGCGTCAAAAGGGCGAGGAGACGGTTAAATATCTTAAGGAAAATCACAAGCGCGGCATAGTGCTTGCCGGCAGACCGTATCACGTCGACCCCGAAATAAACCACGGACTTCCCGAAATGATAATAAGCTATGGTTTCGCGGTGCTCACCGAGGACAGCATAGCGCATCTGGGAAAGGTTGTAAGACCTATCCGCGTAGTCGACCAGTGGTCTTATCACACAAGACTGTATGCGGCGGCGCATTACGTCGGCGCGAACTCGGGATTGGAGCTTGTTCAGCTCAACTCGTTCGGCTGCGGTCTCGACGCTATCACCACCGACGAGGTTCAGGAGATACTTCACGGTTTCGGAAAGCTCTACACCTGCCTTAAAATCGACGAGGTAAACAACCTCGGCGCGGCGCGTATCCGTCTGCGTTCGCTTATTTCTGTAGTGGACGAGCGGCGGAGACACAAATACAAACCCGTCCGCGGAAAGCTCGGCTACATAGCACAGCCCGAATTCACAAAGGAAATGCGCAAAAAGCACACTATCCTCTGCCCGCAGATGGCGCCCATACACTTCGATTTCCTCGAAGCGGCGTTCCAACATTGCGGATATGATATGCACGTCCTTACGGACTGCTCAAAATCGGTAGTCGATACGGGTCTTAAATATGTAAACAACGACGCGTGCTATCCGTCTATTCTGATAGTCGGACAGCTTATTCACGCTTTGCAAAGCGGAAAATACGATATAAATAACACTTCCGTTATGATAACTCAAACGGGCGGCGCGTGCAGAGCGACAAACTATGTCGGAATGCTGAAAAAAGCGCTTAAGGACGCGGGCTTCGACAAAGTGCCGCTCATCTCGCTGAACGTTGTGGGACTTGAAAAGCAAAGCGGTTTCGGAATAACTCCCGCAATGGCGATAAGAGCGTTTA
Organism: uncultured Clostridia bacterium; assembly: GCA_947627465.1. Classification (GTDB taxonomy): domain Bacteria; phylum Bacillota; class Clostridia; order Oscillospirales; family Ruminococcaceae; genus CAG-115. The sequence continues at coordinate 4,297 of CANQWD010000032.1, forward strand.
TGGGAATGATCTACGGCGATGTTTTGCAGCGCTGCCTGTATAAAGTGCGCCCTTACGAAAAGGTAAAGGGCAGCGCGAACGCGCTTTACGAGAAATGGCGGCTGTTTATCCGCGAGGAGCTTGCTTCGCTTTTGACAAAGCGGTTCTACAACAACGTTCGCAATATCGTCAAGGAGTTTTCGGAATTCCCCGTGCTGGACATCAAAAAGCCGCGCGTCGGATTGGTTGGCGAGATACTTGTCAAGTTCCACCCGATCGCCAATAACAATATTATAGAATTGCTCGAAAGCGAGGGCTGCGAGGTCGTAGTTCCCGATTTGATGGGATTTTTCTACTATATCTGTTCGCACGGCGTGACGAAGTACGAGCTTTTGGCGGGTTCAAAGGCGAAAATGGATATCAAAAACGCGGTCATCAAGTACTTCATGCATTTGGAAAAAGCATACAGAGCCGCTGTAAAAGGCACGAAGTTCGGCGAACCGGGCGAGATCTTCGCAATGCGCGAAAAGGTGAAGCCCGTCGTTTCTCCGGGTAATATCGCCGGCGAGGGTTGGTTCTTAGCCGCCGAAATGCTCGACCTCATTGACGAGGGCGTGCCGAATATCGTTTGTATGCAGCCGTTCGCGTGCCTGCCCAATCACGTTACGGGCAAGGGCGTTATCGGCGAGATACGCCGCCGCCACCCCGAAAGCAACATAGTGGCGGTGGATTTCGACCCGGGAGCTTCCGAGGTAAACCAAGTAAACAGAATAAAACTTATGCTGACGCAGGCGTTCGCGCGGGCGGGTATCAGCCGCAAGTCGGTGATGCCCAAGATTGCCGCAACCGACCGCTATTCGGAGATAGTTGACAGCGCGGTTACGAATTAAGGAGATAATATGCAGAAATTTTCAACGGAAAACAGCAAAAAAGATGGCGGCGAGGGCAATTTCAAAGCCAAAATAGTAGTGGTGGTCTTGATAGCGGTGGTCGTGCTGATCTTGATATTTAACAGCTTTTCGGTAGTAAACGAGGGCTTTATCGGCGTGAAGTACCGTTTCGGAAAGATCGTCAACAGCAGTCTTTCGGCGGGACTTAATTTCCACATTCCTTTTATTGAGGAAATAAAACCCGTGGATACCCGCGAACAGGTCTACGAGGTGAAAACGGACGCTTACACTTCCGATACGCAGACGGTAGACGCGCTTCAGTTAAAGCTGAATTATTGCTACGACGGCTCACAGCTTCCCGAAATAATCCGCTCGATAGGCGTTGAAAATGTGGAAGCGAAGCTGCTTGTGCCCAACGTCGCGAAGATATCCAAGGACGAAATAGGCAAGGTAAAAGCCGAGGATCTGGTTCAGAACCGTTCCGTGGTACAGACCGCAATTTATGATTCGCTTAAGGAAACGCTCGAAAGTCAAGGCGTTATCGTAACGGCGTTCGCTATTGAAAACATTTCGTTCGACGACGCGTTCGAGCAGTCGATACAGGCTAAGGTAATAGCGGCACAGGACGCTTTAAAAATGCAGAACAAGACCGCCGAAAAGGAAGAAGAAGCCAAGCAGCAGGTTATCGCGGCACAGGCGCAGGCGGACTCCGAGAAGATAAAGGCGGACGCAGAGGCTTACGCTATCGAAAAGGTTCAGGGTCAGCTCAAAAACAGCCCGAACTATATCGACTATATGAAGATACAGAATTGGGACGGCAAGCTTCCCGCGGCGGTGGGCGACGTAAACCCGTTTGTCGCGATAGACGGCAATTCACAAAGCAATACAAGCAATTGACAGAGGAAAGGTACAAATTGAATTATACGGAATTGAAACAGCGCGCGCTTGAAGCGTACTTCTCCCGCGCGAACGATATGCAGAAAAAGGCGATTTTCAAGATAAAAGGCGCGGTGCTGATAATAGCGGGCGCGGGAAGCGGCAAAACCACCGTTTTGGTCAACAGAATAGCGAATATGATGCGCTTCGGCAACGCTTATCACGATACCGGGGAACGGGATATCACACAGGAACAGCGGCAATTTTTGGAGGAATTTCCGAATATGCCGAAAACTCCCGAAACGGCGGCTCAGCTCGCCGATATAATTGCCGTGGAACCCGTAAATCCGTGGAACATTCTCGTAATCACGTTTACAAACAAAGCGGCGGGGGAGCTGCGCGACAGACTTACGAAGATGATAGGCGAGGGCGCCGAAAAGATTTGCGCTTCAACGTTTCACTCCGCCTGCGTTAGGATACTTCGGCGCGAGATAGAGCATCTGGGCTACAAGTCGAGCTTTACTATCTACGATGACGACGATTCAAAGCGCTTGCTCAAGGATATAATGAAGCGCTGCGGCATTGACGAAAAGGTATTGCCCGTGAAAACGGTGAAAAACCGCATATCGCGGCTTAAAGATCGTATGATATCGGCGGAGGATTTTGCGCTCACCGCGCAGGAGACCGCCGAAGTGCTTGACATCAAGGCTTCGGAGATCTATATTGAGTACCAAAAGGCTCTTAAAGCCGCAAACGCCGTGGATTTCGACGATATCATCTTCCTCACGGTGAAGCTCTTTGAGGATTTCGACGATGTGCGCCGGCATTACCACAATCTTTATAAGTATATAATGGTGGACGAGTATCAGGATACCAACGTCGCGCAGTACCGTCTTATCTCGCTGTTGGCGGGCGATGACGGAAATCTCGGTGTAGTGGGCGACGACGACCAGTCTATTTATAAATTCCGCGGCGCTACGGTCGAGAACATCCTAAATTTTGAAAAAGAGTACAAGGACTGCGCGGTTATACGTCTGGAACAGAACTACCGCTCCACCACCAACATTCTTAACGCAGCGAATGCCGTGATAAGCAATAACAGCCGCCGCAAGGATAAACACCTTTGGAGCGAACTTGGCGAGGGCGACAAGGTGCAGATAAATATGTACCCGAACGAAATGACCGAGGCAAAAGCCATAGCCGACGAGATAGCCGAGGGCGTGCAAAACGGCGCGAATTATTCCGATTATGCGCTGCTTTACAGAAGCAATGCGATATCGCGCGGCTATGAGCAGGCATTTGTCCGCGCGGGCATACCTTATAAAATAGTGGGTGGCTTGCGCTTCTATGACCGCAAGGAGATACGCGATATTATGGCGTATCTGTCGCTTGTTGACAATCCGTTCGATATAATACGCTTCAGACGCGTGATAAACGAGCCTAAGCGCGGTATCGGCGACTCCACGGTAGAGGAAGTCGTGCGCATTGCCGAGGGTTTGGGCGTAAGTCCGTTGGAGGTCTGCCGCGACAGCGCGAATTATGAGACCATCGCAAAACGCTCCAATCACCTGAGAGCGGCGGCGAACATTTTCGAGGAGCTTGACGAGCTTGCAGATACGTTGCCGCTCGACGAGCTTATTCAGGCGGCTGCGGAAAAGAGCGGCTATCTTGAAATGCTGAAAACGCAGGGCGACGAGGGCGCGGCACGTGTTGAAAACATAAACGAGCTTAAATCCAACGCGGCGCTGCTTATGCGTGAAAACCCCGAAGCCTCGCTGCCGGATTTTCTGGAGCAGGTGGCGCTCGTTTCGGATATCGACAACTACGATTCGGACAGCGACCGCGTTTCCTTGATGACGATGCACGCGGCAAAGGGCTTGGAGTTCCCGTATGTATATTTGGTTGCGGCGGAGGACGGCATTTTCCCGTCGATGATGAGCAAAAACGACCCCACCGAAATGGAGGAGGAGCGCCGTTTGGCGTATGTCGCGATAACAAGAGCGAAAAAACGTTTTGTCGCAACGCATTCGCGATACAGAATGCTTTTCGGCAAGACCACCTCAAACAAGCTCTCGGAGTTTATCAAAGAAATTCCCGAGGAGCTATCTGTTCGGCACGGCGAGCGCACAGCACCCAAAAATCCGATAGTAAAGCCCGAAAAGCACAGCTTCTTAAAGGAGCAGAGCGAGAAAATGAAGCTCGCCGCAGAGCCTAAGTCTTTCGAGAACTTTTCCGTCGGCGAACGCGTGAAGCATAACATCTTCGGCGAGGGTACGATCTCGGAGATAGTTACCATGGGCAACGACGCTATGATGACCATAAGCTTTGACAAGCGCGGCGTGAAAAAGCTTATGCGAAATAACGCGAAACTCCGCAAAATATAGCGTTGTAAATAGTGTTACAACAAAGTTCTTGTGTTTGTGCACAAATCATTAAATGCAAAAACACTTGTATGCCACAATTTAGACAAATCGTATAAAATTGTCTATTTTCCCTAAAGTTTGGAAGATTTTTGACGATAATAATTTCAAGAGGAAAGATGCCGTGTTGGGTTGTCTGCTCTGATTGAAAAGCACTGCCAATAGGAAGCGCAATATGTTGACCGTGCAAACGTTCGCGGGGTTCCCGTGCGGATACGGCTTTCCGAGGAAAACATCGTTTGCACGGTAAGAGAATATTATCGCCGCAAAACTGTTAGTTCTGTTTTGCGGCGCTTTATATAATTGACAATGTACAGTTGACAATTGACAATTTTTATGCGGCTTTGCCGCTATTAAGACTGTCAGCGTTTTGGAACGTGTCAATAATTGTCAATTGTCCATTGTCAACTGTCAATTGTAAAGGGGATGGGTTTATGACGCTGATACTTGTAATGGATAACGATTGTGCTATCGGAAAAAACGGAGAACTTTTGTGCAGTCTGCCCGAGGATATGAAGCATTTTCGCGAGACTACTCAAAATTCCGCGGTAATAATGGGCAGAAAGACCTATGAAAGTTTTCCGAAGCGCCCGCTGCCGAACCGCGAAAATCTTGTGCTGTCGCGCAGCGCAAGTGAAATTGAGGGTGCGGAGGTATTCGGGTGCGTCGAGGACGTTTTAAAACGCGTTCAAGGCATAGAAAAGCCCGTGTTCGTTATCGGCGGCGCGGAAATATATAAGCAGATGGCGCCGTATTGCGACACGGCGCTTATCACGCGCGTTTACGAGAACTTTGGCGGCGACGCTTTTTTTGAGGATATAGAACACGACAAGACTTGGCAAATCGCGGAAACTTCTCCGATAGTTGAAACAAATTGCAGAAATATAAGATTTATGAAATTTGTAAAAAAATAACAAAAAACGTCAATAATAATCGTGTCGAATTTGCGGATAATATAAACGCGTAAGTGTATTTCGAGCATATTGCGCACATTATTTGCAAAGGAGATACCGATATGAAGAAGAATATTTCGGCAATTTTGACGGCAGCGGCGGCGTTTATGGCGGTGTCGGCGGCGGCAGTCGCGGACGGTCCCGTGGGCAGAGCTGTAAACGGTGCCGTAAGAGCGGGTGAAGATATAGTCGACGGCGCGGGCGACGCGGTAGGCGACGTAGCGGACGGCATAACGGACGGCGTTGACGACATTACAGGCGTCGACGATGACACCACATTGGACCCGGGCGACACGGGCGACGACATCACATTGGATCCGGGCGACACAGGCGACGATAATGTGACCTCTCCCGACAGCGAACCTTCAAGCGTGCCCTCGGTTAACGAGAGCAGCTCTTCCGTAAACAGCGGGGCGGTCGGCGGAGTAAACGTCAACAACCCCGGCACGGGTGTAAGCTACGGTTTGACGGCTGCTGCGGCGGTTTTGGCTGCTGCGGGTATTGCGGTCTCGGCTGCACGCAAAACCAAGTAAGTCACTTAACAATTTTATACGATCTTGCGCCCCTGAGTTTATTCGGGGGCGCTTTTGTTGAAGTTGCACATAAAACCGCCCGGATTAATTTACAATATGTACAAATCAACGGTTGAATTTATAGGGTAAGTATGTTAAAATAATCATGAAGGATAATATTCTGTTTCGGATCGCGGATAAAGCATGCTTACCGCATTCTGAAAGTAAGGATATATCTTCTTTTTCAAACTGAAAATAATACATATATTAATTTAGTAAAGAGGAAAAATTTATGAAAACCAGAAAAATTTTGGCGACCGTTTTGGCTTCCGTTTGCACAATTTCCGCAACCGCAGCCGCCGCATTTGCCACTGACGCTGCCAACGAGTCCGCCATCGAAAGCACTGCCGAAAATACCGATGTTTCCGCTGTATCCGACGCAGCCGAAAACTCTGCCGCTCCCGATGATTCTGTTGCTCCCGATGATTCCGCCGCTGCCGAAAATTCGACTGCCTCCGGAGATATCAGCTCCGCGGCCACGGACAGCAACGCTGTCACCACTACCTCCGATAGCAACAACAAGCCGACCGGCGTTGTTCTTGCAATCATTCCCGCGGCACTTGCAGCGGCGGCTGTTGTTGTCGCGGTCAAAAAGAGAAAGTAATTTTTCTTAACAAACGTTTGATCTTACAATTAGAGCCTGTTCACATTACCTTTCAATGGCGGCTTTCGGGTAATGTGAACAGGCTTTAACTTACATATTGTGTAAAACGGGGCATTTTTGTCAAAATGTACAAAATAATACCAAGAAATTTGGCATAAATTTTCATTGTAATTGTTAAAAAAATATGGTAATATAATATAAGGGCATTTTGCCCTTTTATATCAATTGTGTACATATTTATGAGGAGGAAAAAATCACATGAAATCGAGGAAAATTTTAGCGGCTGTTTTGGCGCCCGTTGTTGCCGTTTCGGCGACGGCTGTTTCGGCTTTGGCAGTTGGATACGGTGATAATGTGCTGTCACAGGATTATGAAGCGAATTGGAGTACTGATTCGGGCGATATCACAGTTCCCACTGTTAAGGCGGGCGATAAACTCGTTATCAAAGGCACGGCAAACGGCGCTGCGGAAGATTCACCCGCTCAGATTCAAATCGTTACAAAGATTGGCGACGGCTGGACTTGGACAGTATTGGAGGAGTGCGGTAATGTTGAGGGTGATACATATACCTATGAGATAACCGCAGATGTCGCTAAACAAATCAACGAACACAATGTAATAATTTTCAAGGGTCAAAACTTTACGGTATCAAGCGCAGTAATTGAGGATGGCTCCGCAAGCGATGACACGAGTGATGATACAAGCGATGATACAAGTGACGACACAAGTGATGATACGAGTGACGACACAAGCGATGATACCGGTGACGATACAAGTGACGACACAAGCGATGATACAAGTGACGACACAAGCGATGATACGGGTGACGACACAAGCGATGACACAGGCGATGATACAAGTGACGACACAGGTGATGACACCGGTGACGATACAAGCGACGACACCGGTGATGACACAAGTGACGATACCGGTGATGACACAAGCGACGATACCGGTGACGATACGAGCGATGACACAAGCGGAGATAACGGCGACAATTCCGGCACGGTAAATCCCGGCTCCACCGATCCCGAAAAACCGGATACTTCCGACGTGACTATCCCGAACGTTGATAAAAACGGTATCGAGGGAGAGGCTCTTAACAAGCTTCTGTTCGGCGACAGCGGTAAGACTTGGGCTGACGTTGAAAGCGTAGTGTTCACAGCTAACGATCCGTTCTCCGTACAGTTCTCTACTGCGGACGGCGGTTGGTTTGTAATGGGCAAAGACGAGCTTTCCGCAAGAGCGGACGATGATAAGCAATGGTCGACCAAGTGGGAGCTTACAAGCGATTACATTGCCCAATTTGCAACCGACAAGGCTCAGGGTGGTTTTGTAAAGGTTTGCGCAAAGGATAAGACGACCGATATCACCGCTGAGATCACTTATAAGAAAGCGTCTGCTCCGGATATCGATTCCACCGGCGACGCCAATAAGCCTACCGGCGTTGCGCTCGCGATCGCTCCTGTGGCTCTTGCGGCGGCTTTCGTAGTTGTAGCTAAGAAGAGAAAGTAATTCCTCGGGAATTTTTAAGATCTCTCTGTTTTATGCGTTATTCTCTGCCGCGGGCGGGGAAGAAAAGATCTTTCCAAAGTCTTGACGACGTTTTCAAACGATGTCAAGCGACTTTATAAAATTTTCATGCCCCCGAGTTTCGGGGGCATTTATTTAACATTTTTGCATATTTTTGTGCAATATAACAAAATTTGACGGATACGTCTGTGTGTTTTTTACATGAAAATTGCCGCTTTTTCGTAAAAAGACTTGAAATTCGGCTTAAAAAGTGGTATAATAAACATTGGGGAATGGTATAGCCGTAGGGGAATTACGGCTGTGCCAATATTACATAAAGCATGATAAATGGAGGACGATTTATGAAGATGAAGTCTGTTCTGGCGGCTGTTGCCGCTGCGGCAGCGGTTTCGTGCGCTTCAGTGTGCGCGTTTGCCGATGAGGCTGCCGACGCGGAGTCCGCAAGTATGACGAATGTTTCCACCACAGAAAACGACATAGCATCCGAAGAAGCAAACGATACAGTTTCGGAATCGAGCGATGCGATGAGTTTGGCGGCTTCTGCCGTCAGCGAAGCGGCTGATCCCATTGAGAGCGCAAACCCCGGCACGGGTGTTGAGGGCGTTGCGGTTTTTGCGGGAATAGTGGTTGTCGCGGGCGCAGCGCTTGCAATTTCGCATAAACGTGAGCATTGATTATTTAAAATACATAAGTCAAAAGATCCCGCGGGTGTTGAAGTCCGCGGGATTTTTTGTTAAAGCTATTGACTTAATCGAACAAACGTGCTATAATCATTGGAGAGGAAACGATTATTTTCTTAAAAATAAGGAGGCAATCATAAATGGATATTACAAACGATATAAAATACATTGGTGTGGACGACCGCGACATTGACCTTTTCGAGGGTCAGTATGACGTGCCTAACGGAATGGCATATAATTCTTATGTGATAACGGACGAAAAGACCGCCGTTTTTGATACGGTCGACGCGCGTTTCGGCGAGCAGTGGCTGAATAATCTGGACGGCGTGTTGGGAGGAAAAGCTCCCGATTATCTTATCGTTCAGCACATGGAGCCTGACCATTCCGCGAATATCAAGGTTTTCGCGGAGAAATTCCCCGAAGCGAAGATCGTGGCTTCAAAACAGGCTTTCGTGATGATGAAGCAATTCTTCGGCACGGATTTCGCGGACAGACAGATCGTGGTGGGCGAGGGCAGCACGCTGGAACTCGGAAAACACACCTTGAAATTCATAGCCGCGCCAATGGTTCATTGGCCCGAGGTAATTATGACGTATGACAGCACAGACAAGGCGCTGTTCTCCGCAGACGGCTTCGGCAAGTTCGGCGCTCGTGAAACGGACGAGGACTGGGCTTGCGAGGCTAGACGCTACTATTTCGGGATCGTCGGAAAATTTGGCGCGCAGGTTCAGGCGGTTCTGAAGAAAGCGGCGGCATTGGATATTCAGAAAATTCTTCCGCTGCACGGTCCGTTCCTTACGGAAAATATCGGATATTATGTTAATTTATATAATACGTGGAGCAGCTACGGCGTTGAGAGCGAGGGCGTGGTTATCGCTTACACGTCCGTTTACGGACACACCAAGGCAGCCGCGGAGCTGCTTGCGAAAAAGCTTGAGGAGAAAGGCTGTCCGAAAGTCGCGGTTACCGATCTTGCGCGCGACGATATGGCGGAGGCTGTCGAGGACTCGTTCCGCTACGGCAAAATAGTTTTGGCGACGACCACCTACAATATGGACATATTCCCGTTTATGCGTGAGTTCATCGAGCACCTCACGGAGCGAAACTACCAAAACCGCACGATCGCGGTCATCGAAAACGGTTCGTGGGCGCCGAATGCCGCGAAAGTTATCAAGGGAATGTTCGAGAACAGCAAAAACATCACGTTCCTTGATACGGTGACGATAAGATCGGCTCTTACCGAGGAAAACACGCAGCAGCTTGAAGCTCTCGCGGACGCGCTTTTATAACAAAAACCTTATAATAAAGGAGCCTTTTTCATGATGAGAAAGGCTCCTTGCTGTGTGGTTATTCAAGCGTTATTTTTTCGTTGTGGTAACGTTCAGCTTGGTGTATGCGCTTTTGGATTTGCCGTTTATTGCGGCTATGCGGAACACGTATTTTGCGCCGCCTTTAAGATTTTTTATCGTTACGGACGATTTGTCGGATTTTACGGTCGCCGCGTTTTTCCAGCTCTTGCCGCCGTTTGACGACACTTGAATTTGATAGCTTGCCGCGTCTGCGCTTTTGCTCCATTTGAGAGTAACCGCTGTTTTATTCACAGAGGAAGCTTTAAAGCTGTTCACAGTAGCCGGAATTTTGTTCGAGGTGAAGTTAACGTCGCTGTAAGCGCCCGTGGTTTTGCCGTTTATCGCCGCAATTCGTACCGTGTACTTCGTGCTGCCCTTTAAGCCTTTGATTGTCGCCGCGGTCGAGTTTGCTTTGACGGTCGCGGCGAGCTTCCAATTCTTGCCGCCGTTCGTGGATATCCAAAGCTTATATCCCGTTGCTTCGGAATCCTTTTTCCATGTAAAAGAAGCGGTCGTCATGGTTTTGGTCTTGACCTTAAAGCCCGTTACAGCGGCGGGCTTGCTTGAGGTCTTGATGTTGAGAGACACACTGTCGCCTAAGAGATTTTTGTTGCTCTGCGAGACCGCGCGAATTAGTATCGAGTATTGCGTGTTCGCCTTAAGTCCTTTGAGGGTCGCGGAAGTCGTGCCCGCGCTGTTTATCGCGACGGCACATTTCCAACCGCTCTCGCTTGCCGCCTTAGTGTAAATTTTGTAGCCCGCACACGCCGTTTTGCTCCAACCGAGCTTGGCGGTCGTCATGGTAACGGACGTTTTCTTGAAATTTTTAACTGCCGCGGGCGCGGTAAGGGCGGTTTTCTCGTTTCCGTTTACAAAAGTCCACGCGGAGAGAGCCGTGCCGTTTACGGCGCGTATCGCTATCGAATATTTTGTGTTCGGCTTCAAATTGGTGATGTTAAGCGAAGAAGCCGTGGACTTCAAACGTTTGGTCGTCCACGCTTCCTTTGAGGAGCTTCGATAATTTACGATGTAGCCCGTGGTGTTTTGCGTATTCTTAGTCCATGAGACCGTAAGCTTCGTGGAACCCTCTTTAGAGGACTTGAAGTTCTTAACGGCGTTGGGAGTTATAAAATCGAACGCGGCTTCGATTTTGACCGCCTGATCGCTGCTTTTAACCGTATAAACGGTCTTGCCGCCGCTTACGGATTGCTTCGCGCCGTTAATTTTAACGAAGGAAGTTTTGCAGCCCGCGTTCGGAGTGAGCGTAACGCCGATAACATCACCCGTTTTCACCTTACCGCCGCTGTTTATCGACGAGCCGTTTTGGGTCACGGAGATCTTTCCGTTTTCGGGCTTGTTGAATGTCAGCGGGATCTCATTCACGATTATGGGCGGGATAGATTCGGTTTTGGTATAGCCGCATTCGCAGACGAGGGTTTTCTCGCCCGCTTCCGCGGTCGTGGGCTGTCGGGTCACTGTTTCGGAGAACTTATGCGCCTCTTTATCGCCGTTTTCGTTGCCGCAAACCGCGCAGACATGCCAATGCTGATTTTCGTCGAATTTGTACTTCGTGTAGTCGTGCGCCGTTTTGGGTATGATCTCGGTTTTGGTCTCGCCGCAGATTTTACATATTTTGGTCAAAACGCCCGTTTCGGAGCAGGTCGCGGGTTTTGTCACCGTGCCGTCGCCCCAAGAGTGAGTGTGGATAACATCCGCTTTGTAGTCCTCGGTGGACACCATGAGAAGTTCGGGCGTATAATTGCCGATGGTTTTGCTGTTGTAAGCATACGTGATCGCGGTATTCTTCGGCTGCATTACAAAGCTCGAGGCGGAGGCGGTTTTCGCGCCTTTAAGGCAGAGCAGATCGGGCGCACCTATAGAGCCTTCGTCGCAGTTTGTAACGTCGACGAGGTAGCTCTTGCCGTTAAGCCGCACGATATTCCACATGTGCCGCCCGGAATCCATCGTGCCGTCAACGGTAAAGCAATCGACGTCGGACAGATCGCAGAGGTATTGAAACGCTTTGGAGTATCCCTCGCAGACCACGTTCGTGGAATCGTCGCCGTCAAAAACCCAAACCAACTGCCACGGATTGCCGTATGGCGTGGAGTCGTCGTCCGCGGCGGGGTGATTGTATGAGGTAAGCGCGCATATTTCGTTCCTAAAGCCCTCGACCTTTTCACTGTCGTATTTTAAGCTGTATTTTGAAGCGATAGCTTTTGCGTTTTCAACGGAGGTTTTCGCCGCGTCTATCTTAGACGCGTCAACGCCGAGACGCGCCGTGCCGCCGGAAAATGAATATGTATCGGCGGTCGGGTCGGCATATTCCGTGCAGACCGCCATTCTTACCGTCAATGTAAGTTCGCCGTTGCTGCCCGCGCCGCTAAAGGATATTCCTTTTGTCTTGTCGTACCAATAAAACGACGCCGGAAGATCGTTTAAGATGTAATTGAATGCGGCTTGACAATCCTTTACCATTTGATTTAAACCGTCGTTGCTGTAATCATACAGCTTCGCCGAATCGTTGAACGTCAAAACGGATGAGCCGTTTGTGCCGTCGGCAATGCTTTCGATCTGATCTTTCAGCCAATCGTACATCACTTTTTGATTGCCCTCAAGCCTTGACGCTCCGTAATCGGAATATGCCGCAATGCGCCTGTCCCCGTAAAAAAGTTGTTCCAGATACGCTTCTTCAAGCTCGGAGCGTTCGGGAAGCCGGTTCTCGGTTGAGAACTCTGCGGAGATCGACGGCTCGGTCGGTTCGGCAAACGACGGGAACGCCGTCATTTGCACAGCGGCAGCCGCCACCGTAAGAATTGCGATAAGCTTTTTCGTTTTCATTAAAAACCTCCTTACAAAATCAAATCGCCGAGTTTTCACTGTAAGTTTGGTGTGTTTAATTTAATTATACCATATTTGTTTTTGTTTTGCAAGAGATTATGCGGTGTGTCTTGTAAAAAAATTATGCAAAACTTCACGGATGTCGGCGGCTCTAAATTTCCCCTTGACTTTTCCCAAAAAAAGTAGTACAATAAAAATAAGAACAACAGCTTTGAGCGCGCGGCGTTTCGGTTCGTCGGAGCAAACGGGGCGGAGAGCGGAAATCCGCGGCGAAAAGCAACAAATGAGTTTTAAAAAGGAGAAAAGGTTATGGGTTTGATCAAAGCGGCAAAGGGTGCGGTCTCGGGTGCGTTGGCGGACGCGTGGAGAGAATACTTTTACTGTGACGCAATAAGCTCGGATATGTTGGCGGCGCGCGGTTTCAAGCGCACAAACGGCAAAAGCTCCAACACGAAGGGCAGCGACAACGTCATCTCTAACGGCTCTATAATCGAGGTTAACGAGGGGCAGTGCGCTCTTATCGTGGACGGCGGCAAGGTTGCCGAAGTCTGCGCCGAGCCGGGGCAGTTCGTTTACGACAGTTCTACGGAGCCGTCGATTTTCTACGGCGACCTCGGAGAGAGCATTAAAAACACGTTCAAGGAAATAGGCAAACGCTTCGCGTTCGGCGGACAGGCGGCTGCAAATCAGCGCGTTTATTACATCAACACCAAGGAAGTCACGGGCAACCTTTACGGAACGGCTTCTCCCGTGCCTTTCAGAGTTTTGGATGAGAAAATCGGTTTGGACGTTGACGTGTCGATCCGCTGCAACGGCGAGTATTCTTACAGAATAACAAACCCCGTTCTGTTTTACTCGAACGTCTGCGGAAACTTCACCGAAACATACCCCAAGCGCACAATGGACAGCATACTTAAAAGCGAAATAGTTACGGCGCTTCAGCCCGCGCTCGGCAAGATAAGCGATCAGGGCGTTCGTCCGAGCAATCTGCCCGCGCATACTATGGAGATATGCGACGCGCTCAACGAGATACTCACCAAGAAGTGGGCAGAAACGCGCGGAATGACGATAACTTCGTTTAATATGAACCCGCCGACGATGTCTCAAGAAGATCAGGAGCTTATCAAAAATCTCCAAACAACGGCAGTTATGCGCGACCCCGCAATGGCGGCGGCGCACCTCACCCAGGCTCAGGGCGAGGCTATGAAGACCGCTGCGGGCAACGCGGGCGGCGCTATGATGGGCTTTATGGGAATGAATATGGCTCAGGCGAACGGCGGCATAAACGCGGGCAATCTCTATAATATGGCGGCACAGCAGCAAGCCGCAGCTCAACAGGCACAGGCGGCGCAAGCTCCCGCTCAGCCCACTATCTCCGCAAACGGTTGGACTTGCGCCTGCGGCGCGAAGAACACGGGTAAATTCTGCGCTCAATGCGGGAAGCCCGCTCCCGCAAAGGGCGACAGCTGGACTTGCTCATGTGGCGCTCAAAACAAGGGCAAGTTCTGTGCGGAATGCGGCAAACCCAAGCCCGCGGGCGTTCCACTCTACAAGTGCGACAAGTGCGGCTGGGAGCCGGAAGATCCCACAAAGCCCCCGAAGTTCTGCCCCGAATGCGGCGACCCGTTCGACGCGGATGACATAGTGTGAACGTCTTTGGCGGTCACCTTAACAAATTTATCTTTGCGGACTAAAGTTCGCAATTCTGCGCTTCGCACGGAACCGATAAATGTGTTCAAGGTATTGATTGAAATAATTTGCTCTCTCGAAAGAGAGGGCAAATTTCGCTTTATAAAGCCAACGCAACCGTAAGTTGCGGAAGTTCAAGCCGGAATATGCAGACATTTTCGGCAAGCTATGTTATAATATAGGCGAGGTGATATGAATGTTTTCAGAGAAAATACGCGATTTGCGGAAAAAGACGTGCTTGTCACAGGAGGAGTTTGCGGAGAAGTTAGACGTTTCTCGGCAAGCCGTATCAAAGTGGGAGTTGGGTACGGCAGTGCCGACCGCCGATAAGCTTGTCGATATCGCAGACTTTTTTGGCGTAAGCGTCGATTTTTTAATGCGCGATGGCGATTTACCCAAAGAGAGCACCGCGTTTTCATCAAAACAGCCCCAGCCGCCCCAAAAATCCAAAAAAAGATTAAATAAAAGCAAGCTGATTGTGGGGATTTTGATGTTGAGCCTTGCGGTTCTTCTCGGAACAGTCGTGCTTATCTTGTTTTTAACGGGCATTGGCGGCGGTTCGGCAATAATCGGTTCGGCGGGAACAGGCGATTCGGGAGCAGGCTCGGGGATAATGATAAGCGGCGCGGGTATTCTTGCGGCGCTGGCGCTTGTCGCAATGCTCGGCGCGGCGGGAGTGGTTTTTCTCGTCCTATCAATAAAATAGCGGAGGTGTTGTTTTAGAAATGAAAAAGCGTGTTTTCCCGCTCGTTTCGGGGATATTGTCGGGAGCGTTTGCGCTCGTGTTTATTGTGCTGCTCGGCGCGTCTTATGGGCGGCGGGGTGAGTACTATGTCGGTTTCGATTTACAAGCCGCCCTTTGCGCTTTGGCGGCATTGGTTCCCGCGTCGATTTTGGGAACGGCGGCGCTTGTCTGCTTAGACAAGCCCGTGCCGCTTTATATAGCTTCGGGAGCGTTCGCGCTGCTGACTGTTCCCGCGTGGCTGAACATAGCGGCGATGAGTTTCGTTACGGGTTTGCCCATGCTGCTCTGTTTGTCGTGCACTTTGAGCGGCGCTTTGCTTACAAAATGCAGACCGAAACCGTTGTTCATCTGTTCGGGAGCGGTGTTCGCGGCATATTTTGTTATCGCGCTGATAGCCGTGGCATCTACCGGACATATAACGGGCGAGAGTTTGCTGTCCGTTTGTATGATATTTTTTATTCCGGCGGTCGACAGCGCCTCGTTCGGACTGTCCGCAGGCTTGTATCTTCTAGGAAAGCCTTTGTCGCTGTTCATTGCTGCGGGAGTGCTGGCGGGTTTGTCGGTCGTTCCGTTTTTTATGCTTGGAGATTTGGGCGTAGTTTTATGCGTGCCGACGGTTTTGTGTGCGGCGGTATGCGCGGCTTTGGGAATAATATCTAAAAAAGAGCGTGCGAAATGAGAAAAACATCTAAAGTTCTATTGGGAATTGCGGGAGCAATGTCTGTTGGATTTATAATCGTGAGCCTTTTCGAGGCTTTTCACCGTCCGCACGATTGGGACAACGTATTTCAGTTGTTTATTGGAGTTTTTTTCTACGCGGTCTATTTTCTTGTTCCCGCATTTATAGTTGTCGGAACGGCATTTTTCCCGTTTGGAGCAAGCGAAAAAAGTTCCGTGATTATTTTACCCATAATAGGCGCGGCGGCGGGTTTGTTGCTGTTCGTGTTCGGGAAGATTTTCGGTTTGCGTTGGTTTGAAAGACTTCCCTCAATTATTTCGGCGTTAATATGCGTAATTCTCGTGACTTTGACTATAAAGAAAAGGAGCGCGAAATGAACCCCTTTCCGTTTTCCGATGATAATAAGCGTTATCATACTTTAGCGTATCACAACAAGCATACCTATGGAGGACGCGTTTATAAAGCGACATTGGACGCGCATTTTCGTTGTCCGAATTTGGAGAGCGGCGGCTGCATTTACTGTAAAGATACGATCGACCCGAGAACGCTCGAGGAACAGTGGCAAGCAGAGTGCGAAAGAATACGCGCCAAAGATGCCGCCGCGAAGATATGCGCGTATTTCGGAGTTCACACAAATACGTTCTGTTCGCCCGAAAAGCTGTTGGAGCTTCTCGAAACGGCGAAAAATTGGGGCGCGTTTTCCGTTTCAATAGCCACCCGCGCCGATTGCCTTAACGAGGAAAAGGCGCGGATATTGGAAGAATTTCCGAAGCCGCTCACCGTTGAATTGGGCTTGCAGAGCGTTCACGACAAAACCGCCGAGCTTATCAACCGAGGGCATACGTTCGCGGATTTTTTGAAAGGCTATAATCTCTTGAAAGAGCATGGCATCCGCATTTGCGTTCACATTATAAACGGGCTTCCGAACGAAAGCCGGGAAATGATGCTGGAAACCGCGGGAACCCTCGCAAAGCTGAATCCGGACGGCGTGAAAATACATTCGCTGCACGTTCTGCGCGGCACAAAGCTGTTTGAAATGTATAAAAACGGAGATTATGCGCCGCTCACACGCGGGGAATATATCGACATAACCGCGCGGCAGTTGGAGCTTCTCCCGCCCGAAACGGTCATAGAGCGCGTAACGGGCGACGGCGACAAAACGCTGCTCGCCGCGCCGCTTTGGAGTAAAGACAAGATCGCGGTCTTGGGCGGTCTGGACAAGCGGCTTGCGGATCTGAATACGTATCAAGGAAAATCATTCAAGGAGAAATAATGGCAAGAACTCTTGAAAGAAGCTCGGAAAAACCGCTCTACGAGCAGATCTACGAGCAGATACGCGACGATGTGTTAAGCGGCAGACTTCCCGAGGGAAAAAAGCTTCCGAGCAAACGCGCTCTTGCGGAACAGCTGCAAGTCAGTCTTATAACCGTGGAAAACGCGTATTCGCAGCTTATTGCCGAGGGCTATGTAAGAGCCGCTCAGCGAAGCGGATATTATGCGGCATACAGCGGGGAAGCCGTAGAAAAGCCCAAAGCAAAGCCACTCAGACTGCCCGACAGCGAAAAAAAGGAAGAACAGCCGCCAAGTCGACCCGCGGGCGCGGATATTTTTCCGTTTTCCGTTTGGACAAGGCTAATGCGTTCTGTAATTTCGGAGAAAGGGACGCGGCTTTTGCAGCCCGTAGACAACGGCGGCGCGTATGAGCTTCGCGAGGCTATCTCGGGCTATCTTTACAGAGCGCGGGGCTTTTATACGCCGCCCGAGAATATAATAGTCGGCTCGGGTACGGAGTATCTTTACAACCTGCTGATACAGCTGCTGGGGCGGGATAAGGTTTACGGAATTGAAAACCCCGGTTTTCCGAAGCTTGCGAAAATATACGCGCTGAACAACGCGCGTTTTGAGTATATTCCTTTGGATAATTCGGGAATGAGGGCGGACGAGCTTGAAAAAAGGCGCGTGGATATCGCGCATATCTCGCCCGCGCACCACTTCCCGACGGGCATTGTAATGCCGATCTCGCGCCGCCGCGAGATACTCGGCTGGGCTGAGAGCGGCGATCGTTACATAATTGAGGACGATTACGACAGCGAGTTCAGAAGAAGCGGCAAACCCGTTCCGACTATTTTCGGTTCGGACGATCTCGAGCGCGTGATCTATATTAACACGTTTTCGCAGACCATAGCGCCGTCCGTGCGAATAAGCTATATGTGCCTGTCCGACGAGCTTTGCGGACTTTGGCGCAAAAATCTCGGATTTTACGCGTGCAGCGTTCCCGCGTTCGAGCAGTATACGCTCGCTCGGTTTATCTCGGAGGGTTATTTCGAGCGTCACATAAACCGCGCAAAAAAGCGCTTTAAGCGCGTCTGCGAGTTGACGGAACAGCTTATTTTAAGCTGTGGAAACGTAAAAATATCCGAAGAAAACGCGGGGCTTCACTTTACGGTGAGACTGCCCGAAAACAGCGCGGAAATAATCGCCAAATGCGCCGAGTGCGGAATAAAAGTCACGCCGCTTTCGGATTATTACGCGGAGGGAGCGGCGTGCGAGGACAGCTTGTTTTTAGTGAATTACGCGGGCGCGGTTGAGGAAAATCTATTAAAAGCCTTCGGTAAATTATAGCGATCCACGCAATTCAAACATCATCTAAACGTCAAATGCCGCATGATCATGGGAAAAGTTGCTTGAAAATTGTGCAAACATTTCGTGGATTGCTATAAATGACGGTTAATAAAAAGACGCAGAGATTTTACTATATATGTTTTGATGATTTCGACAAATCACA
This sequence comes from uncultured Clostridia bacterium, assembly GCA_947627465.1. Lineage (GTDB taxonomy): Bacteria > Bacillota > Clostridia > Oscillospirales > Ruminococcaceae > CAG-115. The sequence continues at coordinate 22,892 of CANQWD010000032.1, forward strand.
ACATCTGTTTTTGGTGAATATTGCTATTGAAAATGTACTCCGACTGTGTTATAATTGTTTAAAAGAAATACTGTACTTTAAATTCCGATTTGATTATCGGTTCTCGGAGAATTTACATAAAAGGGGGTTGACAGAATGAAATTCGGAAAAATATTTGCGGCTCTGCTAAGCGGAGTTATGGCAGTAAGCGCGGTGAACGTCGTTTCATTTGCAAAGAGCGTTGAAGTCAGCGCGAATGTGAAAATGGCGAGCGGTAATGAGTTCACTGTGGGCGATTTTGATTATACGGAGCTTTCGGACGGAACATTACGCGTTAAGTGCAATAACAAGAATATCGTCAATGCGGTCGTTCCCGCCAAAGTGAAAGGGAAGAGCGTTGTAAGTGTGGAAGAAGAAGCGTTTTCGCGCTGCTTAAAGCTTAAATCAGTCAAGCTTCCAAGCAGTTTGAAATACATAAACGGATATGCTTTTTACAGATGCTCAAAACTTACTTCGGTGACAATACCAAGCAAAGTGAACGGCATTGGCGAGTGTGCTTTTTGCGGCTGCGTAAGCCTTAAAACCGTTTCCATTCCAAGCAGCGTAACCAAAATCCAAAACAGTGCGTTTGCGGGATGTACGAGCCTAAAATCCGTGACGATACCGAAAAACGTAAAATTCGTTGACTACGGCGTATTCGACGACTGCCCGAGCCTTACCGCGATAAACGTGGATAAAGCGAATAAAAATTACAGCTCTTTGAACGGCGTTTTTTATGATAAATCCAAAACGGAGCTTATCCGATATCCGGTTGGCAATAAAAATAAAACGGTTGAAATACCGAAAAGCGTAAAAAGTATAGAAGCGGACGCTTTTGCGGGCTGCGTAAATCTTACCGCGATAAACGTGGATAAAGCGAATAAAAATTACAGCTCTTTGAACGGCGTTTTGTTTGATAAAAAGAAAACAACGCTCATTCAATATCCGATAGGCAGCAAGACGGCGAAATATACGGTACCGAACGGTACGACCGCCATAGGATATAACGCGTTTGCGGATTGTACGGCTCTTAAATCGGTGAAGATGTCAAACGGCGTTAAAGGCGTTGGATACGGCGCGTTTTCCGGCTGTGTAAATCTTTCCTCTGTGGAGATGTCAAATAAAGTCGAAACAATTGGAATTGAAGCGTTCAGCGACTGTAAAAGTCTTAAATCCATGACTTTACCGAACAGCGTAAGGATCATTGATTGGTACGCTTTCGAGGATTGCACCAATCTCTCATGGGTGACGTTGCCAAGCAGCATAAAAAATATCGCCGACGGCGCGTTTTCGGGCTGCAAAAGCCTTAAAAACGTATACTATAAAGGAACGAAAGCACAATGGGATAAGATCATACTCGTTGACGACTCGCTGAAAAATGTGCGTATACACTACGATTATATCGTCAAAAATCTTCGGGCGCAGCCTAACAAGCTCTCGGTCGTGCTTACTTGGGATAAGTACAAAAACGCTTCTTACTATCGCATTTCACAGATGATAAACGGCAAGTGGAAGCACCTTGCAGTTACAAAGAACGCGAACACCGTAAAGTATATGGTAAAGAACCTTGAGAAAAACACCGCATATAAATTCAAAGTTGACGCGTTCGACAAGAACGGCAAAGTAATTGCCCGTTCGGAAATTTCCGTTAAAACCAAAAAGTAAAAAGATAAGATAATTCCGTCCGCGGATTTTTCCGTGGACGGATTTTGGCGTTTTTTAGAGATAATGAGGATAAGACAGCCGAATTTAAAAAGCGAAAAAATTGCGGCGGCTCCGCCGATAAGCGAAACCGCCGCAATGATCAGGTATCAAAAGTTATTTCATACGCTTATTCAACGAGCGTGAAATCACCGATAGCAAGCTCAATGGTGTTTTGCGGCATATCGTAGATGAAAGCCGCGTTGGAATTCTGCAAGGTCTCCTTGTCGGCGTGCTCACTGTGACGGCTGACACTTATCTTGTATCGCGACTTTTCGGGTATCAATTCCTGAACGATATAATCCTTTTCTCCGCAGTAAAGCGCTTTCAAATCGTCACGCAAAGAATTCACAGCCTCGCTCGTAGTGTTATCTTCGTTCGAGTAAATGTCTTTCGCCGCCTTTAACAAAGACGCGTCGACGTCGTCGCCCTTAAGCGAGAAGTGTTCCGGCGTCATTTCTATCCATAAGCCGCTGTTTTTGTCGCCGTTGAGATAATAATTCCCTGCCTTGACTTCGGGAATGTTTTCCACGTCCGCAATCGCGACGTTGGATCTGTTGAGCATAACAGCCGTAACGCCGCCGCCAACGCCCAAAGCCGCCGCTATAATAATGGGAACTATAAACTTTTTCATATAAATCACCTTTGTCCTTTCTGGTAACCTGTTAGGTATTGAATAATTATTTATTCAATATAAATACATCGTTGGATTTTTTGGAATAAATTGTTATTTTTGAAGTTTTCCCTACAACATCGCCTAGAGCAGAATAATCAGGAATGGTTCCCTTATTTACAGGGGTTTTCCCATCCTTTGTGCATTTTGTTACAATACTGAAAGTTGCATTAAGTCCATTAACGCCGTTGCTTATCGAGCCTTCTCCGTTTCTGCCCGTTACATAGCACTTCTCATCAAAGTCTTTATATGCAAATATGCCAAAGCAGCCTTCACGCGTTATGCTCACATATCCTTTTCCGTCTTTTTCACGGTTCTCTTTTGTATATATACCATGAAAGTAATCATATCCGTAGTCAGACGCAAAAGTCGTAACCGTCAACATAAACGAAGCAACGAACACACAAACCAAGCAAATCAACCGTTTCACTTTACATTTCATTTTTGAATTACCTCCTGTTTTTTCACTTTTTACCGTTTAACCATTGAAATTTGTATTCCATATTACCTCCCAACCACTCATTATATTACCGTTTAACCATTGATATTTGAATTTCATATCACCTCCCAACCATTGATTATGTTATATAACATTATTTTCATTTTGTCAACACTTCAAGCACAAGTATACTTTCGTTTTGAAAGAATTTCGTATACTTACACAAAACTGCGATTGCCCATTTGTTATAATTCACAATTTTTAAAAGAAAAATCTTAAAAATCCCCTTTACAAGCGGCTTCGCCGATAAGCGAAACCGCCGCGATAGTGACGTGTATCAAGAGATTTTGTTACTCCACAAGGGTGAAATGTCCGAGCAAAGCGAGCTTAATGGTGTTGGTGTCCGCGTTGTAGGGGAAACCCGCGTTGGAGTTTTTAAGCTCTTCGGGAGTGCTTACCGTGTTGTGACGGCTTACATTGATGATATACGGAACGTTCTCTGTTCCGAAATATGATACGGAATATATCTTTTCGGTGCAGTAAAGCTCTTTGGCGTTGGAAAATTCCGCTTCAACATTCTCGTTTTCCACAGCATCGTCGTTGATTGCTTTTCTCAAAGAAGCGTCAACATCGTCGCCCTTAAGCGTAAGAAATTCGGGATTGACCTCTATCCAAAGACCGCTGCTCTTGTCGTCGTTGAGATAATACTTGCCCGTTTTCAGCTCGGGAACCTCGTGTACGGGCTCCGGTGTTTCCGCGTCCGCAACGTTGGATCTGTTGAGCATAACAGCGGTAATGCCGCCGCCAACGCCCAAAGCTGCCGCTATAATAATGGGAACTATAATTTTTTTCATAAAAATCACCTTTGTCCTTTCTGTAAAGAAAATTATTTGTTTAAAATATAACTGTAATCAGATTGTTTTGATATAATGCTTATTTTCTTCCATTTCCCTTCAACATCAATATCGCCTATTGCTTGGTAATCCGGAATGTAGGTTATATGGGTCGGCAAATCTCCGTTACGAAGAACCAAATAAGCATTTTCAAAGTATGCATAGAAATTATACGGTGGTGAATTGCTGATTTTTCCATCTTGCGAAGAACCAGAAATGAATGCCGAATAATAAAGAAGTCCGTCTCTGTTGTCATCATAGTATGCGTGAAGTTTAAAAATACCGGTGTTCATGACTTGCACATAACTGTCCGGAAACAATCTGCTATTGCACTTATATTTACCTATAAAGTTTTCGTTGTAAATGATAAAATCCGCAAAAGCTGTAACTGTCAGCACAAACGAAGCAACAAACACACAAACCAAACAAAGCATCCGCTTAACTTTACATTTCATTTTTAAATTACCTCCTGTTATAATATAATTACCGGACAAACCACCCTTAAAGGAGTGGGTAGACGGTACTCAAAGTTTAAGCTATAA
>CANQWD010000033.1 GCA_947627465.1 uncultured Clostridia bacterium
CGTTCGGAGGAAATCCCATAAGCTGCGCGGGCGGTCTTGCGGTGCTCTCTAAAGTGAACTCCGAGGGCTTTCTGGACGAAGTAGAAAAAAAAGGCGAGTATTTCCGTGAAAAGCTCCGCGATATTCCCGAGGTCAAGTCCGTTTCGGGAATAGGTTTGATGATAGGCATTCAGCTTAAATCAATGAAAGCGGCGGATATCGTGAAAAAGGGTATCGACAAGGGCTTGCTTTTGTTGACGGCAAAGGACAGGGTTCGCTTGCTGCCGCCCCTTACGATCACTTACGAAGAAATCGACAAGGGAATGAAGATTTTAAGCGAGTGCCTCGGGAAACGACAGATCGTTCGTAAATGCCCGAAATGCGGAGAAATTTTGAAGCCCGCTCCAAAAGGCAAAAAGGATCCCAAAACAGGCTTTGACCCCACGCTTGACCCGAAGTACACAGACGCTTGGGATAACGGAAGCTGCAATGTTCCCAGACCGCTTATCTGCCCGAACTGCAAAACAACATATATCAGCTTTGATGATTTGCAGTATGACAAGGAGTAAACACGGTATATGAAAAAATGGTACAATGAAGAATACGGCTTTACCATTGAAGTTATTGCCGTATCTCACAACAATAAGACCGAAAACCACTGTCGCAACGGCGACGAGGTAGGCGACGTTTACCGCTGCACCTACGACTGTCCCGTAAACCAACACGGGCGCGGATTTTGTCAGAAGTCGCTGCTGTATCTGTTCCCTATGCTTGAAACGGTGCGCGGCGGCGGTGATCTGCAGAAGATCGGTGGCTACTCCCCTGTCGGCAATGTTATTGATTCTCCGCTCTGCAAGGAGTTCGTCTGCCCCGACGGCGTGGTAACTTACAGGCTCACCGCTGAAAAGCTCGGCGGCGAGAATTTCCATACGGGCGGGTTCTATAAGGAGTAGAAAAAACAATGGGCGACTGGTTCACAACTGACAAAATTGACGATGATACATACATTATGAGAAACGCGTTTCGAAAGCTGAACGAAAAAGGTCTGCTTCACCACGGCAGCGGAACGTTTGATTACGGTGATTGGGCGGTGTGGCTGTGAAAAAATATCGGTTCGGATTTGACGTTTGGGGACTGCTGTTGTTCCTCATTATTATGGTACCCAATTTCATTTGGTTCGCCGTACCAGCGCCCAATGACGTTCTGCGATCAAAATCGGTGACCGAGATACTTGATACGATAGCTTCAGTATGTCAAGTGCTGATGATTGCCGCGCTGTGTTTGATAATAAACTGTGAACGGGATAAGTTACGCTTTTCACCGCTTATAATCGGCTCGTGCGTGTGTGCTGCACTCTACTTCATAAGCTGGATATCTTACTATAACGGCGCAGTAAACGCTACCGTTATCATAGGCTTGACGCTCCCGCCGTGCTTGGCGTTTCTGCTTTTCGCTCTTGATAGAAAGAATTCGATAGCCGTTGTTTCCTGCTCGATTTTCACGGTATGTCACTTGATTTACGGCATTGTAAATTATATTATATAACATCTTGAAAGGAGCGACTGTGGCAAAAGTAATTCTGATATGCGGCAAAATATGCAGCGGCAAAAGCACCTATGCCGAGCGGCTGCGTGACCAAATCAACGCGGTGATACTCTCTGTAGACGAAATAATGCTTGGAATTTTCGGACAGAGCGCCGGTGAAAAGCACGATAAATATGTTATTAGCGTGCAAAAGTTCATTTTTGATAAGTCTCTCGAGATAATTCGGATCGGAACAAATGTTATTCTCGACTGCGGCTTTTGGACAAAAGAGCATAGAAACCACGCCAAAGAATTTTACAAAAAGCACGGTATTCCCGTCGAACTGCACTATATCGACATTAGCGATGAGATTTGGCGGCAGCGTTTGGAAAAAAGAAACGCCGCGGTGTCTGCGGGCGAGACAAACGCTTATTTTGTGGACGAGGGACTGGAAGAAAAATTCGCGTCGGGATTTGAACCCCTAAGCGATGATGAAATAAACATTCGGATAACTGTCACAAAATGAAAGGAAAGTATAGATGAGCAAAGGAATAATTCTTTATCAATCCAAGTACGGAGCAACAAAAAGATACGCCGATTGGCTTGCCGAAGCCACGGGCTTAGAAATTACGGAAACGAAAAAGGCAAATATCAATGACGTTTTAAAATACAATATCGTTATTCTTGCCGGGGGATCTATGCCTCGGGGATTGCGGGGCTGTCATTCTTGAAAAAGAACATAAGCGAACTGAAAAGCAATAAAATCGCGGTTTTATGCGTGGAAGCTTCGCCGTATGACGAGCAGGCGTTCAAAGCGGTTTACGAACACAATTTTAAAGGCGAGCTTGACGGCGTAAAGTGCTTTTACGCGCGCGGCGCGTGGGACGAGGACGCTATGACATTCAAGGACAGAACGCTCTGCAAGTTGCTGCAAAAGGCTGTCGCGAAAAAAGAGCCCGCTGATTATGAGCCGTGGGAAAAAGCGCTGATGTGCGCTGTGGGACAAAAGTGCGACTGGACAGACAAGAAATATCTTGATGATATAATTGGATTTATAGGAGGCTGAGCAAATGAACATCAGAACAATGACTATAAGCGATTACGACGCGGTTTATGAGCTGTGGCTCTCCTGCAAGGGAATGGGTCTTAACAACCTCGACGATTCGCGCGAGGGCATTGCGAAGTTTTTAGAGCGAAATCCCGAAACCTGTTTTGTGGCTGTAAAGGACGATAAAGTTATCGGCGTGATAATCGCGGGAAACGACGGTCGGCGCGGATATATTTACCACACCGCCGTAAACCCCGAATTTCGTCGTCAAGGCATAGCTAAACAACTTGTGGACGCGGCTTTGAGCGCTCTGAAAAATTTGGGAATAAATAAGGTCGCTCTGCTTGTATTTGAACGAAACACGAGCGCAAATACATTTTGGGAAAAAATCGGATTTACCGCTCGTGAGGACGTCGTTTACCGCAACCGAGCGATCGCGGACATTATCCGAATTGATACATAGCTCATTATGAAAGGAAAATATAACTATGAAACATTTATTGAAACTCTTAGACCTCTCGACTGAGGAAATAATTGATTTGCTGAACCTTGCCGACCAGCTTAAATACGAGCAAAAACACGGCATAGAGCATCATCATCTCAAGGGCATGACGCTTGGAATGATTTTCCAGAAATCCTCCACGCGCACGCGAGTTTCGTTTGAAACGGGAATGTACCAGTTGGGCGGACAGGCGCTGTTTCTGTCCTCGCGCGATCTGCAGATCGGTCGCGGCGAACCCGTTCAAGATACCGCGCGCGTTCTCTCGCGCTATTTAAACGGAATTATGATACGCACGTTCGCGCAAAAGGAAGTCGAGGATCTCTCCGAATACGGCTCTATTCCGATAATCAACGGACTTACGGATTTTTGCCACCCGTGTCAGGTGCTTGCCGACTTACAGACTATCCGCGAATACAAAAACAAGCTTGACGGCTTAAAATTGTGCTATATCGGAGACGGCAACAATATGGCAAACTCCCTTACCGTCGGCGGCTTGAAATGCGGCATGAGCGTATCGCTCGCCTGCCCCGAGGGATATCACCCCGACCCGCAGGTGTTGGAGTTCGCAAAGGCGTATGGCGACAAATTCCAACTCGTCGCGGATTCCAAGGAAGCCGCCGCGAATGCTGATGTTCTGTACACGGACGTTTGGGCTTCTATGGGTCAAGAGGGCGAGTTTGAAAAGCGTAAAAAAGTATTCGAGGGCGTTTATCAGATAAACGACGATGTTATGAGCGCGGCGAAATCCGACGCTATCGTATTGCACTGCCTGCCGGCTCATCGTGAGGAAGAAATAACCGCAAAGGTTTTTGAAGCTCACGCTAACGAGATATTCGACGAAGCCGAAAACCGTCTTCACGCGCAAAAAGCCGTTATGGTTCGCCTTATGGCTCCCGGAAAATAAGGGTTATATTCGTAAAAATACTTCAAACAAAAGTGACCAAGAGCGATCTTGGTCACTTTGTTTTATTCATCGGTGTATTTTAGGGAGCAATTCAAAACATTGCCGCGCAAGTAATTGTCAACTGTCAATTACATATTGTCAACTATAACGTCGCCCATTTCGGAGCAAGAAACGAGCTTCATACCCTCGCTCATAATGTCGCCCGTGCGGTAACCCGCTTCGAGAGCCGCATTTACGGCATTCTCAACCGCGTCCGCTTCTTTGTCCATTTTGAACGAGTAGCGCAGCATCATTGCCGCCGAAAGGATAGTCGCTATCGGGTTCGCCTTGTTTTGACCCGCGATATCGGGCGCGGAACCGCCGCTCGGCTCATAAAGTCCGAAGCTCGTTTCGTTCATGCTTGCCGAAGCCAACATTCCGATAGAACCCGTTATCATCGAAGCCTCGTCCGACAAAATATCGCCGAACATATTCTCCGTCACCATAACGTCGAACTGCGCGGGGTCGCGTACAAGCTGCATTGCGCTGTTATCCACGAGCATGTGCTCTAAGGTTACTTCGGGGTAGTCTTTTGCGACTTCCTCAACGACCTTTCTCCAAAGCCGCGAGGTGTCGAGAACGTTCGCTTTATCTACGCTCGTTACCTTTTTTCTGCGCTGCATAGCCACTTCAAAGGCTTTTTTCGCGATACGGCGAATCTCGTTCTCATTGTATTCGAGAGTATCTACGGCGGTAGTCACGCCGTCTCTGTCCTCGGTGTAACGCTTGCCGAAATACAGACCGCCCGTAAGCTCGCGCATTATCAGCATATCAAAGCCCTTGGAGCTTATCTCCGTTTTGAGCGGACAAGCGCCACTGAGCTGCTTGAACAGCAGGCACGGGCGCAGGTTCGCGAACAGTCCGAGAGCCTTGCGAAGTCCGAGCAAGCCCGCCTCGGGGCGTTTGTCCGCGGGGAGCTTATACCACGGCGAAGTGGTGGTATTGCCGCCGATACTTCCCATAAGCACCGCGTCGGACGCTTTGCAGCGTTCTATCGTCTCCTCGGTGAGCGGCACGCCGTTCGCGTCTATCGAACAGCCGCCCATAAGAAGCTGCTCGTAGTTGAACTTGTGCCCGAATTTTTCCGCAACTTTATCCAGCACCTTCATAGCCTCGGTGACTATTTCGGGACCTATTCCGTCGCCATTTATAACAGCAATATTCTTTTCCATTACAATATTTCCTTTCTTTAACGCTCCCCCAAAAACTCGGGAGGAACGAATTTTGTAAGCCAAACTCCGTTCTCGGAGAGGTAGAATTTATATCCCGCCCTGAACATCTTCCCCGAATGCACAAAGAAGATATGCGGCTTGCCGTGCCGCGCGCCGACTTTCTCAGCGGTCTCCTTGTCCTTTGAGAGATGAACGTACAGGCGAGATTTCGGCTTCAAACCCTCTTTGCATATCGAGCTTACAAACTTCTCCCCCGTTCCGTGGAAAAGCTGTTCGGGCGGCTCGGCTTCTTTGAGTTCAACGTCCACGTTTACCGAGTGCCCTTGATTTGCGCGGATAAGCGTTTTGTCCTCGTTGAAGCTGTACCGCTGCTTGTTGTCCGTGCGTACTATTTCCTCGAGAGTTTCCATATCAATGCTGTAACCCTCGGTTTTGTTTATGCCCGCGATAAGTTCGGAAACATTCGCCCAGCCGTGTTCGTCAAGCGTAATGCCGACAGCTTCGGGCTTGTGCCGCAGTATAAGCGCTATCAAAACGCTTGTTTTCTTTAAGTCTTTCATAGTTTTATTGTGTAAATTACCCTCGTAACATCGTCAAATTTTCGGCTTACGTCGGATTTTTGCTCCGTAAACCCCAGCTTTTTATAGAACCGCCGCGCGTTCTCGTTCTTTTCGGCGGTATCGAGAACCGCGTTTTTATAGCCCTTTTTCCGCATTTCCTCAAGAGTATGAGAAAGCAGCCTGCTCCCAAAGCCTTGATGTTGAAACTTTGGGTGCACGTACATCAGCATTATCTCGGCGTAACCCTCATATGTTTTTTCTTCGCAAAACTGCGCCGCGCAGACCGCCGATATTTCGCCGTCCGCCGTCAGCACATAAACGCTTTTGCCGTTGACTATCAAACTTTTAAAGCTGTTGCGGCGGTTTTTGCCCGTATATTCCGCTATCTGCTCCGCTGAGAAGATATCCTTATAGTTCTCGCGCCACGCGCTGTCCACAACGATTGACATTCCCTCAACATCCGATAAATCTGCACGTCTTATTTCGATATCCACGGCTCACCTCAAAAATCTATCGTATATGTGACGTATCCGCATCCGCTTGAACCCGCGGTCTCGCGTTTCTCAAACCCGAATTTCTCATAGAATTTCCGCGCCCGTTGGTTATCTTCGGCACAGTCGAGAAACGCGTTCATATAACCCTTGCCGCGCATTGTCCTAAGCGTATGCATAAGCAGCTTCTTGCCAAAACCCTTGCTCTCCCATTTGGGGAGAACATACAGATCCTTGACGTAAGCCCAACCAACAAACGGTCTTATTGTGCTCTCTCGGACAGCACAATAAGCCATTGGAACTCTGTCAATAAGCTGCACAAAAACGCTCTGGCGCTCGTCCAGAAACGCCGTGATGTACCGTAACTCGCTTTCAAAACGCGCCGAGTTTTCCTCCGCGTTCTCCCCTCGCGCCAACAGCTTGATTTTCGCAAGCTTCGGACAGTCGGAATAGATCGCGGGGCGAATATCGACTCTCATTTCTTCAGAGAATTAAGCAATCCGCCTTTGTTTATGATCTCCTTGATAAACTCGGGGAACGGCTGCGCCTGATAAGTCTTGTTTTTGGTAACGTTCGTGATAATTCCCGTATCGAAATCTATCTCGACTTCGTTGCCGTTGTCGATATCTTTAGCCGCCTCGTCGCACTCCAAAATAGGAAGCCCTATATTTATCGAGTTGCGGTAGAAAATTCTCGCGAAAGTAGACGCGATAACGCAGCCGATACCGCTTGCCTTGATAGCGATAGGCGCGTGTTCGCGGGAGCTTCCGCAGCCAAAATTCATATTTGCGACTATGATGTCGCCGTCCTTGACGTTCTTAACGAAATCCTTATCTATATCCTCCATACAATGACTTGCCAACTCCTTGTGGTCGGAGGTGTTGAGATAACGCGCGGGGATTATTACGTCCGTGTCAACGTTATCGCCGTATTTATGTACTGTTCCGTGTGCTTTCATATTTAACTCCTTATTTTAAAAAATTTCAAAATCTTGAGTTTGAATGCTCTCTCCGCGCTTCGCGCTGCGTTGCGCTTCAAACTCAAGACCGGTCTCCCTACGCAATTTACCGCACGGAGCTTTAGCTGCGTGCGAGGGCGACCGCTTGCGGTCGCTCGCGGTCGACACTTTTTGAAATTTATGCGATTTTCGTAGGTTGTTCAAATTAATTGTAAACTAGTCTTTAACATTAGAGATAAAACCCGTAAGCGCGCTTGCCGCCGCAATAGCGGGGCTTGCGAGATACACTTCCGAAGTGGTGTCGCCCATTCTGCCGACAAAGTTGCGGTTTGTAGTAGACACCGCTCTCTCGTGCGGCGCGAGTATGCCCATGTGACCGCCCAGACACGGTCCGCAAGTCGGTGCTGATACTACCATTCCCGCTTCGACAAACGTTTCAAGAAGTCCGTTTTTCAAAGCGTCCAAATAAATCTGCTGAGTTGCCGGAATTACGATAGCGCGAACGCCCTTAGCTACTTTTTTGCCCTTAACGACTTTTGCCGCCGCTTCAAGGTCGCTGTAACGCCCGTTAGTACACGAGCCGATGATTACTTGGTCTATCTTGATTTTCAGAGCTTCCGCTTCGTCAATAGTCTTGGTATTCTCGGGCAAATGCGGGAAAGATACCGTAGACTTCACCGTGCTTAAATCTATGTCGATAACGCGGTTGTAATGCGCGTCCTCGTCTGCCTTGAACACCTCAAACTTGCGGTCGGTTCTGCCTTTAACATACGCTTCGGTGACTTCGTCCACCTCGAAAATGCCGTTCTTCGCGCCCGCTTCGATAGCCATATTCGCCATACAAAGACGATCGTCCATTGTGAGATTTTTCAACCCCTCTCCCGTGAACTCCATAGACTGATACAGTGCGCCGTCCACGCCGATTATTCCGATTATGTGAAGAATTACGTCCTTGCCGCTCACCCACTTGTTGAGCTTGCCCGTGAGGTTGAACTTAATAGCGCTCGGCACTTTAAACCACGCTTCTCCCGTAGCCATTCCCGCCGCCATATCGGTAGAGCCAACGCCCGTTGAGAACGCGCCCAGCGCACCATAAGTACAAGTATGCGAATCCGCTCCGATAACGCAGTCTCCCGGAATTACAAGACCTTTTTCGGGGAGCAGCGCGTGCTCAATACCAACGTTGCCCACGTCGTAAAAATTGTCTATGTCGTACTTTTCCGCAAACCCTCTGCACTGTTGGCATTGGATAGCGGCTTTGATGTCCTTGTTTGGCGTGAAGTGATCCATAACAAGCGAGATCTTGCTCTTATCGAACACGCCCGTAAAACCGTTCTTGTTGAACTCGTTGATAGCCACGGGACTTGTGATGTCGTTGCCGAGCACCATATCCAGTTTTGCTCTGATAAGCTGCCCTTCGATAACGTTGTCCAAGCCCGCGTGCTTCGCGAGAATTTTCTGCGTCATTGTCATTCCCATTTGATTACCTCCGTTTATTATAATTCATACATATTTATTATATCATATTTTCCTCGCCGTGTAAAGTCCTTTTGAGAAAAAAGTCCGCTTAACAAGAAAACAATTGCGCAAAAGATTTCTTTTGCGCAATGCGGTAGTTGCTTATACTTATTAGTCTAGATAAATTTTACGAGCAGATCAATCTCAGTTTCCGCAAAAACCTCTTTTATCGTCTCGCGAACATTCTCCCAATCGAGCCTGTCCAGACCGCACCCGATTTTCGGCATGGCCACCTTTTGCAGTTTAAGCTTGACTACCTTTTCACGGAAATCGTCAAGCGACTGCCGCAAAGTGTCAATCGTCGGCTTGTGAAAATAGCGCTCTTTAGTCACCAAATTGCCGACAATAACGCCGTTGATCTCGGTTATTAAGCAATATCCTCTGCCCTGCCACTGCTTTGGGAATTTTTCGCAAAGCTCTTTTTTAACGCCCATTTTCGCAAACACTTTGGCAATCCCCGCGCCAAGAGCGAAGTCGGAGCTGATGCAATGACAAAGCGCGTAATTTGCAATTATCTCCTCGGTGAACAAATCGCCCTTTTCTTCCGTGAACGTCATAGCGAGTTAATCCTCCTACGCATTTCTCATATTTTAATCAAGTTTATGTCCGCAATAAGGACAAAATTTCTTAGTATCCTCATCTTGCCCATTTGATTTTTTGGATTTGTCGTTTTTTTCAACCTTCTTTTGTGAGATCTGCTCGGAAAAGCCCGATGTTATAATTTCCGTAGGAACGGCAACAAGTCCGATACAGAGCAGCGCAATTATCGCACTCATTACGCGCCCCACAGCCGTCACAGGATAAATATCACCGTAACCCACCGTTGTGACCGTGGCTATCGCCCACCACAGCCCCGAAAGCGCGTTATCAAATACTTTGGGCTGCGCTTCATGCTCAGCGTCATACATCAGTACAGCGGAGATAAGCATTAAAATCAATACCACAAGCATTGACGATATCAGCTGACTTGCTTTTTTTCTAAACACCTCTCCAATATCACGCAAAGCGTGCGTATAACGGTTGAGTTTAAAAACTCTAAAAAGCCGAATAACACGCAGCATTCTTAACACCATAAAATTTGCGGAGATTGCGGAAATATAACTCGGCAGCAGCGATATCAAGTCTATAAGCGCGGAAAAAGTTACCATATACCGAAGCCGAGCCAAAAAAGGCGGTATGCCCGGATATGAAAGATCTGCCGACCAAAACCTAAGTATGTACTCTAAAGTAAAGATTATAACAGATGCGGTTTCAACAACTCCTCCTATTTTTGAAGCAAGTGGCGGCAATTCAAACGTATCGGCAATTATAAGAACCACGTTTATAAGTATCAGGCATACCAATATTATATCCACTACCCGGCTCGCTTTATCGTTGGGGCGGGCAACTTCCAATATCTCATAGGTACGGCGTTTGACCTTTGCGTATAAATTATCGTTCATAGCGCGTTAAAACTCCGCAGAATATTCAGCCCCGTTTCCCCGCTCTTTTCGGGGTGAAACTGCGAGCCGTAAACGTTGCCGTTATGCACAAGCGCGGTGACTTTTCCGCCGTAATCGCAGTACGCCGCGACGTACTCACTCGGACACTCCGCCGCGTAAGAATGAACAAAATAAACATACTCGCCGTTTTTCACATTGTCGAGCAGCTTGCAAGGCTCGTTAAATTCCAAAGAGTTCCACCCGATATGCGGAATTGCGAGGTCTTTCGGGGTCATCAGCTTAACCGCACCGGGAATTAACCCCAGACCGTCCGTTTCGGCAAACTCGTAACCTTTCTCAAAAAGCATTTGCATACCCAAACAAATACCCAAAAGCGGCTTTTTCGTCACTTCTTCTTTGATAACGCCGATAAGTCCGCTCTCCGAAAGCATTCGCATAGCGTCGGGAAACGCGCCCACTCCCGGGAGAATAAGGCGGTCGGCGGCTTTAAGGTCGTCCGCGTTTGAGGTTACTTTGTTTTCAAAGCCGAGAAAATCCAAGGCGTTTTTCACGCTGAACAGATTTCCCGCGCCGTAGTCAATGACAGCAATCATAGTTTTCTCCTTTTAACAAATCCGCGCAGTGCGGAAAATTGCTTCTTAATCAAAAATCTCGGAACTGTGTATCTTTATATGCTCCATAATATGCCCGATATTTCCCTCGCCCGCATACCTTTCCATATCAAAAAAGTTCTCCGTAACGTCCACCCAC
Organism: uncultured Clostridia bacterium; assembly: GCA_947627465.1. Classification (GTDB taxonomy): domain Bacteria; phylum Bacillota; class Clostridia; order Oscillospirales; family Ruminococcaceae; genus CAG-115. The sequence continues at coordinate 10,888 of CANQWD010000033.1, forward strand.
AAAAGCGGATTTTTCTCCTCTCGGAGAGTTACCGCGCGTTTAAGACTGCCTGCGTAAACTTCCACATACTCACCACAAAGCGGATAAGAAAAATCCATAAGATGAGTTAGACGAATGTCGTCCTTTGTTATGCCCGTTTCCTCGAATAACTCTCGGTAAGCCGCCGTAAATCCGTCCTCGCCGCCCTCTATTTTCCCGCCGACCATATTCAGCAAGCCCTTGTACGGCTCTTTAACGCGCCTGCACATCAGCATTGTGCGCCTGTCGGGAGCGAAAACAGCGATAACGTTATAGCCGCGCATCACAAAACGCCCTTTGTGGAGACTGCGCCGCCGCTCTCGTTGAGCCTAGTCGCAGCTTTGAGAGCGTAAGCCAGAGCCTTGAACAAGGCTTCTATCTTGTGGTGATCGTTGGAGCCGTACTCCACGCGCAAATGGAGCGTTATCCCCGCGTTGAACGCGAACGCCCTCATAAATTCCTCGGTGAGACATGTATCAAACTCGCCCACACGCTCGTTATCAAACTCCGCGTTGAACACAAGAAATGGTCTTGCGCTTATGTCAAGCGAACAAAAACCAAGGCTTTCGTCCATTGGGATAAACGCCGTGCCGTAGCGCATTATACCCGACTTGTCGCCGAGAGCTTTCGCGAACGCTTGCCCGAGTGTTATTCCGACGTCCTCGGCGGTGTGGTGTCCGTCAACATAGAGGTCGCCTTTCGCGGTTATCTCCAGCCCGAAGCCGCCGTGTACTCCCAGAGCCGTCAGCATGTGGTCTAGGAAGCCTATGCCCGTATCTATTTTTACTTCTCCCCCATCGAGATTTAACTTAACGCTGATGTCGGTCTCCTTTGTTTTTCTTGTGATTTCGGCTGTTCTGTTCATTGTATTCTCCTTAAATCCACCACTCGGGAGTAAGCTCCACGAGAGTGGTAATTTTTTCCCGTTCATAATCAAGCATTATCTCGACACTCTTATACGTTTCGGGCATTAACTGAACCATAAGTTCCCGACACGCGCCGCACGGAGCGCCGGTTTTTCCGTCGGGCATTATTGCGAGAACCTTGCTTATCTCTTGTTCTCCGTTTGTTATCATATTGAAGATAGCGTTTCTTTCCGCGCAAATGCCGAGAGTAGAGCAAGTATCAACGCACACTCCCGTATAGATCTTTCCGGATTTTGAAAGTATCGCGGCGGCGACCCCGCCTGCCTCTATGTAGTCGGAGATCTTTCGTCCGTTTTGCACGGACTTCGCTGCCTTGTACATTTCAGTCCATATCTTGTCCACTGTACACACTCCTAAATTTACTTGTCGCTTTTATTGAAATTCGTTCTGACGATATTTAACAAATTTGAAATACAAACGCATAACAGCGCCCAAACAAGCAAATCTTTCTCTCCCAAAAGGCAAAGGACGATAAAAATGATACCCGCGACCAAAAGCCCGACGCTTCCTATCAACAGCAGCCTGTTAATAAGCTTCATATCCATTTCAAATATCCTTTCTCACTTTAATGGAGTTCGCGTGAGCCGTGAGTTTTTCGCGCTCGGCTATGAGAATGATGTCGTCCGCCGCGTCGATAAGAGCGTCCTTTGTGTAGTAAATATAGCTTGAACGCTTGATAAAGCTGTCTACTCCCAAAGGCGAGAAGAAACGCGCCGTGCCCGATGTCGGCAGAACGTGGTTCGGTCCCGCGTAGTAATCTCCCAACGGCTCGGGAGAATACTGTCCGAGGAACAGAGATCCAACGTTATCAAGCTTGCCGATGTATTCAAGAGGATTTTCGGCTACTACCTCGCAGTGTTCGGGAGCTATCACGTTCGCAATTTCAACAGCGTAATCCATAGTATCGCAAACGATTATGCCGCCGTAGTTGTCGAGAGACGCGTCAATAATATCCTTGCGCGAAAGCTCGGCTTTCTGGCGCTCTATTTCGGCCTGCGTTTTCTCCGCGATCTCCATACTTGTAGTCACCATAATCGCGGAAGCCAACTTGTCGTGCTCCGCCTGCGACATCAGATCGGCGGCGAGATATTTCGGATTGGCGGTCTCATCGGAAATAACGAGAATTTCGCTCGGTCCCGCGACCATATCAATATCGACTTTGCCGTAAACCAAACGCTTAGCCGTAGCCACGAAAATGTTGCCGGGACCGACTATCTTCGATACGCGCGGTATCTCCTCCGTGCCGTAGGCAAGCGCCGCGATTGCCTGCGCACCACCCGCGAGATAAATTTTATCCACTCCGCAAAGAGCCGCCGCAACGAGAATATCCTTGTTAGCCGTGCCGTCCTTGAGCGGCGGCGTTACCATAATTATTTCTTTTACACCGGCAATTTTTGCGGGAATGGCGTTCATCAGCACAGAGGACGGATAAGCCGCCGTGCCGCCCGGAACGTACAGTCCGACTTTATCCAAACCGCGCACGCGCTGTCCCATAATAACGCCGTTTTCCTCCGTTACGCAAAAGCCCTCGCGCTTCTGACGGGTGTGGAACGCCGTGATGTTCTCGACGGCGTTCAGCATAGCATTCACGAACTCCGGAGATTTCTCGTTAGCTTCGGTGAGCGCGTCCTGTATTGCCTCGTCGGGAACTCTGTAATACTGCGCGTTCGGACAATCAAATTTCGCCGTATATTCCCTTACCGCCTTGTCGCCGTTTGCCTTAACGTCAGCTAAAATTTCCTTAACGGTTTTCTCGACCTCGGCGTTTACCTCGCCCGCGCGTTTTTCAACTTCGGCGAGAAACTTCTTTTCATCGCCGTCCGCTTTAATTATCTTTATCATTCGATTACTCCTTTAATTAAATTAACAAGCTCCAAGATACGCTCCTGCTTCAGCTTCAGGCTTACGGTGTTGACGATAAGCCGCGCGGAAATGGGCGCTACGTCTGTTTGGACTTCCAAGCCGTTCTCTTTAAGCGTTGTTCCCGTTTCCACGATATCGACAATTCCGTCTGCCAAGCCGACAAGCGGGGCAAGCTCCACCGAACCCTCGATTTTTACAATATCGACGTCGATACCCTGTTTCTCGAAATAGTTGCGCGTAACTTTGGGATATTTTGTGGCTACGGTTTTAACGCCGTAGCCCGCAAAAAAGTCCGTGCCTTTTTTGACGGCAAGCGCGAATTTGCACTTCCCGAAATTCAAGTCGGCAAGTTCGCAGAACTTTCCGCCGTGCTCCATGATCGTGTCCTCGCCGACAACTCCCAGATCGCACACGCCGTGTTCAACGTAAGTGATAACATCCGCCGCTTTCGCGAGAACGACCTCGATATCCTCGTTCGGAATATTGAGAATAAGCCGTCTGCCCTTGTTTCGCAAATCGGTTACGTCAAAGCCGATCTTCTCCAAAATTCCGACCGCCTTATCCTCAATGCGCCCCTTGGTGAGAGCAATTCTTACTTTTCTGTTTTCCATGGCTCACACCTCCTCGCTTAATACATTGCCGTCTTTATCGACAACATCAACGCGCTTTATGTTATGCTCTTTCGCGTATTTTTTAGTACATTTCGGGCATTCCAAAACGGAATTCACCACGTTAAGCCCCTCCGCTATCAAATCGCCGCAATGCTTTAAACCCAAAGCAAGATTTTCGCTCCAGACAATAACGTCGGGTTTTCTTTCAAACCGTGTTTTATCCTTTTTAAGCAAAACCCGCGCTACCGCTTCAACGTTCATCGCAAATCCGACCGCGCCCGCGCCGCGCCCAAACGTGCCGAGCAGCCTGTCGTAGCGACCGCCCGAGAGCGCGGGCTGACCGTAACCCTCGACATAACCGCGGAAAATAACTCCCGTGTAGTAGTTTTTACTGCTTAAAAGTCCCAGATCCACGCGAATCTTCTCCTCGGGAATGATATCGGACAAATCACGGCAGAGTTTTTCAAGTCTCGTAAGCGCCTGCTCCAAATTTTCGCCGTGCAAATATTTTTTCGCTTCCTCCAGAACCTCTATGCCGCCGAAAAGTCTCGGCAAAGCCTTGAACGCTTCCGCAAAAACCTTATCTTCTTCGGCGATTTTATCGGAAGAATAAACGCTGTTAAGCATCGGAAGGTTTTTCGTTTCAATCCAATGACGGGTGTTCACCGCAAGCTCGGGTTCGCACTCAAAATCCGCCATAAGCTCTGTGAAAATACCGCAGTCGCCTATCTCGATACGATAATCCTCGTCGCAAGCCGCCAGCGACTTCGCCGCGAGCACCAGCGCTTCAAAATCCGCCGCGCCGCTTTTGCCGCCGAGAATTTCAATTCCGCATTGGGAAATTTCATCGTCGCGCCCGCTGTCCTTGGGGTTCACCATAAAGATATTCTGATTATAGAACAGCTTAAGCGGCAATTCCTCATCGCTTAAACGAGTCGACGCAAGCCGCGCTATCGGCAAAGTGCTGTCGGGGCGGAGCACCATAAGGCGGTTTTTGCCGTCCACAAGCTTGTACAGAGTTTCCTGCGGAAATTGGCGAGTATAACCGTTGAACACGTCGAAAAATTCCAGTCCCGGGGTTATCACTTCCGAATAGCCGTAATTCTCAAAAAGCCTTGTTACGCTCTCGGATATCTCCCGCTTTGCCGCGCATTCTTCAAACAGCAGATCGCGGGTACCCTCCGGAGTAAGCCAATCGTTTTTTCTTTTAATTCTTATTTCGTTACTTTTCAATTTGTTTTCCCTTTCCAAATTACTTTAACGCAATGATGTGGTAGTATAGTAGCAAATTACTATATTATAGTAGCATAAATTTGCCGAAATGTCAAGCACAGGCAAAAAATTCGGCGAATTTAATAAAATCTTTCAACAAAATCGTCACATCATATCAAACAGCGAATACTGCGCCGATTGATGAAATCCCTCAAAAACGCCCATTTCCTTAAGTTTTTCGATAACGGAGCCGTTCACGCCGCTTATCTGCTGAATTTCATCAATGCTGAGTTCACCATCGGAGTTGATCGCCTCTTTCAGCTTCACAGCCGCGTTATCGCCGCAGCCCGGAACTACGTTCAGCGGCAGACGCACGTTGCCGTCCTCAACGGTGTACGCGGTCGCCTTGGACTTGCGCGCGTTCACGGGAAGCAGCTCTATGCCGCGGCACATCATCTCAAGGATAAGCTGGAGCGCTTCAAGCTTTACCTCCTCCTTTGCGGAGGGTTTGGGCAGCGCTTTAAGATCGGTTATGCGCTGTTTTACCGCCGATTTGCCCTTAAGGACCGTTTCAAGCTCGATATTTTCCGTGTGCTTTATAAGCGTCGCCGCGTAAAACTCCGCCGGGTGATATATCTTGAACCACGCGAGCTTTATCGCCGCCGTTACATAAGCCGCTGCGTGCGCTTTCGGGAACATGTACTTGATTTTCAGACAGCTGTCCACATACCACTGTGGCACATTATGCTCCTTAAACGCCGCGTAGATCTCATCGTTAAATTCCTTTTTCGCCTTGCCCTTTCGCGTAAACTCCATAATTTTGAACGCCATAGACGGCTCCAAACCCATGTGCATTAAGTACACCATAATGCTGTCACGCGTTCCTATTACGTTTGAAATCGTGCAAGTGCCGCTCTTGATTAGATCCTGCGCGTTGCCGAGCCAAACGTCCGTGCCGTGCGACAATCCCGAAATCTGAAGCAGATCCGAAAAGTACTTCGGCTGTGCGTCGATAAGCATCTGCATTGAAAAGCTCGTGCCGAACTCGGGGATACCCCATGTGCCGCACTGCACTCCGATATCGTCTTTGGTAAGTCCGAGCGGCTCGGTCGAAGTGAACAGCTTATAGACCTCGGGGTCGGACGTGGGCACGTCCGCGATCTTAATGCCCGTCATATTCTCCAAATGCTTATAGAGCGTCGGCACATCGTGTCCAAGCTCATCAAGCTTCAAGATCGTGTCGTGAAGCGCGTGGAAGTCGAAGTGCGTGGTTATCATATCGCCCTCGGTCTTATCGGCGGGGTGCTGTACCGCCGTAAAATCGTACACCTCGTAATCGTTAGGCACTACAACCATTCCGCCCGGGTGCTGAGAGGTTGTGCGTTTTACGCCCGTGCAGCCTATCGACAAGCGTTCCATTTCGGCGTTGTTATAAACTATTCCACGCTCCTCACAATACTTTTTCACGAAACCGAAAGCGGTTTTTTCCTTTACGGCGGAGATAGTTCCCGCCTTGAAAACGTGATCTTTGCCGAACAATTCTTCGGTGTAGCGGTGAACCTTGCCTTGAACCTCTCCCGAGAAGTTGAGGTCGATATCGGGCGCTTTGTCGCCCTTAAAGCCGAGAAACGTTTCAAACGGGATATCGTGACCGTCTCTTATCATATCCGTGCCGCATTCGGGGCAGACTTTTGGCGGAAGATCGAAACCCGAACCCACCGAGCCGTCCGTGATGAACTCGTTCCAACGGCACTTCGGGCAGCGGTAATGCGGAGCAAGCGGATTTACCTCGGATATGCCCGACATTATCGCGACAAACGAAGAACCGACAGAACCTCTCGAGCCTACCAAATACCCGTTGTCCTCGGAGAATTTCACGAGCTTCTGCGCTATCATATAAAGTACGGAGAAGCCGTATTTTATGATAGCGTCAAGCTCCTTTTGAAGCCGATTTTTAACTAATTCGGGAATTTCGCCCTTGTAACCGTACCAATCCATGGCCCTGCCCCAGCACAGGTCTTGAAGCTCCTGCTCCGCGCCCGGGAGAGAGGGCGTGTACGTGCCCTTTGGAATGGGTCGCACCGTGCCGTCTATCATATCGGCGATCTTGTTTGTGTTGGTAACTACTATCTCAAACGCCTTTTCCTCGCCGAGGTACGCGAACTCCTTAAGCATTTCATCGGTAGTCCGCAAAAACAGCGGCGCTTGATTATCGGCGTCCTTATATCCTTGACCCGCCTGTAAGATCTTGCGGAATACGCCGTCCTCCTCGTCCTTAAAGTGAACGTCGCAAGTCGCCACGCAAGGCTTTCCGAGCTTGTCCGCCAAATCAACGATTTTTTTATTTAAAGCGCGAAGTTCGTTGTCATCTTTGACACGTCCCTCACGTACCAAAAACTCGTTGTTCGCTATTGGCTGAATTTCAAGATAGTCATATCTTGACGCAATCTTCTCAATATCGCTTTCCGGTTTTTTATCAAGTATCGCGCGGAACAACTCGCCCGCCTCGCACGCCGAACCGATTATCAAGCCCTCGCGGTGCTTTTCCAAAGCGGAAAGCGGAATACGCGGCTTTTTGTAAAAATATTCCAAGTTGGAAAGAGATACCAACTTGTAAAGATTTTTAAGCCCGACTTTGTTTTGAACCAAAATTATCATGTGGTAACTCGGCAGAGACTTCACGTCCTTGCCGCCGAGCAGCGTGTTAAAATCGCCGAGTTTTTCCAATTTGCCAAGCTTCGCGGTGTTCGTCATCAGCTTTTTGAAGATCTCCGCGAGCATTTTCGCATCGTCGATAGCGCGGTGATGATTGAAGTCGCCGAGCTTGTACTCTTTTGCAACGGTGTCGAGCTTATGATTACGCAAATTCGGCATTGCGGCGCGGCAAAGCTCCAAGGTATCGACAAAACTGAATTTATATTCAATGTCTTGCCGTTTACATACCGCTCTCACAAAAGAGGTATCAAAATCCGCGTTGTGCGCGACAAGCACGCCGTTTCCCGCAAATTTGATAAATTCCTCGACGGCTTGCTTTTCTTTGGGAGCGTTTGCGACCATTTCATCGGTTATACCTGTAAGCTCCGTGATCTTATCGGAAATCGGCTTTTCGGGATCGACGAACGTTTGAAATTCTTCAACGATCTCGCGGTTCACAAGCTTCACCGCGCCTATTTCTGTTATTCTGTCGTTTTCGCGGTCAAGTCCCGTTGTCTCCAAGTCGAAAACGATTATCTCCTTGTCAACGGGATAATCCGCGCAGCCGCTTACCAACGTTCCGCTGTCGTTTACGAAATACGCTTCAACTCCGTATATCATCTTCATTTTCTCGCCGTCGCGGTTTATCGCTTCAATTGTGTTCATCGCTTCGGGATAAGCCTGCAAATTGCCGTGGTCGGTTATCGCGACGGCGGGGTGTCCCCACTCGAACGCCTGTTTTATCAGATCGGCGGCGGGTGTTATCGCGTCCATATCCGACATATTCGTGTGCATGTGCAATTCAACGCGTTTTTGCTCGGACTTATCCTTGCGCGAACGAAGAGACAATGCCGCCATTGAACCGGGCCGCAGATTAAGCTCCTTTGAAAAGTTGTCGTACTCGAACTTTCCTTGAACCAAAACCGCGTTTCCCGTTTTAAGGTACTTTTTGACCGCGTCCGTGTTTTCGCTTTTTGTAATGATCTTAAGTATTTGAGATGAAGTTTTATCGGAGAAATATGCTGTATAAATAAACGTGTTTCCATCGCGTGAAGTGCGCTCGTCGGTCTTGAAAATTTTGCCCCAAAGAGTCGCCTCGTCTTGATCGTTCCACGGCTCGGACATTCGCACGGGGACGTCGAAATTTCCCTTTCCGAAAAAGAGCTTTGCTTTTTGGTCGAAGTGCTCGTTTTCAAACTGCAATAAAAACTCCGTCGGCTCCTCGGCAAATTGCGGGGCACGCGCGCGTCCCTTGCCTTGATAACCACTTTGCGGCTTCGGCGCGGGCGCGTCGTTTATTACCACCGTCGGCGGCTCCAATTCCGGCACGTCGACGTTAAATTCCACATCGGAGGAAAATTTAACGAAGATCACCACGTCGAAAAATCCCTTGACAAAGGTCTCGATCTTCTTGTCCATTCCCAATCCCATTAGGATATCAACGCCGCCCTTTTTGAGATTTATCTCATAAACGTTGTCGTCGTTGGAAATTTCCGCACCGTCAAAAAAATCGCCCACGGAAATGTTTTTGGCTTTCAGCAGCTCCATAATGTCGTATATATAATCCGCCGTAAAAAGCGACCGATAATATTTGGGATACACCGTGACGTTCACGCCGTCAAGCGCCTCCGACAGCGCGGCGTTCACCTTGAAAAGCTCTTTCATCGGTATCAAGTCGTCAAGCTGCAAATTTATGTTCAGCGTATTTTTTTGCTCGATGTTTACTATCTTGATAACTTTTCCGTTTGCCGCGGCGGGCAGAATTTCGATATCTGAAAACAGTTCCGAAAGAGTACAGCTCATTTATCATTTTCCTTTCGTCTTACAGTTTGTCTATTTCTTTCATTAACTCGGTAAGTATCATGCTTTCGGGCACCTTGCGGAGAATTTCTCCCTTTTTGAAGATAAGCCCCTCGCCCTTGCCGCCCGCAACTCCGATATCCGCTTCGCGGGCTTCTCCGGGACCGTTCACAACGCAGCCCATAACGGCTACCTTAATTGGCTTGTCCACGTCTTTGAGCATTTCTTCGACTTGGTTCGCGAGCGATATCAAATCAATTTGAGTGCGTCCGCACGTCGGGCAGGATACTATTTCAACGCCCGAACCCATTCCGCACGCTTTTAGGATGTCTTTCGCCGCGTAAACCTCTTTGATAGGATCGGCGGTAAGCGATACGCGAATGGTGTCGCCAATTCCGTCACAAAGCAGAGAGCCTATCCCTATCGAAGATTTTATAAGCCCCATACGCTCTGTTCCCGCTTCGGTAACTCCCAGATGCAGCGGATAATTCGTTTTGTCGGCGAGAAGCCGATACGCTTCTATCATCAACTTCACGTTTGAGGACTTTATGCTGATAACAATATCGTCAAAATCCGCGTCATTCAGCAGCTTAACGTGATTTAACGCGCTCTCGACCAATGCTTCGGGAGTTGGCTTGCCGTATTTCGCCAGCAATTCCTTTTCAAGAGACCCTCCGTTCACGCCTATTCTTATCGGAACACCGCTTTTTCGGCAAGCGTCCGCTACCGCTTTCACTTTCTCCGCGCCGCCGATATTGCCGGGATTTATGCGAACCTTGTCAACGCCCGCTTCAATGCAGGCAAGAGCGATTTTATAATCAAAGTGAATATCGCAGACTATCGGCACATTTACCGCGTTTTTCAGAGCCGTTATCAGCTTCGCGTCCTCGACCCTCGGCACGGCGGCTCGGATTATCTCGCAGCCCGACTTTTCAAGAGCCTTTGCCTGTTGAACGCTTTTTTCGATATTCTCGGCGGGTACGTTCAGCATCGACTGAACGTATATTTTACCGTTTCCGAATTCCAAACCGCCGCATTTAACTTTCTTTACGTTTCTCAATGAAATCCTCCCGTAAACAGTTTTCGGATATCCCCAAATGTTACCACTACCATTAATATCATCATCAAAATCATTCCCACAGAGTGAATTGCCCCCTCGACCTCGGGCTTAACGGGCTTGCGGCGGATAAGCTCTATAACAAGGAAAACAAACCGTGCGCCGTCAAGCGCGGGTATCGGCAGCAAGTTGAACACTCCGACGTTTATCGTGATAAGCGCGATAATATAGAGCAGCTGCGTCGGCGAAAACGTTTTGACCGCGTCCGACACCGCGTCCGAAATGACGGTGCCCACTCCTACGGGTCCCGACATATCGTTAATTCCGTACTTTCCGCGTATCAGGTCTATCAACGTCATAACAATTATACGCGCGGTGGAGCAGCTTTCGCGCCAACTCTGTGATATAACTCCCGTAAAACTTTTCTCTTTCGCCGCTATGATGAAATCAAAATACAATCCGTTGGTGCCGTCGTCGCGCTCCTCGGTCATAAATTCAACGTCGCGGAGAGTGATAACCTCGCCGTCTCTTCTAACTTTAAAATCGTAAACAAGATTGCCGTCTGCGTTTTTTCGGTCGCTGTTTAAGAGCTTGTAACTTATATCCGTATCAGTAAAAATCGGCAAGCCGTCGATTGCCAATATCTCATCGCGCGGCTGCAAATATTTGCTCGATATGCTTTGCTCCTCAAAAGAGTGTATCATATTTGTGGGAAGATACTCCATACTGCAAACCATAAAGATCGACACAATTAAGCCGAGAATTAGGTTCATAATCGGTCCCGCAAGAATTACTATCATTCGCTGCCACACAGGGCGCGCGTTGAACGCTCTCGGATTTTGCGCCTTTTCCTCGTCGCTCGCGCCGCCGTCCTCGCCCTCGAAAGCGCAGAAACCGCCTATCGGCAGCAAACGCACGGAATATTCGGTCTCCTTGCCCTTTTTCTTTAGAAGGCGCGGACCCATTCCGAGTGAGAACTCTTTAACATAGATACCGCAAGCCTTTGCCGCGATAAAATGTCCGAATTCGTGAAGCAGAATTATTACGCAAAAAATCAGGATCGCTATAACGATTGTCATATTTCCTCCGTTTTAGTATTAAAGTTTTTGTGAAAATTTTTTTGAAACATATTCCTCGGCAGCTTTTTTAGTGCTTAACAGATCGTAAAGCGTGGGCTTTTCGATAAACGAAACTTCCTCAAGCGCGCCGTTCACTGCCTCGCCGATATCCAAAAAGCGTATCTTATCGTTGAGGAATAGACGAACCGCGGCTTCGTTGGCGCAATTTACCGCACAAGGCGCGTTTCCGCCCTTCTGTATCGCGGTTTTCGCTGCTTTAAGGCACACGAACGTTTCCTCGTCGGGCTTTCCGAATGTCAAATCCTTAACGTCAAGCAGCGAAAGCTTTTTCGCGGGACATTGAAGCCTTTCGGGGTAAGTTAGTGCGTACTGTATCGGAAGCCGCATATCCGCGCTCCCCATTTGAGCGATAACCGCGCCGTCCTCAAACTCTACTGCCGAATGAATTATACTTTGAGGCTGAACGATAATTTCGATCTCCTCGGGCTTCGCGCCGAAAAGCCACACCGCTTCGATAAACTCCAGACCCTTATTCATCAGCGTTGCGCTGTCTATCGTTATTTTTGCGCCCATATCCCAATTCGGGTGGTCGAGCGCCTGCTCTTTTGTGACATTAACCAGTTCGCCGCGCGTTTTTCCGTAAAACGGACCGCCCGAAGCCGTGAGTATTATTTTGGAAAAGCGGTTACGCCCCGTACCCTGTAAGCATTGAAATATCGCGGAGTGCTCGCTGTCTATCGGAAAAAGCTTTACGCCGTAACGCTTTACCGCGTCTGTGACGAGTTGTCCGCCCGTGACCAGCGTTTCCTTGTTTGCCAGAGCGACGTCGTTTCCCGCTTTTATCGCCGAAAGCGTCGGAACTAAGCCCGCCATTCCGACTATCGCGTTCACGACCTTGCATTTCGGCAGAGCGGCTATTTCACAAAGCCCTTTCTCCCCCGCCAACACTTTAACGTTCGTATCGGCGAGCCGCTGTTTCAGATCGCCGAAAAGCGTTTCATCGGCGATCACCGCGTATTCCGGGGAAAACTCCCGCGCCTGTTTTTCCAGAAGCTCCGTATCGCTGTTCGCGGACAGGGCTTTCACCTCTATATTATGCGCGCGGCACACGTCTAATGTCTGCGTGCCGATAGATCCCGTAGAGCCAAGCAACACTATTTTATCCATAAGTACTCCATAATAATTGTTTGTTCCCGAAAAAATTTGCCCATTCGTTTGGCGAATGGGGATTTTTTTATTGCATTATCGGCGAGATATAGCTCATCACCACGTAAATAAACGGCGCGACGAACAATACGCTGTCAAATCTGTCAAGAACGCCCCCGTGACCGGGTATCAAATTGCCGAAATCCTTTACCTCATATTGACGCTTGATGACCGAAGCGGAAAGGTCGCCCATTACTCCGAAAACAGAACCTACCATTCCAAGCGGTATCAAAATGGCGTAGTTCATCTTTACCGTGCTCGGCAGGAGAAAATTATAGACAAGGCATTGAACCGTTACCGCCACGCCTACTGTTACAACTCCGCCGACAAAACCCTCGACCGTCTTTTTGGGACTGATATCGGGGCAAAGCTTATGCTTTCCGAGAAATGTTCCGACAAAATACGCGCCCGAATCGCCTATCCACGCGCAGAACAGCAAATAAACTATCATAAATACTCCGGGCAGCGAACTTTCATAAAGCAGCCGCGTGGAAATAATGCAGCTAAGCGCTGTTGGAATTACGAACGCCGCGGTTCCGCACGCCGATACGTCCACGAATGTTATGGTCTTGTGCCCAAACAGCATTGTGCAGAGCAAAACCATTATAAAAACCAAAAACGATGTAAATCTGTAAGGCTTAAAGCTGTCCACCACAATAAGCGACGGAACCGCCAGCGAAAAGATCACGCAAAACCAACACAAGAATTTGTGCTTGTCGCACTTTATCGCGTGAATAAGCTCCCATACGCCGATAGCGGAAAAAACCGACAACAAGCCAAGATACAAATACAAATTGTCAACCACCAACGCCGTAACGCCTATCACTATACCTACAAGCGCGGAAAATATTCTCGTGAGCATAAAAATGCCGCCTCTCTACAACGAT
>CANQWD010000034.1 GCA_947627465.1 uncultured Clostridia bacterium
TTTTTCGGACTTCGATAACATCAGTCCTTTGCTTTTGATACGGAGTACTTATTTGGGGGAGTTTTGCTCTTCTCTAATTATAAAGCATAAAAGTCAAAATTCCGTCAAATTTTAGGCGATATATAAATTATAGCAGATATCCCGCGTTTTATCAAGCCATTCCCGGCTTGACATTGCAAAGATGTTGTGCTATAATAAAAAATATGTCGAACTTACAATGAAAACGTTATGGCTTGATGTTTCAACTGCGTCAAAGGAGAGTATATGAACTTAAAATTTACGATAACGGGCGAGGAACTGTCCGACGTTTTGCTTAATATCGCGCCGATAAGACCGGTGTTTATCTGGGGCGCTCCCGGAATAGGCAAATCCGCATTGGTGCAGAAATTCGCCGACGACGTGGGAATGGAATGCGTATCGCTGTTGGGCAGTCAGCTCGCGCCCGAGGATATTATAGGTATACCGCAGATAAAGGGCGAGGTATCGCAGTTTATGCCGCCGAAAATGATAGCGCGCAAAGAGCCGTACGTGCTGTTTTTAGATGAGCTGAACGCCTGCTCGCAAGAGGTGCAGAAAGCGTTTTACAGCCTTATCCACGAGCGGCGCATAGGAGAGTATCACTTGCCCGCGGGCAGCGTTGTGATAGGCGCGGGAAACCGTTCGCAGGACGGCGCAATAGTCAAAACGATGTCCACCGCGCTCATCAACAGAATGTTCCACGTTCAGCTTATCGCCGACCCAAATCAGTGGCTGAACTGGGCGTATGAAAACGAACTGCACCCGTGGGTCATAGATTACATAACCCAGCGCCCCGACAACCTGTTCTCCGAGCCGCCGAAAACCGAGGAGCCGTACTCCACGCCGCGTTCGTGGCACGCGCTCTCCGACGCGCTGAAAAGCTACGGCGCGGGAGAAAAGGACGTTCCCGAAAAGATTTTGAAGGTTCTCGCGTTCGGCAGCGTTTCATCATCTCACGCGGGAAATTTTCTGGCGTTTATAAAACAGCTTGACAACAAGAATTTGCTGAGCGAGATAATAAAAGGCGAGGCGCGTTTTCCGTCCGCGCCCGAACAGCGCGACGTGCTGTATTTCGTTGCGCAGAGCTTTCGCGCGAAGCTTCTTATGGAGCTGCCCAAAGATAAACAGTCGCTCGACGGAAACACGCAGGGCTTCGTTCACCGCGCAAAAGCGATGATCAAAGAACTCTCACACCTCAATATAGAATTGGCGCAAATGGTAGTGTCCTCGGACGACGGAAAAGTACTGCCCGAGTGGTTTATGGTAGAGATAGTCCGCGACCTGCCGCGGCTTGTAAAAAACGATAAATAATGGCTAAGAAAATAGAAAACAAAATTTCCCCGAACGAACAGGCGCTGCGTGACGGCATCGCGCTTGTAAAACAGCACCCGCTTTTCGGGCGGCTGAGCTTCTATGACTGCGTTGTCGGCAAAGACAGAATGGGCAAAAACTGCGCCGCGAAAGTAACTTGTGAAAAGTATTGGCGGGTTGAGGGAAGATATTATCTAAACAAAGACTGCCCGCGCACGCCGCCCGAGTGGGCGCACATAATCGCGCACTGTATGCTGCATTTGTGCTTCGGACACTTCGACGCGGAACGTATGCCCGGGTACTTTGACGAAAATCACAATTGGCGCGTTGACTGCAACCGCGAACTTTGGAATATGGCGTGCGATATTTACATCGAAAAATTTTTAGCCGATGTAAAATTCGGCGCGGCGCGGATAATTCCCGAAGAAATTATGCGCTTCGGAACAACTCAAAGCGAGCTTAAAATTTACGATAATTTAGTGCGAAACAACGTTGCTTTTAAAGAAAACATCTTCGGCACAAACGGCGAGTTTCCCGATATGGAATACGAAAACCCGCTTGTCTACAAGGAAAATGAAAGCAACGAGTTTACAACGAGATTTTCCTACGCTCTCGCGGAGTCGGTAAGAAAAGTTATAAATAACGCGGCGAACGCCGATTTAAAAGAGGACGAAAGCTCCGTTATGCACAAAGCGGCAAATTGGTTCATAAGTCACTACCCGTTGTTAGGCGGAATCGCTACGGGCTTTAAGGTGATCGATACGCTGCAAAGCCCCGAAAAATTCCGCGATATTTCGATAGCCGCCGTGAACGTGATTGACGGTGAAATTTACGTGAACGGCGGCGCGGGGCTGAATTTTGAGGAATGGAAATTCGTTCTCGCGCACGAGTATCTTCACGCGGGACTTCAACATCACGCGCGGCGAAAAGGGCGCGATTTTGAACTGTGGAACGTCGCGTGCGATTTTGTGATAAACGCTTGGCTAAAAGAAATGCAGATAGGCGTAATGCCGTCGCGCGGACTGCTTTACGATGAAGAATTAAAGAACATGTCCGCCGAGGAGATTTACGATGAAATTATCCGAAACCTCAAAAAATACGCTAAACTCGAGGGCTTTCGCGGCTATGGAAAAGGAGATATAATCGCGGACGGATACGGCGGCAGTCTGTCCGCGCCGACCACTCTTGACGAGTTTTGCAAAAACGCTTTGAGAAACGGTTTGGAATATCATCAATCAAGCGGACGCGGCTATGTTCCCGCGGGGCTTATCGAGGAGATCAAGGCGCTGTCAATGCCGCCCATTCCGTGGGACGTTCAGCTTGCCGAGTGGTTCGACGTATTCTTCGCGCCGCTCGAAAAACGGCGCAGCTACGCGCGCCCGAGCCGCCGTCAAAGCGCGACGCCCGACATTCCGCGCCCGAGCCTGCTCCCCGCCGATATCCCCGAGCATTCGCGAACCTACGGCGTTATCATCGACACCTCGGGTTCGATGTCGCCTACGCTTATCGGGCTTGCTCTGGGAGCGGCGGCAAGCTATTCCGTGGCAAAGGAAGTACCGCTCGTTCGCGTGGTTTTCTGCGACGCTGACGCTTATGATATCGGTTACGTCACTCCCGAGGATATCGCGGGGCGCGTTATGGTGGAGGGTCGCGGCGGCACTGTTTTGCAGCCCGCCGTTGATTTGCTCCAAAACGCCGAGGATTTCCCGAAAGACGCTCCGCTCCTCATCATTACGGACGGCGAGATCGAACCCGATCTTATAATCAAGCGCGAACACGCGTTTTTGATTCCCGAGGGAAAACGTCTCCCGTTTCGCGCTTGGGGCAAGGTGTTTTATTTTGACGACCGACGGTAATTCGGCACAAAAAAATATCCCCTTGAAAATCAAAGGGACGAAATGAAATTATAATTATGTGTAGAACAAAAGAAAGGAGACAACTAAACAAACAAATGATACGGAGGTTTAAGATCCGATCTCTTTGTTTGATTATATTATACAACACTTTTTTTACATTGTCAAGGTTTTTTTGTGATTTTTTACAATTTCGACATAATACACAAATTGAGGTTTATCGGATTATTCAATATTACGACAAAATTTAAGTAAATTGCTTAATTAAGTAGGTTTCTTACTTATTTAAGTTAAACCCGAATTACGGCATTGCGGCAAGGATTGATAAACACGTTCAAGTATGCGATATCGTAACGAAAATTTTCAGGGGGGATAGATTTGGAGCACAAAACCATTGCGGAGCGCTGCGAGGCGCGCTTTATCGAGAAAAAGTCGGAGTTTATCGGCTATCTCGCACCTGTCCAAACCGAGGACGAGGCGGCGGCGTTTATAAACGAGATACGCGCCATGCACCGTAAAGCTACGCATAACTGCTACGCTTATATACTGCGGGAAAATTCGGCGGCGCGGCACTCCGACGACGGCGAGCCGTCCGGCACGGCGGGCGTGCCAATCTACGAGGTTCTGCGAAAGGAGCAGCTTTGCGACGTTGCTTGCGTCGTAACACGCTATTTCGGCGGGATAATGCTGGGCGCGGGCGGTTTGGTGAGAGCTTACACGCGCGGCGCGAAAGACGCCGTAAACGCCGCGCAGATCAAAGTCATGGCAATGGCGGCAAAGCTCGAGATATCCGTTGATTACGCGCTTTACGGGCGGCTGCCGCAGATTTTCGCGGAGTTTGGAACGCGTATTGAAAACGAGGACTTTGCGGATATGGTAAAAATTACCGCGTTCGTTCGTGAGGAGCTTTGCGAAAAACTCACCGAAAAACTCATCGACAGCTGCAACGGAAAAATAACCGTAATTACCGCGCAAAAACAGTGGTACGATTTTGCGTAAAGCGTCTGCCCCAGCCTCGTGATATTGCACAAATCCGATACTGTGATTATATCTAAAATGCCGAAAATTATCTTTATAAAAAGGTAAAACGCAGTCGAAAATTGTATATAATATTGAGAGAATTATTGAGCAAGGAGGAATAGAATTGCTGCCGCGAGAGAGAATTATCCAAAATGAACGCTTGATTTTAAGTGAATACGCCTGCAAAGCGGAAGACTCGCGCGGTCGAAAAGTCTATGAAAAGCCTTGCGATTTCCGCACGGATTTTCAGCGCGACCGCGACCGTATAATCCATTGCAATTCGTTCCGCCGCCTAAAGCACAAAACACAGGTTTTCCTGATACCGCACGGCGACCACTACCGCACGCGTTTAACGCATACGCTCGAGGTGAGCCAGATAGCGAGGACGATCTCTTGCGCGCTAGGACTTAACGAGGATTTGACGGAAGCTGTCGCGTTGGGGCACGACTTGGGGCATACGCCGTTCGGACACGACGGCGAGCGCGTTCTCAACGGGCTTTTGCCGGGCGGCTTTGCGCACAATTTGCAGAGCAAACGCGTGGTCGAGGTGCTTGAAAAGGACGGTAAGGGCTTAAACCTTACGTTCGAGGTCATAGACGGCATTGTCGGTCATCGCGGAAGCTCCGCGCCGCCCGCGACCCGCGAGGGCTGGGTGGTGCGGTTTTCCGACAAGATAGCTTACATAAATCATGATATCGAGGATGCGATACGCGGCGGCGTTATTACGCAAAAAGATCTGCCGCCCTATCCCGTGGATTTTTTGGGAGAGACCAAATCTCAGCGTATCACGAGCCTTGTGCGTTCGTTGGTTGAAAACAGCGGCGAAAGCATTCGATACGACAAGGATACCGAAGCCGCCTTTAAGGAGCTGCGGGATTTTATGTTTGAGCGCGTATACCGCGCCGCGCCTACCGTCGCCGAAAAGGACAAGGCGGGCAATATCGTCGAGTACCTATTCGAGTATTTTTTCAAAAACCAAAACAAGCTGCCGCAGCTTTACCGCGAGATAGCCGAACGCGACGGCGCGGAGATCGCCGTAGGAGATTTTATCAGCGGAATGACCGATGAGTACGCGATAGACACATTCTCCAACCTTTGCATACCCAAAGGCTGGAATAAATAATTGACAGTGTACGGTTGACAAAATACAATTTATTCTGATTGGTTCGCTGATATATCCTTATGTAATATATAAAAAATATGTCCGCGAAGCGGACTACGAAATTGTCAATTGTCAACTGTCAATTGTAAATTGTTAATTGGATTTGGGGTGGTGAAATGCGCTTTTCCGACGATTATTTGCGCAGCGTCGAGGAAAATAACGATATAATTTCGCTTGCGGGGAATTACGTTCAGCTGAAGCGCACGGGAAACACATATTCCTGCTGCTGCCCTTTTCACTCGGAGAAAACCCCGTCCTGTCACTTCTATCCGAACAACAACAGCTTTTACTGCTTCGGGTGTCACGTGGGCGGCAGCGTTATCACGTTTGTTAAGGAAATAGAGCACCTCGACTTTACCGACGCGGTAAAATTTCTCGCCGAACGCGCGGGAATGTCTCTGCCCGATGACAAGAACGACAAGTCCGCGCAAAAGCGCCGCAGAATTCTTGAAATGAACAGAGCCGCGGGGAAATTTTTCCACGAGCGCCTGATGTCGCCGGACGGTAAAGACGGCTTGGATTACCTTACAAGGCGCGGACTTTCGATACATACGATAAAACGCTTCGGGCTGGGCTTTGCCGCGAACGATTGGCACACTCTGCATATGTATATGAGGGGCTTGGGATATTCGGATTTTGAGCTTGCCGAAGCGTCGCTTTTGGCGACAAACAATAACAAGTTTTACGATAAATTCCGTAACCGCGTGATGTTTCCGATTTTTGACACGCGCGGAAATGTGGTGGCATTTGGCGGCAGAACGCTCGGCGACGATAAGGCGAAATACTTGAACAGCAGCGAAACGCCCGTGTTTCACAAAAGCGATATGCTGTACGCGCTGAACATCGCGAAAAATTCCAAAGCCGACTATTTTATTCTGTGCGAGGGCTATATGGACGTCATTGCGCTGCATCAAGCGGGCTTTGACAGCGCCGTGGCGTCGCTCGGCACATCGCTTACGGAGCAGCACGCGAATTTGCTCGCGCGGCTTGGGAAAAAGGAGGTCATCCTTTCCTACGATTCCGACGCGGCGGGGCAAAACGCCACCTCTCGCGCAATAAATCTTTTGGCGAACGTCGGACTGCACGCGCGTGTGCTTAAAATAGATGGCGCAAAGGATCCCGACGAGTTCATCAAGAATTTCGGCGGCGAACGGTTTAAAGAAATTATCGAAAAATCGGGCGGTGCCGTTGATTTTCAAATGGACAAGCTCTCGCAGGGCTTGGACTTGCATTCCGACGACGATAAAGCGCGGTATTTACAGCGTGCCGTACCGTTTTTGGCGGGAATAACCGACGACATCAGCCGCGCGGTCTACGTTTTAAGGACCGCAAAGCAAACGGGTATCCCGCAGGCTAATATCAACGAAATGGTGGAAAGCCGCCGAAAAAAAGACAGGTACAAGGCGAAAAAAAACGAGCAAAAAGCCGCGCTCCGTCCCAAACAGGACAATATAAATCCCGAAACGCTCAAATTGCCGAGGGAAGAAAAGGCGGAGCGCAGAATTATTTGCTTTTTGTATAATAATCCCGAAAAGTTCGGTGAAATAAAAAGCAGACTTAAAAAGAATTTTGTGACCGATTTTAATAAAAGAGTTTACGAATTCCTTGAAAATATCTGCCAAAGCGGGCAAACACCTTGTCTTTCCGTTTTCAACGAGGAATTTAAAGGCGCTGAAATGGGAAGAATAAAAGAGATAACCGACGACAAAACGTTCGCGAACGACGCGGACGAGGTGTCAGCATGCATAAAAATTTTGAACGAACATAAATCGGACGGCGCCGATGAGGACATAATCGCGGTGCAGAAAGAATTAAACGCAAAGTTTAAAGGAGAAGAAGTAAAATGAGCGAAAACAGCGGATCAAACGTATTGGAGGAGCTGTTCAATCAAGGAAAGCAACGGGGCAGCTTGACAGCGAAAGAGATCACCGACGCGCTTGAGGAGCTAAGCTTCGACGCTAAGCAGATTGACAAGATCTACGAGAAGATAACAAACATGAATATCGAGATCAAGGATAATTACGATTCCGATATTGATTTCGACAATATTTTGGAGTATGACGACCACGATTATGACGGCTCGTCGGATGTCGATGTATTGCTGCCGGATGATTCGGTAAAGTCTTTTTTAAAGGACATAGGAAAGATACCGCTTTTGTCCGCCGAGGAAGAAATAAAGCTTGCCGAGCGTATGAAAAACGGCGACGACGCCGCGAAAAACCGCCTTATAGAAGCGAATTTGCGTTTGGTCGTAAGTATCGCGAAAAAGTACGTGCGGCGCGGAATGCAGTTCCTCGACCTTATTCAAGAGGGTAATATGGGACTTATCAAGGCGGTGGAGAAGTTCGATTACACCAAGGGCTTCAAGTTCTCGACCTATGCCACATGGTGGGTGCGGCAAGCGATCACGCGCGCCATTGCCGACCAAGCGCGCACCATACGAATACCGGTGCACATGGTGGAAACGATAACGCGCGTTAAAAAGGCGCAAAGCCAGCTTCTCCACGAAAACGGCTGCGAACCGAACGAGGACGAGATAGCGGAGTATCTCAAAATGCCCGTTGAAAAAGTGCGCGAGATAATCCGTATCGCGCAGGATCCCGTGTCGCTCGAAACGCCGATAGGCGAGGAGGAGGACAGCCATTTGGGCGATTTTATCCCCGACGAGGACGCGCCCGCGCCCGCCGACGAAGCATGCACATCAATGCTCAAGCAAATGCTCGGCGAGGTGCTCGATACGCTTTCCGACCGCGAAAAGCGCGTAATAATTCTAAGATACGGTCTTATCGACGGCAGACAGCGCACGCTTGAGGAGGTAGGACAGGAGTTTCAAGTAACGCGCGAGCGCATAAGGCAGATTGAAACAAAAGCTCTGCGGAAGCTTCGTCACCCCACACGCAGCCGAAAACTCAAAGACTTTTTGGAATAAACAAAGATCAACGTACATATTATACACAAATATTTGCACATCATAACGATACGAACAGCGCAGCCAAACAAACCCGAACAAAGCGCAGGTGAACGGCTCCGCGCGGCGCACATATAAAAACGGTGTACGCCGCTGTGAATGCGGGCATTTAAAATAGGAGAAAAAAATGAGTAATACCGAAAGAATTTTTAACGAGCTGCTTGAGCGCGGCAAACAAACGGGAACGCTTACAACAAAAGAAATATACAGCGTCATAGACGACAAGAATATCGACCTTGATAAGCTTTGGGAGCTGTTAAATCGAAATAATATAAAAATAGAAGATGATTACAGCATAGACGACGATCTGAATAAGGCGTTGGATATCTCTGATGATAATGATAAAAACGGCATGATAGACGATCCCGTAAAAATACATCTGCGCGAGATCGGAAAAATTCCGCTGCTTTCCACAGCCGAAGAACTGGAACTTGCGGAAAAAACCGCAAACGGCGACGAGGACGCGCGCGATAAGCTCATCGTTGCAAATATGAGACTGGTAGTAAGCATAGCAAAGCACTATGTCGGACGCGGAATGCCGCTTCTGGACTTGATACAGGAGGGATACAGCGGACTAATAAAGGCGGTGGAGAAATTCGATTACACCAAGGGCTATAAATTCTCGACATACGCGACTTGGTGGATAAGACAGTCGATAACGCGTTCTATCGCCGACCAGGCAAGAACCATCAGAATTCCCGTGCACATGGTGGAAACCATTTCGAGAGTAAAAAGGGCGCAGAATAAGCTGCTGAGCGAAAACGGACACGAACCGACTACTGACGAGATAGCGCAGGAGCTTGGAATGACGCCGGAGCGAGTCCGCGAGGTAATAAGGATAGCGCAGGATCCCGTGTCGCTTGAAGCGCCCATAGGCGAGGAGGACGACAGCTTTTTGGGCGACTTTATTGAAGACCCGGACGCGCCCGCGCCCATAGATTCGGCGATGAAAGCGGTGTTCAAGGACGAGCTGAACAAGGCGTTGGAGCTGCTTCCCGAAAGAGAGCGCGAAGTGTTGAAGTTTCGCTACGGCGTGGGCTACGACCGCTCGCATACGCTTGAAGAAGTGGGCAGACAGTTTAAGGTAACAAGAGAAAGAATTCGTCAGATAGAAGCGAAGGCGCTTCGCAAACTGCGCTCTCACAGCAAAAGCAAGGCGTTAAGAGTATTTTTGGACTGATTCGGGCGAACGATCAATAAAAGCCCGATACATAGACATTTAAGGAGCATAATAATGGCAAGTAAAAAAAGCGGCGGCTTAAAGATCCCCGGCGTTTCGTTTTCATGGAAACGCGCATTGGGCATTACGCAGGCAAAACAGAAATTCGCGCGGAAAACCGGTATCCCCACCACCAAAGCAGGTCTTGAGCGCAAGGTCGGCAAGGCGGTGCTGGATATGTTAAATCCGGGAAGCAAATCAAAGAAAAAGTAAGGACTGATAATTATTTTTGAACGTAAACAGATAGCAAACGGCGTTTTTTTTAATAAAGTTACCGATAAACGCTTTAAGGCGAACCTGATATCGCTGATGTTTTATACGGATTACGACGAGATACCGCGCGCGGACTACGCTTGCGCGGCTTATATCTTGACGGACTGCTGTAAAAATTTTCCCAACTACACCGCCCTCTCAAAGCGGCTAGCGGAGCTTTACGACGCGTCAATAAATTCCTCCACGTCGCTCGGAAATTGGGACAAGCGCTGCACTTCGATACGCGCGTCCGTTTTGGATAACCGATATGCACTTGACGGCGAAGATCTTGAGGAGGAAATGTGCGGACTGCTTCGTGAGTGTATTCTCTCGCCGAACGCCGAAAACGGCGCGTTTGACGAGAACGTCACCGCGCTTATGCGCTCGGAGCTTATCGACACGATAGACAGCGTAATAAACGACAAGGCTTACTATGCCTCTCAAAAAGCGGCCGAGAACGCATTTGTCGGAGAGCCGCAGGAAAAATCGCCCAACGGCACTCACGAGGAAGCGGAAAAAGTCACGGCGAAATCGGCTTACACGGCATATATGGAAATTCTGGAAACGGCGCATATCGAGATACTCTGCGCGGGCAGCAGCGAGTTTTCGGCGGCGGAGAAAACGTTCACGGAGATGTTCGCGGGCGCGGACTTGAACCGTCACGATATATGCGAGCTTTCCGTTGCGCCGTCGGTTTTGAAATCCGAGCCGAAATATGTATCGGACAGCCTGCCGATGGAGCAGGCTATTCTGCGCATGTATTTCAAAGCGCCCAATCTTGACGACAAATACGCGAATATGATGCTGCTGATGATATTAGGCGGAATGACGACGTCGCGCTTTTTTATGAATATTCGCGAAAAGCAGTCGCTGTGCTACTACTGCGCAGCCACGGGAAGTTTCTACAAGAAATACCTGTGCGCATACGCGGGTGTAGAGCCGCAGAACATCAAGCGCACCGAGGAAGCGATACTCGCGGAGCTTCGCGATATAGCCGAAAACGGCGTTTCGGAGAATGAAATGTCCGCGGCGCTTTTGGAGATACACAACAGCCTAACCACGCTGTACGACAGCGCGAACGCCATCGGAAACTGGTATCTAAACAAGATACTCGACGATAAAATCCAATCTCCCGAGGAATATTGGGAGGACGTGCAAAAAGTAACGTCCGAGAGGATACAAGCCGCGGCGCGGCTCTACAAGCTCGACACGGTGTATACGCTTTCGGGAGGTGAGGATGTATGATCAAAAAAATTCACGGAGATATCATCAATGAAACCTGTCTTGAGTACGTCCACAAAAGCGGCGTTCGAGTTTTTATGCTGCCGATGGAGGGCTATTCCTCTGCGGTGGCGCAGTTTTCCGCTAAGTTCGGTTCGCAGGACAACGCGTTTTCGGTGAACGGCGGCGAATATAGAAAAGTTCCCGACGGCACGGCGCATTATTTGGAACACAAGCTCTTTGAGAGCGAGGAAAAAGACGCGTTTTCACAGTTCGCGCAGACGGGCGCAATGTGCAACGCGGGCACCAGCTTCGATTATACACAGTATTATTTCAGCTGCACGAATAATTTCCGCAAAAATCTCGAGATACTTTTGGGGTTTGTTCAAGACCCGTATTTTACGCCCGATAACGTCGAAAAAGAGCGCGGAATAATCGGACAAGAGATCACGATGTACCGCGACAACCCGAATTGGCGCGTTTTCACGGGACTTTTGGAGGGTATGTATAAAGTAAACCCGGTGAGAAACGACATCGCGGGCACGGTGGAAAGCATCGCCGAGATAACCGACAAAACGCTCTACGACTGCTACAACGCCTACTACAATCCCGCGAATATGTTCCTTTGCGTCGCAGGAAATTTCGACCCCAACGAAGTTGTTGAGATCTGCGATCAAAAGCTGCAAAGCCGTTTGCCGCTTGACGTAAAGTCCGCGCCGTTCGATGAACCGAACGAGGTAAATCTCGCTTCGACCGAAATCAAAATGCAGGTCGCGAAGCCGATATTTGAGATGGGCTTCAAGCGCCCGAGCCTAGACGGACAAGCCGCGCTCGACGAGTATATATACTACAATATTCTGTTCGATCTGATGTTCGGCGGAATTTCGGATTTCTTTATGAAAATGCGGGAAAAAGGCTTGATAAACGAAGAATTTTCGGACGGCGTTTTCAACGGACGCGGTCACTTGTTTCCGTTTTTGCGCGGAGAGAGCACCGAACCGCTGGCAGTCGCCGAAGAAGCCAAAAAAACTATCCGCGCTTTCAAAAAGTCGCCGCCCTCAAAGGATGACTTCGAGCGAGTAAAGCGCATGACCTACGGCGGATTGGTGCGCGATTGGGGCAGCGTTTCAAGCGTTGCCGACACGCTTTCCGAAGCGGCTTTGTCGGGAAACTCGCCGTTTGCCGTGCTCGACACGGCGGCGGGCGCAGATTACGAAAAAACTCTTGAAAAGCTGGACGATCTGGACGAGGAAAATACTTGCATTTCAATTGTAGAAAATGAGATAGGAGATTATTAATGAACGCGTTAATGACAGCTTCCGCCGAAGCGTTGGAGAACATGACCGTGAAATTCCCGAACCTTTTCGGCGGTACGGAAATAACCTACAAGCGCGGCTTCAACCTTTTCGGCGTGAACATTTATTGGTACGGAGTGCTGATAGCGATCGGCGTGGTGCTGGCGTATTTTTACGCAATGCACCGCGCTACAAAAGATTTCGGTCTGGTTAAAGACCGCGTTTTCGACGTTGCGTTTGTGACGATAATCGGCGCGTTTTTGTGCGCGAGAATTTACTACTGCGTTTTCGTAACGCTCGACCCGAACAACCCCACAAAATATAATTTCGTGACGATGTTTACAACGATACGCGACGGCGGAATTGCCATTTACGGCGGCATTATCGGCGCGGTGCTTATAGGCGCGCTGATGTGCAAGCTGCGCAAAGTCAGGTTTCTCGCGATGGCGGACTTGGCATCGCTCGGCTTTTTGATAGGGCAAACGATAGGACGTTGGGGCAACTTTATAAATCAAGAAGCGCACGGCTCGGAATGCTCGTCCGATTGGCTGTTCGCTATGGGCGGCACGCGCATAAGCGAGGAAATGGGAGCGGGAACATTGGTTCATCCGTGCTTTTTGTACGAGAGCGTTTGGTGTCTGCTTGGATTTATATTCCTGCACATTTACAGCAAAAAGCTCCGCTCGTTCGACGGAGAGCTTGCGCTGCTTTACGTTGCGTGGTACGGTTTCGGGCGGTTCTTTATAGAGCAGCTCCGCACGGACAGCCTTTATTGGGGACCGTTCAAAGTGTCTCAGTGGGTGGGCGCTGTGTCGTTCACTGCCGCGATAATTTGCTTCGTTATTGCGAAAATAAAAACAAAAAAGAGCGGCAAGCCGCTTTACGTAAATACGGACGCTTCAAAACATCTGATAGAAAGCGACCTTAAAGCCGAGCGTGAACGCAAAGCCAAAAAGTACAAGAAAGCCGACAGCATTTTAGGCGATGACGAAACGGACGCAGAGGGCAGCAGCAATAACGAAGCGTTCGAGGAAGAATCGGACGAGAACGACAGCGAAGTCGATGAAACCGAGGAATATAAAGAAGATTTGGACAAAGACGACAGCGAGGAGGACGAAGATGACAGCGAAGATAATTGACGGAAAAGCGATATCTGCTGCGGTAAAAGAACAGGTTCGCGCGGAAATAGAGCGTGACAAAATAAAGGCGGGACTTGCCGTGGTGATAGTCGGCGACGACCCCGCTTCAAGGGTTTACGTAAACAACAAAAAAAAGGCGTGCGAGCTTTGCGGCATTCAGAGCTTTGAGTACGCGCTGCCCGCGGAAACCACAGAGGAACAGCTTTTAGAGCTTGTCGATACGCTGAACGCGGACAATAAGGTCAACGGTATCTTGGTTCAGCTTCCGTTGCCGAAACATTTGGACGAAAAAAAGGTTATCGAGCGCATTTCCCCGATAAAGGACGTGGACGCGTTCCACGAAACAAACGTCGGCAAGATCATGATAGGCAACTACGCGTTTTTGCCCTGCACCCCCGCGGGATGTATGGAGCTTATCCACAGTACGGGCGTGGAAGTTGCGGGAAAGGAGTGCGTGGTAATTGGGCGCTCGAATATTGTCGGAAAGCCTATGGCTATGCTTCTTTTGCATGAAAACGGCACCGTGACGATCTGCCACAGCAAAACGCGCGATCTGCCCGAGGTCTGCCGCCGCGCGGATATTCTCATTGCGGCTGTCGGCAAGCCGAATTTCGTCACCGCAGATATGGTAA
Organism: uncultured Clostridia bacterium; assembly: GCA_947627465.1. GTDB lineage: Bacteria > Bacillota > Clostridia > Oscillospirales > Ruminococcaceae > CAG-115. Next base: position 14,091 of record CANQWD010000034.1, read on the forward strand.
AGCCCGGCGCGGTGGTTATCGATGTGGGAATAAACCGTCTGGAAAACGGAAAACTTTGCGGCGACGTTAAATTCGACGAAGTAAGCGAAAAAGCGGGCTTCATCACTCCCGTACCGGGCGGCGTTGGACCCATGACGATCGCCATGCTTATGCGCAACACCGTCACAGCGGCTAAAATTCAAGCAAAATGAACAAGAACAAGACATTCTTAAAAAGCGCGATAATCATCACGCTTGCGCTTATTTTTATCTGCATAGTAATGCCCGATTGGAACGCGGCTTCGATCATCGCCGTAGTTATTATAGCGTTGCTTGCGGCGTTTCAATGGGTATTGTTTTTCTATCTTAAAGATAAGTAGCGGCGGCACCTAGGGAAGTGCTGATTGAATCGAGATGCGTGCGTCCGATCTAATCAGGGCTTCCCTAGGTTTTCAATGCCGCCGATAAACGCGTTCGGGGGAGGAGGGCTTTTCCTCACGCCCTCCTCGGTTCGCGCGGCTGCCGCCGCGTTCGCCTCGGAGGGCATTCGGAAAAGCCGTGCGCGGCGCCCTCAAAAACGCCGCGCTATCGCGCAAACCTGAAAACGAACGTTGCCGCAACCCCAAGGCGTTTTTTCGGGCGCCGCGCACATCGCTTGGGTAAGGCGCTCAAAGCCCGAGACTAACTTGCAGAGCGTCGTTCACCTGAGCCATAGAGCCTTGATCAAGTTCGCCCATGCGTTCCTTTAAACGCCGCTTATCTAATGTACGCACTTGCTCCAAAAGCACCACGGAATCCTTAGCAAGCCCACAGGATGTCGCTTGAACGGAAATGTGAGTGGGGAGCTTGGATTTTTCCTGCTTGCTGGTGATGGCCGCCGCTATGACGGTAGGCGAATGCTTGTTTCCAACGTCGTTTTGAACGATGAGAACGGGGCGGATGCCGCCCTGCTCGCTGCCCACAACTGGACTTAAATCGGCATAGTATATCTCTCCGCGTTTAACAGTCATATAAAACACCTCTGATTATGAAAATTTGCGGCGAAAAAAGCCGCGTATCTTTTTCCGCTCGGTATCAACATCGGAACGTTCCGAAAATATTATTGACGGCGATTTTGCCATTATTCAGAAATTTTATACTAATCACCACTAAAACGTTTGACGAAACGATAGGTGCGTGATTGCCGCAAAGATGTCAAGCGTTTAATGCGGGATTGTAGCAATCCACGCAATTCAAACATCACCTAAACGGCAAATGCCGCAAAATCTTGGGAAAAGCTGCTTGAAAATTGTGCAAACATTTCGTGGATTGCTATAGTATTACAGTAAAAGGAGCATTTTATGAATTGGAACGAACTTCTTTGTCCGCGCCGTGAATACTTAAGTCCGAGATATAATCCCAATGACACGCGCACGGATTTTAGACAGGATTATCACAGAATAATCGGCAGCGCGTCTTTCAGACGGTTACAGGACAAGGCTCAGGTCTATCCGCTTAGGCGCGGGGATTTTGTCCGCACGCGGCTCACTCACTCAATGGAGGTAAGTTCGTTCGCGGGTTCGCTTGCCGACACGGTATTCCGTCGTCTGAAAGACAAGGACATAACCGACGATACCCGCCGAAGCTGCATTGATATTTTAGAGTGCGCGGGACTTGTACACGATATCGGCAACCCGCCGTTCGGACATTTCGGCGAATTTGTTATACGCGAGTGGTTCGAGGACAACTTCTCAAATTTGAAATTCCGCGGCGAAAACGTAAACGATCTGCTCTCGGAGCAGATGAAAGCGGATTTTCTAAACTTCGAGGGCAACGCGCAGACACTCCGCGTGCTCACAAGACTTCACAGCCTGATGTATCCCGGCAAAGGAATGAACCTAACGTTCGCGCTGCTTAACACAATCATAAAATATCCCGTAAATTCAACAAAAATCGACAAAAAAAGCGGCGATATCCGCACGAAAAAACTCGGTTATTACTATTCGGAGCAGACGCTTTTCAACGAAATAACCGAAAGCACCGGCGCGGGAGAGCTGCGCTGTCCGCTGACGTTTCTTCTTGAAGCCGCAGACGATCTGGCTTATAAGACCGCCGATATCGAGGACGCATGCGTAAAATGCTATGTGAATTACAATTTGCTTTCAGAAGAGCTTAAAAGCGAAAATTACCGCGCTCTTTGCGAAACGGACGAAGAAGCCGCCGAACTTGAAAACGCCGCCGCGGAACTTGAAAAATCCTACGGCAGCGCCCGAAAATACAACATGAGCGACCCTAAGATAAAGGCAGTCCAGCGGTGGGCGGTAAAGATACAAAGCCGTCTTGTCACGGAAGCGTCGAACGCTTTCTGCAATAATTACGACGCGATAATGGCGGGCGAATTGAAAAGCGACCTGTTTGAAAACAGCTCCGCGCGCGTTTTGATGAAGGCTCTCGGGGAAATTGCGTATAAATACGCTTTTCGCTCCGATGATATAGTCAAGACCGAGCTTTCCGAAAACTCCGCAATGCGTTTTCTGCTCGATAAAACGATCGGCGCGGCTCTGCGCTTCGACACGCCCGAGGAACGCGGCTGTGACCGCGACCTCACGCAGGTACTCAGCGAAAACTATCTCGATATCTGCCGCCGCGCGTGCGAAAACAAAACAGCGGCGGAGCAGTGCTATTACAGGCTGTTGTATGCCACCGACTGCATAAGCGGTATGACCGACAGCTATGCATTGGATTTCTACCGCAAACTTTTGGGGGTTGAGGTTTAATATGTATAAAGTGTTTATCGCCGAGGACGACGACGGCATTGCGAACGCTATATCAAAGCGTCTCGCGGATTGGGATCTTGAAACGCGCCGCGCCGATAATTACCGCGATGTGATATCGGAATTCAGCGAATACGACCCGCATATCGTGCTGTTGGATATCTCCCTGCCGTTTTACAACGGATTTTATTGGTGCGGGGAAATACGCAAAATAAGCAATTGCCCAATAATGTTTATTTCAAGCGCGGCAGACAATATGAATATTGTCACAGCCATGACGATGGGCGCGGACGATTTTGTGGCGAAACCTTTCGATCTGGGAGTGCTTGTGGCGAAAATTCAGGCGCTGCTGCGGCGAAGCTACGATTTTGCCGCAAACGTCGGCAACATTGAGCACAAGGGCGCGATATTAAACACGGGAAACGCGACGCTCACGTTTAACGGCGAGAAAATAGACCTCACCAAGAACGAATACCGTATTTTGGAAACGCTTTTTGAAAGCATAGGAAAAGTCGTTACACGCGAAACACTGATGAATAAGCTCTGGGAAACGGATTGCTATGTAGACGAAAACACGCTATCGGTAAACGTAATGAGACTTCGCAAAAAACTTGAACAGTCGGGACTGCACGATTTTATCTCAACGCGAGTGGGCAGAGGATATATAATCGAATAGACCCGCGTTGATATCAACGCGCTCTAAAATACAAAACTCCGCGCGGCGTTAGATCAGCGCAGCGCGGAGCAAGCTCATGCAGAGCCATTATTTTGCGGGGAAAGCAAAAACAAACCTTATTTACCGAAAAAGTAAAGCGCCGCAAACACGCCCGCTGCCGCCGCCATAACCGCCGCAGCTAACAAGCACATAACAAGGTGCTTCAGCGAGTACTTTTTCTCGGGCTTTGTCTCGTTTCCGATCGCTATAACGGGATTTGAGGAGATACCCGCTATCGCGGCGGGCACCGTCGGAAACTCGGCGGAACGCGATGAAACGGCAGCCGCAGCGCTGCTTGTCGGAATTACATTCGGGGTAGGCACGGTCGAAGCTGCGGGCGCGCTGATTGTCGGCGTGCTTGCCAAAGGTTCGCTCACCGTGTTCTCAACAACAGCGGCTTCAGCGGCAGTTTCGCCGACCTCAAACTCGCTTGCCGAGTTTTCGACGATCTCGTGTTCATTCAATGCCGCTTCATCCGCCGCGAGCCGACTCTCGGAAGCCTCGGAGATCTCGGCGCGTTCGTCTGCAGGCGCCGATTGCACTCCGGGAATAGTTACCACAGCTTTCTGCTCCGCGCCGCAATATGCGCAAAATCTGGTATCATTGGGAATTTCTTTACCGCAATTTCCACAAAACATAATTATCTTCCTTTCGGTTATTTAATAAACTAAAACAACGCCGCAAAGCGCGGCAAAAATTGTCAATTGTCAATTATACATTGTCAATTGAAACAAGTCCGTTATTGTTGCGGACATAATCAAATAAATATTGTTGAGCCACGCCCTCGGCGCCCTCGGCGCACTCGGGCAGACCCTCGGGATAAAACTCCGACATCAGCCGCTTCACCCAAACGTCTTTCGGGAACGCGTCAAGCTTATGAAACGCGAACAGCAAAACGCAGTCCGCGACCTTATCGCCAACGCCTTTGATAAGCTTTAGCTTCTCCCGAGCCTTGTCAAGAGGAAGCGCGTCAACTTCTTCAAAATCGATCTCGCCCGAGTTTACGCGGCAAACCGCGTCCGCGAGATATTTTGCGCGAAACCCCGCCCTTAGCGGCGCGAACTCCTCTGCCGTCGCTCCCCGAAGCCTTTCGGCGGTCGGGAACGTATAACCGCCGTCGATCTTCCCGCCGAAATTTTCGCAGAGCCGCTCGATTATCCCCGAGATACGCGGAATGTTATTGTTCTGCGAGATTATGAAGCTCAACAGCGTTTCAAACGGCTCCTGCCGCAGTATCCTTATCCCCGAGGAGCTTTCGCAGGCGGCTTTCAGCGTGGGATCGGCGGAAAACCGTTTTATGTACTCGCCGTAATCGGTTTGAAGATCGAAATAGTTTTCCAAAAATTCCCGCGTATGTTCGCTTTCTATAACTATTTCCCCGCCGCTCTCGACGACTGTTATCCGTTTTCCCGAGACGACCGCCGAAAACGCGCCGCTTTCCAATTCTTTCCAGCGGAAACATTGTCCGCAAAAAAAGGTTTGTTTCGGCTCAAAATTGGTTTTTTTTATTTTTAATATCATAAATTTTAAAAAACCCCTTGATTATTTACTTTAATTATAATACAATATAAGTAAGAATTCAAGTACTTCCTAAACTTTTTCGGAAAATTTGCACGAAATTTTCATTTTTTCGTTTAAAAACGGAGGTACGGAAAGGGAATTTTATGAGAGAAAGTATACTTACAATACCGATAAACGAGGTATTCGAGCCGCGCGAAGGCTGCCCGATATGCAGAATGAGGGACACGGTGGAGCGTCACATCAGCGAGTACATAATGGGCGCGGCGATGATGGAACCCGACGTTCGGATAGAGACAAACAAACTGGGCTTTTGCAGAGAACATTACAATATCCTGCTCAGACAGAACAACCGTCTGTCGCTCGCGCTCATGCTGAATACGCACTTATCGGAGCGCCGCGCCGCGATGTTCGACGGCAAGGGCGGCTTAAAGAGGTATTCCAAGAAAAGCGAGCCTGAAAAGCAAACCTGCTTCGTATGCTCAAAGGTAAATTGGGGCATTGAGCACATGCTGGACACGCTGTTCAATATGTGGAACGACGAGGGCTTTCAAAAGCTGTACGCGTCTCAGCAGTACATTTGTATTCAGCACTACGATCTGCTGATGGTGCATGCCGCAAAGAAACTGAAAAAGGATAAGCTGCAAAGTTTCGCCGAAACGACGGATAATTTGGTAAACAAGTATATGGAGCAGCTAAACGCCGACGTGCAGCAGTTCTGCGACAGCTTTGATTACCGCAACGCCGCAAAGCTGCACAACGAGGATATGGAGCACGTCCGCACGTCTATCGAGCGGTCTATAGAGTTCCTAACATCAAGGAAACCCGAGGTAAAGAAATGACAGCTTTGTTTGATTTAAGCACACCCGAAAAATATCGGAAGTTTCTGAAACTCGCTTTAAACCGCGCGGATTGCATCGCGCTGTCCTACACGTCCGACTTGTCGGCGTTTAAAGAGTCGGAGTGGTGGGAGATGTTCGAGAAGAGCTTTCTCAAGAGCGAGTACGACAGTGAGGGAAACTTAACGGTTTACTTAAAAACCGACCACAGCACCGTAGAGTGGCTCAAAAGCAAGCATGATATCTTTGATTTCCTCGACGAGGACAAAGACGGGCAGTATCTATGGGACTTATGTTTTATAAAGAACGGTGCGGAGTTTTTCGCGACGGTATCTCACGAAAGACAACAGTATATCGATGAGAAATTTTACAGTGAATACAATCAGCACTAAAAAAAGACAACGTAAAAACGGAGCGTAAATTTCAAAAAGTGTCAAAATTTTGCTTCGCAAAATTTTGACCGGTCTTGAGTTTGAAGCGCAACGTAGCGCGAAGCGCGGAGTGAGCATTCAAACTCAAGATTTTGAAATTTTTCAAAATAAGGAGATAAAATGAGGATTTTAGCAATAGAAAGCTCCTGCGACGAGACCGCCGCGGCGGTTATCGAGGACGGGCGGAAGATCGTATCGTCCGTGGTGGCAACACAGATAGAGGAGCATAAATTATACGGCGGTGTAGTGCCCGAAATAGCCTCAAGGCGGCATTGCGAGAGCATTTGCGCGGTAGCCGCCGAGGCTCTTGAAAGAGCGGAGATGAAAGCCGCCGACGTAGACGCCATTGGAGTTACTTACGCGCCCGGGCTTATCGGAGCGCTGCTTGTCGGGGTAAATTACGCGAAAAGCCTTGCGTTCGGCTTAGGAAAGCCGCTTATTCCCGTACACCATATCAGAGGTCACATCGCCGCGAATTATCTTGCATACCCCGAGCTGAAGCCGCCGTATATGTGCCTTGTCGCTTCGGGCGGACATTCGCATATAGTTGAGGTGCTTGACTACACCGAGTTCCGCGTGATTGGCAGAACGATAGACGACGCGGCGGGCGAATGCTTCGATAAGGCGGCGCGGGCTATGGGTTTTCCGTACCCCGGCGGCAAATACATCGATAAAGCGTCCAAAATCGGAGAATTGGGGAAATACAAGCTCCCCAAACCGCACACTCAAAATCCGTATGATTTCAGCTTTTCGGGCTTGAAAACGGCGGTAATCAACCTTATCCACAACGCCGAACAAAAGGGCGACAAGATAGACGTAAACGCGCTTGCGGCAGCGTTTCAAAAAACTGTCTGCGAGATACTCACGGACAAATTCATATCGGCGGCGCGGGAAAACGGGTACAAGAAGATCGCGCTGGCGGGCGGCGTAGCGGCAAACAGCGGACTTCGTGCGTCTTTGGAAAACGCCGCGCAGGAAAACGGCATGGAGTTCTTTGTGCCGCCGCTCGAGTTATGCGGTGACAACGCGGCGATGATAGGCGCACAGGCGTTCTATGAGTTTCAAAAAGGGCATATCGCCGACGAGAGCTTGAACGCTTATGCCACAATGAGTTTGGACAAGGTGAGGTACTGATGAAAAATATAGTGCTTATAGGAATGCCCGCCGTCGGGAAATCTACGATAGGCGTTCTGGCGGCGAAGTCGCTCGGTTTTGAGTTTGTCGATACCGACCTGATAATTCAGCGGAACACGGGGCGGCTTTTGCAGGATATAATCGATAAGGACGGCATGGACGCGTTCTGCATTGACGAAGAACGCGCGATATGCTCCGTTTCGGAAGAACAAAACGCGGTTATAGCCACAGGCGGCAGTGCGGTTTACAGCAGAGAGGCAATGCTGTTTCTCAAAAAACACGGGCTGGTGTATTATTTGTCGCTGCCCACCGAGGAGCTTTCCAAGCGGCTTACGAATATTACGACGCGCGGCATAGCAAAGCGCCCCGAGGACACCATAGAGGACGTTTTCAAGCGCAGAGCGGAGCTTTACGCCGAGTACGCGGATATTACGATAGATTGCTTCGGCAAATCTCCGGAGGAGATCGTTGCGGAGCTTTGCGGTTATCACAAATTAGCGGGAGGATGAACAATGTCTGAAGAAATAACGGAAACCAATTTTATCGGTGAAATAACCGAAAACACCGAGGAGCAAAAGCCCTCGCTCGAACCGGGCTTCAAGAGCGTCTGCGCGCGGATAGGACTGATGATGATAGTCGTTTACACCGCGCGGTTCTTGTGCAGTTTGTTTATAACGCTCACTTCGGGCGCGGGCTGGTACAAGGGCTGGGGACCAACCGCCTCAGCTCTACTGAACTCGGTGTTATCAATAATCTTTCTGAACGTTATCCCGATAACGGCGGGTATATTCATTCTGAAATTCCCGCTGAAAACCAAATGGGGAGAGATGTACGCGAAACCGAAATATTTTGCGCGTTCATTGGGAATTTTTCCCGCGGGCTACGGCTTGGCAATGGTAATGCAGCTGTTTACGCTGCTGCTTGCGCGGCTTTTCGCGAACACGCCGATCGAGGATTCCTTCAACGCAACCAAGAGCCTCACCTCGCAAAGCAGTCTGGCGGGCGCTCTGATAATGTTTTTCCACAGCGTTGTTTTGGCGCCGCTTTTCGAGGAATTTTGGTTCAGAGGTCTGGTGCTGCACAGCTTAAAGCCGTACGGCAACGGCTTCGCGATATTCGTATCGTCGATACTGTTCGGGCTTACGCACTCGAATTTGGCGCAGTTCTTCTACGCAACGGTCATAGGAATCGTTTTGGGTTATGTGGCGGTGCAGACGAAAAGCATAGTTACCACTACGCTTATGCACGCGATGTTCAACTCGATATCGGGCGTTACAACGCTTTTTTTTGCGGAGCCGTCCGTTTCCGAATATATCTATAACGCAGGCATGGGAAACCAAACCGAACAAACGACCGCCGTCACAATGTTTCTTATATGGAGCGTCGCAGTGCTGCTGTTCGCGCTCGTCGGAGTGATAATGGCGATCGTGAAGCTCGCCCACATCAAGCGCTACCGCGTACCCAAGGTTCAAACGGAGCTTTCAACGGGGAAGCGCTGGGGCATATTCATCAGCCGTCCGACCGTGGTAATAATGCTTCTTATGGCGATCGATACGATGACATTCTTGTTAGTCACAAGACTCATTCTGCGTTTATTTCAAATTTGAAATTTGCACATAATGTTTTTTCTAAAAAATATTGACATTTTCAGGGAAATATGATATTCTATAAGTAGGGTGTTTCGGAATGTTAAAAGGTCTTCTTCTCTCCCCCATATTGGGAATAAAACTAAGGCAACACCGCACAGAGATTGTCGTCCGATTGCGTCGCCTAATTTTTCGTCAGATTGCACAAAATCGACGAATA
>CANQWD010000035.1 GCA_947627465.1 uncultured Clostridia bacterium
TTAAACTTCCTTACCCCAGCTGAGCTCTTGATGAAATTTTGGTGAAATTTGTTGCACTTGGGTTGACAATCTATCTTTAAAACATTTAGTTAAATAAAAATTCAGTTTGTATATAAAGGTTTTCTTCCCCGCTCAGCGATGACAGACAAGAAAATGAGTTTTTTGAGATCACCTTTATTATAACACCTCGTTTTTGTTTTGTCAATAGAAAACATGCTTTACAAAACGTTGGTTTTGTGTTATAATGGACTTGCCGGCGTCTCCCGAAGGTAACACGGAAGGAGGTGAGAACGTGCTGGAGATAGTAAAGGCGATATTTGGCATTTTGAACTCTATCGGAGCGGGTGTATTGGCGAATTACATAACGCCGATCATTCACAAGTGGCTTGATAGCAGTTCAGCCGGCAAGAAGCACTAGAAAAACGACCCCCGGATGGCAGTCCGGGGGTCAATTTTCTATTGAACGTGTTAGAGATTCAATAGTAAAGGCTTAATTATATTATAGCACGCCGTTTCGGTTTTGTCAAGAGTTTTCCGAAAATTATCCGAGAGTTACCTCAACGATATGCTCTCCGCCGTCGAATGCGGGGATAACATTGCCCTCTACGGGCTTTCCGTCAACCGTCATAGACTTCACGCCCGCGCTTACATGGTTCGGGTTCTTAACGGTGATGTTGTATATCGCGCCGCGGAACTGACGTGACAGCGTGTAGCCGTCCCACTCGTGCGGAATGGACGGGTCTATCTTCAAGCCCTCGTACTGCGGCTTCACGCCGAGAATGTACTGCGATATCGCGACAAAGTTCCAAGCCGCCGTGCCCGTAAGCCAAGAGTTTTTAGCCTCGCCGTGACGAGCGCCGTCCTTGCCCGCTATCATCTGCGCGTAAACGTAAGGCTCGGTGCGGTGAAGATCGCTCATTTCCTCGCGGAACGCGGGAGCTATCTTCGAGTAGTACTCAAACGCCTTGTCGCCGTGTCCGACAGCCGCTTCCGCGCAGATAACCCAAGCGTTGTTGTGGCAGAATACGCCCGCGTTTTCCTTGTAGCCGCCCGGATAAGTGGAGATCTCGCCGTACTCGATCTTATAAGTCGTGAACGCGGGATTGTTGAGCACAAGTCCGTGCTTTGAGTTCAGATATTTGTCGACGCTTTCAAGGGTCTTGATGTCGTAGCCCTTGTCTTTTCCAAGCCCCGCGAGAACGCACCAGCCCTGCGGCTCAATGAATATCTTGCCCTCGTCGCATTCGTGAGAGCCGACCTTGTTGCCGTTGTGGTCGTAAGCGCGGAGGAACCACTCGCCGTCGTAGCCTTTTTCAACGGTAGCTTTACGCATTTTTTCGATCTCAGCTTCGGCGCGCTTCGCTTCCGCTTCGTCGCCTTTAAGACGGCACATCGCCGCGTATTCGGGCGCGATAAAGCAGAACATACCCGCGATCATTACGCTTTCCGCGTTCTGCGAATAATTGGGAGGGTTCGGGAACATTTCCTTATTATTATAGGTCTGGAAGCTCTCGCCGGGCTTATCCGAGAAGCAGGAGAGGTTCAGACAGTCGTTCCAGTCGGCGCGTCCCGAAAGCGGCAGACCGTGAGGTCCGATTTTCGTGCAGACGTGATTGAACGCGCGTTTGCAGTGGTCGAGCATAGTATCCGCAAGCTCCGCCTTGTTTTCGTAAGGCACTTTTTCGTCAAGGATGGACACGTCGCCCGTTTCCTTGACATATTGTGCAACCGCGAGTATCATCCACAGCGGGTCGTCGTTGAAGTTGGAGCCGAGTTCGTGGTTGCCCATTTTCGTGAGCGGCTGATATTGGTGATAAGCGCCACCGTCCTCGAGCATAGTAGCCGCGAGGTCGATAAGGCGTTCACGCGCTCTTTCGGGTATCTGATGAACGAAGCCGAGCAAGTCCTGATTGCTGTCTCTGAAACCCATTCCTCTGCCGATGCCGCTCTCGAAATAAGAAGCGGAGCGTGACATGTTGAACGTCACCATACATTGATACTGATTCCAGATGTTCACCATACGGTTGACTTTTTCGTCGGGAGAATTTACCGTATATTGCGTGAGGAGCTTGTTCCAGTAAGCGCAAAGCTCGTCGAACAGCTTATCCGCCTTTTCGGGAGTGTTGCACTTTTCCATCATTTCAAGCGCTTTGGTCTTGTTGATAACGTTTTTGAGCGGCTTTTTATTGCCGTTTCCGTCAACGGTGTAAGAAGCGATTATTCCGTCGTAATTTCCGCTTGTGTCGAATTTCTCCGAAACGGGCATTTCAACGTAACCCAAGCAGAAAACGAGGTCTTTTGACTCGCCCGGCACAAGCTCCAGTTCAATATAATGAGAAGCGATAGGCGACCAGCCCTCGGCTACGGAATTGTGCGGCTTGCCCTCGAAAACAGCGTCGGGGCGCTCAAAGCCGTTGTAAAGCCCCAAAAAGCTCTCGCGGTCGGTGTCGAAGCCTTGGATATCCGCGTTTACGGTGTAGAACGCGAAGTGATCGCGGCGCTCCTTGTATTCGGTCTTGTGGTAAATAGTCGAGCCTACTATCTCCACCTCGCCCGTGTTAAAGTTGCGCTGGAAGTTGGTGGTGTCGTCGTTAGCGTCCCACAAGCACCACTCCAAAAAGCTTGTCAGCTTAAGCGATTTTTTCTCGGAACTCTCATTCGTTATTGTAACTTTCTGTATTTCGCCGTTGAAGTCCTGCGGCACGAAGAATTTAACGGTCGCTTTTACGCCGTTTTTCTTACCCGTGATAATCGTGTAGCCGAGACCGTGGCGGCACTCGTATTCGTCAAGCTCGGTCTTAACGGGGCTCCAGCCGGGGTTCCAGACGGTATCGCCGTCTTTTATGTAGAAGTAGCGCCCGCCCATATCCACGGGCACGTTGTTGTAGCGGTAGCGCGTTATGCGGCGCAGACGCGCGTCCTTGTAGAAGCAGTAACCGCCCGCGGTATTTGAGATAAGCGAGAAAAACCCTTGCGTTCCGAGGTAATTTATCCACGGATACGGGGTGCGCGGCGAGGTTATTACGTATTCCTTTGCGTTGTCGTCAAAATGTCCGAATTTCATAATAATTTTTCCTTTCTAAAGAGCATTATATCCTGCTATTTTAAGTATACAACAACCGTCAAGAAATTACAAGGGCTGAAAACGGTTACATTTATTGTGAATTTGCGACAAACTTTAACGGCGGAATATAGTTAAATTGACGGAGCAAAATGACAACCGGAACGCTTGTTTAATCATCATCAGCACATAATCCCTCCACCGCCAAGCTTATACCGAGTTCAAAGCCCTTGACGAACTGGTTTAAGATGATCTCGCTTTCGGCAATGTTATTTTCTTCCATCATTGCGTTGAGCTTGCCGCGGCTTTCATCGGGCAAGAGCGCTTCGATTTCGTTATACAGCCTCTCGAATTCTTTTAAATGTTCCTTGTAGGTTTCGGTTTTAAAGCCGACCGAGTCGGCGGGGCGTATCGTTCCGAGATACAGACCGCGGATAATTTTTTTATTCATTTTGAATTCCTCCTAAAAAGGTTATTTTGAAATTATAACACATTTTTTTATGAATGTGTTGAAAGTGACACATATATGTGGCTTTTTAATTTGACATATAATAACGCGGAACGGTAAATTTCAATTTTGAGCTATGGTTTGTTGATTTAAAATCTGATGTGGTTTTGAGCGCGGTGCGAGGGGACAACCCTACGGGAGGGGGAGAGGGGGGCGTCGGTAACGTCTTGCGCCCCCCTCTCCCCCTCCCTACGGTTTTTCCCCTCGCGATCCCTTTTCCCCTCTCCCACCCCCTCTTCCCCCTAATCCGCTAAATAGTGTAGATCGTTTTCCTTTAATGCGTTCTATAAGGTAGATTGTTTTCATCAACACGTTCAATTGGACAGCGTTGTCTTTTGAGGAACTTCTTTTTTACAAGCAGAAATCCCCGTAAAAAATGAGGTTTTTTATGTTAAATAACTTAAATTATTCCGTTTGAACACTTATCTAAACGACATTCGCTCTCATTAAGCGGTAATGGTGGAAATAAAAAAGCGGAAAACTGCCCCATTTAGTGTGTTGGGGGAACAGGGGGGAGGGAGAGAGGAAAAGGGAGCGCGAGGGGAAAACCCGTAGGGAGGGGGGAGAGGGGGCGCAAAACGTTACAGACGCCCCCTCTCCCCCCTCCCGAAGGGTTGTCCCCTCGCTTCCTGCGCGTAACCACTTTCAAATCAACATAAAGATTTCCATTTACATTATATCACATTATGGTTTATTCCTGCTGAATTTATATACAAACGTATCTATATTGAATAAACTTGGTACAATTATTATATCATAAAAAACCATGGTGTATTAAATTTACAAAACATGTGTTGTATAATTATAATAATACGCAATATATCAGATAGCAATTTCCCCCGCCGCAGGCGGCACTCCCCTCGGAATAAAAAGCCCCTTTTTGTCGAATAATAAACGCGAAAGGAGCTGAGCCTATGAGTTTTCCCTACCCCGACCCTCACGACAAGGAAGTCTTTGACGAGGAAGAAATGATGCACGTTTCCTCAGACCGCGATTGCACGGGGCTTATCCCCGCGGAACCTAACGCTTCCGAGGAGGAAAATTACAGCGAGTTATACGATTTTTTGCCAAAAGCTGTCAGCGACGGTAAAAACGACGGTGTTTAAGCGGACTGCCGCTTGACTAAAAAAGTTAAATCGGCGCTTTACTTTTTTAAGCAAAGCGTCGATTTTTTTATAAACTTGACAGTCAAGCCGTTTTTCAACATAGCCGAAATTACAAATTGTTGAAAACTCTGTTAAAAACGTTAAAAACTTTTCGTGGAGAAACCTACTTCATCTCGGCGAACACGATAAGCTTTCCCGAAGCCGTGTGAAGCACTGTGAACAGCGGTTTCGTACCGATTTTGACTGCCGTTTTCCATAAGACCGCCGAGAACTTGACAATGCGTTTTTTCTTTATCAAAATGCCGCTTTTGATAATAAGCTTGTCGTTTTCAACCGAATATTTTATTGAAAGCAGTTCGGCTGTTAAAAATGCCGCCGCCAAAATCAGCGCGGCGATTATCCACGGCATTTTAAGAACGCAGGGCTTCGGCGGGCTTCAGCTTGGCGGCTTTTACCGCGGGATACGCGCCGAATACCGCGCCTATCCCCGCCGCCGCGCCCGCGCTCGCCAGCAGAGAGCCGATGTTTACGACGAACGGCGCGCCCGTCAGCATACAGCCCGCAAACGATACCGAAAGCCCCAGAACGATACCGACCGCCGAACCGATAAGCGTCATTATAACGCTCTCCGCAAGAAATTCGGCGCAGATGTCGCGTTTTTTCGCGCCGATCGCCTTTTTAATGCCGATCTCGCGCGTGCGTTCGTTTACGCTCATCATCATCGCGGTCATCACGGATATTCCCGAAACCACAAGCGATATCCCCGCGACAAGCGACAGCGCCGTGGTTACGATATTCATAATATCGTCGAGCTGTCCCTTTTGCGACAGCAGATTGTTGCATTCGTAGCCGTCCGTCGTGGAGTGCAGTTCGTCGAGCCTTTGCGTTACGCGGCGTACAATGGAAGCGTCCGCGTTCGGGTCGGAGAGCTTGACGGCTATTTTGTCGTAAGTCGTTCTGCCGCAGAGACTTTGCATTGTCGTGATTGGAATGTAAATGAAATTCGGCATGATATTCGACAGCATATTCTGCAAGGACGACAGCCCCGATTTAGCCACGCCGACTATTTCAAACTCGTGATATTTTCCGCCCAAGAACATTTTCAGCGTTTTGCCGACGATATTGCTTCTGCCGTAGCTTTCGAGAGCAAACGCCTCGTCTATCACGCATATTTTTTTGTAAGCCGCCGCGTCGGAATTGTTGATAAGCCGACCGTGCGCCGCTTCGAGGGAGATCAGCTTGTCGGCGGATTTATCCACTCCCCAGACGTATGCGTCAAGGCGGCGGTTTATCATTTTCGCTTCGGTAACGCTTGCCATAAGCGGCATTACATCGGAAATTCCGTCGATCTTCGCGGCTTCGGTGACGTCGCCGTTCGATAAAGTAGCGGAAACCGTATTATCGGCGGGCTGGATAAGAAGCGTGTCAACGCCCATTGTAAGCAGCGTGGAGCTTACCTCCTGCGTTCCCGCCGCGCCTACGGTCGATATCAGTACAACGGCGAAAACTCCCACGGCTATCCCCGCCATTGTAAGCAGCGAGCGGGTTTTGCATCGAAATATGTTTACGATCGATTTTAATATCATTGCGGCTCCTTGAATTTAACATAGCTTTTCCCCGAGAGCTTTTCGGGGCTTTTGAATATAACGGCGTTTTCGTCTACGCCGGAGAGTATTTCCGCGCCGTCCTCAAATTCCGCGCCTGTTTCGACGTTTTTCCGCACGGCTTTTCCGTTTTCGTAAACGCAGACGAACTCGCCGCCATTATCTTGTCCAATCGCGGAATATGGCACAACGCAAATCTCGCGCGGCGCGCCGAGGACTATCGCAACGTCGGCGGAAAGCCCGGATATCAAGCGCTCGTCCTCGGTATCGGGAGTTACCGTGATATCGACCACCGTTTCGAGCACCGCGCCGTTGTATTGATTTCTCGCGGTCTCGGCGATCTCCGTTACCTTGCCGTTAAACGTTTCCTCGGGATATGCCGCCAGCGTTATCTCGGCGTTTTGTCCGAGCGCTATTTTCGCGATATCCAGTTCGCTTACCGCCGCCGAAACGGACAAGCCGCCGCCCTCGGATATGTCGGCAATACTTGAACCGCTTTGAACGGCGCTGCCAGTTGGCGCTATAGAAATTATTTTTCCCGAACAGTTTGAAGTAATCTTTTCGGGAATCATCGCTATCGCCGTTTGGAGATCGGACGCGGGAACTGCGAGCGATTTCACCTGCCCTAGGCTGTTTATCAGCGCGGCGGAGGAATTTTTGTCGACTTTGGCTATCTCGTCGCCGACTTTCACCTCGTCGCCTACGTCCACCGAGAAGCTTTCCATAACGAGCGGCATTGAAGATGTTACGGAGCGCTGGTCTTTGTAGCTTACCGAACCCGCCCCGCAAACCGTTTCGCAATACTCCCGCGTTTCGGCGTGAACGGTCTCGGCGGCGGGCGCGGAGCTTTCCACCGCCCTCGGAACTATCATTAAAGCGCCGAACGCTGCTGTAAGGCTTGCCGCGGTAATTATAAGCGTTGTTTTTTTCAAGCTATCATTCCTTTCGGGAAAAATTTCATCACTCTTTTAGTGTTTCAAGATACTCGGAGATTATTCCCAAATCAAGAAAAAATTTCCCGCCATATCATTTGCATACACCGCCAGAAATTAAGCTTCGGAATATCCTCCTTGCATACTATATTCGAGCGGAAAACCTCCGCGCCGTCCAGCGTTACGAGATATTCTCCCATAAACTGCCCTTTTTTCACGGGGGCTTCGCACGTTTCGATAAACGTGTATTCGTATTCAACGTCCGCGGAACGTCCTTTTTTGATGACGCATTCCACGCCCTGCTCGGCGATGATCGGCACGGTTTGTTCAATAACTCCGCGCGTTACGGGAATGGTTTTGAGTTTTGTGTAATCAATCTCGGGAGTGAATTTCTCAAACGAATTGAAGCCGTAATCAAGAAGCTCTTTAGTTGCGGCAAAGCGTTCGTCGTCGTCCGCGCAGCCGAGTACTACCGACACCAAGCGCATATTTCCGCGCTCCGCGCATTCCGCAAGGCAGCAGCCCGCGTTGTCCGTGGTGCCTGTTTTGCCGCCCAGTATACCGTCGTAGGAGCGGATAAGCTTGTTTGTGTTGACAAGCTGAGTTTCGCCGCCGCGAAGATAGTCGAGCCATGTCAAAAACCAGCCGCGGTAAACGTCGTGTTTCATAAGCTCCGCAGTGACCAAGGCTATGTCGTGCGCCGTAGTGAAATGCAGACTGTCGTCGAAGCCCACGCAGTTTGAGTAGTGCGTGTCGTTCATTCCAAGCTCTTCCGCCCGCTTGTTCATTCGCTTTACGAACTGCTCCTCGCTGCCCGCGGAGTGCTCGGCGAGAGCGATACACGCGTCGTTTGCGGAGGACACTATCACCGCTTCCAAAAGCTCCGCCGCCGTCATTTCCTCGCCGGGGTTCAGCCATATCACCGAGCCTTCGGCGCTTGACGCGTATGTGCTTGCCTTTACTTTATCTTCAAGCTTTAATTTACCGCTGTCGATATCCTCCGCCCAAAGCAGCAAGCCCATTGTTTTCGTTATCGAAGCCATTGGAAGTCTTTGGTCGGCGTTCTGCGAATATATCACCTGACCGCTCCCCGCTTCCAGAAGTATCTTCGCTTTGACCGACGAAACGTCCTCTGCTTGACCGCGGTCGGTAAATAAGATCAGCGCGGACATAATTAACGCCAAGCAGGAAAATACGCAGACTATTTTTTTAAGCTTTTCCATAAAACTTCCACCTCGTTTAGAACTTGTTTTCATAGGATAAGTGTGCGGATTTTCGAGCATAATTTTTACGAGAACAAGGAAAAATTTTGCAGGCGGGCTTTATGCCCGTCAAGAAATTTTGACGCAGTTATCGGGAAAATTTGCCGAAAAGACGTGCGCTTACGCCTATGAGAACATGTTCTTATATTCTGTGGAATAGTTTTCCCAAAGAAATCCGCCCTAAACACTGTGGAAAAAATTGCAAAAAAAGCATATAACAACGTTCCCTCACCCGCTTCGCGGGGGAGGGAACAAAAAGTTTTTTGTAAGCAGAAATATTTTAATCGATTTCTTCCAATCTTCTTATTGCTTCAAGGCACATTCTGCCGTTGTGATACGGGCATTTCCACGGGTCTACCACGTTGCGGGCGGGGTCGAGTTCCCCCTTGTCGTTGAGATCCCAGATCCATTCGCCGCCCTCTCGCTTGTCAACGATATTGTTCTTGATGTAGTTCCAAATCGTCTCGGCAATGTCAACGTATTCTTTTCCGCCGTAGCCGTGCTGATAAGCGTTCAAAAATCCGACAACGCTTTCCGCCTGCACCCACCAAACGCGCTGACGGTTTACAACGCCCTTATCGCACTCGTTCAGCAGCGAACCGCTTTCCTTATCATAAGCGATCTTCGCGATATTCGCGACTATATCCTTATCCATTTCGTGGAATTTTTTCGCGTATTCCTCGTCGCCGATGATGTCGACCGCGCGGTCTGTGAGCCACGTCGCCTCAATGTCGTGACCGTAGCTGTGAACGTCGCCTATCTCGTTCAAGTCCTTGTCGAAGAACACGAACAGCTTGTGGTTTTTCTTGTCGTAGATCTTGTCGTAGGAAACGTCAAGTTGGAATTTCAGGCGCTCCAAAACCTTGGGGTTATGGTCGGCGAGGTAAAGTTCGGTGTAGGCTTCCATAAGGTGGAGCGTGGTGTTCATGGTCTTGTCCGCCATCAAGCCGTTCTCGGAAAGCTCGTCGTTGGCAAGTTCTTTAGTCCAGTCGCGCGAGAGCTTTTCCTTGTAGGCAACGTTATCCGCGTGGTGAGCTTCCACCAAGTCCATAACCTTGTATGCGATTTCGAGAGCCTTTTTGTCGCCGCTTGCTCTGTAATAGCTTGACAGCGCGTAAATAAAGAACGCCTGACAGTAGCTGTGCTTCATATCGTCGAGCACCGTGCCGTCGTAGTTCATTGACCAATAAACGCCGCCGTACTCCTTATCATAGCACTTTTCCGTAAGAAATTCGTAGGCGTGCTTCGCGTTGTCGAGAAGCTGCGGGTCTTTAAGCGCCATATACGCGTTGGAATAAAACCACAGTATTCTCGAATGGAGAATAACTCCTTTTTCACCCTTTTTGTCGAGCTTTAAATTGCTGTCGACAAGTCCGTACCAGCCGCCGAATTCATCATCGCGCAGACTGTTCCAGAAAGGGATAATGTCGTTTAAAAGCTCGTTTTTGATCTCGTCCTTCATCATAGTTGAGGTCGTCCTTTCAAATTAAAATAGTGTAGTTTTTTATTGTTGCTCCCCCAAGTCGGGGAGTAAAATGCGTGATTTGCTTTCTCCGTCTAAATTTCCCCCGCAAAGCGGGGGAAATTTACCTGCCATTATTTTTTCTTTTTAGCCGCTTTTTTAGCCGCGCGCTTTTCGCTTCTGTAAGGCGTTTGAGGACCGCCCGCGTTGGGCGCGTCGGGGTGCATTACCTGCTCGCGCTGAATAGTCGCTTGAACGCGCACCGGCATTGTCAGTACGAGCTTTACGGTGTCCTCGCGGATAGCCGCTATCATTTCGTCGAACATGTTGAAGCCCTCGAAGCGGTATTCCTCAACGGGGTTTCTCTGCGCGTAGCCGCGCAGCCCTATGCCGTTTTTCAGCTCGTCCATGGCGTCGATGTGATCCATCCAGTAGCGGTCGACGGTCTTCAGCAGACAAACGCGTTCAAGTTCGCGCATATTTTCGGAGCCGATGTCGTTTTCGCGCAGATCGTACATCATATTGCCGCGCTTTTGGATAAAATCGGTGATGTCCTTTTGTTTAAGCTCGTTCAGATCGTCGACAGTGTAGCGCAGATCGGTGTCCATAAGATATACGTTCTTATATTGAGAGCGCAAGCCGTCCAAATTCCAGTTTTCCGCAACGTTGTCCGAGCAGTAGGTCTTTACGTTTTCCTCGATATCCTGCGCCATCATAGACTTTATATTGTCGTGAACGTCTTCGCCGTCAAGCACCTTTCTTCTTTGTCCGTAGATAGTTTCGCGCATTTGGCTCATTACGTCGTCGAAGTCGAGGACGTGTTTTCTTATCGCGAAGTTGTTGCCCTCTATCTTGCGCTGGGCGTTTTCGATAGCCTTGGTTAGGAATCCGACTTCAAGCGGGATATCCTCCTCGAAGTTCATTTTTTCCATTATAAGGCGTACTCTGTCGCCGCCGAACAGTCTCATCAGATCGTCCTCGAGGGAGATGTAGAAACAGCTTTCTCCGGGGTCGCCCTGACGTCCCGCGCGTCCGCGCAACTGGTTGTCGATACGGCGGGATTCGTGGCGCTCCGTGCCGATGATGTAAAGACCGCCCGCTTTTTTGACTTCTTCCGCTTCGGGAGCGATCTGCTTGTCGTACTTTTTCATCAGTTCCTGATATTTTTCGCGCGCCGCGATGATCTCCTCGTCGTCCGTTTCGGCAAACCCCGTTGCTTCTTGAATAAGCTCTTCGGAATATTCGAGCTTTTTCATTTCCGCGATAGCAAGGTACTCCGAGTTACCGCCGAGTTTGATATCCGTACCGCGTCCCGCCATGTTCGTGGCGATAGTTACCGCGCCTTTTTTGCCCGCCTGAGCCACTATCTCCGCTTCGCGCTCGTGGTTCTTCGCGTTAAGTACCTCGTGCTTTATGCCGCGAGCCTTTAACAGCTTTGAGAGCTGCTCGGACTTCTCGATAGTCACCGTGCCGACAAGCACGGGCTGTCCTTTTTTGTGGCATTCCTCGACTTGGTCGCACACCGCGTTGAGCTTGCCCCGAATGTTCTTGTATATTTTATCGTGGTTGTCGTTTCTGATAACGGGCTTGTTTGTCGGTATCTCGATAACGTCCAGCGAGTAGATCTGGCGGAACTCGTCCTCTTCCGTCATCGCGGTACCCGTCATGCCCGAGAGCTTTTTGTAAAGTCTGAAGAAGTTCTGGAAAGTTATCGTCGCGAGCGTTTTGCTTTCGCGGTTTACCTTAACGCCCTCTTTCGCTTCGATAGCTTGGTGCAGACCTTGATTGTAGCGACGTCCGAACATCAAACGTCCCGTAAACTCGTCGACGATAACTATCTCGCCGTCCTTGATTACGTAATCGACGTCGCGCTTCATAATGCCGTTCGCGCGGATAGCCTGATTTATGTGGTGGAGCAGCGTCATGTTTTCGGGATCCATAAGGTTCTCAACGTGGAAATATTCCTCAGCTTTCGTAACGCCCGCGGGAAGCAGGTTGCAGGTCTTTTCTTTCTCGTCGACCAAGTAATCGCCCGTGAAATCCTTGTCGTATTCCTCTTTCGTGTCTATTTCGACGATCTTATCCATTTTCAGCGTTTTGGCGAATTTGTCCGCTTTTTCGTAAAGATCGGTGGATTTATCGCCCTGTCCCGAAATGATAAGCGGAGTTCTCGCCTCGTCTATCAATATGGAGTCCACCTCGTCGACTACAGCGAAATTCGGGTCGCGCATAACCAAGTCTTTCTTGTAAATGCACATATTGTCGCGCAGATAGTCAAATCCCAACTCGTTGTTGGTAGCGTAAGTAATGTCGCAGGCGTATGCTTCGCGGCGCTGGTCGTTGTCCAGCTCGTGAGTGATAAGCCCGACGGTAAGTCCCAAAAAGCGGTGCACCTTGCTCATCCACTCGCTGTCGCGCTTTGCGAGGTAGTCGTTGCACGTTACGATATGCACGCCCTTGCCCGTCAGCGCGTTGAGGTACGCGGGGAGCGTTGCCACGAAAGTCTTGCCCTCGCCCGTTTTCATTTCGGCGATACGTCCCTGATGAAGCACTATGCCGCCGATTATCTGTACGGGGTAGTGCTTTATTCCGATAACCCGCGACGAAGCCTCGCGGCACACGGCAAACGCGTCCGGCAGGATATCGTCGAGCGTTTCTCCGTTTGCGAGACGACCCTTTAATATCCCCGTCTGGCTTTTAAGCTCTTTATCGGGCATTGCGTGATATTTCGGCTCAAGGTCAAGAACCGCCTGTTTTATCGGTTCTATGCGCTTAAGCTCTCTTGATGAATATGTTCCGAAGATGGATTTTATTATTCCCATAGTTTATACCTTTCTTTATTGTTCTTTAGCAAAATACAAATATACATATACATTATACATCATTTGTTTGGGTTTGTCAACATATATTTAAAACTTGTTTCGCGCGGTTTTTAATGGTCGGGCATATGACGTTTTAACCAAAAGTATACTTTTGGTTTTGGATATTTTGCCCAATAATTTAAACAAATATTTGTTAGTTTTAAATATTGAATTCTTTTATGGTAAGGAGTATAATATAAATTAAGGATAGCAAAACTTTTGTTTTGTATATTCTCAATAAAAAATTTTTGGAGGTAGTTTATTATGAGAAATCGTTTGGAAAAAGTTTTTAAATCGACAACTGCGTTTCTTTGCGCGGTTATATGGGCGACGGCTTTGCCGCTGCAAATGGCGTTTGCGTCCATTGATGCCATTCCAAGACGTTGGTGGGGGAGTTTTGATTGCAGTGCCCATTCTCGATACTTGATCAATATTCCGTCACGTCAAGAAGGAACTTATGTCAATTTTCGAGGTATGATATCGGGTTGTGGCGAAGTTGCGGCTTCAAATCCAAGCAGCATTTCTTTTAGAGAAGCAGTAAAGAAATACCGTGAAAATTTTACAGTGAGATTTGAAAATTACTCAGTATACGACAGCTCAACACGTCGATACTACAAACAAGACGGTGGCGTTGATTTTGTTGCAAATGCTGATGTCGAAGATTTTTGCATTCGTGTGCTTAACGGCAACGGAGATGGCAATTACGCACAAGAAGATGATGTTGATACATATACAAAATATGCTTAATCGGGGAAATTTGTAATGACAAAAGGTGAAAAAATATTTGCCGTATGCAGCGTTGCGTTCATTCTCACGGCGGGCGGTGCAACGGCGGTCGTTATTGCGAATTCCAAACAGCCGACTGATGAGATTGTGGAATCGGAGATAACAATAAACGCGGATAATTTGCTGACCGAGCTTAAGGTCGGGAAATATTACCTTGAAAACGGCACCGATGAAGAATACATAGAGGTTTATCCCGATCAAACAATGTGTATGTTTGGATATTATTTGCCGGAAGATGAATTGAAAGATTTGCCGGATCAAATATTGGCAAAACGGCGAAAAAACTATGAATTGTTTACAACAAGGCAGCCATACAAGCTGAGCGATACCGTGAAAGGTATAAGCTTGGGCGGCACATCGACCGGCTACGGATACACGGACGAAAATTGTATTACGTTCAGCAGCGCTCATAAAGGTCTGATGAAGTACATTTACCGAAATGAATAAACCGTTCTCCTCCGCCGTTCGGCGGGGGAGGACATTTGTTTTGGTTTGTCAACATATATTTAAAACTTGTTTCATGAACCTTTCCATAGCCGTGTGTATGGCGATTTCATCAAAAGTATTCCGTTGATTTTAATACTTTCACCCAAACCTTTTCACAAAGTTTGTTGAATTTGAACATTGAAACTTTGGACGATAAGAGGTATAATAAATGTAAAGTTTGGAGGTAATCAGTTATGACAAAAGGCGAAAAAATATTTGCCGTATGCAGCGTTGCGTTCATTCTCGCGGCGGGCGGCGCAACGGCGGTCGTTATTGCGAATTCCAAAAATTCGGATTCTGTATTGACCGAATCCGTCGAAGTAAAAATAAACGCGGATAATTTGCTGACAGAGCTTAAGGTCGGGAAATATTACCTTGAAAACGGCACCGATGAGGAATATATAGAGGTCTATCCCGATAAAACCATATGTATGTTTGGGCTTGCTGTGCGGAATGACACAACGGACGATCAGCGTAAAAATGACGAACTTTTTACTACAAGACAACCATACAGGCTAAGTGACAAGACAAAGCACATAAATTTGGGCGATACTCCCATTGGCTACGGATATATAGACGAAAATTGTATCAAGTTCAGCGATTTGCATAATAGAAAGCTGAAGTACATTTACCGAAACGAATAAACCGTTCTCCCTCGCCGCGCGGCGGGGGAGAATTTTTATTTCCCGCGCCCCCTTGACATTTTCCGAAAAATACCGTATAATAAGAACGTGACTTCATTATATGATCGCGGGGCGCGAGAGCGCCATGAGGAAAGTCCGAGCATCACAGAGCGGGATAGCTGATAACGTCAGCCGAGGGCGACCTTAGGGCAAGTGCAACAGAGATATACCGCAGTTTTTACTGTAAGGGTGGAAAGGCGAGGTAAGAGCTCACCGGAGGGTGCGAGAGCATTCTGCCATGTAAACCCTATCCGATGCAACGCCGATTGGCGGCGGGGATAACGCGTCTGCTCGGCGCGCCCGCTTAAAGGCGGCTTGATCTCATCGGCGACGATGAGACTAGATAGATGATCATACACGACAGAACTCGGCTTATCGATGGAGTCACTTTTCAGTTGACAATGTACAATTGACAGTTGACAGTTTTTGACGCGTTTCAATTGTACTTCGGAATATAGGTTTTCCCCCGGCTGCAGCGGGGGATTTGCGTAATATGGAGAATTTTTATGACAGACGAACAGATATTACGGAAGATCGCAGAGCTTTTCGAGCGCGGAGATTATGAAGCCTTTAATGAAGCGGCGAATTTTATTGAAAACTTAAGCGACGATGAAAAAACCCCGCGCGTGCTTTGCGAGCTTGGAAGAGCGCTCAATAATTTGGCTTTGGAAAATCCCGAGGAGCCGGATCTTAAACTCTTGCGATACTCCGCGGAAGTCCTTAAAAGCATAGAGGACGGGCTGCTCGAAAACGATCATCTGCTTAATTATCGTTTGGGGTTTGCGCTGTTCTATCTCGACCGCGCGGGAGAGGCTCTGGAGCGCTTTAAAAAGGCGCTTGTCGAAAAGCCCGGCGACGAGGACACAAAGGAGTTTATCGGCGCATGCTGCGACAAGCTCACTCTGCCGATTTACAAGCGCAGTTTCGCGCAAAGGATAAAGGACGGCTGGGAGAAATTTGCGGCGGGCGAAAGCGAGCTGCGGCGGCTTATTTCCGAAAAGGCGGACAGCGACGACATCACGAATTTATGTCAAGAGTTGTTATTCGATACGTTCACGGACTTCTGCTTTGAGGTCGGGTTCAACGGCGAGAAATACGACCTTATCCTCTCGCCCGAAAAGGACAAGCTAATGCTGTATTTGCTTGACGAATTTAAAAAGCGCGCTCCCGAAAGCGTTCTCGAGCATTGGAACATTCTGCTCGGGCGGCAGGCGGTGCATAATGATAAATTCGAGCTTGGATTTCACGGAAAGCGGCTCGGATTATCCGATGTTACCGCAAAGATTGAGGAGCGCGGCGGAGAATATACGGTCGTGGGTTACTGCGAAAAACTTTGCGATGTTTTGGCGGAGGACGAAAACGAGGCGCTGTGGTTTTTCGATCTGCTGCTTGATATGGCGCTCGGAGAGATCGTCAATATGCGCTATATCGACTTTATTCATTTGGAGAGCAAGCCGTTCGAGGGCGTTCCGCTCAACGGGCTGTATTCGGAAGCTGAAAGGCTTTTCGGCGGCAAACCCGATTGGGACACCGCCGAGAGCTTTTTGGAAAGCGGCGCGGGTTATGAAATGAAGCCGCGCGAGTTCGCCGAGGACGAATACCCCACGCCGCGCCTAGACGCTTTTTTCGGGTTCGCCTGTATCCCGAGTTTCGTAAACGACTACCTGAACGGCGAGTATGAAGCGTTCAACAAAGCCGACAACGACGGCGCCGCGGCGGGATTTATCTTCTTCCCCGTACACGTATTCGAGGATGACGAGACTTCAAAGCGCGGCGAGAAAATTCTCGATTTCCGCGATGAACTGGAGCGTTACATCACCGAAAAGGCGGGAGACGCTTGCGTATTTATCGGAGGAGCTTCGGGGTATGACAACTGCTACCTTGATTTTCTCGCGTGGGATATCAAGCCCGTATTGGACGCGGCGGCGGAGTTCTTTGCCGCTCAAAACACCGTGCCGTGGGCGTTTTATCAAAGCTTCCGCGACGACGTTAGACCTGTCGCGCTTATGAGGAATGACGAGTGATGAATAAACGCGATAAATTCAGAGGCTGTCTTATCGGCGGAGCGGTCGGCGACGCGCTGGGTTACGCCGTGGAGTTTTGCTCCGAGCGCGAGATCTTCGCGAAGTACGGCGGGGACGGTATCTCCGAATATGAACTCAATGGCGGAAAGGCGATAATTTCCGACGATACGCAAATGACGATGTTTACGGCGACGGCTCTGCTGGACGGCGTAACAAGGGGCAGCATGCGCGGCATAATGAGCGGCTTTGAACAATATATCGCGCTTGAATACGGCGGCTGGTATCTTACGCAGACCGAACGTTTTCCCGTCGACCGAAAGGAAAATTACGCGAAATACAGCTGGATAATGAACCTGCCGGAGTTGTTTGAAAGGCGCGCTCCCGGGAACACCTGCTTGTCCGCCTTGGCGAGCGGCGAGCGCGGCACTCTCGAAAAGCCGATAAACGACAGCAAAGGGTGCGGCGGCATTATGCGCGTTTCACCGATAGGTCTTTATTTCGCGAACGGAAACCATGAGCGAACCCCGCGTTCGGAAATCGATCTTATCGGAGCTAAATCGGCAGCAATAACTCACGGGCACGAGCTGGGCTTTATACCCGCGGCGGCTCTTGTTCATATTATAGGTCTGCTTGCCGGGAACGACGGCATATCCGTGCTTGACGCTTTGGCGGATTCGGTCGTCATGATGAGGAAAATATTTAAAGCGTCGGAGCATCTTGATTATTTTCACCGGCTTATGGAAAAAGCGGGTAATCTCGCCGAAAGCTCCGTCAGCGACCTTGACGCGATACATGAGCTCGGCGAGGGGTGGGTCGCCGAGGAGACCTTGGCTATCGCCGTTTACTGCGCGATAAAGTATCAAAACGACTTTGAAAAAGCGATACGCGCCGCGGTAAATCACAACGGCGACAGCGATTCCACGGGCGCGGTTTGCGGAAATATTCTTGGGGCAAAGCTTGGGCTTTCAAATATTCCGCAAAAATACAAGGACAATTTGGAATTTTACGACGTTCTGACGGAACTTGCCGACGATTTGCTTGACGACTGTCAAATGAGCGAATACGGAAATTATTACGACGAGGCTTGGGACGCGAAATATATTAAAAAAACTTACTCGCCTAAAGAACGCGAAAGGAGCGGTAATGCTTAAAATTCTTTTCGTCTGCCACGGCAGTAGATGGCCGAATTGCGGCTTTTCGCGGCAGTTTAGCGTAAAGGTCGGCGGATGTTGGCGGGCGATGGGGTGGGGGACTACGGGTTTACTACTAATGGTAGGGTAACAAACAGAAGCGTGTGGAAATTAAGCTATTGGAAATTTGTGGAAAATAAGGCTCCTTGGGCTGCGCTTTTTTAGCGGAACCTAAGGAGCTTTAGTAGTTTACGCGATTATCTTCTTTGAAAAAGACGACCTATTTTAATACAAAATGCACACACCTGACCTATAGTTTAATTATGCACATATCTATTTAGATGGAATATCCCGCCTTGAATAACACTCGCTGAATGTAAAGCAAGAGCCTCCGATGTCAAGTTTGACCTTGGAGGCTCTTAATTGTGGAGTTTTGAAAAAACATTTGAAGTGGGCTTCAATTCCAAATTTTGGATGGAAAGGTAAAACTTTTTAAAAAGTATAAATTTTTTTAATTTTGGTATTGACATACTAAAATAAATGTGATATAATATCATTAGACCCAAAGGAGGCGTGCGTCTATGGACAAAAAAGCTATGAGTGAAAAGGCCATTTACAATGCGATAGATGAAATAAGAGGCTGCGGTTTTTCGGAACAAATGAGTTTAATTGATATTCTCTACCGAGTTGTCATGACGAAGAAGGCGATGACAGACAAAGTCCGCAATGCCGAAACCGTATACAAAGTCATGCAGGGAGTTTCCCATGAACTGTCGCGCTTTCCCGGTGATGCCGACTTATTCTTTTCAATTTATGAAACTCTCGCCGCAATCGATGAGCATGGCATTCTTACCTATTTAAATATAGTTAATACTGATAGGGAGCTTTATATACCCAATGCATTGCTCAAAAAGTTTGCCAAATACATCGGTGATGATGTGCATAATGTGCTTATTACCGATTGCGAAAAATACGATTCCGCTCTTTTTGATTTGATTGAGAACAATCCTCAAATAGAGTTTACCGTAACAACTCGTCAAGCAATAAAGGACAAACTACTTTCAATTGCTTACGGACGATTCGAGAATGTAAAGGTAATCTCCGCTGATATTTACAGCTATGGTTTCACAAACGAGAGGTTTGACCTTATATTCTGCGTTCCCACTTTCGGAGGACGGACATTGGTGGAAGGAGAAGACTTTATCAGCAAAGAGCCGGATTTGATAGCGGTGCAAAATCTTCTTTACCACATTAATATTGACGGAAATCTCGTGATAGTTTTGCCTTCAAAAATAACCTTTGGTGGCGGCAGTACGGCTTCTTTGCGTGAATATGTTGAAAACAACTATAAAATCAAGGAAATAGGTGCTTTGCCTTTAGGACTGTTTACCCCATATACATCTATCCGTACTTACCTGTTTGTGTTCTCCACAGGAAGAACCGATGAGGTTGTGTTAAGGCAGTATGATTCCGATAAACCTATCCAAAAATCCTCGCCCTGTAAGGAACTTGCGGTTAAGAATGAACTTTTGCTGTTTAGAGATGAGTTTTCTGCTCTAAACGGCTGGAATATTGATATGGCTTTTTCCGAAGAAGATGAGGACATTAAGGCGTTTGCTTCATCGCCCGTTAAAAAACTTCGATTAAAAGAAGTTGCAACGGTATTTCGCGGCAAGGCTGTGAAGGCAAAATCCGAAAGTGGAAATGTGGCGGTGATCAACATCTCAAATATCACCGATACAGGGATTGAATACAACGGCCTTGATTTGATTGAAGAGGAAGCGCAAAAGGTATCTCGCTATATTCTTGAAGACGGAGATGTCCTGGTGACAGCCAGAGGAACCACTATGAAAATCGCTGTATTTGAGAAACAGCCGATAATCTGCATTCCCTCCGCCAATATAAGTGTCATCCGACCGAAAGAGATGCTGCGCGGCACTTATTTAAAGCTTTTTCTCGAATCGCCGGTAGGCATTAAGATGCTTCAAAGTTTACAAAGAGGCACTGTAATCATGAACATCAATTACAGAGACATTGCACAGTTGGAAGTCCCCGTATTGCCGCTTGAGGCACAGGACGCTTTAATCCGGGAGTACAATTCGGGACTGAAATTTTACAAGGAAACAATCGCCGCAGCCGAGGAAGGCTGGCGAGTTGTTCAATCAGACATTCAATCGAAGCTGTTTTGAATTAACTTTACGGAGCAGCAAAACATAGTCGATAAACGAAGGAGGAAATAATATGGCGGCATATTTTAACGAAGATAACACCATCGAAAAAATGGTCGTTTCCACATTGAAAGGCAACGGTTGGAAGTATATTCCCGCCGAGGAACTTCCCCGTATGTATTCGGATGTACTTGTTGAACCTATGGTCAGAGAAGCTCTTATCAGACTCAATCCCGAAATCGCAGAGGAACCCTCTCGTGCGGACGAGGTCATCTACAAGCTCAGAACGGTTATTTTGTCAGTTCAGCCGCATAATCTCGTCACACAAAACGAGATTTTCAAAAAGATGATTTTTGAGGAAAATTCCTACCCCTTTGGCAAGGATGGTCGTATGATACCTATTCGTTTCTTTGGCACTATGCGTAAGGAAGATCTTGCCTTGAACGAATATGTGGTTACAAATCAATGGGTATATCCGCAGGCAGAGGGAGGAAAAAGACTGGATATCGTCCTTCTTATTAACGGTTTCCCCATAGCAATCGGCGAACTGAAAACTCCTGTTCGCAGTGCAATTACATGGCTCGATGCGGCAGGCGACATCTCTGCTTATGAAAAAAGTATACCCGCTATGTTTGTGACTAATATATTCAACTTTGCCACAGAAGGAAAATGCTATCGCTACGGCTCTATCAATATGCCCATCAACATGTGGGGACCTTGGCATACTTCCGAACATAAAATTGAAGGTAGTCTTGCTGATGTAAAAATCAGTATCGAAGATATGATCACACCGGAGAAAGTGATGGATATTTTCCAATTCTTCACAATGTTCGCAACAGATAAGAAATATCGCAAATATAAGATTATTTGCCGCTATCAACAGTTTGAAGGTGCAAATATGATTATTGACCGTGTAGTTGCCGGTTATCCGAAAAAAGGACTTATATGGCACTTCCAAGGCTCCGGCAAATCTCTTTTAATGGTATTTGCTGCACAGAAACTACGTATGATTCCGGAACTTAAAAACCCAACGGTCGTGATTGTGGATGACCGTATTGACCTTGAAACACAGATTACCGCCACTTTCAATGCTTCCGATATTCCCAATCTTACAAGTGCGTCCACAAAAGAAGAGTTGCTTTCCTTCTTCCGAGGAGATATGAGGAAAATCCTTATTACCACTATTTTCAAGTTTGGCGAAGTCAGCGGAGAATTGAATGCACGGGACAACATCATCGTTATGGTGGATGAGGCTCACAGAACACAGGAAGGAAATCTCGGCGATAAAATGCGCACAGCACTTCCGAACGCGTTCTTCTTCGGTTTAACAGGTACGCCGATTAACCGTATCGACAAGAACACTTTTGTTACGTTTGGTGCCGAAGAAGACCGCACCGGATATATGAGCCGCTACTCTTTTTCTGATTCCATTCGTGACGGTGCAACGCTTCCGTTGCACTTTGAGCCCGTGCCGGTCGAGCTTCATGTGGACAAGGATAAACTTGACCGCGAATTTGATGAAATGACCGGTGAAGCTGGACTTACAAAGGACGAGAAAAACGAGCTTTCACGCCGTGTCAACATGAAAGCCATCATGTATAACCCGACGCGAATTCGTAAGGTGTGCGAACATATTGCAAAACATTTCAAAGAGAAAATCGAGCCAAACGGTTATAAGGGACAAGTTGTCGTTTATGATCGTGAATGTTGTTTAATGTATAAAGATGTTCTTGATGAGCTGCTCGGCGAAGACGCAACGACAATCGTCATGGACACAAACAACGATAAAGAAGACCGCTATAAAAAGTACCGCCGCGACCGTGACCAAGAGGGGAAAGTATTGGATTACTTTCGTGATCCGAACAGCCCTCTTAAACTGGTTATTGTTACCTCAAAACTGCTGACGGGATTCGATGCACCTATTCTTCAAGTAATGTACCTCGATAAGCCTATGAAAGATCATACGCTTCTTCAGGCTATCTGCCGCACAAACAGAACCTATGACCAAGGGAAAACACATGGATTAATCGTTGACTATATCGGAATCTTTGATGATGTCGCTAAAGCACTTGATTTTGATGAGAACAGTATGCGCCGCATTATCACCAATATTGAGGAGATCAAGAAACAGCTCCCCGCCCTTCTGAAAAAATGCTTAAGTTACTTCATGGGAGTTGACAGAACAGTCGAAGGTTGGGAAGGTCTTATGGCAGCACAGGAATGTTTGCCGACAAATAAAGAAAAAGATGCTTTTGCGGCGGATTACAGGGTACTTAATCGTGCGTGGGATGCCCTCTCTCCCGACAGTTTCCTTAATCCGTATAAAACCGATTATCAGTGGCTTTCTCGTGTATACGAGTCGGTGAAACCGACTGATGGACGCGGCGGATTGATATGGGCATCGCTCGGCGCAAAAACCATAGAGCTTGTTCATCAGAATGTCACGGTAGGCGAGGCTGATGAGGATATGGACATCCTCTCTATGGACGCTGACCTTATCGATGACTTTTTGGAAAAACAAAAAGACTTAAAAAAGCAAACCAAAAAAGTTGAAATCAATCTGGTCGCAAAAATTCTGAAGCATTCCAACGAACCGAAGTTTATACAGCTTGGCGAGAAACTGGAAGCACTGCGTGAAAAGCACGAACAAGGGCTTATCACAAGCATTGAGTTCTTGAAACTCCTTCTTGAACTTGCCAAAGAAGCTGCACAAGCGGAAAAAGAAGTTGTGCCCGAACAGGAAGTCGATAAAGGAATTGCCGCTCTCACCGAACTATTTAATGGGATAAAAAACAAAAGCACTCCCGTTATCGTTGAGCGTATTGTAGCGGATATCGACAGCATCGTTAAGATAG
>CANQWD010000036.1 GCA_947627465.1 uncultured Clostridia bacterium
TCCGACGCAGAACCGCTTAAATACCTCGCTTATGACCTCGTCGGAAACGTTCTTTCCCGAAAGCTCATAAATTGCGCCGAGAGCGCGTTCAAGTTCTACCCCCACAACGTCGGGCGTAACACCCGCGGCAACGGCGGAAATCGCGTTTTTAACCGCTTCGGCGGCATTGAGAACGCACGCGCGCTGGCGCTCGTTGGCGAGAAATCCCGCAGAGGAGTTGAGATTTTCCAAATTCAGCCGCGCGGAAATTTCACGGCTTAGGCGCTCCGCGAAATCGCCGTCCTTTGCGGAAATTATAAGCGGCTCGCCAAGCTCCCGACAAATTTCGGCGGTATCCAAAAGCGTTTCAAGGTCGCTCTTGTTGACTATCGGAATTACGGTCTTGTTTTTCAAGCGCTCAAACAGCCGCCTGTCCTCGTCGGCTAAGCCGCGCGAGCCGTCAAACACCGCAAGCACAATATCCGCGTTTTCGAGCTTTTTCAGCATTATCTCAACGCCGATTTTCTCGATCTCGTCGCTTGTTTCGCGAATTCCCGCGCAGTCCGAAAGCAAGAGCACAATGCCGTTTAAATTCACGCTTTCCTCGACGATATCCCGCGTCGTGCCCTCAATATCGCTCACAATGCTTCGGCGGGTACCGACGAGAGCGTTCATTATCGTGGACTTCCCGACGTTCGGCTTGCCGACTATCGCGCAGGATATCCCGTCGCGGATAAGCCGCCCCGTATCATAGCCCGAAAGAAGTTCGTCCAGTTCTTTTTTTATGCCGCAAAGGCGCTCCGTCAGCCATTCTTCCGTAACGACGGGCGTGTCGTCCTCGGGGTAGTCTATCCACGCGGAAATTTGCGCGGAAACCTCCATAAGCTTTTCGGAAATGCTTTCGGCGCGGCGGTATAACGCGCCCTCGCGCTGATCGTTCGAGCAATTCAGCGACTGTTCTCCTTGAGCCGCGATAATATCCGCGACCGCTTCCGCTTGAGTAAGCGACATTTTGCCGTTCAAAAGCGCTCTTTTGGTGAACTCGCCCGCCGCCGCGGGAGCGGCTCCCGCTTTAAGGCACGCCGTCAGCACGCGGCGCGTTACATAAATGCCGCCGTGACAGGATATTTCGCAAACGTCCTCGCCCGTATAGGAGCGCGGCGCTTTAAACGCCAACAGCACGCCGTCGTCAAGGAGTTCCGAGCCGTCGTATATTTTTCCATAAGCCGCCGTGTAGCCGCGCATTTCCGAAACGGGCTTTCCCGAAACGGCTTTGAATACTTTCTCGGCGACCTTGAACGCCCGCCCGCCCGAAATTCTCACCACGCTTATTCCGCCGACCGCCGCCGGCGTAGCTATCGCGCATATTGTGTCGTTGTTTTTTATAATATCACCTCTTTCGCGCTTTTGTTTTGCGGAATTGAAGTTATTGCGCGGAAATTGTTAATAAGAAAAGTTTTCTCACTTTTTTATGCTGAACGGAAATCGTTAATAAGAAAATTTTCCTCTTTTTATGATGAATTGAAAATGTTACGTGGAAATTATAAGAAGAAAACTTTTGTCGCTTTTTAATGTTAATTTGAAATTGTAACGCGCCGGGTGCGAGGGCGGGTGACCGCAAGCGGTAACCCGCCCTCGCGCTCCCTTTTCCTCTTTCCCTCACCCTTACCCCCTAACCCGCTAAATAAGGCGGTTTGTTTTCCTTTAATGCGCTCAGTTAGGTGATTGTTCCATAATACGTTCAATCGGCAAACGGAAATTTAAGGGTTTGTTTGCTTTAATTCGCAAGTTGCCCTAAAGAGCGACGGGGGAAAAGAGGGGGAGAGGGGGAGAGGGGGAGAGGGGGAGAGGAGGAAGGGGGGGGCGCGAAGGGTTTTCCCCCTCGCACCTCTTGCATTTCCCAACGACCAAAAGGCGCAAAAAATCTTTTAAGACGCGTAAATTACTTCTTACCGAACAGCTTTCCGAAAAAACCTTTTTTAGCGGGCTTTTCGGCAGAACCGTCTTTGTCGGTATTTTCGGTAAGATCGGTTTTCTCGGTATCTTTGTCGGGATCCGTTTTCTTACCGTTAAATGATTTTTCGGCGGCAGTCTCGTAGTCGTCCGCGAGAAGCCCCATAAGAATGGGCTTTTTCTTAAATTCCTCGCCGATGTCGTTTAATAAATAGGTGTATGTGCGTGTGGGCTTGTCAAGCTCGTAGTCGGAAAGCTTTTCGCATTCCAAAACGTCCTCCAGCTTCTCGCACATACGTTCGGGAATGGAAGCCGCCGCGCTTTCATAATATTCCTCGCACGCGATGTTGTATTCCTCGGCGGGATTTCGACCCGCGATTTGAGTGAGGTGTATTCCCTCGCGCAGATAAGTCGTATAATCGAGGTAATCGCTCCAAAATTCGTTTAAAAGCGCCGCCAGAACACGGTTCTGTAAGTCTTGCAGTTCACTTTCGGAGAACTTTTTCTCCGCTTCTTCGTAAAGCTCGGATGCGTCCTTTTGCCAAAATTCGGCATTATACGAGCCGTCGAGTAAAGATTCGCGCCGCTTGAACGTCACCTCACGGTGCTTTTCGCCGATCATCGTGTATTTCATAAGCTGAACGCGTTCTTCAAACGCGGAGTTCTCCGCCATTCGCTGAACTCGTTCCGCTTCGCGGATAAGCGCCTTGTCCGAAATAACGCCCTCTGTTTTCTCCGAGGGATAATGCCGCCCCGCAAGACCTTTTAAGTCGTTGTTTACAAAGATCGGGTCGTCCAAAGCCGCGAACGCTCGGCTTTCGCCAACGTCGCCCTGCCGTCCCGCTCTGCCGCGCAGCTGCATTGTGATCCGCGAACTTTCGCGCGGCGAGGTCGCCAGCACGAGCAAGCCGCCCGCGTTTACGACAAAATCCTTGTCCGAGCAGTCCGCGCCGCCAAGCTTGATGTCAACGCCGCGCCCCGCCATGTTCGTAGAGATCGTCGCCGCGCCGCGTTCGCCCGCCGCCGC
Organism: uncultured Clostridia bacterium; assembly: GCA_947627465.1. GTDB lineage: Bacteria > Bacillota > Clostridia > Oscillospirales > Ruminococcaceae > CAG-115. The sequence goes on from CANQWD010000036.1 coordinate 2,960, forward strand.
TATTATATCCGCTTCCTCAAAGTCGTTTTTCGCGTTCAGCACGGCGCATTTTATACCCAGTTTTTCAAGGTCGGCGGCTATGCTCTCGCTTTCTTCAATGCTCTCGCTGCCGACAAGCACGGGGCGCTCCTTGTCCGACGCTTCTTTTATCGCCGCGAGTATCGCCCTGCGCTTTTCTTCCTTGTCGTAATACAGCTCTAACGGATGATCTGTACGCGCCACGGGGAGCCTTGTCGGTATCACTTCGGTGAGTACGCCGTAAATTTTCTCAAACTCCTCGCGCGACTGCGAAGCCGTGCCTGTCATACCCGACAGCTTTTTGTAAAGCCGCGCGTAATATTGAAGCGCGATATTTCCCATAATTCGACCGCGCGACGATATTTTCAGACCGTGCTTCGCTTCGACAGCCGCCTGCAGATCGCCCGGAAAAACGCGTCCCGGAGCGGCTCTGCCGGTGAATTCGTCGATAAGCACCACCGCGCCGTCTTTCAGAATGTAGTCCGAGTCCTCTTTCAGGACTTCGCGCGCTTTTATACAGGCGCATATTTTTGCAAGCAATGTTTCGCTGCCCTCGGTGTAAACGTCAACGCCGAAAATTTCCTCGGCTTTATCCGCGCCATCGTCCGTAAGGTAGACGTTGTGGCTCTCTTCGTCTATCTCAAAACAGCCCTCGCCCAAAGCCTTTGCTTTTTCGTAAACCTCCGCGAGATCGCCGCTGTCGCGCACCGCGACGTCGCCCGCAATAACTAACGGTATCCGAGCTTCGTCTATGAGAATGCTGTCGGCTTCGTCGAATATCGCGAAGTTCAATTCCTCGGGGAAGTACGGTTTTTCATCAAACAGCACGAAGCTCCGCAGATAATCGAACCCCGCCTCTTTTGCGGTCATATAGACCACCTGCCGCTTGTAAAGCTCCTCGCGCTCCTCTCGGGGAGTGTTTTCGGTAACGCACCCCACCGTCACGCCCATTTCGTCGTAAACGGGCTTCATCCACTCGTAGTCGCGTTTCGCCAGATAGTCGTTGAACGTCAGAATGTGCGTAAGACCGCCATTTTCGGCTTCCGCGCACGCCGCGAACACCGCGCACAGCGTTTTGCCCTCGCCAGTCTGCATCTGCACCATTCGACCTTTTTCGAGAGCCAGCGCCGCCGTCAACTGCTCGTCGAACGGCGTTATCCCAAGCGTTTTTTCCACGGCTCTAAAAACCCTCGCGAATACGTCCGCAACCGTGTTTCCCGAACATTCGCCGCTTTTCGCCGCCGCCTTTATTTTTTCGATTTCCGTTTTGTTTTCCAATCCTTACCCTCCGAACTTTATATGGAGTTTTCATTTCCCGAATTTATCCGCGCCCGTTTCCGCCGCCCCGCGGCTCGCCCGCAATTCGCGAAGCGAATTCGCCGCGTCAGCGGCGGTTTTGCGCAAAGCGCAAAACGCGGGCGTGCCGCCGCTTTTTCGAGTGCCCCGATGTCGGGAACGCGCCCAACGGGCGCGCGAGCGGCATCGGGGCGCGAGAAAAAGCTCCCGAGCGTATCCGCGTTTGAGCTTGCGGTTTTCCGAATCCCTCTCTGCGTGACTTTCGGAAAGGGAAGTTCACGCGAACTTGCATAATGCCCGCGATAAGCCGCGCGTTTTTCGGAGAACGCCGCTCCGATTTGCCAAAACCCTCCGCACACATACATCCGCGCCGCGCCGAACGCGGTGCTTCTTGAAAGGCGGTCGGCGCGCCGCAATGCACCTGCGAGGGGCGGGCAGACCGCCGCTTACGCGGCGCGGCGGCATACGCCGCCGTTTTCCGCTGACGCGGAAAAGTCTGCCCGCCCCCAAAGATAACGAAAGCGCGGAGGACAGCGAAATGAAAGGAACTTAGGATAGCTTGGCGGCTCTTTTTGCCTTGTTAATAAGGTAAAGAAGCTCGGAGCCTTGATTTTCCAGCCAGCGCGTAACGGTGCGCGTGGTCTGACCGTTCCTTGCCATTTCGCACAGCCGCTCAAAGCTTACCCACTTAGCCGCGCAAACCTCGATGTCCTGAAGCCTAAGCTCGGAAAGCGGCTTGTCTTTAACAACAACGTAAAAGTCGCGAAGCATACCGTCGGTCGTGAGCGTCCATTCAAGAATAAGCTCGTCCTCGCGGGCAACAATGCCCGTTTCCTCGTAAAGCTCACGTACCGCCGCGGATTTTCCGGATTCGCCGGACACCGCACAGCCGCCCGAGCATTCCCATTTGCCGCCGCTTGTCTTTTCGGGAACCCGCTGAGTAAGCAGGATCTCGCCTTTGTGATTTACCGTCATAACCTGCACAACTATGTGATATTCGCCCCGCGGAATAGGTACGCCGCGTATGATCCTCCTGCCCAGCGGCCGTCTGTCCGCGCTGTAAAGATCGAAATACTCCATCAGATATGGCGCACTCCGTTTTTAAGGTTTTTGTCGATAAGAGCACAGCGCTGCTTAACGCAGTCAACGGAACGGTGCGGATCTTCGGGCGTGTTGAAGGTGTAGTCCATAAGCTTCTCTATGGTCGTTGAAGCAACGTGAAGTCTTGTGTCGGAGGACGCGTAGTAAATATAAACGTTGTCATCCTTTACGATAGCGCCGTTGGTGAAGCATACGTTGGAAACGTCGCCGACGCGCTCCCAGCCGTGCGGTTCGATAAACAGACCGCTCGGAGAAGCAATGAGCTTGGAGGGGTCGTTAAGATCGGTAGCGAAAACGTAAATTACATAACGAAGTCCCGCCGCCGTGTTGCGAACGCCGTGAGCAATGTGTATCCAGCCTTTCGGGGTCTTTATCGGTACAGCTCCCGCGCCGTTCTTCACCTCGGTGAGGGTGTGGTAAATTCTCGGCGAGATGACCTTTTCTTCCGTACAGAGCACGGGGTTGGTGATGTCCTCGCACAGCGCGAAGCAAACTCCTCCGCCGCTTCCCGTCTGAATGAAATCGTCCTGCGGGCGGGTGTAGAACGCGTACTTTCCGTCAACGAATTCCGGGTGCAGAGCGCAGTTTCTCTGCTGCGGAGATTTGGAAATAAGATTGGGCAAACGCTCCCAAGTTACCAAATCTTTGGTGCGGACGATACCCGCCTGCGCTACCGCAGCGGAAAGATCGTTCGAGGTGGTGTCCTTGCTCTCAGAGCAGAACACGCCGTAGATCCAGCCGTCCTCGTGCTGAGTAACGCGCATATCATAAACGTTCGTCTCCTCCGCGCAGGTGTCGGGCAAAAGAATGGGATAATCGCGGAAACGGAAGCCCTCGGTAGGCTTGTCGCTCTCGGCAACGGCAAAGAAGCTCTTGCGGTCGGAGCCTTCAACGCGCGCGATAAGGCAGTACTTGCCGTTAAGATAAATTGCGCCCGAGTTCATGACCGCGTTCACGCCCAAACGCTGCTGAAGATTGGGGTTGTCATCGTAAGAGAGGTCGTAGCGCCAGAGAATAGGCGCGTGAGCCGCCGTAAGCACGGGGTTCTCGTAACGGTCGTAGATGCCGTTGTAGAAGCTCTCCTTTTTCGGATTCGGTCTGTCGAGCAGCAGCTCCTGCTTGCGGGTGAGCACGGCAAGCTGTTCATTCCATTGTTCTTTTGTAAACGCCATAACAAAAGTGTCCTTTCCGAGTAACGCCGCGGTTTTTCCCGCCGCCCGGGGCGGGAAAAACCATGATACCGTAACTCTGCGGTTTATCGGCGTTCCCTTAAAAATAATGTACAAACATATTATAACATAATCTTCACAAAATTGCAAGCGCAATTTATGTTTTTTTTGTATAATTTTCGGGTAAGCGAACGTCTGCCGTTCAACCGTTTTCGAGCGCCTTTAAGGCAACACCGCACAAAGACCGCCCTTCGGGCTTTGCACGGCGTTTGCTTGCATATTTTCCGTCATTTTTGCCAAAAACTCCTTGCAATACGCCAGTATTCCTGCGTCGTTTTTGGCAATCTGACGAAAAATCTGACGGCGCAACTGCCGCGCAATCTTTGTGTGGTGTTGCCTTAAGTTGGGTTTCAAACGTTGACGCGAGAGGCGTTTCGTCCGCCGCCCGCTCACTGCGCGTCACTCCGCTGACGCTTCGTGCCGCTTGTTCGGGGCGGACGTCCGAAACGCCGGGCGGGCGCGGACAAATTGCCGCTTGCGCGGCAATTTAGACGGCTTTCGCCGTCTAGCCGCCTTGCGGCGGCTGTCCGCGCCCGCCGAAGAACGAGCCTGCGGCGGTTCCGCGCGAAAAAACGCGAAAATTTCACCTAAAAAACACTTGACATTTAAAGGGAAAAGAGTTAAAATATAGGTGGGGAAAACTCCCCGGAGATCGAGTTCAAAAGACCGAGCAAAGCCGAAAACGAAGCCGTTTAAGCGCCGAAAATCAAAGGAATGATTTTCAGCTGTCACAGCCTTTCCGCAAAGCCCCGCGGACAAGGTCAAGGCGCCGGGCAGGTTTCGTGAAAGCAAAGCCCGTCTCAAGAACGAAAGCTCGCCGCCGCCGCACAGACGGAAAAGCGAATTTGAAGCGGGGCTTTAAATTTCGCGTGCGGAAAATAAACGCCGAGGTCGGTTATAAAGCGCGATACAAAACGGTAAGCCGAGCGGGGGACGTTCGCGGTCTACCGATTTGATCGGGTAAAACTGCTGATGAGTGCGTTGTTTTTTCGCTTATTAGCTTAGGCGAAATTATCGATAATTTTGAACGAGCACATCTCCCCGTTGGGAAACGGGGAGATGTTTGCGTGCAATACGCACAAAACGTCCGCGAGCCAAAGCCCGCGGACGCTTTTCTTATGTAGTTTGTATCCGCAAATTACTGCGCCTGAGGAGCGCCAACGGGACAAGTGCCCGCGCAAGCTCCGCAGTCAACGCAAGCGTCCGCGTCGATAACGTATTTGCCGTCGCCCTCGGAAATAGCGCCTACGGGGCAGCCCTCTGCGCATGCGCCGCAAGCGATGCAGTCGTCGGAAATCTGATATGCCATAATAAAGTTACCTCCTTGATATGTTTTGAGACATTACGGCGATCCGCATAATTTAAAGAAACGCCCCGGGGCGTGCCGATCTTGCCGATCGTCATAGCTCTATATTCTATTGTACCATATTTTCATAAAAAATCAAGTAAAAAAGGCAACAAAAAATCCCGCGATTTTTGTATAATTTGCACACATTGCGTGTCGTTCCGCGAGAGAACGCGGTTTGCGGTGTTGCCTTAAAGGGCACCGCTAAAGTACGCTTCGCCCTTGCTGCGCTTGAAAGAACCGAAAAATCCGCGTTTTTTTCGGTTTTATAAAAAAAGCAAAAAATATTTACAAACGCCTGAAAATGTGTTATAATATATAATGAATACTAAAAATCCGAAGAATCAGAATAGAGGGAAAATATGGAAAAAAACGATTACTATACGGAAAAAATATCTCCGAAAAAAAATAACATCGCGCCGAAGCAAAGCGAAAAACCGCGCCGCAGGGAATTTCAGCGCAAGCCGAAGCAGGAGCTGCAGGAGGCTACCGCGATAGATCTTACGCTCAGCGACGACAATTCGCCAAAGGTAGAGATAATCGGCGTGCGGTTCAAAAATATGGGCAAGGTGTATTATTTTTCCCCAAAGGAAGAGAAGTTCAAGCGCGGCGAAAGCGCGATAGTCGAAACGGCGCGCGGCGTGGAGTGCGGCGAGGTGGTGCTGCCGAACCGCGAGTTTCCGCAAAGCGGCTTGGTGTCGCCGCTGAAAAATATTATCCGCAAGGCGACGGACGCGGATTTTCGGCAGGTTGAGCAAAACCGCAAAAAAGAGGACGAGATAATGCGGACGTTTACGGAAAAAATACGCGAGCACGGTCTTGAAATGAAGCCGATAGAGGTCGAGTATACGTTCGACGGCGGGAAGATCATGTTCTACTTCACAAGCGAGGGCAGAGTGGATTTCCGCGATCTCGTAAAAGACCTCGCCTCCGTTTACAGAACCCGCATAGAGCTTCGGCAGATCGGCGTGCGCGACGAAGCGAAAATGCTCGGCGGATTGGGTATATGCGGCAGACCGTTCTGCTGTTCGTCGTTTCTCGGCGACTTTCAGCCCGTTTCGATAAAAATGGCGAAAGAGCAGTCGCTGTCGCTGAACCCGACAAAGATCTCGGGCACCTGTGGCAGACTGATGTGCTGTCTTAAATACGAACAGAACTGCTACGAGGACTTCCTGAAAACCACTCCGAAAGTCGGCGCTTACGTCGAGACCGCGGACGGGCGCGGCACCGTTCAGGAAGCTAATCTGCTTACGGGCACTCTTAAAATAAAGCTCGACAAAAAGCCCGACGTTCCGCTTGTCGTTAAAAAGGACGAGGTCAAGGTGATAAAGGACGGAAAAATACAAGTAAACCGCGATGAGATAAAGGCGCTCAAAAATCTGGAGGAGTAACGGCGGACGGTCGCGGCGCGAAAATCATTCCCCCGTTTATGTCGGGGAATACATAAAGGAGAAGCATTATGGGCTTTGAAGCATGGCAGATCGCGCTTATCTGCATTGAGGCGGCGGCGTTGGCGGCTTTGACGGCGGTGCTCGCGGCGGCGCGTGCAAAGGCGGGAAAGATCGGGATATTGATTACAAAGCTTCCGCGAAACGCCGCGGTTTTTGCGGTGTGTATCGCCGTGGCGGCAGCAGCGGCGGTTTTTTCGCTGCTGAACGTTCAGAAAGCCGCCAAAGTGTCCGCGTATATAAGATCGCTGGAAACGCGCGGTACCGCCGCTTTTGAGGATCGCTACGGGATAACGCTCACCGACAACGAGCCGGAGACTTTGCGGCTTTTGCTGACCGAGGAGCAGAAAGCCGCGGAAAAGCAGGCTAACGAATACAAGGCGACGGCGGTCTGCGGCGGACTTTTCGCGCTGTTGTGGGGGTATGTGCTTTTGATATCGGGAGTGCGGATAACCGAGGACGGGCTTATGACGTTCATAGATTTTAAACCTCGGGAGACCCGCGCCGAAAACGAACGCGGCGAGATATGCTTCTACACCGACAAAAATCCCGATAAGCCAGTTGTTCGCTTTCCGGCGGTTCGGGAAAATTTGAAGCTGTTTGATAAGTTTATTATTCGCGAAGAAAAGACCGCCCCGCCTCTTGACGAGCCAAGCGATGAACCGAGCGATGATGAGCCTAGCGACAAACCAAGCGACAAATTGAGCGATGATCCGAGCGCCGAGCCTGAGAAAACCGCGCAGTCGGTTGACGGAGAGGAGACCGAATAGACGTTTGGGGCGCGGCTTGAAAACGGCGCTGTCTATTTTATGCTCATTACCTATTATAAATAAGGAAGCGCCGCGAGTTCGCTTTCCCCGACAGCGCGAATAACGGAGAGTTATTTTAAGACTGTATTCAACTTTATGTAATAGAAGGGAGCGGACTTATGGACATTTTGGCGCTTATCTTACTGATATTTTCGATAGCCCTCGCCGTTTGGTCGGCAGTCGGGGTGATACATACGTATATTAAAGCGAAAGAGCACGGCATTTTGCGCGTGAAGTATCCGTGTCAGCCGGCGCTTTTCGCGATATGCTTGGCGGTCGCGGCGTTTGTCGGAGCAATCGCGGCGGCGTTCGGCGTTAAGTATCACGACGGGAAAGCCTATATAAAAGCTATGCAGACGCGCGGTATCCCGGCGGTCGCCGAGCACGAGCGCAAGACCGTCGACGAGCTGTTTGCGGCTTACGAGATAAAAGACCGCGCGGCTTTCGAGGACGCGTATTTAAAGCGCCAGATCGCCCTCGCCGAACGTTCCGCGCAAAGCGACCTCAACAGTGCGCGGCTTCAGGGCGCTGTGGCGACGGCGCTTCTGTCGCGTATTTTGTTTATGTTCGGCGCGTTTATCACGAAAGACGGCGTGTTCTACTTCACGAACACCAGCTTCAACCCACCTACGCTAAAATCGAAAACGGCAAGATCTGTTTTTGCAACCCCGAAAAGCCCGAACGCCCTTACGCGAAATTTCCCGATAGTGCGGAAAACAGAGAGTTATTTGAAACCTTTATTCAACCCGACGTAATAAAAGGAGAATGACTTATGAACTATGCTTTATGGAACATTGTGATAATCTGCGTGGCGGCATTGGCTTTCGCCGTTCAGATAGTTTATCGGATTATTTCGCGCCGCCGCGCGGAGAAATTCGGCATTTTGCGAGTGAAGTACCCGATATTCGGCGGCGGAGCGGCGCTTTCGGCGATAGTCGCGGTGATAGCCGTTTTTGCGATAATTTTCGCGGCGGTCGAAATTCCGCGCGACCTCGCGAACATTGCCGAATACGAAGCATTGGTTGACGAAAACCCCGAGCTTTACGGCAATCTTGTTGAGAAAGCCGAGAACCGTCTCGGGCAAGACCGCTTTATGCTGACTTACGGCATTGTTATGACGGCTTTGGAGCTTTTGTCGATATTCGGCAAGGGCGCTTATATCACAAAACGCGGAATGATGTACTTTGACGGTATTAAGCCCGTCGAGACCTCGGCGCGGCTTGAAAACGGCGCGATAAATTTTTACGCCGTCGGGAAGCGCGAACGTTACGCGTTCGATTTGCCCGACACTTCCGAAAACAGAGAGTTATTCGAGAGGTTTATTCAACAAAATGTAACAGAAGAGTGACATAAAATGACAATCGTCGAAATTATTTTGAATATGTGTTGGGGCGGTAATGCTTTTCGCGGAGACTATGGCTCGCGTAAATGTGCGCCGCCTTGCCAAAAAAGCGGGTATTCTCGCTGTGAAGTACCCCGCTGTAAACGGCAGACTTATCTTTCCCGCCGTAATGCTTGCTTGGATGACCGCCGCGCTGATATTACTTTGCCGCGATCCCGATCGATATCGGTTTTGGATCATCGTGTGCGCGGTTTTCATTCTGCGCGAACTTTTGGAGCTTTTCGGGCACGGCGCTTATATCACGAGATCGGGCGTGCTGTATTTCGGCGGATTGGGTCCTTTAAAGACCTCCGCGCGGCTTGAAAACGGCGCTGTCGTATTCTATACCCATATGAAAAAGGAGCGCTGCGAGTTCGCTTTACCCGACAGCAGGGAAAACAGAGAGTTATTTTCAGGATTTATTCAACAGAACGCAACAGAAGAATAAACTTTTTATTCTATGCGTAATTTTCATATATTTTGCTTGACAAATCTAAAACAATGTGCAATTATATAGGTAATTAAAAACGTTTTCTCTTGCCGAACCGCAAAGCGAGAGAGCCGAATAAAAATAGGAGGTATTTTTATGACTAAAACTAAGAAAATCATTTTCTCGGCAATCGCGGTATTTTCTGTAATTGCCGTTTTGGCTGTTTGTTTTTCGATAAAAGGCGCGGCGGCGGTAAGCGGCGAAAAATTGACTTTCAGTGTTCGCGGACAAGAGCTGCAAGGCGAATATATTGACGAGATCAACAGCCGCGGATACCGTCATATCGAGTTTATAAGCTATGTGCCGACCGATATGTCGGATTACGCGGTGATAATCAATGTGGACGCGCCCGTCGGAGAGAACATCAAAGTAATTGACGACGAGAAAACTCTCGACAAATTCGGATGTCCCGCGGACGGCGCGGAAAACGACTTTGAGGTCGCCGATAACGAAATTTGCTATTTTACGCGCAGTGAAACAATGTCGGTAAACGAAGATCCCGCCGACAGCGTCAATCACGATTGGGGCGGAATTCGCGGTGGCAGGTTTTTGTCAAGCGGCAAAGCCGCTCACAAAAGCTCAGACCGTTCCGTTAATTACGATTATGATTGCGACAACGGTATGACGCGCGTGACCTGCGAGATGAATTATTACGTAGGCGTTTAACGCGACAGAAGCGGCGGGCGGCTGTGAAGTGCCCTGATCGGGTTTACCAAGGGCAGAATTGTTTTGATAAGCCCAAACATAAGACGCGCCATTTTTACGTTAATGTCAGGAAGCTGCCGGCAAGTATATTATATCATAAACATACTTGCTTGTCAATGCGGGGTTTCTTTGAAAAAACGCTTGACAAATCCAAGGATATGTGCTATAATGATATTGTAAAAACCTATGAGATTTTACACGTATGCAGCAAAAATTTGACCCCTCGCGAGTTGCAGCTCGCGAGGGGTCGGATTTTTGCTAAGGCTTTTGCCGACTTACTCGTCGCCGTCAAGCCACTTGCAGACGTAATATGAAATCACGCCCGCTATGACGGAGAGTATAAAACCTATGGGATCCATATACAGCCCCCCCCCTTTTCTATGTAATACTCGGGGTTAGCCGGCAATTATATTGTACCATAAATACACTTGCTTGTCAATGCGGGGAATTTTAAAAAAACGCTTGACAAATCAAAGGCGGAGCGCTATAATTATCCGAAGGAATTTTTTGTACGCGCCTTTTGTTTTGATCGCTTGACATTTTCGCGAAAATATATTATAATGTGTATGGAATGAAACCGCTGTGCCCGAAACGACAAATTTTGGAATTTGCGCTTACGGGAGAATAGGAAAAAATATGATACTCGCAATAGACGTTGGGAACACCAACACTCAATTCGGGGCGTTCGACGATGAGGAAAAATTGGTTTTCGAGTCGCGGATAGCCACGAACCAATTCAGAATGGAGGACGAATACGCTATCTCGCTTACCGATATCCTCGCGCTCTATAAAGTGAGCGCCGAGGACATTGACGGCGCGATTTTGTCCTCGGTTGTGCCGCCCGTGACGGTGCAGATAAAGCCCGCCATAGAAAAGGTGTGCGGCTGCCGCGTCAAGACGGTGGGTCCGGGGCTGAAAACGGGTCTGAACATCAAAATTGACGAGCCTGCGGCGCTCGGTGCGGACTTGGCGGCGGTAGCCGTCGGCGCTAAAGAAAAGTACCCGCTGCCCGTTATCGTTATCGACCTCGGCACGGCGACCAAAATACTCGCCGTGGACAAGACGGGCGCGTTTATCGGCGGCATTATAGCGCCGGGTATGAAGATCTCAGCCGAGGCTCTGGCGCAGAAAACGGCGTGCCTGCCGCTTATCGGCATTTCGGGTGAACCTGTTAAAGCCGTTATCGGCAAGGACACCATAACCTGTATGCGTTCGGGGCTGCTGAACGGCACGGCTTTTATGCTCGACGGCATGATCGAGAGCTTTGAAAAGGAGATCGGCGAGAAGTGTACGGTTGTTGCCACGGGCGGTTTTTCAAGCGCAATAAAACCGCTCTGTAAAACCGATTTTATTCTTGACGAGAACCTGATTTTAACCGGGCTTCTTGAGATCTATAAGAAAAACAAGTAACGCATATCATCTCAATTGATAATGTACAGTTGACAATTGACAATTTTGGTGCGCTTCGCGCGATATTTAAATTGGGGTCTGCGGTGTTTTCACCGTAAATATATACCCGCGGTACACCGAATTTCGGATTCGGGTGCCAGCAAAGGAGTTTTCCATGGAAAACGTTAAACAAGCGCCCGCAAAGGGCAAAACCAACGTCTACACTATTGTGGGACTTGGACTTCTGACGGCGATAGTCGTCGTGTTGCAGATCTTCGCGTCTAACATCAAGATCGGAGGACTGTTCAGCATTACGCTGTGCTTGGCTCCGATAGCTGTCGGCGCGGCGCTCTACGGTTGGAAAGGCGGCGTGTGGCTCGGTTTTGCGTTCGGGCTGGTCGTGATGTTTACAGATACCGCGCTGTTTTTCCCGCTGAATCCGTTTGGCACGATCGTAACGGTAATGCTTAAAGGCATGCTTGCGGGACTTGCGGCGGGGCTGCTGTTCAAACCGCTCTCCAAGAAGAGCGATCTGCTCGCCGTTATCGTTTGCGGAATTGTTGTGCCGCTTGTGAATAAGGCGATCTTTGTCGCGGGCTGCGGCGTCTTTTTCCTCGACACTGTGAAGCAATGGGCGACAAGCGCGGGTTCCGTAAGCACTGTGTGGTACCTTTTCTTCGGAATGACGGGCTTCAACTTCCTTGTGGAGCTTGGCGTAAATCTCGTGCTCAGCACGGCTATCGTCCGCATTATTCAAGTGGGGCGCAAGAAGCTCACCGCCTAATAAAAAATACCGCGGTTCGTTTGAACTGCGGTTCTTTTTTACCTTTCGGCGGTGTATGGGCGGTCGCGGACAGCCGCGGAGCGCCAGCGGAGCGGCTCGGCGGCGCCGGCCGCCGAAATTGCCGCGACAGCGGCAATTTGTCCGCGTCCGCCCGGCGTTTCGTTCGTCCGCCCCGAACGCAGCGGCACGGAGCGTAAGCGGAGTGCCGCGTAGTGAGCGGGCGGCGGACGAAACGCCTCCGGGAGCGGATCAAGTTCGACTGTTTAAGGTACGCCGCGGCGCGTTTTTTCGCGCCCCGCTCCTCGCGCGGCTCCGCTCGCAAAGCTCGCTGCGCCGTGCTCGTCGGGGGCACTCAAAAACGCGTGGGTTCGCGGAAATTTTGCGCTGACGCGCAAAATTTCCGCGAACCCGATGGAGCAGCGAGCTTAAATCAAGTTTTGACCGCGCCAGTCTCGAATAAACAGATCGCAGAATTTTTGCGTAAAGCCTTCTTCCTCGGCTACCTCGTCGTAAACACCGACAGTTAAAAAACCCGCCTTATGTGAAGTCTCGGCGCAGTATTCCGCGTCCTCGAAAACGGCACATTCGGAAACGTCCGCGCCCAAACGCTCGGCGGCGATATTATAAATATCGGGAAACTCCTTAAAAACGCGTATTTCGTGGCAGTCTACATAGAACTCCATAAAATCGAGAAGCCCCGTTTTTTGAAGAAGCGGCTCGGAAACGTCGCGGCGCGTGGCGCTTGCAATACACATTTTTATTCCCGCGCCGCGGGACTTTTGCAAAAACTCGCGAACGCCGTTTTTTAGTTCGATATCGTTTCGGTAGTGCTCGCGCATACGGTCGTAAGCCCGCTCCATTTGCTTTAAGTTGAAAAAATCGCAGCCGGCGGTTTCTTGTCTCCAGCAGCGCATGCTGTCGCATAATGTGCCGTCTAAGTCGAATATGTAAAAACTTTTCATTTTATCACCTCTTATATTGTAGCATAAATTCGACAAAAAATCAATAGCGGGATAATACAGTTTTCACAACGTTTTAAATTTGGCAAAAAAAGCGAGAAAAAATTTCTCCTCGACAACAGACTGAGTTCTCTCCCCCCACTTCGCGGGGGGGGAGAGAACGAAAAAAACGCACTTTTTCTACAAGCTGAGCTATCTCCCCGCCTGCGGAGGGGGCTAGTGAATATAAAAGTATAAAATTTCCAAAAGTACTTGACAATAATTGTAAGCTGTGCTATAATGAATGGGTGATATCAAAATGATATCACCAAACCAAAATAAGAAAGGAACAAACATGGTTAAAATACGAAACCTGAAAAAGAGCTATAAAGGCTTCCCGGTGCTTAGGGGACTTAATATGGACATAAACAGCGGCGACGTTTACGGATTTTTGGGACGAAACGGCTGCGGCAAAACCACAACAATGAACATCATCTGCGGAGTGATACCGAAAGACGAGGGCGAAATAACGCTGGGCGACGGAGAAAAAACGGCGTCAATCGGCTATTTGCCCGAAAGCCCGACGATATTTCCGTACATGACGGCGCGGGAGTATCTGGAATATATAGGCGCGTGCGCGAATTACGACGGGGATATCAAAAAACGCGCCGATGAAGTCCTTGAGACCGTGGGCTTGCGTGAAGCAGCGGACAGGCGCACCAAAGGCTTTTCGAGAGGAATGACGCAGAGACTGGGAATGGGCGCGGCGATATTCAAAAACCCCGAGCTTCTAATCTTCGACGAACCGACCTCCGCGCTCGACCCGCAGGGACGCTCCGAGGTCATTTCGATAATCGAGCGTCTGAAAGGCTTGGGCAGCACGATAGTTCTTTCAACGCATATCCTGACGGACGTTGAACGCGTGGCGAACCGCATAGGGATAGTAAACGGCGGTATGATCGCGGAAGAGGGCGATATGAAGACCATTCTGCGAAAATACGGCGGCGATGTGATAAGCATGTCCGTGCGGAATTTAACGCAGGAACAAAAGCTCGCGCTGCTGAAAGTTGATTTTGCGCGCGCCGAGTTCAATAACGAAACGGGAGAGTTCCGCTTCGGCGGCTTCGGAGAATTGTCGGGCAGCGCCGAGGACGCTTCAAAGCGCCTGGTAAAGCTTGCGGCGGAAAATGATATAACTATGGAGAGTTTTAAAATAGGCACCGCGACGCTCGACGAGGTGTTCGGAAAGGTGGTCGGATAAATGAGTGCTCAGCTTAAATTCAGCTTTAAAAAGGAAAGCGCCATGTTCTTCAGAACGTTCAAGCTTTGGGGAATGATCATAGCGATATTCAGCTTCGCGCTTGCTAATCCGCTGATGGGAAAGTTCAGCGAGATAGTGTTGAGAGAAATGACAAAATCGGATATCGCAAACGCTTCGCAGCAGACAGCCGCGATAACTTACGTGCAAACAGCGGACGTTCCCGACGGAGAAACCTCGTCCGACGACGGGCTTCTCGGCGGAATGGGCTTGGAGGACGCCGTTGGGATGTACAGCGACGCTTCGATGATGACTTCTATGAGCTTGGTAAGCTTCGCAACGTATTCTCTGCTTATCGCGATGCTTGTTATAAAGGCTGCGGCGGGCGGCGAACAGAAAAAACGAGCGATGATAGTGCCGCTGTGCAGCGGACTGTCCGTCAAAAATTACATCACGCCGAAGTTTGTGATATATCCGACCGCGATGTTCGCGATAACGTTTTTGGGCGGGCTTACGTCGGGCGGACTGTGCAACGCGCTGTTTGAACACAATAAGGCGGGCATTGATACGATCGCGTTGGGGTCTCTGTTTATGGCGGTCTATACGACGCTTATCATCACGATGTTCCTGTCGCTCGGCATCTGCACCTCGAGACCGGGGCTTATGGTGGCTTTGGTGTTTGTCGGACAGCTGTTTTTACAGTCGCTTTTGGAAGCCATGAAGCTTGACGATTATCAGCCGTTCTCGCTTATTTCGGTTACGGGCGAGATGTTCAACGCGGGCTACGATCTGTCGGCGAAAACGGCGAGTATTCTCACGGCGATAGGGCTGTCGATAGTTATTTGCGTGCTGATGTACTTTTTGGCGTTCGGCGTGCTTAACGCGAAAAAAATCGACAACACCGAAGAGGATAAACCCGAATTTTAAAATATATTTTTAGTTTTCTCCCCCGCTAAACGGGGGAGAAATCGTTATTATAAAGCGCAGTTTTATTTGAAACAAATCTTCCGCGCCAAAAAGGCTTTTTACAAGCTGCACTTTCTCCCCGCCGCAGACGGGGGGATTCGGCTTGCAGAAAAAGTGTGATTTTTCGTTCTCTCCCCCGCGAAGCGGGGGAGAGAACGCTGTTATAAAGCGCTTTTAATGTTAAATTGAA
Organism: uncultured Clostridia bacterium; assembly: GCA_947627465.1. Taxonomy (GTDB): domain Bacteria; phylum Bacillota; class Clostridia; order Oscillospirales; family Ruminococcaceae; genus CAG-115. The sequence goes on from CANQWD010000036.1 coordinate 18,307, forward strand.
AACTTTAGCCGCAACGGTACTTGAAATTTGGAGAGGAATATGTTATAATTAAAATGTTGATTTTAATGAAAGGTCGTAAAAATATATGAAGCTTGGAATGGTAGGATTGCCGAACGTAGGAAAAAGCACATTGTTTAACGCGCTGACAAACGCGGGCGCGGAAAGCGCGAATTACCCGTTCTGCACGATAGAGCCGAACGTCGGGATAGTGTCGGTGCCCGACGAGAGACTGGACAAGCTCGCGGAGATGTATCACCCGGAAAAGTTCACGCCCGCAACGCTGGAGTTCGTGGATATCGCGGGTCTTGTAAAAGGCGCTTCAAAGGGCGAGGGCTTGGGCAACAAGTTCTTGTCGAATATCCGCGAGGTGGACGCGATAGTTCACGTAGTGCGGTGCTTTAAGGACGACAACATAATCCACGTCGACGGCTCGATCGGCGCGGCGAGGGATATCGAAACGATAAATCTCGAGCTTATCTTCAGCGATCTGGAGATACTCGAGCGCAGAATAGACCGCGCCAAAAAAGCCCTTAAGGGCGACAAGTCCGCTCAAAGTCAGGTGGACTTTTTCGAGGCGCTTAAGGCTCATCTGGAGAGCGGAAAGTCGGCGAGAAGCTACGATTATACCGACGAGGAACGCGAAATGCTTAAGGATACTCCGCTTTTGTCGAACAAGCCCGTTATCTACGCGGCGAATTTGAGCGAGGCGGACTTCACGGGCGACATCAACTCCAATGAGGAGTACTTAGCCGTAAAGAAAATAGCCGAGGAAGAAAACGCCGAGGTTCTGCCGATATGCGCTCAGATAGAAGCCGAGATCGCCGATATGTCCGACGAGGACAAGGCGATGTTCTTGGAGGATATGCATTTGGAAAGTTCGGGTCTTGCGCGTATAATCAAGACGGGTTACAGACTTTTGGGATTGATATCTTTCTTGACGGCGGGCACTCCCGAAGTCCGCGCTTGGACTATCACAAACGGCACAAAGGCTCCGCAGGCGGCGGGCAAGATACACACGGACTTTGAAAAAGGCTTTATCCGCGCCGAGATCGTGTCGTTCGACGACCTTATAAGCTGCGGCTCCATGGCGGCGGCTAAGGAAAAAGGTCTCGTTCGACTTGAGGGAAAGGATTACGTTATGCGCGACGGCGATGTCACGCTGTTTAGGTTTAACGTTTAACAAGCGATATGACGGCGAAGCGGTTTGCCGCCGAATTAAGGAGATTTCCTATGAACAAGGTAATTCGCTGTAAAAACAACAACAACCGCAAGGTAGCCGCGCTTCTGGTAACACAGGTGTTTTTGGGAGTTGCGCCCGTGCTGCTGCTGGTGCTTTTTGTGCTTTTTGAGCTGTATGAAAAGCAGATAACCGCAATAGTCGTGATAGGACTGATATTTTTGTGCAACGTGGCGTTCAGCATAGTGGCGCGAAGATACAATGTTCTCAACAGCGGCAGGCGCGGCGAGAGACAGCTCTATAAAGCTGTAAAGCGCTTGAACGGCAACAACATAATTTTCTGCAATCTTCCCGTGCGCTACAAGCGCGGACGCTCGGAGCTGGATATGCTGATAATCAGCCACAAGGGCATGATAATAGTCGAGGTCAAAAACCACTCGGGAACCATTCAGGGCAGTTGGAAATCCGACAAGTGGGAACAGCGCAAATATTACAAAAACGGGCAGAATACCTCTCAGGAAATGGACAACCCGATAAAGCAAATGCGCCGCCAGCGCGATATTGTAAAGAGCATTCTGAACGCGGCGGGCGAGAACGTCTGGATAGATTCGGTGCTGTATTTTTCCAACAGCGGCGCGAAGCTTAAGCTCAATCTCCGTGAGAACGACTACGTTTGTCTCGGCGGCAAGGAGCTTTTGAACTTTTTAAACAACTACGACCGCGGCGAGGTGATCTCGAAGATACAAATGGAAAAATACGCCAGAATTTTGAACGAGGCGCGCGCGAACGTATAGCGGGTTCGCGGGGAAAACGGGAGTATCAAAATGCAACTTATTATAAAGCGCTTCGGCGAATTGACATTGGAAGAGCTTTACGAGATATTAAAAATTCGCGTGGACGTTTTTGTCGTTGAGCAGAAGTGCCCGTATCCCGAGATTGACGGCTTGGATAAGGACGCGTATCATCTTATTTTGCGCGATGAAAACGGTATAGCGGCATATCTGCGCGTGCTGAAAGCGGGAACGAAATTTGCCGAGCCGTCGCTTGGGAGAATACTTACGGCGCGGCGCGGCGAGGGTCTCGGTGCGGAAATAGTGCGGCGCGGTATCGAGTTTATTCGCGAGAAATTCGGCGGGGGAAAAATTAAAATCGAAGCGCAGGTCTACGCGCGCGGGTTTTACGAGAAGCTTGGCTTTAAGCAATGCTCCGAGCCGTTTTGGGACGACGGCATAGAACATATCGAGATGATTTTTGAATAACGGTTTTCAAAGTATATTTTTTGTTCTCTCCCCTGCGAAGCGGGGGAGATAATTTATTTAAAAGCGCGTTTTCTACAAGCTGAAAACTCTTCTCGCTTTTTTGTGTTGAAGTGGAGTTGTTACGTTGCAGAAGCGAGGGGACAACCCTTCGCGCTCCCTTTTCCCCTCTCCCTCACCCCTCATCCCCCCCTGTCGCTCGGAATTTGCGCCGTAAGCGGTAATTTGTGGGCTTGAACTGACGGGGCGTAACGGCGGTGTGACCACGTCCACACAATATGCGGTTCGCGCGGAGCGCGAATTGCGGACGACAGTCCGCAAAGCATATTGTGTGAGGGTGACCGCCATAGGCGGTCACGCGCCCACTTTCCTCCCTAACACGCTCAATTAGTTGACTGCATTTTTGGAGGGTTTCTTTTATAACCCTTTAAGCTGTTTTGCTTTTTCCCGCTAAGCGGGGGAGAGAACAATGGTTTAAAGCTATTTTCGGAATTTGGAATGAAATTCCGCGCGTTAAAACAGTTTTTACGGTTTCCCCTGTTAAAACACGGGGGATATATTTTTTGTTCTCTCTCGTGAAGCGGGGGAGAGATCAATTATTTAAAGCGATTTTCAGAATTTTTTGCAAATTTTTCCTTGAATTTTACTGTTTGAAAAAATCAAAATAAGTCGAGAAAAGTCAAACGGTATCATCGGATATCGGGAAAGGAAAAGTTATGAACATTTCAAACGAAGAATACGGCGAGCTGGCGAAACGTCATTCGCACGCGTCGCCGATGTATAAAACCATACCGATGGCATTCGCTGTGGGCGGCGTGATATGCTGTCTGGGCGAGGCGCTTTTGAATATGTACACATATTTGGGGCTTGACGAAACGGCGGCGGGCGCGTGGACTTCAATGACGCTGATATTTTTGTCGGCGCTGCTCACGGGAATGAAGGTCTATGACAGGATAGCGCAGCACGCGGGCGCGGGAACGCTTGTGCCGATAACAGGGTTTGCGAACTCCGTGGTGTCGCCGGCTATTGATTTCAAAAGCGAGGGCTTTGTGCTCGGCTTGGGAGCAAAGATGTTCGTTATAGCGGGTCCGGTTATAGTTTACGGAATCTCCGCTTCGATTATTTACGGAATAATTTACTACTGCACTACGCTGTTTTAAAGGAGAGGGCTATGAAAGACGCGGAAAAAAGAAAGGTTGACAAGGAAGAATTGGGCGACGCGGAGAATGAGGAAAAAATCGCGCGAAATCTTATGCTGATGAATTACGGAACGGATATGAAGTACTTCATACCGTGGGATATTTAAGGCGCGGCACGGCGGCGCATGAAAGCGGCATTCGGCAAAAAGCAACGTTCGGCAAAAGGCAACGTCACGGCGGCGCAGCCACGCCCGCACAATATGCGGTTTCGCGAAGCGAAATCGCGGACGACTGTCCGCGAAGCATATTGTGCGAGGTTGACCGCCTACGGCGGTCATTCGAGATTTTGAAATTTTTTTAAATAAAACCGTTTAAATCAACGTCGAAGCGAAGCATAAAAGCAACGTTCGGCAAAAGGCAACGTCACGGCGGCGCAGCCACGCCCGCACAATATGCGGTTTCGCGAAGCGAAA
>CANQWD010000037.1 GCA_947627465.1 uncultured Clostridia bacterium
TGAGCAAAGCTCAACCCGCTGACAGAAAAATCTGACTGCGCAATCGGACAGCAATAATTGTGCGGTGTTGCCTTAAGACAGCACCTAGCGAGTGCCGCACTTTTGGTTTAGCAGTCCGCATGTTTGCGGTTTTTCCGTTTCTTGCACAAAATCTGCGGCGGTCGAATAATGATCTTTGTACACTATTGCTTTTTTGCAAATCGCCTATCCGTTAAGTCGGTCTTTCCCAATTTTTGGGATAATGCGCTTTAGCCGCAAGTTTTCCCAACCCGTAACGCACAAGCCACACTATCGCGATAAGAACGCCTAACACGGCAAGCTGCTTAAAATTCAGCGTTTCAAGGTAGAACAGTCCGCGCAGCGCCGCCGAAAAAGGCACAGCGCTAAACGCGCACGCAAGCACGGCGAACATAACGGTCCGCACTTTGTTAAACGGGAAACATACTGCCCAAAGCGCTCCGAAACACGCCGCGCCCAAAAGCAGCGTAGCCATTGTTGAAACAACTTCATCGGAGAAGCCGAAAAGTTTTTGAGACACCATTACAAGCCCTATCCCCAAAGCTGCCGAGATACCGCCCGGAACTGCCTTTCGCATAACGTTTGCCAAGAACGTGCCGCGCACCAAACTATGGTTTTGCTCGAGAGCAAGCAGAAAAGACGGAGCGCCTATCGTAAGAGCGCTGACAAGCGTCATTTGAATAGGTTTAAACGGATATGTGTACGGCAAAAACAAAAACGCCACAGCCATCAAAAGCGCGAATATCGTCTTAACAAGGAACAGGGAAGCGGAGCGCTGAATGTTGTTGATACAACGCCGCCCCTCTTGAACGACAAGCGGCATTGAAGCAAAATCATTGTCCATAAGGACGATTTGAGACACAGCACGAGCCGCGTCGCTGCCTGCTTGAACGGTCACGGAGCAGTCGGATTCTTTCAGCGCGGGAACGTCGTTTACGCCGTCGCCCGTCATAGCGACCTTATGCCCGTTAGCTTTGAGAGCCTTGATTATCGCAAGTTTGCGGTCGGGAGTAACTCTGCCGAAAACCGTGCATTTTTCGGCAAGCTCGGGCAATTCTTCATCGGAAACTCTCGCCATATCGACGTAGTTTTCCGCGTTGTCAAGTCCCGCGCGTATGGCTATGCTTGAGACCGTTTTCGGGTCGTCCCCCGAGATCACTTTAAGCGCCACGCCCTGTTCCTTAAAATACTTAAACACGTTAGGCGCGGATTTGCGTATCTTATCCGACATCACAATAAGCGCTTTTGCTTTGAGACCGTCGGGGAGCGAGTTCTCGCCGAGAGGCTTGTCCGAATGCGCAACTACAAGCGTTCTAAAGCCGTTTTCGGTGAACTTCCCGCACCTTTCGGCAATTTCCTCGTATTTGCCTCCCATAACGAAGCTTGGCGCGCCCACGACTATCGAGCCTAAACCGTCGAACTCCGCGGCGCTCCATTTTCTCGCCGAGGAGAACGCGATAGTCTTTTTAAGCGCATAATCGGGCTTTTCCGTAAACTTTTCGCAGATTGCGGCAAGCGTGGGATTTGGGTCTTGAAATGCCGCCGCGAACGCTCCCAAAACAGTCTTTGCGTCGAACTTTTTATCGAGCGGAACTATTTCCGTGATTTCCTGCGTGCCCTCGGTTATCGTGCCCGTTTTATCTAGGCAGAGAACGTCGACGCGCGCCAGAGATTCAACGCAGTAAAGGTCTTGACAAAGCGTTTTTTTACGACCCAGTCTTATAGAACTGACCGCAAGCGCCACGGATGTCAGCAGCACCAAGCCCTCGGGTATCATTGCGATAAGCGCGGCGACGGTAGTGGTGATACCCTCCTCAAGGCTCGAGTGAAGATACAAAAAGGCTTTCAAAATCAACACCAACCCGAACGGGATAATACATACTGCGACTACTTTGATTATCTTGTCAATTGCGTTCATCATTTCCGAGGAACGCTTTTTGATATACTTTGCGCCGCTCGTTATCTTGCCCGAAGTTGACTGCGCTCCGACGCGCAGTGCTTGCGCTTTGACGCTTCCGGAAACTATAAAGCTTCCCGAGATCAGCTCGTCGCCGGTCTTCTTCGGAACAGCGTCGCTCTCTCCCGTGACCAAGCTCTCGTTGGCTTCACATTCGCCCTCGACGACCACCGCGTCCGCGCAGACCTGTTTTCCCGCGGAGAGCAGCATTATATCGTCGACTACCACGTCGCTTACGCGAGCGGTTATCTCCTCGCCGCCGCGCAGCAGTTTGGCTTTCGGCGCGGAGATTATCGACAGCTTGTCTATTACGCGCTTTGAACGTATCTCCTGAATAATGCCAATGGCGGTGTTGCAAATGATTATTCCCATAAACAAAGCGTTGCGCGCGCTGCCCGCGATAAGCACCGCGACGGCAAAGCCAATATTTATAAGGTTAAAAAAGGTGAAAATGTTTTCAAGAAAGATTTGTTTTACGCTTTTGGTCTTTACATCCATATCCCCGTTGGCAAGACCGCGGCGAGCGCGTTCTTCTGCTTCGGAGGGCGAAAGACCGGTGCTGATATCGGTTTTGTTCATACATTCTCCCATACTTAAGGCAACACCGCGCAATTACCGGCTAACGCCTTTGCCGCCCGCTTGCTTGCATATTTTCCGTCATATTGCACAATTCGTCCTCGCAAGGCGTCAGCCTTGCTTCGTCCTCATTGTACAAGTGTTGAGCAAAGCTCAACCCGCTGACAGAAAAATCTGACTGCGCAATCGGACGGCAATAATTGTGCGGTGTTGCCTTAATTTATACTATACTAATGGTACGCATAATCCAATTGCGGTATTGTTGTTAAAAAATTGTCGTGCTTTCTTTATTATACCACATTTTTCCGTAAAGTCAAGTCTTAATTATCCGACTTGCGGCAAATACCGTTTTCACGTTAATTGATCTTTCTTGCTATGGGGAATTGGTGAACGTTTTGCGGAGCCGTTTGCTCCTGCTCGCAGATTTATTATGATAGATTTCTGAAAATTTCTTTATGGGACTTGATTTTAAACCTCATTTGTGGTATAATATGATTAGTATTTATAAGGGAAGTATTCCCAAATTACAGACCCTGCCGCAATATTCGGCAATTATGAGAGCTGTAGGGGAGGCTCTATACGACAGGAGGAATGTACTATGGAAAATAAAATCAAAGAGTACGCGGAAAAGAAACAAGAACTTTGCCAAAAAAACGACGCGATATCCAATGATCTGTATGAGAGATACGGAGTAAACCGCGGACTTCGCGACATCAACGGCAAGGGCGTGCTCACGGGACTGACCACGATATCCAAAATGGTGGCGTTCAAGGACGTGGACGGTGTGCAGACACCATGCGACGGCGAGTTATGGTATCGCGGCTACAATGTCAAGGATCTGGTCACGATGTGCGGGGAGCACGGTTTTGGTTTCGAGCGCACGGCATATCTGCTGATTTTTGGCGAAATGCCTACGCCCGAGGAAGCCGAGGAATTTAAGCGCATTTTGGGCGAGTGCCGCTGCCTGCCAACAAATTTTACGCGCGACGTTATTATGAAAGCACCGTCTAAGGATATTATGAATTCAATGACACGCAGCATTCTCACACTCGCGTCTTACGACAGTACGACGCTTTCAGGAGAATTGTCTGACAGTCTTTATCAATGCATTTTGCTGATAGCGCAGTTTCCAATGTTGGCGGCGTATGCCTATCACGCGTACAACCACTATGAAAACAACGAGAGCATGTACATTCACAGACCCGATCCGACGCTTTCCACTGCGGAAAACCTGCTGCTTATGCTGCGTCCCGACAAAAGCTACACCGAACTTGAAGCCAAGGTGCTCGATGTGGCGCTTATGCTTCACATGGAGCACGGCGGCGGAAACAACTCGACGTTTACGACGCGCGTCGTAACGTCCTCCGGCTCCGATACTTACTCAACGATCGCCGCGGCGATGTCGTCTCTTAAGGGACCCAAGCACGGCGGCGCGAACATCAAGGTTATGGAAATGATGCAGAACATCCGCGAGAACGTTAAGGATACCAAGGATTATTACGAGGTAAGCAATTATCTTTCAAAAATCCTTGCGGGCGAGGCGTTCGACCGCAAGGGCTTGATATACGGAATGGGTCACGCGGTGTATTCGCTGTCCGACCCGCGCGAGCGCATTTTCAGGGCGTATGTAGAGAAGCTTGCCGCCGCGAAAAACAGAGAGGACGACCTGCTGCTGTATAAGTATATCGAGGACGCCGCGCCGAAGCTTATCGCGCAGAAGCGCAAGATAATGAAAGGCGTTTCTCCCAATGTGGATTTTTACAGCGGTTTCGTTTACGATATGCTGGGGATTCCCAACGAGCTTTTCACGGCGATCTTCGCCATAGCGAGAATAGTCGGCTGGAGCGCTCACCGTATAGAGGAACTGAGCACCGCGAGCCGTATCATCCGTCCCGCTTATATGAGCGTTATGAAAAAACGCGAACCCGAAGAGAATATATAAAAACGCAGGGCAGACGTTAGATCACGTCTGCCTTTTTCATGCTTCTGTTATATATAGGAACGCGAAGCGTATTGAGAAACATAATTTGTGTTTATTTTTCACAAAGCACTTGAAAAAATTATGATATTGTTGTATAATATAATGTGTAGATATATGTCTGCGAAAAAAAGTTGAAAGGGTGCGCCTAAATGCTGAACGAAAAGGTTACCGTGGTTATTTGCGGGAAAAATTACAGACTAAGAACCGATAACTCAAAGCAGCTTTTTGCCGCCGCTTCGGATGTTGATTTAAGAATATCGGGATTGTGCGGCGGAGATCATAATATGGGAAAAGAGGACGCTGCGGTGTTGGCGGCGTTGGATTGCTTTAACGAGCTTAACGAGCTTAAGACAAAGTGCGCGCAGTTCGCCGCTGAGATCGACAGGCTGACGAAAAACGAAGAGGCGGCTAGACTGGCTCTCGAAGAAAACAAAAAGCTGAAAAACGAGAATATTCAAATGAAAAACGTGAAAGACGAACTTGAAAATCTTTCAAAACGTTTTTCAGAGCTTGAGGGCAAGAACGAGCAGCTTGCCGAAACTCTCAAAGAAGCTAACGCAAAAGCGGCGGAGTGCGGCAGCTATAAAAAGCAAGCGGAAGCCGCAAAGAAGAATTCCGATGATATCGCCAAGAAAAACGATCAGCTTTCAAACGCCGCAAAGGAGAGCAAGAAAGAGGTCGACGAGCTTAAAAAGCAGCTTGCCGAGAAAGATAAGCGCATTACCGAGCTTTCCAGTGAGCAGAAAAAAACCGTAACCGTGGGCGAGGAAAACAAGCGGCTTATGGAGAAGCTCGAAAAGGCGGAGAACTTCGAGGAAGCGTTCAGACGCGAGCAAAAACGCGCCGACGCTGCCGAGAAAGAACGCGACAAACAAAAAGCGGCAGTTGAGCAGCTTAATAAAACCGTTTCGGAATACAAGCTCCAAGCGGAGCAGCTTTCTAAGGAGACCAAGTCGCATTCGCAGGGCGAGCAGTCGGCGGTGATGGAGCGCAATACATTAAAAGCAGAAAACGAAAGACTAAACAAGGCGGTCGCCGAGCAGAAAGCAAAGCTGGAAGAACTTGTTAAAAGCTCTAAGAATGCGGGCGCGGTCACGGCGGAACGCGACAGCTTGAAGATGATGAACGAGCAGCTGACCAAAAATCTCGCGGAAGTTCGCGACCAGTCCGCGAAGCTCAGAACGCAGATTGAAACGCTCCTTCAAGAGCAAAAGAACGACAAGGGCGCGGAAGGGAAATTAAAAGAGGAGCTTGCAGCGTCAAACACTAAAATAGCGCAGCTTAATAAGGATATTGATGAACTAACTTCCGCTTACGACGAGCTGGATAAACTTAATCGGTCGCTTGAAAAAGCCAATTCCGAGTTAAAAGCGGGCAGCGCGGACAGCGAAAAGGCGAACAAAGAACTGTCCGAGAAGAATGCGGAGCTTGAAAAAACTTCAAAGGCGCTTGAAAAGTCCGCGAACGAACTGGAAAAATCTACAAATGAACTTGAAAGAACCGCAAAGGAACTTGACGAACTCAAGGTGAAATTCTCGCAGGTAGAAAGCGAGAACTCCGCTTTGAAACAGATGGGCGGCGGTGACTTGAAAACGCAGCTTGACGAGCAGAAAAAACGCGCCGATGAATTTATGCTGAAAAACGCGGAGCTTGATAAAGAAAACAAGTCTCTGAAAAAAACAAATACATCGCTGAATAAACAGCTTAAAGAAATGTTGGAGGACGGTCAGCTTTCGCTATGAACGAGATACTTGCGCCTTGCGGAGGCTTCGAGAGCTTGACGGCGGCGCTGAATGCGGGCGCGGATGCGGTCTACGTTGGAATGAAGAGCTTCTCGGCACGTAAGAACGCCGAGAATTTCTCCGACGAGGAACTGAAAAAAGCCGTCGAGGAATGTCACAAGCGCGGCGTAAAGCTCTATGTTACGCTGAATACGCTTATTTACGACCGTGAGCTTACGGAACTTGCGGAATGTATAAAAACAGCGGCGCAATGCGGAGTCGACGCGCTTATCATTCAAGATCTCGGCGCGGCGGCGCTTGCTAAGGCGATATGCCCCGAGCTTCCGCGCCACGCTTCAACGCAGATGACGTTAAACAGCGTTATGGGAGTAAACGCGGCGAAGAAACTTGGGTTTTCGCGTGTTGTGATCGGGCGGGAGTTGTCCGAAAGCGAGATCGCCAATATTGCGGAAAATACGCACGCCGAACTTGAAATATTTGTTCACGGCGCACTTTGCGTGAGCGTGAGCGGGCAGTGCTATATGAGTTCGCTTTTCGGCGGCAGAAGCGGAAACCGCGGACTTTGCGCGCAGCCGTGCCGCTTGGATTTCACTTGCGGCGACCGTCATAACGTCATATCTCTTAAAGACCAGTCTCTTATCGAGCATTTGAACGAACCGCCTCTGCCGCAAATCGCGTCATATAAAATAGAGGGCAGAATGAAGCGCCCCGAATATGTCGCGTGCGCGGTGAACGCGTGCGTGAAAGCTCGGCGCGGCGAATCTTACGATATCAAGCGGTTAAGCGGAATATTCTCGCGCGGCGGACTTACCGAGGGATATTTTGACGGCTCAATGGCGGATATGAACGGCATTCGCGGGAAAGATGATGTTGATAATTCCGCGATTTGGCTTAAAGGCATACGGGAACTTTACAGCAAAGAGTTTCCGAGGATAAAGCTGAATATCAACGTTTCGATAAAGAGCGGGCGCCCGATCTCTTGCGGCGGCAGCTATACTTTTGACAGCGGCGGACAAGGCGGAGTGTTTGTCGTTCATTCGGAAATCGTGCCCGAAGAAGCGACCGGCTCTCCGATAACCGCCGAGGATGTATGCGTTCGCTTGGGTAAACTGGGCGGCACGCCGTTCTACGCGGGCGAGATAACCGCAGAGGTCGACGAGGGCTTGTATGTTTCGGCGGCGACAATAAACGCTTTAAGGCGTGAAATTTGCGAAAATATCAATGCTCCGAAACTCGAATATAGGCTTCACGGATACAATCTTCCGCGAAAGGCAAAGCCGCGCGAGGAGAAATTCATACAATACCGTGCCGAGGTGTCAAATTCGGAACAGCTTCGGCAAGCGTTGAACCTTGATTTTGAGCTTGTTTACGCGCCGATGTGCCTACTTGACGAAGATACTCCAGACAAGAGAAGAATAGCGGTGATACCGCCCCTTGTTCTTTCAGACTGCGAGGAAGATGTTGAACAGCGGCTTAAAGAACTGCGCGATATGGGCTTCAACAAAGGAATGGCTCAAACCTTGGCTCATGCGGAACTATTGAAAAAGTGCGAGTTCAATGTGCTTGGCGGTTATCGAATGAACGTTTTGAATTCATTGTCCGCCAAAGCGTGTTCCGACTTTGGATTTTGGGATATAATGCTGTCTTTTGAGGGCAAAGCGGCGGAGCTTGCGGAGATAAACTCGCCGAGACCCGTTGGAATAGTAGCTTACGGCAAACTTCCGCTAATGCTGACGCGCCGATGTCCCGTGGCGAACGGAAAGCCCTGCGGACGGAAAAAACCTCTCGGCGGGGGAGATGGCTGTGGAAAACACATAAAAGACAGGCAAGGCAACGATATCGAGGTGCTTTGCGGAGGCAACAGCGTCGAGCTTTTGAACCCCGATACGCTTATTTTAAGCGATAAGCTTGATGTTCTGCAAAAATTCGACTTTGTGCTGCTGAAATTCACGGTTGAAAAAGACGTCGGCGCGGTGCTGAATATGTACAAAAACGGCGCGAAGCCCGACGGAAAACTAACGCGCGGACTGTACTTCAGAGGCGCGGAATAACTTTTGGAAAGGAAGATGTTTTATGAACTCTTTGGCTGAAAAATTCGAGAAGAGAGCCGAACTCCTGAAAAAAAAGCTGTTTGGCAAAGCGGGAAACGGTCGTTATAAAGATTTTTGCGGCTCTTTCGGGTGCTGTGCATCGTTCATTTCCGTAAGCGACAAGAACGAACAGGCTTATGTTTTCAGGGCGTCCGCCGTCACTGCCGAAGACGCTTGGAAAAAGGTTTCGTCCAATGCCGTGGAGTTCATAAACACCGAAAATTTCGACCCCGCTTGGATAAAAGCCGACATCACTTTCAAGGGAGAAAAAAAGCCTCTCGCCGATACGCTGAAATCATTTTCAAAGAGCATTTCAAAGTTCTTCCGCAAGGGAATTTCGTTTGATGAAAAACTTGAAAAAGCGCTCGTTGAGGCGGAGTTGAACACCGCTTCTTTGATAGATTATAAAGCGGGCAAGATCCCGCTTACCAAACTTAACAAATACCTTGCCGCGAATGATATGAATACGCTTGCGCAATTCCCCGAGGAAGTTATTCTGTTCACTTGCAAAAGCGCGTTCTGCGACGAGAACGGCAAGATATACGAGTTGTATTCCGACAGTAAGAACTGCGGACGCAGAAAACTTACGAAATTCGACAAAGAAACAGCGCTTGGCGTTATTACTTCGGCGGCGGATTATCTTTCAATGCAGGTCGGTATGGACGGACAATTCGATTACGGCTTCTATCCGACAGTGCCGAAGCTTATCTCCGGCTACAATATTATGCGGCACGCTTCCTCAATTTGGAGTTTGCTGTGCGCTTACAGAATAACCGGCGATAAATTTACGCTGGAAAACGCCGAATGCGCGATAGGCTATATGATAAGAAATATGGCGTATAAGTATTCCAACAGGGAGAACAATGTACTGTACCTTATAGAGAGTACCAAAAACGAGGTGAAGATAGGCGGAAACGGCGTTGCGATTGTTGTTTTGACAGAATATATGAATATCACCGGTTCGGATAAGTACGTTAAAATAGCGGCGGAGCTTGGCAACGGGATCTTGGAGCTTTTCGATGATCGAGACGGCGGTTTTTTCCATGTGCTGAATTTTCCGTCGTTCTCGCCGCGCGACAAGTACAGGACAGTTTATTATGACGGCGAATGCGTGTTCGCATTAAGCAGAGTTTACGGACTTACGAAAGACAAACGCTATTTAGACGCCGCCGCGAAAGCCGCCGATCGGTTTATCGAAAAGAAATATGAGCAATACGCCGATCACTGGGTGGCTTATTCGATAAACGAGCTTACAAAGTATCTTCCGGAGGAAAAGTATTTCAATTTCGGCATAAAGAACGTGCAGTCCAACCTTGATAAGATATACAAACAGCCCACGACTTTTCACACTTTTTTGGAGCTTTTGTGCGTTTCGTTCGAGCTTGTCGACCGCATAAGATCCGAAAACCGCAAATGTTCCGCGCTTGAAGCATTTGACGTTTCCGAGCTTGTCAAAACGATTTTCCACCGTGCCGATTATATGCTCAACGGCTATTGCTATCCGGAATACGTGATGTATTTCCCGAATCCGTCCGAACGCGTGGGCGCGTTCTTTATCCGTCACGACAATTACAGAATGAGAATAGACGATATACAGCATTTTTGCTGTGCCTACTATTCGTTTTACAGAAACTATGAGAAACTTGATGAGATAAGAAATCAAAAATCAAAATAACCGAACCAAACGATAGGAGTGAAACATTATGTCGCAAAGACTGAAAGCACCCGAAAACTTCACCGCAGCGGGCAAAGACGGCGCTTGCTTGTCTGTGTGGGATAAAGTTGAGGGCGCGGAGGGCTACAAGCTGCAATTTTTCCGCGCCGAAGAGCCCGAAAAATGTATAAAAACACGCTATGCGCAGGATTGCCGCAAGATGATCCTCGGCTTTGAAAACGGCAGGGATTATCTTGTGCGGGTGTGCGCGTTCAAATATGAAAAAAACTCCGAAATTCGAGGAAGTTTTACCGAAAAGAAGCCGTTTGTGCCTGTAAGCGTAAAGCTGAAAGCGCAGGGCACGATCTGTTTAAAGGCGGGAGATACCGAACAAATAGTCTGCGAATGCAACGGAAAAAAACCGAATGTAAAATATCTTGCGGAAACACCGGATATCGCGTCGGTTTCTGTTTCGGGAGTGGTAACCGCGAAAAAATCCGGTACGGGATATGTCAGAATAACCGCCTCGGACGGGCAGGTGTTCCGCACAAAAATTGCGGTGGAGCGCAATCTGACAAGCGGAAAGGGAAGCGCCGTGATGATGTTTACAGGCGATTTGATGTGCGCTGTGGCTCATCAGAGATCCGCTCAAAGCTGCTCTTACGATTTTAACAGCGCGTTTGACGGCGCGAGAGACGTTTTTGCGAAAGCGGATTACGTTGTCGGCGTTCTGGAGACCTCTTGCTATGATTCAAAGCCGTTTGAGCATGAACAATTGCGCCATAAAAAAGGAGCGCCGAACTGCAACTCTCCGTCGACGTTTATTTCGGCGTGCGCGAACGCGGGATTTAACGGTTTAGTCACTGCCAACAACCACAATTGCGACACCGGAAAAGAGGGCTTGGAAGCTACGGTTACCGAGATCAAGCGGTACGGAATGGAAAATTTCGGGACGCTGGGCGACAATCCCGTTGTCATAAACGTTAAAGGCATTAAAGTCGGCATAGTCGCGTGCTGTATGATATCGAACGGTTTAGAGAGTGAGTTTGGCAGCGATATGCTGTCGGTCGTCAATATTATAGGAAAATACGACAACGATTACTTCACCGAGCTTGTGAACCGTGCGCGGGCTATGGGTGCGGAATATGTGATAGCGTATCAGCATTGGGGCAAGATGAATTCTTTAAGGCTTGCCAAATCCCAAGTGGAGACCGCAAAGTTTATGGCGGCGTCGGGGGTTGATCTGATAGTTGGTTCTCACCCGCACACGGTGCAGAAATTCACTTATATAAAAACAGAGGACGGAAAAAGTATCCCTTGCGCGTATTCGCTGGGAAACTTTATCACTTCAATGAAAGAAATGCGGGAAAACCGTGACACAGCGGTTTTGCGCGTTGAATTGTCCCGTGAAAACGGCGATTTGAACGGGAAAATCGCGGCGAAGCTGTCATATCTTCCGTTTCTCAATGAAAATATCGAGCAAGGCGTGGCGGCTATCCCTTCGTTCCCGCCGCACAGTAAGGAAAGCAAGGAATCGTTTTTACGCGTCAAAGCGGCTCTCGGCACTATGATAAATCATTTTGTGTACAGACCCACGGTAATGCTTTCGGGTTCGGTGCTCTTAAACGATATTTTCATGGCGGGCAGGGGCTTCAGATTGGATAGAACAGCTGTGTATTTGTCGCAGATATCCTTAGGCTCGGAAAAAAGCTTTGATCCGCCCGAGGGATGCGACGAGAAAATGGAACTGGAGTTCTCAAAGGATCTCGCGGGATATATCAAAAAAACGTCTCCGGACTTTCTTGCCGTTGATTTTTACACAGCCGCTTCCGTATCCTGTTACAGATTTGAGAATGTCAAAACCGAGGAGCAGTGTTATTTTACAAACATCAACCGTTTCAGAAAATCGGCGTTTTATGAAGAACATGCCTCCGAAAGAGTGAGAGTGCGCCCGCCGTTCGGCGAGAACATCTGGAAGCCGCTTATAAAGCGCTATTCCGAGATCGTTAAATCCGCAATGCCGCACGACAGAGTAATTCTCTTTCGATGCAATATCAGCGGTAAGCGCTGTTTAGACACGGAGCTTAGAATGTCCAACGCGCCTGAACGCCAGAACAGACTTATGCGCGATATGGAGGACTTGTTTATAAGCATAGTAAATCCGGTCGTTATTGATCTGTCGCAGTATTATTTCACACTTGCCGAACGTTCCGTTAAGTTTGAGGATGAATACTATCAGAACGCTTACAGAGCCGCTCTGGAAGCCGTGGAACAAAAGGGTAAAAGCTATATAAGCACGCCCGACGCCGAGATTTGGTTTGACAGGGTCATGAAATTCTACGACAACATGACCGCGCGTGCGTATCAGAACTGGCTTTTGGATATGAACAGTGCGGCTGACAAAATAATAGCGCGCACATCCAAAGCCTTTGCCGCTCGTCACCGTGATCGTTTGATTCGTTTGAAAAAATCCGGCAGCACCGACCTTACGATGCTTAGCGATTTGTTTATCGACGATCGAGGCGCAAAAGAAATAATACGCGCGGGTGAGATAATCGACGCTCTGGAGCGCGGAAACATCAGCAAGCCTTACGATTTTTACGCGCCCGCGTTTGAGGGACGCTATAACATCTTAAAAACGATGGTGCGGCTGCTGTCTGCGGAAACAGGCGTTTCCGTGAACGAAAACAGCGCCGAGATCGTCTTTTTGCTTCGCGGAAAGCCGCAGTTTAAACGCTATATCACGTCGCTCAACCGAATGACGATAGATATTTGGGGAAGTTGTGTTTCACGCGAATCAATAAACCGCTGCAAAGGCGCGTTTGTGGGAAAGTATATTTTTAAGCAGGCTCCGATCTTGACGTTTGAGCCGCCGATCGAAGCAGAATTTCCCGAGGGCGTCGATGCGTTTTGCGGAAACAATTGGCGGAAAAGGACTATGCAGGATTCGTTTAACAGGAACGGCTTTGATATCCTTGATAAAAGCAATGCGCAATGGATAATGGTGGATTTTTACGACCTTATCTGCACTATGGAGGACTATAAAGGTCAGCTTTTCGAGGTGGACGATTTCATTCGCCGCACCGACTTTTATAAAAGCATAGAAGATGACTGCACGCAATGCTATCTGTTTGAAAAGCGCGATATGAAGTATTGCTTTGAAGCGGTCACGCGTTTCGCAAATGAGATCCGCAAGCGTTATGAGAGCCGCGTTATTCTTATCAAAACCGACCCCAAGGAAAAGTATATCACGCTTGATTACCACCTCGCTGATCTTGAGGACGAGGGGATGTTCAATATAAAGCAGAAGTTCATTTCGTTGTGCGAGGAACGTTTCGCAAGCATTACGAACTGCTATGTTATCGACATTTCCAAGCATTTTTATTCCTCGGATAAGTTCCCGCTGGGCGGCGCGCATATCGTACACTATGAGGATGAGTTTTACAGGCAGACCGCCGAGTATATTTCCGACATTCTAAACGGCAGCGAACAGAAAACGTTCAGCACCGTTGACGATAATTATTTACTTTTGAGGAGCCTAAAGCTTAATCGTGATAAATAAAGTTAATTTTGCATTTTCCGGAAAGGGTAATTTAATATGAGAATGTTGATTTCCGGAAGATTTCCGGATCTTATAAAAAAATTCGCAGCCGCAGCCGTTTTATTGGCGGTAACGCTGAACGCGGGCTGTTCCTGCGCCCCGAACGAACCAAATTCGAGCGGCGAACAGTCGATAGTAAGCACCTCGGAGGATAATTCAACGCACATTCCCATTGAGGACAGCTCCGGTGCGGAAAGCGGAGAAAATTCTTCCGACAGCTCGGATAATTCCGAGAGCATAAATTCCGAAAGCGCTGAAAGCATCGATAGTGGTGAAAGCTCGGAAAGTGTTTCGGAAAGTGTTCCCGAAAGCTCCGACAAGCCGCCCGACATTTCCTCGGAACCGATTTCGGAGTATATCCCCCCCGAACCCGTTGCTTCGGATCCCGAACCTGTTATTTCCGATCCCGAGCCTGTTGTTTCGGAGCCTGAATCCGTGGCTTCGGAGCCTGAGCCTGTGCCCGTCACCATACCGGACTTTCCCGTCCCGACTTCTCCCGGTATCGACTGCGCCGTCGCCGGGAATGGAACGATTGATTTTTCCAACGCGGCACAGGGCTACATATCCGCAAGGTATACCGGCGTCAAATCAAAGGTGAAGCTGCAAATTTCCTACAACGGCGGAAAACCCGAATCGCATGACGTCTCGCCGAACGGGATCACCGAGTATTATCCGCTGTCGTTCGGCAGCGGGGATTATGAGGTAACGCTTTTCGAACTTATACAGGGAACGCGTTATGCGCAAGTAACCACTTGCAAGTTTACGGCGAACATAAGCGGCTCTACCGCGCCGTTTGTATACTCAAACCATTATTCCGATTACAACAGCGGATCGGCGTGCGTATACAAGGCTGCCGAGCTTTGCGCGGGGAAAACCGGTACGATAGAGAAAATCGCCGCGATTTTCGGGTGGGTAACCGAGAATGTTACATATGATTACAATCTCTCAGCGACCGTTCAGAAGGGCTACGTTCCAAATCCCGACAGGACGTTCAATTCCCGCACGGGAATTTGCTTTGATTACACCTCGCTGATGTGCGCAATGCTTCGTTCGCAGCTTATTCCGACGCGGCTCGTCATCGGCAACGCCTCGCCGGATATATACCACGCGTGGAACGAGGTCTACACTGAGGAAACGGGCTGGATAACCCCCGAGCTTATGTTGAAAAACGCGGGCTACAACATCGCGGATTCGACCTTTTACGCAAGCGCGGGAGATAAATCGCAAATTTCCTCGTATATTTCAAATCCCGCCAATTATCAGGCGCTGTACTATTATTAAAATAAGAAAGAGAAAACGGTTATGAGAATAAAACTTACTTCCGATGAGATCTCGTATTTATGCGAGCAGCTCGCCCTTATGCTGAACGCGGGAATGCAATTAAGCGACGGGCTTGAGGTGCTTTGCGAGGATATAGAGGACAAAAAAATAATGGCGTTGTGCGATGCTATGCTCAACGCTCTCAATAACGGCGAAACGCTTTCTCAGGCAATGAACAGCAGCGGAGCCTTTCCCGATTACGCCGTGAAAATGGTGCAGATAGGCGAAATGACAGGAAAGCTGGAAAGCGTTTTGCACGGACTTGGAGAATATTACGAAGCACGCGCGGAAATGACGCGCACGATACGTTCTTCGGTGCTGCACCCGATGATGCTGCTCGTTATGATGACTGTCGTTATCGTGGTGCTGATAACGCTGGTGCTGCCGATGTTCGGCGAGATATTCTCGCAGTTTGACAGCACAGTCAGCGCCGCTGTGAAAGGCGCGGTGGATACGGCATACAGCGTCGGCTCGGCAATGCTTATCGTTTTGCTCACGATCATTTTGATTTCCGTTACGATCGCGATATTGTCGCAATTTTCGGCGGCGAGAAGCGGGTTTGCGAATTTCTTTTCGGTGTTCCCGCCGACCCGCAGAATGTCAAAGCGCTTTTCGCTTTCCAAAATAGCGGACGCTATCAGTATGATGGTGGCTTCGGGTATCGCCCCCGATGAGCTTTTGGATAACGCCGCAAAGCTTACAGACGACAAAAAGCTTAAATCAAAGCTGTCAGACTGCCGCAAACGCGTGCTGGACGGCGAGTATTTCGCCGAGGTGATCTCCTCGGCGGGGATATTCCCCGCGATCTATTCGCGTTCGCTGAAGCTCGCGTACAGTTCGGGTTCGTTTGAAAAGGCTTGGAAGAAACTTGCCGATCAATGCGGCGAGGCGGCGATGGAATCGGCTTCAAGTATTGTCGCGTTTATAGAGCCGGCGATAGTTATCGTGCTCACAACGGTCATAGGCGCGGTGCTGCTCAGCGTGATGATACCGCTGATGAACATTATGTCGGTGTTGGGATAATGGAGGACATATGAGAAGATCGGCTTTAAAAACAGTCTTATCGTATATATTGCCGTGTCTGATTTTCTCCGCGATGATAGTGTGGCTTCTTACGGCTCTCGCAAACACCTCCGCGTCGACGGAGCAGCGGGAACTTTCCGACCTCAAAGCGACGATAGAAAACGGCGTTACGATGTGCTATGCTGTCGAGGGAGCGTATCCCGAAAGCGTGGAGTACTTATGCGAGCACTACGGACTTATATACGATAAGGACAAGTATATAGTGTATTATGACGGCTTCGCCTCAAATATTCGACCCAACGTAACGATCTTGGAAAGGCGGCAGGCGCGGTGAAAAAATACAAAAACAAAACTCTCGGCGACACGATAAGCACCATAGGCAGTATGCTGCTGTTCTTGCTGTTTACGGGCTGTCTGTTGATAATGATAGCCGTCGCGGCGGGGGCGTACAGCAGAATAAGCAAGGGGTTTGACAAAACGTTTGGAGCGTCCGCGTCGCTGAGATATATTTCAAACAAGCTCAAAAGCGCCGAAAGCGCCGAGATCGGCGAAAACGGAACGGCTTTGTATCTTAAAAGCGACGGCGTTTTGGATATTATCTATTTCAAAGACGGCGCGCTTTATGAGAACAATCTTTCCGCTGACGCCGAGCCGTCTACGGAGGGCGGCAGCAAGATATTTGCGCTGGGAGATATGAACATTTCGGAAGACGGCGATCTGTACAAAATAACCGTTATGTTTAACAACGAGCAAAATTTTACTTATATAAGAAGGTGAATATACTGAAAACCGTAACTCGTAAATTCCGTCCCGTTAATTTGTTTTTTACGGAGCTTATATTAGTGCTGCTGTTTTTCAGTATCTCGGCAGCCGTTATACTGAAAATTTTCGTTTCGGCGGACAGGCGCTCCCGCTTAAGCTCCGAAAAGGAGAACGCAATGCTCTGCGCGCAGTCGATAGCCGAAGCGTATTCGCAAAGCGGAGACGTTGGAAAAGCACTGAAAGCGGTGTTTCCCGAAAGTGATGACATCGGTGAGAGCGGTGGAAATTACATCGTTCCGCTTGACGAAAAGTGCAGGATGTCAACTGACGGCGGCGTGTTGCTGGAGCTTGCGGAGGATCGCGAAAAAACCGCTTCCGGGGAGCTTTTGCGGCTGACGCTCACATTTAAAACGGAAAACGAAGAGCTGTACTCGCTTGATTGCTCCGCTTACATTCCCGCGGGAGGTGCAGACAATGAATAAAAAAGGGCATACCCGCCGAGTTGGGGCGGGCGTGGGCTATGTTTCGGTAATGCTTATTTTCGCGGTGATCTGCCTTACCATATTCGCGGTGCTCAGCCTTAAAGCCGCGCTCTCCAACGAGAGCTTCAACGAGCGCAGCGGCGATTTTTTAAAGCAGTATTACGCCGCCGATTCTTTAGCAAAGGAAACGCTTTCAAGGCTTAACGACTGTGCGCATGAGGCTCAAAGCTCGGAACTTTTTGAGGAATCGTTTGAGGAAGCCGTACAAAGCGTTGAGGGTGTAACTCTGAAACGCACTCCCGCGGGTTTGTCCGCAAGCTACTCCGCCGCAATAAACGAGCGGCAGATATTGTCGGTGACCGTGGTTTTCAACAATGAGGGAAAATATACGATAGAGCAATGGCAAAGCCAAGATGTTTTACAAGAGGACAGCGGTTCTCATCTCGGCGTTTGGGACGGCTCGTTTTAATTGATTCGGAGGTAATAAAATGCAGCTTAACGAAATCCTTAAGGTCGCCGTGGAAAACAAGGCTTCGGATATTTTTATCGTTCCCGGCGTCGGGTTAAGTTATAAGGCTAACGGTCGGCTCGTCAAAATGAACGGCGACCCTTTGCCGCCCGCCGAGACCAAAAGGCTTGTTCACGAGATATTTAAAGAGGGCGGTTTTGATTACAGTATTGATAATATGCCCGAAAAGGAGATGGATTTTTCCGTTTCAATATTGGGTATGGGACGATTTCGCGCGAATATCTATAAGCAGAGAGGCTCTTACGCGGCGGTGTTGCGTTATGTTCCGTTCGAGCTGCCCGATGAGAAAACGTTGGGGATCCCCGAACAGGTAATGGAAACGGCGAAATACAAAAACGGGATAGTTTTGATAACGGGTCCCGCAGGAAGCGGCAAATCCACGACGTTGTCCTGTATAATAAATAAGATCAACAACGAGCGTTCGGGTCATATAATTACAATAGAGGATCCTATCGAATTTCTGCACAAGCACACCAAATGCATAATCAGTCAACGTGAGATATCCATAGACACCGGTTCTTATATTGACGCCCTCCGTGCCGCTCTGCGGCAGTCTCCCGACGTTATACTTCTTGGAGAAATGCGCGACTACGAGACGATAAGCACAGCAATGACCGCGGCAGAGACGGGTCAGCTTGTGCTTTCCACTCTGCATACTCTCGGCGCGGCGAACACTATTGACAGAGTGATCGACGTTTTCCCGATCAATCAACAGCACCAGATACGCATTCAGCTTTCAATGGTGTTATCGGCGGTAATTTCTCAGCAGCTTATTCCGACTGTCAGCGGGGAATTGGCTCCCGCGTTTGAGATCATGACGATGAACAGCGCGATAAGAACGCTTATCCGCGATGAGAAAACGCATCAGATCGATACAATTCTCCAGTCAGCTCCCGGTATGCAAACTATGGATAACTGTATATTAAAAATGTATAAGGACGGTAAGATCACCGCAGAGACTGCCGTGAATTATGCATACAACCCTGAAATTATGCAAAAACGTATTGTGTAATATTGCTGAAAATTCTATTAAAAATTTGTTGAAATTTGTTAGAATTTTTTAACTGAATATATCAAAAATGCCCTTGACATAAGGCTTAAATATATGATATAATGTAGTTAGCTAGAAGATTGAGCGCATATTTTGTTGTGCGCTTGTGATTTGTAAACACTATATGGAGGTGGCAATTATGGCAGACAACAACGAGAAAAAGAAGAGGTCAAATAAAGGCAAAGCTGCCTTTATGTTTGCTTTTGCAGTGACTGTTCTCGGTTCGCGTGCTGCTTCTCTCGCGGCTTCGGCTGCGCCTATTACCGAGGATGATTTTGATACTTTAACAACCGATTCCGTTAATCAGGGCATTGGCACGGATATTGAATATTATAAAATCGATTCCAACGTGTTCACCGCTACGGATCAGGCAAAATGCGTTAACGATCTGACAAATGCAGCGAAGAACGTCAATCATTTTGCGGTATTTTCAAGCAGACTGAATACTCAGAAAGGCGCTCAGCACATTGAGGGCAATGTCTGCGTGAACAGAACTACTAATGTTGACGCGTTTAATTCGGGAATAATCGCTCATTCCGATCCGGCAGCGGCAAAGGCAACATACACTTTATATTTGGATACTGCGCCTAAGGATACGAACATTAAACTCAATATGGCGGAGCAGTCAAAATATGAGCTTGTGTTGGGCTTCGATTATGAGCCGTTCACGTATGATAACGGTCACGGAATAGGTTTTAAGGCAGGCGGCGTTGAGTACAGGATAGACTGCGGCGGACGTTCCGATAGGGTAACTATTCGCAGAGGTAAGAAAAACATTGATAATGAGTTGGATCGTTTCGCGGAGCTTGGCGACGCTTTAATAAACGACGTTGAGTTTGACAGAGACGTATCCAATAAATCGCTTTTCAACGCGAATATGGCAATCAGTATGGACACCGTAACGCGCGGTCAGACAATGGTCGTTAGTGTTGACGCTAAGGATATCGCGGGCAACGCGGATTACATAAAGAATCTGCTTAAGTACAATAAGGGCGTTAATGTTATCGTTAACGTTATTACCGACGATAAAACCAAGAGTGTCGATTTCGGCGAAGTTTCCGATGACAGCTGGCTTAAGACCGACGGCAACGTTATTTTTAACTTTGGTTCATATACCGGCAAAATCACTACCGCAATGAACGCCGGTACGTTTATCGCACCTTACGCAACTTTTGAAAACAATGGTAATGTTTGCGGAAATGTTGTTGCGTGGGACGTTGAAATGGGTGCGGAGATTCACCAGATCCTTGATGTTGACGATAAACTGGCGGGCGACGGCGAAGGCGATGTTAAGAATCCTGATATTACCGTTCCCGATGTAAATCCCGATGATTCCGATACCGATTCGGATGACGATTGGGATACCGATACGGACACTGACACCGATACGGATACTGATTCGGATTGGGATTGGGATGATGATACCGATACGGACACTGATACCGATACGGATACTGATTCGGATTG
>CANQWD010000038.1 GCA_947627465.1 uncultured Clostridia bacterium
AACTTGATATCGTTTTTCTTGCGGTTATTTATATGGCTATGGTTTTAGATGCAATTTTAATGTGAACAGGCTCTAGTATATTGTATAACAAAAAACTTATGCTTACAGATGAAGGTAATGCAATTGGAGGTATTCAATTGATGCATTGCAATAGGCATTATGATTTAACTTATGAAGCAAACGAGATGCGGAAAGAATCGAAAAAGGATATAGAAGTTGGATTTGTTGCAACAAATAATATAAACAATATGAAATATAATGGTGATTTCGATTTCGTTTCAATAGCACAATCGCCTAACTATACACCCAAAAGCGCAGATTTTATTCTTGATGTTTTTAAAGAGTATATCAATGAGATATAGAATTGTATATTGAAATGAACTAGTGTACTGTACCGCTGATATTCAATAAAATATCACTTGCCTTTTCAGCCATTCTGTGGTATAATAAAAGAAAAGGCGGTGGAATATTATGGCAAGACCAAAAAAGTATAATGTATCATTAGCGGACGATGAAGTGAAGGAACTGAAGAGTATCATTCGCAAAAAGGGAACTACAAGAACTGTGCGATGCAGATGTCAAATACTGGTTGATTTAGATGATGCTCATGGCAAATCACTAACTTATGAGCAAACTGCGAAATCAAATGGTGTTTGCATTTCAACGGTTCAAAACGCCGCAAAGCTTTTTGCCACCGGCGGCATTTCGGAAGTCACGACCATTAAGCGCAGCGTTAATTCCGACAATGCACGCTGTAAACTTGACGGAAGAGCCGAAGCTCAATTGATTGAGATCGCTTGCAGCCCTGCGCCGGAAGGCCATTCAAGATGGTCGTTGCGGCTATTGGAAGAACAAGCAAAAATAATACTGGAAACACCGGTAGGAAAAAATGCAATTGGCAGGGCTTTAAAAAAACCAAATTCGCCCTCACAAAAACGAATACTGGTGCATTCCCTCAAAAGAAGACGCCGAATTCGTAGCTCACATGGAAGATGTTCTTGATGTTTACGAGATGCCATATGATCCGAAGCGACCTGTTGTCTGTATGGACGAAAAGCCGTATCAGCTTCTTGCAGATGTAAGGAAACCACTGCCGATGAAGCCGGGAAGCGATCAGAAAATTGATTCCGAATATGAACGAGAGGGTACTTGCAGTATATTCGCGTTCATAGAGCCTCTTGGCGGAAAACATCACGTAAGTGTGCGTGAGCATCGCACAGCTTTAGACTGGGCAGAGGAAATCAAATATCTCGTAGACATCATGTATCCCAATGTTGATAAAATTATCCTTATAATGGACAACTTAAACACTCATAAAGTAGCTTCTTTGTACAAACGGTATCCGGCCGCCGAGGCTCACAGAATTGTGAAAAAGTTGGAAATACATTACACTCCTAAGCATGGGAGTTGGCTTAATATGGCGGAAATTGAATTAAACGTCATGACCCGTCAGTGTTTATCCCGCCGTATAGATAACATTGGCCTACTCCGAAAGGAACTATCAGCATGGGAAACAGAACGCAATCAGAAGCAGTCCAAAATCCGGTGGCATTTTAGGACCCGTGACGCGCGTGAAAACTTATATCACTTTATCCGGTTATTGCTGAAAAGTAGGTGCAATAACCCAGGAATACTATTATACTAAATATCAACGGTACAGTACACTAGTATAATCAGCCCGTGGGAATTTTTCCTTGCGGGCTGATTTTTTCGTCCAATTTGCTCTTTTTTGTCCAGATAGATTATTGAGAAACATTACAGGGCGTGGAATGAGTCCAAAGTCCCCAATTACAAAATAACTGTCCTTATTATAATAGGAACACAAATCCGGGAGGTGATAATGTTGCTCAAGAATGAATCGGCCAGCACCGAGAGAGCTTCTCTGTCTATCGGAGAGAAGTATCTGCTCTCAATAAAAGAAGCGGCGATGTATTTCAATATCGGAGAGAAAAAGATACGCCGTCTTGCCGAGGATAATCAATGCGGCTCGGCGGACAGAAGATTTTCGGTTTATAATGGAAATCGTGTACTCATAATTCGCACAAAATTTGAGAAATTTATCGAGGAAAGTTCGGCGATTTAGTTTGATTTTCTTTGCCGTAAGTAGTTGCTATTTCCGTTTGAAAGAGTTAATATAGACCTGCAAACGGAGGTGAGCATTATGTCAGAGAAAAACATTTCTATAAGTGAAAAATACCTGTTGTCAATAAGCGAAGCGGCGGCATATTTCAACATCGGCGAAAAGCGGCTCCGCAGACTTGCCGAGGACGACAATCATTTCGCAATAATGAACGGAAATCGTTATCTCATCATCAGAAAGCGGTTCGAGGAGTATATTGATTCATTGACGGAGAGAGGTGAGGAGGATTGAAAAAGCCGGAACTATCCGAAAAAACTTACTTGAACGTTCGTGAAGCAATTGAATTATTCGGCTTGAGTGCTCGTAAATTCACTCGTTTTCTGAAGAACGGCGATCATTACAGCTTTTTGGTGTTTTATCACCACAGGGTCTTGATACTTCGCGAGGAATTTCAGCGTTTTCTGGAAAACGAACCAAAAGCAAAGGAGGAGTTGTTATGCCGAGAAATCCGCAAAGACGTGATTCAAAGAGACGGCTTTTAAGGCGCGGAGAATCTATCAGAGCAGACGGAAAATATCAGTTCAAGTATCACATCAATGGAAAGCCGCATTTTGTGTACAGCTGGCGGTTAGAGCCTACCGATCCACTTCCGAGCGGGAAAAAGCCCTGCCAGTCGCTTCGGGAGATGGAGAAGCAGATAGGCTACGATTTGGACACGCTCTGCGATCCGTCCAATAAAAATATGACCGTTTATGAACTCGTGGAACGCTATCTGGCGACTAAGACAGGCGTAAAGTACAGCACCAAAAGCAATTACGGCTTTGTAAAAAATCTTCTGACAAAGGAGCCGTTTTCGTCAAATAGGATAGGAGCCGTCAAGACCTCCGATGCAAAGCTGTTCCTTATTAAGCTGCAAGAGGACGGGAAAGGTTACAGTACGATAAAAACAGTGCGCGGCGTCCTTCGTCCCGCTTTTCAGATGGCGGTTGACGATGATGTGCTCAGAAAGAATCCGTTCGGGTTTGAGATGGCTACTGTTATCGTCAATGACAGCGTTACTCGTCAAGCAATCACAAAGGACGAAATGCGGAGGTTTTTGAAATTCGTTCACGATGATAACAATTACTGCAAGTATTATGAAGTCGTTTACATTTTGTTCCACACGGGAATGAGGATTTCGGAGTTTTGCGGTCTGACACTCTCCGATATTGAGCTTGAAAACAAAGTGGTAAACATAGAGCGCCAGCTTCAGCGGACAAGCGATATGAAGCTGATCATAGAATCCACGAAAACCAATGCCGGAACAAGGAAAATACCCATCACCGATGAAGTAGCATATTGTTTTCAAGCGATAATCGATGACAGAAAGACACCGAAGACGGAGCGGATAGTTGGCGGCTATACGGGATTTTTGTTCACGGACAAGGACGGATACCCGCTTGTGGCGATGCATTGGGAGCACAGGTTCAATCACATGGTAAAACGTTACAATGAAATTTACAAGTTACAGCTGCCGAACATAACTCCGCACGTTTGCCGACACACCTACTGCAGCAATATGGCTAAAGCGGGAATGAACCCGAAAACGCTCCAATATCTTATGGGACACAGCGACATCGGCGTTACCTTAAACACCTATACGCATTTAGGGCTTGATGACGCAGCCGATGAATTGAGCCGGCTGAATGACATAGAATCCGCTCGGAAAGAGCTTGATCGTGATACGGGCAGCGTTTCCAAAGATTTGTTCCGTGCGGCTTAATAATGTGAATTTTTATCCCCTGCCGATCGGAATTTGATCGGCGGGGCATTTTTTTGTATAAATGTATTCCATTTTCTTGAAATATGTGGTATAATTAATATGGTTATGGTTTCACTTTATGCATCAAACATAATCAAGCAGTCGAGGTGATAAAATGCAGGTTCAAATCAAGAATATTGTGGACTGCCTTGAAATGGCGAATGATGATCGGGAGCAATTTCTCAATATCGAAACAGGGGGGATAGTGTCCTTGTCGAACGGCTTTTCCGCAGAAGTTGACGAGGTACTTGCCGGTGAGATCGAAAACTCGGATCACTATGTTCGGCTGCCGAATCAGTACGACATACACGAATGGCAAATTATGGAGAGTTTTTCATTGGAGATACCGTTAAAGTCGATTCGAGAGCAGTTGCTTGATTCCCTTCACGGACAAAAAGCGTTTCGCCGTTTTAAGGAAACGCTGAACAGACTGGGTATCGCCGAGGATTATTATGATTATCGAACACGCGCTTTTTGCACAATAGCGGAGGATTGGTGCAAAGAAAACAAAATTCCTTATAAAAAATAAATATGACTCTTGATTTTTCCCTTATTTTGTGCTATAATATAAGGGAAAGGTGAGAGGAGTAAGGGAATGAGAGATTTCAATTATTCGGCAATTAAAGACCAAAAGTGGGATTCGGAAATGCTCGGACTGATCGCGGCTATTTATAAGGAAGCCGGGAAACAAGAGTTGTATTTGAAGCAGCGCCCCGAGGAGCTTGAAAAGCTGGTCAGCATTGCCAAGATACAAAGCACCGAAGCGTCCAATGCTATTGAGGGAATAGTCACTACAAGCACGCGTATAAAACAGCTTGTCGAGGAGAAAACCACTCCCAAGAACCGGGATGAACAAGAGATCGCAGGGTATCGTGATGTGCTTAGTATTATTCATGAGAGCTTTGATGTTATTCCGATAACGCAAAATTATATTTTGCAACTTCATAAAATTATGTATAGCCATATGAACAATCCAATGGCGGGGCGAACGAAAAATGTTCAGAATTATATCAGTGCAACTCACCCGGACGGGCAGACCCAAACGCTGTTTACTCCGCTTGATCCGTTTGAAACTCCTATGGCTTTAGATAAGATATGTGCAGAATACAACCGCGTGATAGGAAATATGGAAGTTGAACCGTTGATCGTGATCCCAACGTTTATTCACGATTTTCTGTGTATTCATCCTTTCAATGATGGAAACGGCAGAATGAGCCGATTGCTCACAACACTGCTGCTTTACAGGAATGGTTTTTATGTTGGTAAGTATATCTCACTTGAAGCAAAGATCGCCAAAAACAAAGATCTGTACTACAATGCTTTGCGCGAATCGCAGAACGGTTGGCACGAGGGCGCGGAGGACACCATACCGTTTATAAAATATATTCTGGGAACTGTTCTTGCGGCATATAAGGATTTTGAGGACCGGTTTTCTTTAGTGGAAACAAAGCTGTCAGCGCTCGAAACGGTAAGACGCGCTTCGCAAAACAAGATCGGGAGATTTACAAAGCAGGATATACGAGAACTATGTCCGGCACTCAGTGTTAGTGCAATAGAGGGTGCGCTTCGCAGGCTGGTGGCTGCGGGGGAACTTGATCGTGAGGGCAGCGGAAGGTCAACGTGCTATTTCAGATTGAAGTAGTTTCCTTGTTATGCGTTTCCTATCAATGGTAGATGAATTAGAAACTGGATGCGTATCTTGAGGTTTTGTGTGAGTGGATTGGCTTTTTTCTAAAAAGTATGATCAAATATTGGGAGGTATTATATGGAATATACGGATACAGAGAAACAAATTCTTGCGCTTTTGGATAGAACCAACTTTAAAAATCTATCCAAAAATGATGTGATTACTTACGCTTCAAAGTTAAATGAACTCAGACCGGAGGTTGCTATGCAAGTGGTAGCTCAGTATCCTGAGTTTGTTAAATTGATTCAGTCGGTAATGACAGAGTGCAAATCAATGCTTGAAAAGGTTATTGAAAGTGATGAAGCAAGTATAAACCGTGTTTATGATACAACAGACAAAGTTGTTTTTAATAATGATGAAAGCAGAAAATTATTCTTCAATTTAGCTGATAGGGTATTATCTGATTATGGAAAATGCTTAGAAAATCCGAATTTAACACCAGAAGAACAAAAGGAAATTAGAGTTCAGGAGATGGAAGTTCTTTATATGTGTTATGAAAAAGATAAAGAAATCCGTGACCGAGATATGGAAATAGTTAAAACCGTTGACAAGAAGGATTCAGAGAAACGAGAGTTTAACTGGAAGTTAATAGGAACAATATGTGTCAGTCTTATAGCGATAACAGGTGTAGGTGGAGCTGTGCTTGGAGGAAATTTCAATTTAAAATTGCCTAAAAAATAGATCAAATTTTACGTCCTTAAAAGGTACATAATTTTTGGTAGTAAATTCTCTCTATTTCTACTACGCTTTTACTACGTTTGCCCGCCACATCTTGCCGAGTTTTGCTAAATTGCGTGAGAAGCCGTAAAAATCGAGCGCCTGTTCCAACGCCGCGCGGCGCACCGTAACTTCGCAAAACACCGCAATTCTTACCACTTTTGAAAGGAAATCTATAATGCTGAAAATCTTGTTTGTCTGCCACGGCAACATCTGCCGCAGCCCAATGGCGGAGTTTATAATGCGAGATATGCTCGAAAAACGCCGAATTGCGGAAGCCGAGACCGCGTCGGCGGCGACTTCGACGGAGGAATTGGGCAACGGCGTGCATTACGGAACGGTCGGCGTGCTTTCACGTCTTGGAATCGACTGCTCCGCGAAACGCGCTCGGCAGATCACAAAAGCGGACTATGACGAATATGATCTGCTTATCGGAATGGACACGGAAAATATCCGCAATATGACGCGTTATTGGGGCGATAAAAAGCACAAAATTCATCGACTGCTCGACTTTACCGAGCGGCGGGGCGAGGACATTTCCGATCCGTGGTACACCGGTGACTTCGAGCGCACCTACCGAGATATCAAAGAGGGCTGCGAGGGACTTTTGCAATGGATAATTAAAAATACGCTTTTCCCGAATGCGGTGGTGTCTTAAAGCCGCTTGGACAAGCCGAAAGAGCCGTGGTTTTCCACGGCTTATTTTGTGCATAATGCCAATTGACAAATTTGCTTAACAGTTGTAAAATAATAACAACCGTTAATAAACCGCCGATTTAATTACTTTCTCCCCGCCGCAGGCGGGGGAGCGAACCGCACTAAAAAGTAAAAGTTGATTTATTAAGCGTTTCTTAAAAGGGGGAGTGATAAGTTGAGATATTTGCTTGACTTTTTGAATAAACGTAAACCGTTGGCACAAAATCCGCTGTCAAACGAGCAGCGCGGTATTTTCTTGAACAGCTTGATAAGATTGATGAACGTCAAATCAAGCGTTTTGGAGAAATGCAGCGCTTCGCATTCCGAGATCATGCTTATGTACATCTCGCTCGATTGGTTTGCGGAGCACGGAGAGTACATCTCTGCGGCGCAGGCGGCGAAAATGATGGGCGTTTCGGCACCGTCCGTTTCGCGAACGCTGAAAAGTCTTGAGGAAAAAGGGCTTATCAAGCGCGATCTCGATAAAAACGACCGCCGTTCCGTGCGGATAATCGTCACTAAATCGGGCGAGCGCCGTGTGAAACGCGTACTGGACTTCATATTCGGTACGCTCGACAATGTTTGCGGCGAATTTTCGGACGAGGAAATCACTTCTATAGTGAAGCTTCACTGCAAGTTTGTCGATCTGCTGGTAAAGGCGAATGAAAGGAGAACAGAATGTTAGAGATCAAAAACATAACCAAAGACTACGAGACGGGTTCGGATACCGTTCACGCACTGCGCGGGGTGTCGATTGCGTTCCGCGACAGCGAGCTTGTTGCGGTTTTGGGGCACTCGGGCTGCGGCAAGACTACGCTTTTGAACATAATCGGCGGTCTCGACCGCTACACCTCGGGCGACCTCATCATCGACGGGCGCTCCACCAAGGAGTATAAAGACCGCGACTGGGACACCTACCGCAACCACTCGATAGGCTTCATTTTCCAAAGCTATAATCTTATCCCGCACCAGACCGTGCTTTCAAACGTTGAACTTGCTCTGACGCTGTCGGGCGTTTCCAAAGCCGAACGAAGAAAACGCGCCAAAGAGGCTCTCGAAAAAGTCGGATTGGGAGATCAGCTTCACAAAAAGCCCAACCAGATGTCGGGCGGGCAAATGCAGAGAGTCGCCATTGCGAGAGCGCTCGTAAACGACCCCGAAATTCTGCTCGCCGACGAGCCTACGGGTGCGCTTGACAGCGAGACCTCCATTCAGATAATGGAGCTTGTAAAGGAGATCGCCAAAGACCGCCTTGTAATTATGGTAACGCACAACCCCGATCTTGCTCACGACTACGCCACGCGTATCGTAAAACTTGTCGACGGTCAAATTAAAAGCGACAGTCAGCCGTTTGACCCGAATACCGAAAAAACGGAAAGCTCCGCCGAAAAGAAGTCAAAAAAAGCAAAAAGCGACAAGAAGTCCAAGATGAGTTTTCTCACCGCGCTGTCGCTCTCTAAAAACAATCTGCTGACGAAAAAGGGCAGAACGTTTCTTACGTCTTTCGCGGGAAGCATCGGAATTATCGGAATAGCGCTTATACTCTCCCTGTCGAACGGCGTGCAGACCTATATTGACAACGTGGAGCAGTCGACGCTTGCAAGCTATCCCGTTCAGCTTGAAAAGGAGACTGTCGATTATTCGGGATTGATGTCGTCTATGATGGATCTTCACGATGATGACGAAAACGCTCAGCGCGACCCCGACCGCGTTTACACAAACGATATGTCAACGAATATGACGAAGGTTATGCTGTCGGAAGTGAAAAAGAACAACCTCACCGATTTTATGGAGGAATTTAAAAACGACGACGCGGTAATGGAAAACGTCAGCGAAATAAAATACACCTACAATTCAAAGCTGTATGTTTTCTCGCGCGACGTGAACGACAAAATAATCCGCGTAAACCCGTCCACTATAATGCAGACCGCAATGGGCGGCGACGCGGCAAATTCTATTTCGGATATGTGGGGCGCGGCTTCAACTTTTACGGGAACGGATATGTCCTCGCGTATGAACTGTTTTGAGGAGCTGCTCTCCAACGATATGACGAAAAACAGCTACGAAACTCTCGCGGGCAGACTTCCCGAAAACTATGACGAAGTCGTTGTGATGGTTAGCGATCACAACGAGATCTCCAATATGGTGCTGTATACCCTCGGACTTCTCGACCAGCAGGAACTCGCCGATATGATGGAGCATGTTATGAAAGGAGAAAAGTGGGAGGGCGGCACCTCTATCGAAAGCTTCAGCTATGATGAACTTTTGGGGCTGAAGTTTACGGCGCTCACCTCGCCCGAACTTTTCCAAAAGAACGACAAGGGCGGCTACGACGATATGAGCGGCGACCAAGATTATATGGAAGACGCTCTCAAAAACGGCACGGAACTGAAAATCGTCGGAATTATCAGACCGAACAGCGACAGCCTTATCAGTTCCTCCGGAATGGGCGGCATAGGATACACTTCCGCGCTTACCGAGTATATGATAAACAAGACCAACGACAGCGAGCTTTTGAAACTGCAAAAGGATAATCCCGACACGGATATCTTCACGGGAATAGACTTCCCCAAGAAAGACGATAAGCCCGAAGAACCTATGTCTCAGCAAGAAGCTCTGCAAAAGGTTATGGAGTATATGTCGCAGGAACAGATCGCTCAGATGTTCCAAGCGGTAATGCAAACGCTCGCGCCCGAACAGCAAGCAGAAGTAATGCAGCTTCCCGCCGAACAGCAGTTCGCGAAAACAATGGAGCTTGCCGAGCCGAACAAAGTAACGGGCGCGCTGATGAGCACGCTGACAGCGGAGCAAATGCAGCAGCTTCAGGATATGACAAAAGAGCCGGAGACCACCGAGGCTACTTATGAAAAGAATATGGAGATACTCGGCGAAGCCGACTTTGAAAAGCCCGACGGCATTATGATCTACGCAAAGGATTTCGACGCCAAGGAGAACATCTCGCAATTTATCAGCGACTACAACCAAAAAATGACGGACTCCGAAAGAGAGGACGACGTTATCGAATATACCGATTATGTGGGAATGATGATATCGTCCGTTTCGGATATCATTAACGCCATTTCTTATATTCTTATCGCGTTTGTCGGCATTTCGCTTGTCGTGTCCTCGATAATGATAGGCATCATCACTTACATTTCCGTACTCGAACGCACCAAGGAGATAGGTATTCTCCGCGCTATGGGCGCTTCAAAGGGGAATATATCCAACGTGTTCAACGCCGAAACGCTTATCGTCGGATTTGTGGCGGGTGTTATCGGAATACTTGTGACCGTGCTGCTGAATATCCCGATAACCTCGATTATCCACAAGCTGACGGGCATTGAGAGCATTTCCTCCAGCCTGCCGCCCGTTGCGGGAGCGATACTTGTCGTTATCAGTATGGTGCTTACTCTCATAGCGGGACTGTTCCCCGCTTCCGTAGCGGCAAAGAAAGACCCCGTTATCGCTCTCAGAACCGAGTAAATTTTGATTATGACTTCATAAGCTTTTCCGCTTAATAAATTATTCCCGCCTTGAAGCTTCAAGGCGGGAATAATATTATAATATATCTATCGAAAGCAGTACCTTGCTGCGCGGATAATACTTTAATGAGATGTTTTTCGTGTGTGGCATTAACGGGGCATAGGTGATATCGTCGGCGGATATGTGAGTATCGGACAGTTCAGCGCCGACATCTTTCGGCACAAACACATAAGTCGATTTTTCGCCGTCCGGAAAGTGCAGCTCGTTCGGCTCCCAAAGCTTATAGTAAGCGGTGTTTACCTCCCGCGCGCCGCCGAAAAGGTCAAGAGCGCTCTCCGCCCCGAAAGGCACGGCGCACGCGGTGATAATCGCGAACCCGACGAGCATTATCGTGAAATAATGTCCGCGCGGCTTTATTTTCCGCAGATATTTTACATACAGCGCGATATACGCGGCGAGTATTACGACCATAATAACCGCCGCCGCGAACGAGCCTATCACCCAGCCCGCGCCTACGTGTATGATTTTATCGCTGTGCGCCAGCATTTCAAATCCGCTCGCGGCAATAAGCGCGCAAAACAGCCACGCGCCCGCGTTGACGGCGCGTTTCTCCGATTTGGTGTATTCGTTTTCCATAGCGTTTCCTTTCAATAATCGAATAAACTTCGGGCAAAGCCGAAATATCCGAAAATTATGGGCAACCAATCATAAAGATTTTTTTGAAAAAAGTTTCAAAATTCGCATACAAACGGCGCAAAGTCAAGAACGCAGCCGAAAAATCCCAATCCAAGGCTCGACAGAAAAAGCGTGGTTTTGGTCTTGCCGTCGGTTTTCCGCGTGAAAGCGTAAACCGCTTCGGCGGCTAAATCGGCTATCGAGGGAGCGATTACAACAAAAATGTTGTATTCATACCAAGCCGCATAAAAAGTTAGGATAAAATCCGCAGCGAAAGCCGCCGTCAAAATCAGCTTTCCGACAAAGTATTTCGACGTGTCGATTTTACCGTGTACAATAAGCGCGATAGGCAAAACGCCGCCGACGCCTATTCCTAATAACGCCGACATCAACGGTAAAGCAAATCCGCAAATGTAAAGCACGACAAGCGCCGCTGCCGACAATATCGGAAAAAACAACGACAGAAACCACTCGCGCTTTTTCTCAATGCGATGCGGCATAAAACCGCTCTGCTCCTCGGGGCGGGACTGCGGTACATAATCAATATCTATCTCGGTGAAATCGAGCGGCGATTTGTCCGGCATAATTTGCTCCTTTATTCGTCTTTTTTCGTATCGGAATTGTTAAGCGCGTTTTTATCAATTCGTTTGATGGCGTTCTTTATAACGATTATCGCCTTTTCGTCGTTTTGCGTTTCAAGAAGCGCCAACAGTGATTCCAATAAAATACACAATTCATTATTTGACATATTTTTACCTCCTGGAGTTTAACTGTTTGTTACCTATATTATAACAGAAAAAAAAGGCGCCGTCAAGTGGTTTAACAAAAAACTCCCCCGAACAACGGGGGAGGCATATCAATTATCCTTTTTTATCCTGTTGGGCTTTCTCAAAGCTCTCGCGGCGTATCTCGTTGCGGCGAACTTTGCCGCTTGTCGTTTTCGGAAGTTCGTCCACGAACTCCACGATACGCGGGTATTTGTAGGGAGCGGTGTTGTGCTTTACGAAGTTCTGTATTTCCTTGACCAAATCCTCGCCCGCCTTGTCCTTATATTCGTCGGTGAGAACGATGCTCGCCTTAACGACCTCGCCGCGTATCGGGTGCGGAGCGCCCGTAACAGCACACTCGAGTACCGCGGGGTGCGCGGAGACTACGCTTTCCACCTCGAACGGACCTATGCGGTAGCCGCTCGACTTGATAACGTCGTCGTTTCTGCCTACATACCAATAATAGCCGTCCTCGTCGCGCGTTGCGGTATCGCCCGTGTGATACCAGCCGTCGTGCCATGCCGCGTCCGTCTGTTCCTTGTTTCTGTAATATCCTCTGAAAAGCCCCTGCGTGTCGCAGTAGTCGCCCTTGATGACGATCTCGCCGACAACGTTAGGCGGCACGGAATTGCCATCTTTATCCACCAAGTCAACCGTGTAAATTGGCATGGGCTTGCCCATAGAGCCGGGTTTTGGCTCCATACCTATAAGATTTCCGACGATACAAGTACTCTCGCTCTGCCCGAAGCCCTCCATAAGCTTCAAGCCCGTAGCGTCGTACCATTGCTTGAACACCTCCGGCTGAAGCGCCTCGCCCGCGATGTTGCAGTAGGTAAGGCTCGAAAGATCGAATTTCTCAATGCCCTCGTTAAGGAAGAAACGGAACATTGTGGGCGGCGCACAAAATGTCGTTATCTTGTATTTCTCGATCATGTGAAGCAGATTTGCGGGGATAAACTTGTCGAAATCGTAAACAAAAGTGGTCGTGCCCATGGCGGGCTGCCCGAACAGCTTGCCCCAAGCCGCCTTTGCCCAGCCCGTGTCGGAGACCGTCATGTGAATGCCGTTCGGAATGACCTTGTGCCAATGCTTTGCGTTTTGAATTTGCGCCAATGTTATCGTGTGGTCGTGGATAGCCATTTTGGGGTTGCCCGTAGTGCCCGAGGTGAAGTACATGAGGAAGATATCCCGTGCGGAGTTTTGTATTCTCTCCAAGGTGTCGGGGTACTTTTCGATCTCCTCATCGAAAGTCGTCCAGCCGTCGCGCGAGCCGTTTACCACAAATCTCGCGGTCAATTTGTCCGCAGCGTCCGCTTCGCCCTTTTCTATATAATCGCACACATCTCCGTCGTGAGTGGCAACTATCGCTTTTACGTCCGCCGCGTCAAAACGGTAAGTGTAGTCGTGCGGCGTCAACAAATAGGACGCGGGAATAGCGACAGCGCCTATCTTCATCAATCCGTAAAGCGTGTACCAAAACTGATAATGCCGCTTCATTACAAGCATTACGTGGTCGCCCTTTTTTATTCCCATTTTGAGGAACATATTCGCCGCCTTATTCGACATTCTTGAAAGATCGCCGAACGTGAGGGTTTTTTCGTTGTCTTTTAAATCTACCCAGAGTATTGCGCGGCGGTTCGGCTCAAGCTCCGCGAATTTATCTATTATATCATACGCGAAGTTAAAGTTGTCGGGGTATTTTATGAGGAACTTTTTTAATATTCCATCCTCGCCGTATTCTTCCTCGACAAAATTCATGTGCCAGTTTTCTACCGTATCTTTCATCTGCTTTGTCCCTTCCTTTTTGCGGGTGTATATTGTCTTATTTTGGAAAAAACGGCTGCCTTTGCATAGCTATAACGCCTGTTTCCTTAATTTGCCGATTGTTTTGGCAACCCTTCCCGCATATCCATATTATATAATAACCGCGCGGCTTTGTCAAGGGATTTTATGTGAAGTTTTAGTGTTATTTTGTCGAGCAGCCGCGTTTGTTTCGGAAAAATGGGGGCACAACCATGACCTGTTAATGAAACGCTGCGCGGGCGGGGAGGCTTTTCCTCACGCCCCGCTCGGGTCGCGCCTGCGGCGTTCCCCTCGGGGGCATTCGGAAAAGCCGTGTGCGGTGCCCTCGGAAACGCCGGCGCTAAAGCGCCGCTTGGAAAAGGCAATGTTGCCGCGACCAAAAGGCGTTTCCTCGGGCACCGCACACATAACACACCGCCAAAACGCGGAGCGGCGCACCGTCGGAATACAACGGCGCGCCGGAAAAGGGAGCAAAATTATGTGATAGTGTAAACGCCGTCTTGTCCGCGCACGGCATACCCCGAAAGTTCAAGGTTGGTGAGGACTTCGGCAATCTCGGTGTAGTCCGCACCAAGTTTTTCTATAACGTCATCGATCTTCGACGGGGCTTTTGACAGCAGCTTTAAAACGTCGCGTTCGCGCGGTTCGAGAGAGGACAGAAGTTCCTCGGTAAGCTCGGGCGAGGAGCTTTCCTTGGAGGTTTCTTCGGCGGCTTCATCGGATTTAGACGCTTTTTTGCGCGGCTTTTGCGGAGCTTTGTATTCATGAAGTGTTTTCTCAAATTCGGCAACACGGTCTTTAAGATATTTCTCGTTTTGAAAGTAAATTGAGAATTTATCGAGAATGTCGGTAAATCCGTAAACGGGCGAAGCGCCTTTTCTAAGCAGCTCGACAACGCCGTTGTAACGCGTTGAAAACAGATCCTGCGGCGGCACGCAGAACACCTCGCGCCCTTGCTCCAGAGCGTGGTTAGCCGAAAGCAGCGAACCGCTTTTGTGTCCCGCTTCGATAACCAAAGTGCCAAGCGACAGACCCGAAATAATGCGGTTTCTGATGTGGAAATATTCGCCGAACGTGCGGCTTCGCGGAAGCAGTTCGCTTATTATCGCGCCGCCGTTTTTTATTATAGAGCGCTTAAGTTCGGCGTTTTCGGCGGGGTAGTTCACTAAAATGCCGCAGCCGAGCACGCCTACCGTTCTGCCGCCCGCCGCGAGACACGATTTGTGACATTCCGCGTCCGCGCCGACCGCCATTCCGCTCGTGATGACAACGCCGAGTTTAGCCAGCGGCTCTATTATGCGGTGCGCGACCTTTACCCCGTATTCCGAAATATTCCGCGCTCCCACAGCCGAAAGAGTTACGCAATCGTCAAGACCGTCCAAAGAACCTGCAGCGAACAGCACTATCGGCGGATTATCGATCCCTCGCAGAAGCGGCGGGTATTCGCCGCTGTCGAGCGTTATCACGCTCACCGCGTTTTCCGCGCAGTCGTCAAGCAGTTCGCGAACGTCTTTTGTGCGGACGCTTTCGGCGTTTTTGCGTTCAACGTCGCTTAGAAAATTATATTTTCCGTCGCGGATATTGCGGCACGCTTCCGATGCGTCGCCGCCGCACTGCTCCAAAATATAGTGCGTTTTCTTATTGAACGGCTGCATTACAAGCAGAAGCCACAGCCACACCTCAACGGGGCTTTTCGTCATACTTTCCACCTTGCTTTCCTTTGTTGCTTACATCTGTTGAGCCGCGCCCGAGGGGTTGCCCTCAGAGTGTGTCAACGCTTCGATTTCGAATCTGCGCGACAGCGCGGCAACCCCGAGGGCGCGGCTCTCGGCTTTTCCGAGTGCCCCCGAGGGAAACCCGCCCGTAGGGCGGGCGACCCGAGGGGGTGCGAGGAAAAGCCTTCCCCGTTTAAGCCGCCTCGGGGCGGGGAGGCGTTTCCTCGCGCCCCTTTCGGGTCGCGCCGCTAGCGCGGCGTTCCCCTCAAGGGGCACTCGGAAACGCCGTGGGGGCGGCACTCAAAATCGCCGCCTGTCGGCTGACGAAAAAGGAAGCGCACTCGCGTGCTCGTAGGCGATTTTTCGCGCCGCCCCCAAACTAAGAAACGCGCTCCTATTTCCCATACGTTTCCCTGCCCCAAACGACAAGCAAAGCGCCGCCGAAAAGGAGACAGTACCACAGCAGGACGAACGGCAGAGCGGTCTCGCCGCCGCGGACGAAGTAAGCGTAGGCGAAGCTTATCAAAAGCGCGGGGAGCGCTCCAAATAAGAAGATAAGCCCGTAACCAACGCCCGATTTTTTGCGGAAGAGCCGCACAGCAATAACGGAAAGTGCGACAAGCGCCGTAAACGCAAGTATGCCGAGCAAGGGCGTACCTATGAAAAGCTCTGTAACCGCTCCTATCGCGAACACTGCCGCGTTCCCGAAAATAATGAGCGGAGCCATAGCAAGACGCTTTTTCATTGCCGCTCCTTTCTTTTGGCAAACGCGTTTTTTATTCCGAAAATTGCCAACAGCAGAGCGCCGTATACTATAGAATAGCCGACAACGCAGACGCTGACCCAAAAGCCCCAATACTCCGCAAAGTCGTAGTCGCCGTGCGATATACCTTTTACGGCGCACAGCGCTGCGCTCACGAAAATTCCGACCGTGCCGCCTGCAAGAGAGGGCAAATAGAATTGCCACGGTCTTTTCTCTTTTGTTAAAAATCGCAAGGAGATTACGAAATGTATAGTCAAAGGAATTAACACCGCCACGATTGACCAAAATATTCCAAAATTGTCGCAAACAACCGCCATTAACAGCAGCTCCGCGATTGAAATAGCAATTGTGACAATACTGTTAATTACCCCGATTTTCATATTGACTCCTTATACTTTAAACACTGCCGCGGTGAACGCGGGGAGAGTAAGCCCGCCGAGTTCCATTTTTGTGCCGGTAAGCAAGTCCTCCGCTTCGCCGCCGCGGTTGAGATTAAATGTAAACGGTGCGCCGTCCGCGTTTATTACGGTGAGCAAGGTCTCCTCGCCGGTCGAGCGCGAAAACGCGTACTGGCGGTTCGTAAGCTGTACCTGTTTGTAGTCGCCCTGCGAAGCCGCGGGGTGAGTTTTCTGTATCTCGGCAAGCGCCGCAATATGCTCCGTAAGATCGCGGTGCCCCTCGCTCTTGAATTTCTCCAAGTCGAACTCGGGTCGCAGAGCGTCGTCGCCGCCCCCGCGCTTGTCGCCCTCAATAGCGAACTCACTGCCGTAGTATACGCTCGGTATACCGGGCATCATAAATTCCAGAGTGTAAATAAGCGGCAAATGCTCTTTGGTCTTAAGAATGGTCGCTACGCGCGTTACGTCGTGGTTGTCTACGAAAGTATAAAGGTGCTTTCCGCGATACAAGCACCAATTTTCGCTGCCGAATTGACGATTTATGGAGTGCGCGATCTCAAACATATTCATATCGTTGAAGCTGGAGAACAAGCCCTTGTAGCACTCGTAATTGGTAACGCTGTCGAGCATTTGGTCGTTCATCCACATATTGTAGTCGCCGTGGAGAGTTTCGCCCAAGAGGAAGAAATCAGGGCTGAGCCACTTGCAGTGACCGCGCAATTCTTTCAAGAAGTTCTGGTCGAGACAGTAAGCCACGTCAAGGCGAAGTCCGTCAATGCCGAATTCCTCTTTCCAGCCCGTGATAACGTCTTTTAAATATTGCTTTACCTCGGGATTGTAGAGATTGAGTTTAACAAGCTCGTAGTGACCCTCCCAGCCCTCGTAGTAAAAGCCGTCGTTGTAGCCCGAGTTGCCCTCGCGAACATGGAACCAGTCTTTTTTGGAACTGCCGAGCTTATTCTTCCGAACATCCATAAACTCGGTGAAGTCGCGCCCAACGTGATTGAACACACCGTCCAGAACTACTTTTATATCGTTCTCGTGCAGCGCTTCGCAAACTTTTTTGAAGTCCTCGTTAGTACCCAAGCGGCGGTCGATAGTCTTGTAATCAATAGTGTCATAGCCGTGCGCTACGCTCTCGAACACGGGACCGAAGTAAACGGCGTTGCAGCCGAGCGACTTGATGTGCGGGATATCGTCGATAAGCTTTAAAATCTTATGCGTAGGTTCGCTTGTCTGATCGTTCTGCCGAGGACAGCCGAAATAGCCTATCGGGTAAATGTGATAAAATACAGCGTTTTCAAACCAATTCATATTGTTTTCTCCTATTCTTTTTGCGTTTTACGCAATTTTTTATATTTTATTATAACATATTTTGTAGGATTTGTCAATATTTCAGCGGGTCAATTCTTTCGACTGTTTTATAATTCCGATAGCAGACAAATTTATGAAGCATGGAAAAAGGTCTTGAAATTTTGAAAGCAATGTGCTATAATATAAACGTATGCTTAACCCCAGGAAAGGAGAAAATAAATGTATAAAATTGTCAAAAAACAAATTTTGAACCCGACGGTAACGCTCATGGAAGTGGACGCGCCGATGATAGCGAAAAAAGCCGAGCCGGGGCAGTTTATAATTCTGAGAGTGGATGAAAACGGCGAGCGTATACCGCTTACCGTTGCGGATTTCGACCGCGAAAAGGGCACCGTCACCATTATCTTCCAGATAGTGGGCGCGACTACCGAGAAGTTAAACCACCTGAACGAGGGCGAGTTTATTCACGATTTCGTGGGACCTCTCGGCAAGCCGACCGAGACCGAGGGCTTGAAGAAAGTCGCTATCGTGGGCGGCGGCGTAGGCTGCGCAATCGCGTACCCTATCGCGAAGAAGCTCCACGAGCAGGGCGCGGAGGTACACTCGATAGTCGGCTTCCGCAACAAGGATTTGGTTATCCTCGAGGACGACTTTAACGCTTGCTCCGACGTACTTAAAATGATGACGGACGACGGCTCTCACGGCACAAAGGGCTTGGTTACGGACGCGCTTAAAGAGCTTATCGAAGCGGGTAACAAATACGACGAGGTAATTACCATAGGACCGCTTATCATGATGAAGTTTGTCTGCAAGCTCACAAAAGAGTACGATATCAAAACCGTCGTTTCAATGAACCCGATAATGATAGACGGCACGGGAATGTGCGGCGGCTGTCGTTTGACGGTCGGCGGGGAAACAAAGTTCGCGTGCGTGGACGGTCCCGATTTTGACGGGCATCTCGTGGATTTCGACGAGGCTATGGAGCGCGGCGCAATGTACAAGGAATTCGAGCAGAAAAAGCGCGAGGAGACCTGCAATCTGTTTAAAAAATAAGCAACATTTATTAGCGTGTAAAAGTGAAAAAAGCGACTGACATTGCCGCAGCGAAGCGTAGGAGATGTCAGTCAGCTAGCGAACGTAGCGAAGCGAAGAGAGCGGTTTTTC
>CANQWD010000039.1 GCA_947627465.1 uncultured Clostridia bacterium
TTCAGGCAAAAGCCACTGTTTGAATTGTTCTCTTTTTTGTTGCTCTTTCATTTGACCGACTTAACGGATTCAGGTTTTATTTTAAGTCATGGACACTACGATCACGCGGGCGGACTGACAGCCTTTGCAAAAACAAATCCTTGTGCGAAAATTTATCTGAAAGATTCTGCAGGAGGGGATTATTATCACCTGATGCCGGAGAACGAGAAATATATCGGTATTGATAAAAACATCTTGAAATTGCCGCAGATCATCAAAGTGAATGAAAACATGAAAATAGATGACGAGCTGTTCTTGTTTTCCGATCTCAGCGGAAAAAGGTATCCTACATGGAGCAATCAAGAACTGATGAAGAAAGTCGGAAACGCCTATATACGTGATGATTTTGCTCATGAGCAGTGTCTTGTCATCTCTCAAGGAAATCAGCGTATTTTGATGTCGGGCTGTGCGCATAACGGTATCTTGAGTATTCTGGATAAATATTTAGAGTTGTTCGGAGCATATCCCGATGTGGTCATCAGCGGCTTCCACATGATGAAAAGGAGCGAATATACACAAGAGGAATCGGACTATATCAGGCAGACGGCTCGTGAACTCGTGAAAACCAAGGCTCTGTTTTATACGGGACATTGTACCGGACAAAATGCTTTTGCGATTATGAAAGAAATAATGGGCGAACAGCTTCAGGGATTTCACAGCGGTTCGGAATGTCAGGTGAACTAACCGTCGGTGATGGTTAGTTCACGGGCGGCACGGTTATTTATTGCTGATGCTAATTAGGGCGTGTTCACATTACCGCTCAACGCCCGTCTTGCGGCGAATTTAGCGTTTTGCGCGTAGCGCATAATGCGCGCATTAACTTCGTCAAAAATCCTTGAAATACATAC
Organism: uncultured Clostridia bacterium; assembly: GCA_947627465.1. GTDB lineage: Bacteria > Bacillota > Clostridia > Oscillospirales > Ruminococcaceae > CAG-115. Next base: position 888 of record CANQWD010000039.1, read on the forward strand.
AGTATGTCTGCGGATTTTTTCCTCGTTTTGCGAAAAAATCGCTTCGCAATCCGAGCATTTCGGGTAATGTGAACACGCCCTAGAAAGCTGTGCTTTTTGCATTACCGAACACACAAACGAGATCCGCTGTTTACTTGCCGTAAGCGGCGGATCATATTTTTTGAGGAAAAAAAACTCGCACTCGAAAATACAAGTGCGAGTTTACCGGTGACCAATGTCCGTTACCTCGCAAACTCGCATTACTAAAAAGGTTTAGTTCAATCGGTATTGGTATGCAAAATCGGAATACCGATACACACTTTATAAGTACAGCATTTATGCCGTTTTCAACCTGTGTTTCAATAAGGAAAAAGTCTGTCGGTCCGCGCGACAGGCTTTTTTTTGATCAAACACGTGTTGAAAACGGCAAATTATTTTAATAGGACATACGGCTGACTATATGATTTGTTAAAATTGAATAAGGAACTATTCAAGGAACAGTTCAAGCAAGCGCAAATCTTTACACTTCCAACTTATTATAGTATACTATATAGAAAGGGGAAAAGTTGAGGAGAGTGACATTGTTGGCAGACCCAAAAACTATGAAAAACGATTGCTTAAACGGGATTTACAGCGAATTCGCAAACGCTCTCGGAATGGACGCGGCTATAAAAATTCACGCTCTTTTCAGAGGTCAACAGGTGTTTATCCGAAGCCAGATAATCGCCGAATATGACGGTTCTAACATTAAGCAGTTAGCCACGAAATACGGTTATACGGAAAAGCGGGCGAATGACCAAAGGTCACTCAAGAAAATACTTAAAGAGCATATTGACAACAGCGTTACGGAATAACGCGTTGACAAGAAAGGAATTTCTATGGAAGAAAATCAACAAAAACAACAGAAAAACGGCGCGGGAATATTTATAATAATAGGCGTAATCGTGCTTGCTGTCGCGGCTTATTTTATCGTGAAAGCCGTAAACAAAAAGGAAGCAAAATCTCCCGCCGTTTCGATAGCCGAAGCGGACAGGCTTGAAGTCAGTCCGATTAACGTTTATGGCAAATGGAACAAGCAAGAGAACGGCTCTCGTTTTGAACTTAACTTACGGAGCACGGGAGAGCTTATCTATACGCAGTACGACAAGGACGGAAACGAGCTTGCAAAATCGGACGAGGGAACGTTTGAGGTTGAAAACGGCTCTTTGCGTCTGATAATGACATCGCAAGGCGCGGCTTTTAACGAATTGTACGGTGCGGTCGTTTTGTCAAGGCAGCTTGTTCTTACCAAAACAGAGGGCAGCGGACTGTTTGCGGGAGCGTATGAAAGAGATATGGAGGGCGTCAATCTCGACGCAATATCCGAAGCTTTAATATCCGAAACGGAAAGTGCGATTTCCGTTGTTGAGAGTTCAACGACAACAAAGGAGAATTCAAATCCTGTCGTTGAGAGTTCCGAACCCGAGAGTGTTGTTTCAAAACCCGAGAGCGTTGTTTCAAAACCCGAGAGCGTTGTTTCAAAACCCGAGAGCGTTGTTTCAAAACCCGAGAGCGTTGTTTCAATACCTAATGAGGTTGACGTTCCCGACTATGAACACCTTTCACACAGAATTTCGGGTCTTTTGAGCGAAACGGCGGATGATTTGTTTGCGGAAAGCAGTACAGCTCCGCAGCTTTATGATTTTTCACAAGCGCCCGCCGGCGGTTTGCTTACGATTGACGGGTATCCGATAGGAGTTATGTTTGACCATTATATGACTAATGAGGGTACTTTGCTAAAGGACGAATACGAACCAAAGCTCTTGTTTATAACCGTTCCAACAGAAATGTTCTTTTCATATAACGGCATTAAGGGCAAACAAAGCTATACCTTGGGAGAGCTGCAAGAAATTTACGGAGATAAGTTAAGCTGTGAATATGTAAATGACGAGATGTATGGTGTTAAGGGCTATAAAATCGAAACAGTAATAGACGGTTACAGAGTGCAGTTTAATGCCGACAGAGATACATATTTGGGAACTATTGAAACACCGATAACCAATTGCGTAGTTCACGCTGTTCAACCGCAGCAGACGAACAATGATATGCCGAGAGCGATGTTTGAAAAAGACGCTCGAAATATTAACAATTCCGAAGACACAATGGAAGTGTGGTTTACAACGGACAGCGCGTTCAAGTCAAACGTTAAGTACAATTTGCGGATATATTTTTCTGATATACCCGATGCGGAGTATGAGCTTAAATATGACGAGCCGTTTGACACAAGTCAAAATCATCTCACTCTAAAGCTGCACGAGGGACACAATTACTACTACATTCAGTTTACCGCCAACGGACAAGAGGGAGAGCCTTCAAATATAATTTATCAAAGATATGATAATCCGTCCGTGTGGGATAATTAACAACAAGCAATAAGGAGGAACAAAAAATGAAAGTCAACAAGGAATTTATTCTGAAAAACCTAATGACGATAATTTGCGGAATAACGATAATAGCGTTGTTTTTCCCGTTTATCGGTGTGAGTGCGGACGTTGGAGTAGGCGGTTTTTCCGCTAACACAGGCGATGTAACCTTTATCGGCTATACGATTATTTCCGAGGGCGGTTTTCTCGGCATTTTAATGGAACTGTGCATTACGCTTATAATACTCAGCGCATATTTGCCGCAGCTTAAACCGTATCGAAAAATCGCGTGTGCGGCAAGTTCGGTGATAGGGTTTATTTGTCTGTTTATCGTTCCTAATTTGATTGCGAAGTCAATAAACTCCGAAAGCGGCGGCGGTGTGGAAGTAAAGGCGCACATCTCTTACAAATTCGGCTTTTGGCTTATGTTGATTTGTTATGTCGCGCTGATTGCGATGTCCGTTATTCAATTCTTTGGATTAAAGGGCAACAAGGTTTTTGACGCGATAAATCAAGGCAACGATGTCGAGGACGGTTCTTCAACAGCGAATTTCAAGGAAACGGCGCAAAATCTGATAGGGAACGCCGCCAATGCCGTTGGCAGCCTTAAAGATAAATTCGCAAATTCCACGGCGCAAAACACGGCGGTTACACAGACAGCGGCAACTTCCGTTCAACCTCAACCCGTGCAGACAATTCCGGTTCAGACTGTTCAACCTCACCCCGCACAGACAGTTCCCGTTCAGCAAATTCCTCAAAAGGGCAATCCCGAGGAAACTATGAAACATATCAAAGAGCTTTTCGAGATGAAAGAGGCGGGTATTCTCACCGAGGAAGAGTTCAACGAGAAAAAACAGGAATTTCTAAAAAAAATTTAACGGCGTTTTATAATTTATCCGCAAACCCCAAATCGGGTTTGCGGATTTTTATTTTTTGTATTTATGAGGAAAGTGGAATTGCAATAAGTTTGGCAGCGGCTATCACAGCAAAAATAGGGAGTACTGATGAAACCTGCGGCTCAAAGTTTGTCAATAGCTTTCTCCGTTTATCGCCCCGTACAGCTTCCGAATATGTTTATAATCGTAAATTTCCCCTTTATAAACCGCGCGGATATTTATACAGCCGTCGAAAGCAAAGACGCTGATATCGGCAACGCTTTCGGGGATAGTTATGTCGGTAATGCCGTCGCAGCTGTCAAAAGCATTCAAGCAAATCTTGATTACGCCATTGGGAATGATTATTTCCGCAAGGTTTTCGCAGTTGAAAAAAATGTCAGATCTGATCTCGGTAACGCTGTGAGGGATATTCGCGCTCACGAGGTTTAGACACCAGCTGAAAGCGCCCTCGCCTATATCTGTCACACTTTCGGGAATTTTAACGCTAACAATATGCCTGCACTCACAGAAAGCCTCTTCGTCGATTTTGACAACGGGTTTTCCGTCTAATATAGCAGGAATAATCACATTTTCGGCCTCGCCCGTGTATTTTGTAATTACAACACCGCCTTGTTCTTCGTCGAATTTATATTCATAATCGTTCATAAATTGCCTCTCTTTATTACTTAAACGCTAGTGAGTGAAAACGGGGTAAAAAAGGAAAACTCGCACTTGTATATACAAATGCGAGTTTGGTGGTGACCCGTGCGGGAATTGAACCCACGATTCCACCGTGAAAGGGTGGTGTCTTAACCACTTGACCAACGGGCCTTTGGTAGCGGTAATCGGATTTGAACCAATGACACCCTGGGTATGAACCAAGTGCTCTAGCCAACTGAGCTATACCGCCATATCTAAGACTTGATAATTATACCACATTTTATGGAATTTGTCAAGTACTTTTTTAAAAAATTTTAAAATTTTTTTTGAGAGTTACAAAGCAAATCTCTATTGACATTTATTGGAGCTTGTGCTATAATTATGTATAAGGAATATTGTGTCTGCAGAACAGGAGCATAAAAATGGATAATAATTATAACGAACAAAATTCTCAAAGTTGGACAGACCCCATAACCGGCGAGATATACCCCGGCGGCAACCCTTACGCTTCAATTCGGCAAAGTTCCGCTACAGCGCACCCTGCAAATAGCACCGATTCGCCATACACACAGGCTCCCACCGCTCAACAGACTCAACAGCAGGCGCAGCCTCTCCAACAGCAGTATGTTCAGCCTCAGTATGGGCAGCAAGTACAGCCTCAATATGTACAGACGCCTTATGCTCAGCCCTTTGAGCAGGATCGCTTCGTCAGACCTACAAGACCCGACGCGGTCACCAAATTCTGTGAGCACTGCGGCAGCGTCATATCCAAAGAAGCCGTTATCTGTCCCGCATGCGGATGTCAAGTCGGCGAATTTAAACAGGCTCAGCCGATTCAGCAGCCGACAGTTTATCAGCAGCCGGCTCAACAGCCTATTATAATCAACAATAATAACGTAAACGCGCCGAATGTTTACGGCGTAAACCACGGAAAGCCCAAGGACAAATGGGTCGCTTTTTTCCTGTGCCTGTTTTTGGGATATCTCGGCATTCACCGCTTTTATGAAGGCAAGATCGGAACGGGTATTCTGTATATGTTCACGGGAGGTTTATTCGGCATAGGCGCTCTCATAGACCTCATAAGAATTGCATGCAAACCCAATCCGTATTACGTTTAGAGCGTACATAGCAATATAAATCCCGCCGATATCGGCGGGATTTTTTCTATATTGGCGAAAGCAAAATTATTTCGCGGTCTTTTGACTTCGCGTAATCCACAGTCTGCTTGGTTCCGCCGCTTTTTCCGTCAAAAACAGCAACAAGAACGTCGCACATATCAACAAGCGCGTGATTTCGCTTTGTCATACAGCATTTTGTGTACCGCGGCTCCACGGTTATCACCTTGGCACATTGCCCTAAAATTTTCGTATATCGCGCTTTATCGGCTTTTTTCCACCTATCCGCTTGCTCGGGACAAGGAACGAACGCGTTCAGCGCGATCTGCGGATACTCCTTTTTTAGTTCCAGAACCGCTTCGGCAGCCCATGTGTCAACGCCCAACGCCATTCCCGAATTGAAAATATCCGCGCCGCTTTCGATAAGTTCTTTTATCTGAGCGCGAAGCTTAGCTTTGAGTTCAGCACAAAGCGGGTCGTCCTCCCCGAAAAACGGAAGCTTTTCGGGACGGTAGCCCGTAAATGAAACTCTGTACATTATAACTTCTCCTCAGGATGATTTTTTCGATATTCCAAATACGTATCAAGAATAACAGCCGCCGCGGCTTGATCGAGCACCGCCTTGCGCTTTTTTCCGCGCTTGTTGACGTCGTTCATATATCCTATTGCGGTGACTGTTGAGGAACGCTCGTCCCACATCTTCACCGAAATTCCCGTAAGCTCACGAAGCTTATCCGCTAGGGCATGACACTTTTCCGAGCGTTCTCCGCGAGTTCCGTTCATATTTATCGGGTCTCCCACAACGATCATTTTCGCTTTGCTTTTTTGAGCGGCTTGCGCTATCATTTCGGCACATCGGTCGAAATCGTGCATATATATCGTTTCGAGAGGCGAAGCCAAAAATTCGCCCTCATCGCTTATCGCTAATCCCGTGCGGCTGTCGCCGTAGTCCACGCAAAGTATCTTCATTTATTTTCTCCGTTCTGAACCTTTTAACGGTATTATAACACATTATCGTAAATTTGTCAAGCGTTAAGGCAACACTGACAATTTGATTGCTCTCCCCTGCTGTCGATCCAGAGAGCGCAGATTTTTTGCGGACTTTGACCGCGTGCTTATTTCAGCTTATCAACGATCTCCGTCAATCTGTCGACGGACTGTTTTAATTCTACAAAGTCGCCGTAGTTGCTGCGGTAAAGTTCCACGATAAACGCGCCGTCAAACCCAAGCGCAAGCATTTTCTTCAGGAAAAGCGTAAAATCAAAGCTCCCCTTCCCTATCGGCAGACAATCCAAGTCCGAATTCGCGTCGGAAAGATGGCAATGCACGATATTCGTACCGAGCGCGTCAATATAATCAAACGGGTCGTCGCCGCTGCGCCGCGCCTGTTTTAAGTCAAGCACGAAATTCGCGTATTCACCTAACTCGCGCTTCATAGTTTTCAGAAAATCAATATTTCCCGACATACAATAGCTTACATTCTCCTGCGCGACGGTAACGCCAAATTCTCTGCCTGCCTCGGCAAGCAGTCTGAACTGCTTAAGATAATGCTCCACGGGGCATTTGCTGCTTAAGATCGCGCCGTGCAATACAAAGATCTTCGCGCCGAGCTTATTCATCGTGCCGAAAAACTCACGGTAAAGCGTCAGCATTTCCTCAATTCGGCGGTCGTAGGTCGAAAACAGGAACACGCTTTCCATAGGGCTGGAAAACGGGTGGAACGACGGAATGATCATACCGTTTTTGTCGCGCATTTCGCACATCTGCGAAACAAACGGTTCGCGGGCTTCACAAGTGGAATTCGCGAACGTTTCCGCCGCTTTTACGCCCATTTCGGCAAGCTTCGCAAACGCGTCCTCGATATGGAGCGGATACAGCGACGCGGTGGATACTCCTATATTCATTATAAATCATCCTTTGTTTAGGGTCATGCTTTTCCCCGCCGCTGCGGGAAATAAAATCATATTATGGGCATCTCTGAAAACCGTTTTTGCTCAAACAAGGTTTTTAGAGGTGCCCTTATAATTATATCATAATCACAAAGAAAATTCAAGGATAATTTTAAACTTTTTGCGGAATAATATCGAAAAAAGGAGTGATCGATTTGTCAATTGTTTTGATAAGGGCGTTTGTTTTATATATAGTACTTGCGTTTTCGCTGAGACTTATGGGAAAAAGGCAGCTTGGCGAGCTTCAGCCGTCGGAACTTGTGGTGACGATACTCATATCCAATATTGCGGCTATACCGGTAGAGGACAGCTCGGTGCCGATGATAATGGGAATCGTGCCTATTTTGACGTTGGTATGCGTAGACGTAATCATGTCGGGAATCATGATGAAATCGACGCGCGTCCGCAAGCTGATGATAGGCTCGCCGCGTATTATAATCAGCGACGGTGAAATTCTGCAAAAAGAAATGAAACGGCTTCGCTACACCGTCGACGACCTCACGGAGGCTATGCGCGAACAGCAGATATTCGATATTACTCAGGTTCATTTTGCTATCGTTGAAACCACGGGCAAAATTAACTTTATGCTGAAAAAGGACTATCAGACTTCCGAAAAGCAGGACGTAAGCGCGGGCGGCTCAACGAAAAACCCGCCGTCCGTAATAATCCGAGACGGCGTTACGGACAAAGAACAGCTGCAGCTGCTTGGACTGGGCGAAGCGTGGCTCAAAAAAATACTCCGAGAAAACGGCGTTTCGGAGAAAAACGTGTTTTTGCTCACCTCGGAAAGCGGCGGGAAGTACACAATGATCAAAAAGGCGGGATAGTTTATGAAGCGAATAATCGTTAGCATAATTATTTTAATAGTGATGTCGGGAATGTGCTGCTGGTCGGTTTTCAGTGTGAGCGCCAAAACCGACAGCCTTTTGGAAAAAGTTCACGATGTGGAAAAGGCGTTTGAGGACAACGATATCGACAAATGCACGGAGGTTGCCGGAGAACTTCAAGACGAATGGGAGGAATTTATGAACCGAGCGATCTTGGTGAACGATCTGGGACACGCTTTGGATATCACCTCGTCGATAGCCGAGATATATTCGTTTGCGCAGGCGGAAAACGAAGAGCTTTACGCCGCCTGCGACCGTGCAGAGGTACAAATTGAGATCTTCAAGAATATGCAGCTTCCGACATTTTGGAAAATATTGTAAGTTCTAAATCTTCAAAGCCCCTCATAAAATTTATCAAAACGGACAGGGATACGAGGTATTCCGATAAAGTGGGGGACAAAAAATGATAAAAGCAGCGGCAATACCATTAAAAAGCATAGAAAAGATACGTATAACAGATCCTATCTCGCAAATTGCCGAGATAAGACTGCGAGCGGGCAGACCGTGCGTTTCAGTTGATGTTTTCGGTAAGATGACGACTTGTTCGGCAAAGTTTTCGGCGGAGGAGATAGCCGAATGCTTCGCCGAAATTTGCCGATATTCGGTTTACAGCTTCGAGGACGAGATAGCGCGGGGTTATGTAACGCTGGACGGCGGTCATCGGGTCGGTATCTGCGGCACGGCGGTCACGAAACAGGGAAAGATTGCGTCGTTCAAGGATATTTCGGGTCTGAATATCAGAATTGCGCATGAGGTTTTCGGGTGCGCCGATGAGCTTTATGAGCGCGTTTTCTCAAAAGAGCCTTGCTCTCTGCTGCTGGGCGGGAAACCGATGAGCGGAAAAACGACGGTTTTGCGCGACTTGGCGCGGCGGCTCGGAGAACGCCGCAAGGTGGTTTTGATAGACAGCCGCGGCGAGTTGTCGGCTTCCGTTCGCGGAACGCCTACGCTTGATATCGGGCTTAACACCGACGCATTATGCGGCTGCGAAAAATCCGAGGGTATTATGCTGGCTATCAGGAGCTTAAGCCCCGAAATAATCATCTGCGACGAGATAGGAAACGATGAAGCCGCGCTTGAACAGGCTATGTTCTGCGGCGTGAAAATGATAGCTTCCGCGCACGCGGCAAGCCTTTGCGAACTTAAATCAAGGACTTCAACGCGCGGCATTTATCCGTTGTTCGACTGCGCTGCGATACTCGGAGAGCGCGGACGATTATCGGAACTTGAAAGGCGCGGCGAATAATGGAGATGTTCAGAATAATCGCGGCGGCAATCGCCTTTCTTATTTGTACTTATGAGGGCTATCGGAAAAACCGCGAACTTAAAAACCGTGTGGAATTTTTAGCGGAAACGCTTACGCTTTTGGAACGCTTTTCAATCGGGATAAAATACTCGGCGAGTACTGCCGACGAGCTTTTGGAACGCGAGAACGGACGATTTGCGGAGCTTGTTAAATCATTCAAGAGCGCTTCGGGAAATACGCGCTCGGCTTGGGAAAGCGCGTGCGGCGCGCTGCCGCAAAAACTCCCCGAAACGGCTTTGCTGCGCGAACTTGGAGCTTCTTTCGGAACTTCCGACACGGACGGCACTCTGAAACTTTTAGAGAGCTGCAAAACAGAGATCTTAACGCTTAAATCCGCCGCCGAAAACGAATTTTCAAAGCGCGGAAAAGCGACTTTTCAAATAGGAACTTTATGCGGCATAGGCGCGGCGATACTTATTATTTAAGAGGACGACAATGGAAATTGACTTGCTTTTTAAAATCGCGGCGGTGGGCGTTATAGTCGCGATCTTGAATTTGATACTCAAAAAAACAGACCACGACGAGCAGGTGGTTATGCTGAACGTCGCGGGCATCGTCATTGTGCTGATGATGCTCATTCCGTCAATTCAGGAGCTGTTTGAAACTGTAAAGGACGTGTTCGGGCTGTGGTAACGGATGTTTTAAAGCTGTGCGGATTTGGAATAGCGGCGGTGATACTTTGCGTTATCGTGCGGCAGTTAAAGCCCGAAAGCGCGGTTTTCGTGAACATCGCGGCGGGGTTGATAATAACGGTCGCCGCCGTGAAGATACTCTCCCCTTCCGTGAAAGCGGTAAGCGACTTGGCGGACAGCGCCGGGATAAGCGGCGATTTCGTGGAAATTCTGCTGAAAGCCTTGGCTATAAGCTACATAACCGTACTCTCCTCGGACTGCGCCAAAGACGCGGGCGAAGCCGCTCTCAGCACCAAACTCGAGCTTGCCGGACGAGCCTCCATAGCGGTGCTGTCGCTGCCCGTGTTTACGCAATTGGCGGGTATCATCACTAATTTACTTAACGGTTAGGACAAAATATGAGGAAGTTTATTATCGTTTTACTTAGCGCGATAGTTATGCTGACGTGCGGAATTTCCGCGAAAGCCGACGACTTCGACTATGGGCGGGAAGCTCTGGAAAGCGCTCTCCCCGACGACGCTCGGGATTATCTGACAAGCGCGGAAATAACCCCCGACGCGCCCAAAACGTTTTCGTTTTCCGAGGCGTTAAACGGCGCTTGGGAGCTGCTGAAAAGCAAGGCGGGAAAGCCGCTAAAAATGCTGTGTGCGCTTTGCGGCGTTGTACTGTTCTGCGCTTTGACGGAGAGCATTGCCGAAGCGGGCAGTTTAAAGGGAGTTTTCTCGATCGTCGGAGTTCTGTGCGGCGCGGGAATCGCGGCGGCGGCAATGTACGATCTGCTTAACAGTTCGCTGAACGCTATAAGCGCGGCGGCGAATTTTATGCTGGTTTTCATTCCCATTCTTACGGGAATTTCGGCGGCAATGGGACATACTCTAACGGCGGCGGCTGTAAATTCCGCGATACTCGGCTGCACTCAGCTGTTCTCGCAGCTTTCGGCGAACTTTTTGGCGCCGTTGTGCGGCGCGATACTGGGAGTTTCAACAGCGGGCGCGGTTCATCCGCAGCTTAAATTAGACAAGCTCGGCGAGCTTATCAAAAAATTCATCATTTGGGGGCTTACCCTTGTAATGACGATTTTTATGGGAGTTTTATCGCTTCAGACCGCGGTCTCGGCGGCTTCCGACAATGCCGCGATAAAAGCCGCTAAGTTTGCGGTGTCGCAAGGCGTTCCGATAATCGGCGGAACGGTGTCTGACGCGGTAAACACGCTCTCAACGGGGCTTTCGATACTTAAAAGCAGCGTAGGCGTTTATGGAATGATAGCTGCGGGCGCAATTATTCTGCCGGTTATGGCGGGGCTGCTTTGCTACAAGGCGGCAATAATTTTGGCGCAGACCTTGGCGGAAATGTTCGGGCTTAAGAAGCTTACCGCGCTGTTTAAAAGCTGCGGTGCGGTAATCACGATAATCACGGCGATAACGTTCTGCGTTTTGCTGCTGAACACGATAGCCGCCGCGATAACGCTTTGTATGACGGGTTACAACGGATAGGTGGTAAAATGAAATTTTTAACGACGCTGTGCATGGCGGCTTTGGCGAGCGCGCTTTTCAGAATGTTGGTACCCGAAAACAAGCTGTCAAAGCAAATCTCAATACTTATTGCGGGAGTGTTTCTGCTGACGGGCATAACGGCTGTGAGCGGTGTGGAGCTTGATCTCGATACCGAGCAATACCGTGCGGAGATTGACGGCGCGTCCTCGGAGATCGGCGGTAACGTCAATAAAAGCTTGCAGGAGCAGGTCTGCCGCGAAATGTCGGACAAAATATATAAATTGCTGAACGAGCGCGGAATTTTTCCGAAAGAAATTCACATAGCCGCTAATATTTCGGGTTTGTACAGCATAAGTATTACACAGGTAGAGCTTGTATTCAGCAGCGGAGAACAGGCGGCGGCAAACGCGGCGGCAGATATTCTCAAAGCGGAGCTTTCACCGGAGATATTGATCAAAACGGACGTAAAGGAGTGAGGCAGTTGAAATGACGTTTAAGAACCTATTTTCGGGTGAAAACGCAAAGAAGATCCCAATAATCGGCGCGGCGGCTGTTATGGTTTTGCTTATGCTGAGCACAGTGTCATGCGGCGGTAAAACGCAAACGCGCGCCAAAACCGAAACGGTCGAGGACGCGGCGAAAATCGAGCGTGAGCTTGAGCAGCGTCTGACGGAGCTTATCGCAAAAATTGACGGCGCGGGCACGGTCAATGTTATGGTGACGTTGGACAGCTCCACGCGGACGGTTTACGAGAAAGACGTCAAGACCGAAGCCAATGCCGCGGAAACCTCCGACAGCGGCACTCAAAACAACGCGAGAGAGACCGAGGTAGTTCTTGCGGGTTCCTCAAAGGAGCCTCTCGAAGCGGGCACGGTTCAGCCGAAGGTTCGCGGAGCTGCGGTGGTGTGCGGCGGCGCGGAAGATCCAGTTATTCGGGAAAAAGTGACGTATACGGTCGCCCGCGCGCTGAATATCGGGATATCAAAAGTCTATGTTACATACTGAAGGGAGAAAGTTATGAAAAGGTTAAACGTTATTATCGGGAAAAAGCAGATCGTTATCGCCTCACTCACCGTGCTTCTCGGCGCGGCGGTCGCGGTGAATTTCGCGATTGGCTCGGGCAAGAAAAAGGCAGCCGTAAAGCCTATTGACAAAGAGAACACGTCAGCCGTCGCGGCAAGCGTAAATTACGGTGACACGTCGTTTGTGTCCGACGACTTGACGGACGGCGAGGCATACTTTGCCAAAGCGCGTCTCGATAAACAGCAAAGCCGCGACGAGGCGGCGCAGGTACTTGCGGGAATGTATCAGGGCGGCGATATGACGCAGGACGAACTCACGGTTGTCGAGGAAAACGCGAAATCGCTGAGCGACAGAATGAACAGCGAATCGAAAATCGAGACCGTGCTGAAAGCGCAGGGCTTCGCGGACGCTCTGTGCTATTTAAGCGACAGCGGCGCGAACATTATCGTAAAAACCGACAATCTTGACGCGGCGGGGGCGGCGAAAATCAAAAGCGCGCTGCTTTCCGAGGTCGAGGTCGCGAATGACAATATCACCATTGTTGAGGTGAAGTGAATTTTTTAATCCCCCGCTGTCGGCGGGGGATTAAAGATTGTAGAAAAATTTGTTTTTTCGTTCTCTCCCCCGCTTCGCGGGGGAGAGAACGATGTTATAACGCTCTTTAAACGGCTCATCATCTGCAATGTGAAATCTTCATTATTCGGAAGAATTATCGGATCTGCCCGCGAAAAAAGCCGCAAGCCCTATCAGCATAAATATCCCCGCTCCGACGGGATAAACGATGATAAGCCGATTTGTCGTGCCGAAAATATCCAACACGCCCTTGAAGAAGCTGCCTACGGTAAGCGCGGCGACGCCGGAATTCCACATTTTCAGCGAAAAACGGCTCGGCATTTTTTTTGAGAAAAGTCCCAGCGCGAACAGCGGCAGAGCGCCCAATCCCAACGGAAACGCGAACGCGTATATCATATAATAGGAATAAACCTCGTGGCTGAATTTTTCGTAGACCGCGCCCAGCAGCGCACATACCGCCGTCCATATTACATATGCAAACGCCGTTTTTAAGACGCTTTTCCGTTCAATATCCGAGGTAGACAATGTCGCTCACGCTCCTTTCGGCTATTCTTGTGCCGTCCGAGGTCGGCTTGTTTATCACTCTGCCGTTGAACACCATCGAAGCCGAGCCGCCGCCGTCAAGATTGTAGCCTGTTTTTACGCCCAAGCTCGTCATAAAATCGGCAAGCTCATAAAGCGACAGACCTTTGCTTTCTTCGGTGCGCCCGTCCGACACCACGCAAACGTAATGCAGCGGTTCTATCATTCCGATCGCGGTGCGCGGATTGCTGGCTTTCGCTCTGCCGACTTCATCGGTCGTGGAAACGGCTATCGCGCCGTCCTCCACAAGCGCGGGTCCGAACGAAAACGCCTGCCACACTCCCCTGCTCACCAGATCGTCGGCTGATATCGAGTATGGGTCTATAACCTCAAAGTCTCCGTCGGAATTTACGCACAAAACGTCCTTTTCGAGCGGCGTATCTCTGTAAACTATTCCGTTTCGTATAACGAAGCCCGCTTCGCGAATACCGTAGTAATCGCCGTTTACAGCGAAAATAGCGTTGTGCACCGCCGCTATATCCGACGTAGCCGCGGTGATGTTTTTCCCGTAGGCGTCAAACGCGAACGCCGTTTTAAGATACTGCGCCGAACTTAGCCTGATATCCGCGACATAAATATCGGTGTCTTTTATCCTGTGCTGCGATAAAGAAATGCTGATGTTATCGTCTTTATAGTTGTTTTCGTCCAAAAAGCCGCCGCTTTCGATAACTTCCGGCTCGGAGATTGTTGACGAGACCGGCTCCTCCGGCTCAGGCAAACTCTCTGCTTGAATTTCCGCAGAACTCTTTTGGGATATTGACGACGGCTTCTTCGAGGATTTCTTTGACGAACTTGCCGGAACACTCGTTGGCTCCGAGACCGCGCTTTCTTCGGCTTTGCTTGAAGAGGAAGCCGAAGAACTGAACATCGCCGTATTCATTTGCGAAGCGTTTGCGCGGTAAGACCGCGATATCACAAACGTATCCAAAGCGATGTAAACCGTAACCACCAGAAGCCCCAGCGTGTAAAAAAACGCCCACTTATGACCTTTCATTCTTCTCCCCTTTTCCACCTGTTTTTTTAAAGATCACCTTGCGCTGAACGAGCCAGCTTACCGCGAACATCACGGTCTCCACCAAGATCTTCGCCAAATATCCGTTCATTCCGAGCGCCGTAAGCCCTTTCAAAATGAGCGTATTGCAAGCAAGAATGCCCGCCGCGAGCGCGGCGTACTGCAGCGCCGACTTCACAACGGAGTTTTTGCTTTTAAATACCATTTTTCGGTTAATCGTGTAGTTCACCGAGGCGCTCACCACACGCGCCGCCACGTTCGATACGGTGATGTGCCCCGTCAAGCCGAGCAACAAGCAATACAGCGCGTAATCCACGCAAAATCCGACAAACGATGACGCGGAGAATTTTAAGATTTCTTTATATATCCTGAAAGAATCCTTAAAAGCTTTAAAATGCGATGACGCGTTGTCGTTTATGTAGACCGTTTCTATCCAAACCTCACGAATTGGTATCTTTTGGCGGGCGCAGCTCATCAGAACGTTCATTTCGTACTCATAACGTTCTCCCGATATCTCCAGCATAAACGACAAATTTTTATCCGAAAAGGCACGCAGACCCGTTTGAGTATCGTAGACCTTAACGCCGCTTGAAAGCCGATACACAAACCTTGTCACCGTATTTCCAAACCTGCTGCGAAACGGTATTTTCCCGGTGAATTTTCTGCTGCCGAGCACCAGACTTTCGGGAAATTTCTCCGCTTCGGCGCAAATTTTCGCGGCGTCCTCCACCTTGTGCTGACCGTCCGCGTCTACCGTCACGACCGTAAACGGCTCGTTGAACCGCTCGGATATGTATTTAAGCCCCGTCTTTATCGCCGCGCCCTTTCCGAGGTTTTTCGGATGCTCCAGAACCTCGCCGTAAGCCGCGGCTTGCTCAAAAGCTTCCCTGCCCCGCGAGCCGTCGTTCACCACGACCACCTCAAAACCGCGCCGCTTAAGTTCCGAAGCAACTTCCGCCAACGCACGATCCGGCTCGTAAGCGGGGATAAGAGCTATTCTTTTTTTATCGCTCACAAAGCTCACTTCCCGTTTTTTACTATTTAAGTCACAACGTTTTCCTTGTAAGTTTAAGGCAACACCGCACAAAGACCGCCCTACGGGCTTTGCCGCTTGCTTGCAAATTTTCCGTCATTTTTGCCCAAAATCTCCTCATAGGCGCCAGCATTATTCGTCGATTTTGTGCAATCTGACGAAAAATTAGGCGACGCAATCGGACGACAATCTCTGTGCGGTGTTGCCTTAATATGCTTCCTTTATTATATCATAAATTTCATAAAAATGCAAGCCCGCCAAAAAGATAATCGGCGGGCTTGAGGGGTATAAAATGTATGTTTTTTCATTTCTTCCTCCCCGCGAAGCGAAGGTGAGAAAGCATTATTTTAAGGCAACACCACACAAAGACCGCCCTACGGGCTTTGCCGCCCGCTTGCTTGCAAATTTTCCGTCATTTTTGCCCAAAATCTCCTCATA
>CANQWD010000040.1 GCA_947627465.1 uncultured Clostridia bacterium
AAATGATGCAAGCAATAAGTGCTCGTCAAGCCGCGAAGCGGCGCAGACGAGCGCTATTGCGTTGTACAAATAAGCCCTTGCGCAAAAAGCGTAAGGGCTTATTTGTACAACTGGTACGCCCGAGGCGATTCGAACGCCTGACACATAGCGTCGGAGGCTATTGCTCTATCCAGCTGAGCTACGGGCGCGGATACAAGTTAGAGGTAAGAGTTAAAGCTGTAACTCTTACCTCTAACTACAGGTTACATAAAATGGTGACCCACCCGGGAATCGAACCCGGGACACCTTGATTAAAAGTCAAGTGCTCTACCACCTGAGCTAGTGAGTCATTTAAACGGAGCATGTTCGTTTCAGTTTTGACGTTTTTAATGTAAGTAATAACATCGAAACATCACAAACATCACAGGCAACATTGGTATTATATCAAATTTTTTTTAGTTTGTCAAGGGGTTTTTGAAAAAATTTTGAATTTTTTTGTTATTCATATAAAATTAGGAAAAAATATTGCTAAAATATTGAAATCTTCAATGAAATGTGATATAATATATTGTGTATTGTGTTATAGAAAGGCGGCGATTTTGTGGATATATCGGCAGGAGATGTTCTGATAATGAAAAAGCAGCATCCTTGCGGCTCACGTGAAATGAAAGTTCTGCGAGTGGGAGCTGATTTTAAACTTACCTGTACAGGCTGCGGCAGAACGTTTATGACGCCGCGTTCCAAATGCGAAAAAAGCGTTAAAGCAGTTATTCGCGGAAATGACGCGAAAGCCGCCGAAAAAGAGAATTAGTGTTCCTTTGAAGTAAATTAAGTAATTATAGCAATCTGCGCAATTCAAACATCACCCAAACGTCAAATGCTGTATAACCGTGGGAAAGCTTGCTTGAAAATTGTGCAAACATTTTATGGACTGTTATGTTAGATTATCTTTGGAGGAATAAAATGGAAGAAAAAATGGAAATTGCTTTGGCGCGTTACGATGAAATAAGCATGAAGCTCTCCGATCCGAATGTCGTGTCGGATAATAAGCTTTATACGGAGCTTATGCGCGAATATAAAAGCCTCACGCCTCTTATTGATATGTATAAGCGGTACAAATCGGCAAGAAACAGTCTTGAGGACGCGAAAGACGCCTTAGAGGACGACGACCCCGAGCTTCGTAGGATAGCGGCTGAGGAACTGGACGCGGCAAAAGCCGAACTTGAACGCTGCGGCGAGGAATTGAAGCTTTTGCTTTTGCCGCGCGATCCCGACGACGACCGCAGCGTGATAGTGGAGATACGCGCGTGCGCGGGAGGAGAGGAAGCGGCGCTTTTCGCGAATTCCATGTTCAGAATGTATTCAATGTATGCGGCGCGGCAGGGTTGGAAAGTCGACGTTATGAGCGCCAACGAGACGGAGCTTGGCGGCTATCGCGAGATAAGTTTCGGAGTTGAGGGCGAGGGCGTTTACGCGAAGCTGAAATATGAAAGCGGGGTACACCGCGTTCAGCGCGTTCCCGAAACGGAAAGTCAGGGGAGAATACAGACCTCTACTGTTTCCGTGGCGATACTTCCCGAGGTCGAGGAGGTGGATGTGAATATAAACCCCGCCGATTTGACGATACAGACGTTCCGTTCAAGCGGCGCGGGCGGACAGCACATAAACAAAACAGAAAGCGCGGTGCGGATAATCCACAATCCCTCGGGGGTTGTCGTGGAATGTCAGGAGGAACGTTCTCAGATGAAGAACAAGGACAAGGCTATGAAGAAGCTCTACGCGATCTTGTACGAAGCGGAAAAAGCCGCCCGCGACAGCGCGATAGCCGAGGACAGGCGCGTACAGGTCGGTTCGGGAGACCGCTCCGAGCGTATAAGGACTTACAATTTTCCGCAGTCGCGCGTTACCGACCACCGCATAAATCTTACGCTTTATAAGCTGGACGATATGATGAACGGCGATTGCGGTGAGATTTTTGAGAAACTTAGAATTGCCGATATGTCGGCAAAACTGATAGATCAAGGGAATTAAGATGAACACGGAAGTTATGGAATACGGCGCGCGAAGCGTCTCAAAAGCCGCGGAACTGCTGAAATGCGGACAGCTTGTCGCGATACCGACCGAAACGGTTTACGGCTTGGCAGCGAACGCTCTCGACGAGAACGCGGTGCGCAATATCTTTAAAGCGAAGGGCAGACCGCAGGACAATCCGCTTATCGTGCACATTTCGGGAATTAAAATGCTGCCGCCGCTCGTTCGGGAGATCCCCGATATAGCAATGCGGCTTGCCGAAAGCTTTTGGGCGGGACCCCTTACGATGATCTTTCCGAAGTCGGACAAGATACCGAGCGTTACAAGCGGCGGTTTGGACACGGTCGCCGTGCGTATGCCCGAAAGCGAGGCGGCGCGGGCGATCATAAAGCAGTGCGGTTTTCCGCTTGCCGCGCCCTCGGCGAACCTTTCGGGAAAGCCAAGCCCCACAACGGCGGCGCACGTTTTTGAGGATATGAACGGCAAAATTCCGCTTATCGTCGACGGCGGCGAATGTTCGGTGGGCGTGGAAAGCACGGTCGTTTGTTTTAAGGGCGATGTAATTCATATTTTGCGACCGGGCGGCGTTACCGCCGAAATGCTTGCTGAGTTTGGAAATGTCGAGATCGACAAGGCAGTGACGGCTCAGCCGGAAAAAGGCGAGCGCGTACTGTCCCCGGGAATGAAGTACAAGCATTACTCTCCGAAAGCGGACGTTTTTATAGTGAACGCGCACAATATGAAATTTCGCGAATACTGCTTAAAACGTTCACGCTACGAAAAGGGTTTGATAGCTTTGGGCGCGGGAGCCGAGGAAAACGGCGTGTTCCTCGATTACGGAGACACTCCCGAAAAACAAGCGCGAAACCTGTTTTCTCTGCTGCGCCGTGCGGACGAACTGAATGCGAAAACCGTACTCGTGGAAATGCCCGATAAAAGCGGCGTGGGACTTGCGGTTTACAACAGGCTGCTAAGGGCGGCGGCATTCAGGATAATCGAGGTATAAAAGTGCTTCATCTATCGAATATTAGTATAATAGGGCTTACGGGAATGAGCGGGGCGGGGAAGTCCACGGTTCGCGGAGTTTTCGCGGAGCGGGGGTTTTTCATTATAGATTGCGACAGTCTTTCGCGGAGCGCCGCTTCAAATCGCGATTTCCTGAACGAGCTTCAAAACCGTTTTCCCGAAAAGCTGCTGAACGCGGACGGAACGCTTGACCGTGCCGTTACCGCAAAGCTGATATTTACGGACGGGGAAAAGCGGCGGTTATATAATCAAATTATATTTCCGTATATCGTATACTCCGTAATACAACAGGTTAAGCAGAGCGGCGAAAACGTTCTTCTTGACGCGCCGACGCTGTTTGAAAGCGGTTTGGATATGATCTGCGCGAAAACCGTCGGGGTCATCGCAGACCGCGAAATATGCGCGGACAGAATAACGCGGCGCGACGGCATAACGCGCGAACGGGCTTTGGAAAGGCTCTCGGCGCAGCGCGGACAGGAGTTCTTTAAGTCGCGGTGCGATTATATAATGGAAAATAACGGCGGTTTGTCCGAGCTTGAAAGAAAAGCCGAAAAAATTGCGGAACAACTGAAAGGTACATTATGACAGTTTACAGAAAACGACGACAACGAAGAATGGCTCCGCTTGTCATTCCGATCGCGGCGGTGGGCGCGGTTATACTGGTAATTTGCGCGTATCTGCTTTACGGAAAATATTCGGCGGCGGCGTATCCTTTAAAATATCAGCAGTACGTCGAAAAGTATGCCGCGGAAAACCACCTTGACAAATACCTCGTGTACGCGGTGATAAAGACGGAGAGCAGCTTTAATCCGAGCGCGGAGAGCAATGTCGGAGCACGCGGGCTTATGCAGATAATGGAGGACACGTTCGACTGGATAAAGCTGAAATCGGGCGATGAAAAGGCGGTCTATTATGATATGTACGACGCGGAGACCAACATCAAATTCGGCTGTCGGCTGTTGGGATATCTTATGAACGAGTTCGGCGACATTGAGTGCGTCGCGGCGGCATATCACGCGGGGCGCGGAAACGTCAACGAG
This sequence comes from uncultured Clostridia bacterium, assembly GCA_947627465.1. Taxonomy (GTDB): domain Bacteria; phylum Bacillota; class Clostridia; order Oscillospirales; family Ruminococcaceae; genus CAG-115. The sequence continues at coordinate 4,077 of CANQWD010000040.1, forward strand.
TGGCTTAAAAACAAGGAATATTCGAGCGACGGCGTTCACCTTGACGATATCCCGATATCCGACACCGCGCATTATGTTAACAAGATAACCAAAGCAAGAAACAAGTATATAAAGCTTTACAATAAATAATGAAAGGAAAATAATTATCATGGCAAAGAAAGACGGAAATACGGCTAAGGAGCTTAAAGAGAAGCTCTTTAACAAGAAGAAAAACGCGTATCTTCGTATGAATGACGCGGAAATCAAGGAAATGGACAAATTTTGCGAGGGATATAAGCAGTTCCTCGGCACTGCGAAAACCGAGCGCGAAGCCGTTTCCTTTATGGAAAAGGAAGCGGAAAAGTCGGGTTTTGTTCCGTTTGAAAAGGGCAAGACCTATAATGCGGGCGACAAGGTTTATTATGTCAACCGCGAGAAAGCGATAATCCTCGCGGTTATCGGAACGGAGCCGATAGAGAACGGCGTGAATATCGTGGCGGCGCATATCGACAGCCCGCGTCTTGATATGAAGCAAAATCCGCTTTTTGAGAAAGACGAGATAGGTTATTTCGACACGCACTACTACGGCGGAATTAAGAAGTACCAATGGGTCACCGTGCCGCTGTCGCTTCATGGAGTTATCGTAAAAGCGGACGGCTCTAAGATAACCGTGAATATCGGCGAGGACGAAAACGATCCGATCTTCTGCGTTTCCGACCTGCTTCCGCACCTTGCGTCCGCACAGATGAAACGCCCCGCGACGGAAGTTGTCAAGGGCGAGGACTTGAACATTATCGTAGGTTCGAGACCGTTTAAGGACGACGAAGCGAGCGAGGCTGTAAAGCTTAACTTGATGATGATTTTGAACGAAAAGTACGGCATTACGGAAAGCGACTTCCTTTCTGCGGAGTTGGAAGCCGTGCCCGCGTTTGGAGTACGCGATCTCGGCTTTGACAGAAGCTTGGTCGGCGGCTACGGTCAGGACGACAGAGTTTGCGCGTACCCTGAGTTTATGGCGATCTTGGGAGCAAAAACGCCGCGCAGAACGGCTGTCTGCGTGCTCACCGACAAAGAAGAGATAGGCTCGGACGGCAACACGGGACTTAATTCCGCGTATATGAAGTACTTTATCGCGGATTTGGGCGCAATGCAGGGCGTAAAGTGCCGCGACGTGCTGTCGAAGTCGAAGTGCTTGTCCGCGGACGTTAACGCGGCTTTCGACCCGACTTATCCCGACGTTTTCGAGAAAAACAACGCAAGTGTGCTCAACGGCGGCGTTTGCGTTACAAAATATACGGGTTCGCGCGGAAAGAGCGGCACTTCTGACGCATCTGCGGAGTTTGTCGGCGAGATACGTTCACTTCTCGACAAAAACGGCGTTATCTGGCAGACCGGCGAACTCGGCAAAGTGGACAACGGCGGCGGAGGAACTGTCGCTATGTATGTGGCTAACCTCAATGTTGACACTATTGACGTCGGCGTGCCCGTTATGAGTATGCACGCGCCGTTTGAGATAACCGCCAAAGCCGATATCTGGGCGGCGTTCAGAGCGTTTGAAGCGTTTATCAACGATTAAATAAATTTTCGGACAAGAGCGATAATTCACCAAATCCGCTAATAAACATATAATTGGGGGAGAGGGTGAAGCTATGACGAAACGAAGATTATTTTTTAACAAATTGGGCTTAAAGCTGATCGCCGCCGCATTTATATTGATCGGTTTGTTTCTCATTGCCGAAGCGAGTTTTCGTCCGATGATAGAAAGCGTCAACGCGTATGAGTGTCACGAGACAGTAGCGCGGATAATCAACGACGCGGTGTTGTCGGAACTTGAACACAGCGGCGCGGAGTATGCTTCTTTAGTGACCTTGTCCACTTCGGAGAACGGCGAGGTAACGAGCGTACAAAGCAACGCCGTGAACATCAACCGACTGAAAACCAACATTGCCGAACGTATAGAGCGCGAATTGGAGCGGCTGTCGGCGGTCGATATACAAATTCCCATAGGCACTCTTTTGGGTATTCAGCTGCTGCACGGCAAGGGCTTTACGATCGGAATGACGGTAGAACCTATCGGCTACGCGAACACGGCGGTGATAAGCGAGTTCAGCGAAGCGGGAATAAACCAAACGCTTCACAGAATAATAATCGACATCAGCGTAGATGTAGACGCACTTATTCCGGGAATAGAAACGCGCGTTCCCGTAAAAACGTCGATAGTCGCGGCGGAAACGGTCATCGTGGGGCGCGTCCCCGACGCTTACACGCACGTTGTAACGGAAAGCGGTGATTTGGCGGGCACTTTAGATGACTACAAGGCAGACAATTTCTTACAGGAGAATTAAATGAATAAGGAACAGGCAATAAAGCGGCTCTCGGAGCTGAAGAAAACGATAGAAAAGGCAAACAGGAACTACTACGACCTTGACGCTCCCACATTGGAGGACGATGAATACGACGCTTTAATGCGCGAATTGCGCGGCATTGAGCAGCAGTTCCCCGAACTGTTGACGGCGGACAGTCCCTCGCAGAGAGTAGGCGGCACGGCGCAGAGCACGTTCGAGAAAGTGCGCCACGAGGTGCAGATGGGGTCTTTGCAGGACGTGTTTAACGTTTCCGAGGTCGAGGAGTTTTATGACCGAGTGAAAGCCGAGGGCGCTTTGGAATTTACAGTAGAGCCGAAAATCGACGGACTTTCCGTGTCGCTGGTTTACGAAAACGGAGTGCTTACGCAAGGCTCCACGCGCGGCGACGGTTTTATAGGCGAGGACATCACGCCGAATTTGAAAACCATACGCTCCATTCCGCTAAATATTCCCGAAAAACTTCCGCTTCTGGAAGTGCGCGGAGAAGTCTATATGCCTAAAAAGAGCTTCGGAGAGCTGTGTGAATTACAGGAAAAGAACGGCGAACCGCTCCCGAAAAATCCGCGAAACGCGGCGGCGGGCTCTTTGCGCCAAAAGGACAGCAAGATAACCGCTTCAAGAAAGCTGGATATTTTCTGCTTTAACATTCAAAGGACAGAGGGCAAGGATTTTAAAACTCATTCGGAGAGCCTTGAATTTATCGAGAGTATGGGTTTTCGCGTGATACCCGATATCCGAGTTTGTCATACGCTTGACGAGATAGTCTCGCGTATTAACGAGATAGGACAAATGCGGCAGTCGCTCCCGTTCGACATTGACGGGGCGGTAGTCAAAGTAAACGACCTCGCTTTACGAACGGAGATAGGTGCGACGGCGAAAGTGCCGAAATGGGCGGTGGCGTTCAAATATCCGCCCGAGGAAAAGGAAACCACGCTCCGTTCAATCGAGATAAACGTGGGCAGAACGGGCGCATTAACTCCCGTGGCTGTTTTCGACCCCGTTCAGCTTGCGGGAACGAGCGTTGCGAGAGCGGTTCTCCATAACCAAGATTTTATTACGGAGCGCGATGTTCGCGTAGGCGACAAAATAATCGTCCGCAAAGCGGGCGACATAATCCCCGAGGTGGTCAAGAGCGTATCTCACGCGGAGAACTCCGAGCCGTACTTCATTCCCAATAAGTGCCCCGTTTGCGGCGCGGAAGCTGTCCGCGACGAGGACGAAGCGGTCATTCGCTGTCAAAACCCCGACTGCCCCGCGCAATTGCTTCGCTCTTTAGAGCATTTCGCTTCGCGCGGCGCTATGAACATAGACGGTCTCGGAGAAGCGGTAGTCGAACAGTTGGTAAGCGCGGGTTTGGTGCATACTGTCGCGGACTTGTACACATTGAAATTGCAAGACCTGACGGCTTTGGAGCGTTTTGGCGAGAAGTCGGCGGTGAACCTTTTAAAGGCTATCGAGAACTCCAAACAGAATGAACCCGACCGCTTGATTTTCGCTTTGGGAATACGCGGGATAGGGCAAAAGGCGGCAACGCTTCTTATGCAAAAATTCGGTGGCGTGGAAAGCGTTATGTCGGCAAGCGCGGAGGACATAGCCGCAATAGACGGTTTCGGAGAGATACTCGCAGATTCCGTTTACAACGCAATGAGAGAGCCGCACCGCGTGAAGCTGATAGAACGCTTGAAAGAACTCGGACTTAATATGAGCTACACAAGTAAACAAGTCTCGGACAAGCTGAACGGCTTGACATTTGTCCTCACGGGAACGCTCCCGACGCTGAAACGCGACCAAGCCAAAGAGATGATAGAACAGCGCGGCGGCAAAGTCAGCGGCTCTGTATCGAAAAAGACAAGCTGCGTTGTCGCGGGCGAGGAAGCGGGGAGCAAGCTCACCAAAGCTAACGAACTCGGCATTACCGTACTCTCCGAAGAACAATTCCTAAAGATGATAAACGAATAGAAAGGAAGATAACAATGGCTATTGACGTACAGCATTTAGCGAAGCTCGCTCGTCTGCGTATAGAGGACGATAAGCTCCAACAATTCGAGAAAGATATGGAGAGCATAGTCGCAATGGTGGAACAGCTCCCCGAGGTGACGGGAGACGCAAGCGGCTTAGACCCCGAGCACCCTATGAAACTCCGCGAGGACGTGGAGAGCACGGACAAATTCACGCGTAACGAGCTTTTGGCAAACGCCCCAAAAATGCAGGCGGGGTGTGTGGTAGTTCCCAAGACGGTAGAATAAAAGAAAGGACAGCAACTTATGGAATTATACGAATATTCGGCTCACGAGTTGTCCGCAATGCTTTCCGAAAAGAAATGCAGCAGCGAGGAGATTGCAAAATCCGTGCTCGACAGAGCGGCGGCAACAGAGGATAAAGTCGGCGCGTACCTCACGATTTGCGGCGAGGAAGCGCTTAAAAAGGCGCGCGAGGTGGACGAAAAGCGCGGCAAGGAAACGCTGCACCCGCTTGCGGGGATACCCATAGGAATTAAGGATAACATCAGCACAAAGGGTATTCTCACCACTTGCGCTTCAAAAATGCTTTATAATTACGTGCCGCCGTTCGACGCGTTTGTTATGAAGAAAGTGAACGCAGCGGATATGGTGGTAACGGGCAAGCTCAATATGGACGAGTTCGCTATGGGTTCTTCCACGGAGAACTCTCACTTTAAGAAAACGCACAATCCGCATAACCTCGACTGCGTACCGGGCGGTTCTTCGGGCGGTTCGGCGGCGGCTGTCGCGGCGGGCAGTGCGGTTATTTCGCTCGGCTCGGACACGGGCGGTTCTATTAGAATGCCCGCAGCTTACTGCGGAGTTGTCGGCTTAAAGCCTACTTACGGGAGCGTTTCAAGATACGGACTTGTCGCGTTTGCAAGCTCCCTCGACCAGATAGGACCCTTGGCGCGCAATGTTAAGGACGCAGCTATGCTCTACAGCGTGATATGCGGTCACGATCCTATGGACGCAACTTCCCAAGACCGCGAATATCCTGACTTTACAAGGCTTCTCAACAGCGATGTTAAGGGCTTGAAAATTGGTATTCCCGAAGAATATTTCGGCGACGGCGTGGATAATTCCGTTAAAGAAGCGGTAATGAACACCGTAAAAGAACTTGAAAAGAAAGGCGCGGAGATAGTAAACATATCTCTGCCGAGTACGAAATATGCCTTGAACGCATATTATATCATCTCGTCTGCCGAAGCAAGCTCCAATTTGGCGCGTTTTGACGGCGTGAAGTACGGCTACAGAGCCGAAAATTACACAGACCTTACGGATATGTACGAAAAAACGCGCTCCGAGGGGTTTGGCGACGAAGTCAAGCGCCGCATAATGCTCGGTACGTTCGTGCTGTCGAGCGGATTTTTCGACGCTTATTACAAGAAAGCGCGGCTTGTCGCCCTGGAAATAGCGAGGGAGTTTAACGCGGCGTTCGAGAAGTGCGACGTTATTGCCACTCCCGCAACTCCCGGAACGGCGTTCAAACTTGGAGAAAATATCGGCGATCCCACGAAGATGTACGCAGCGGACATCTGTACCGTCACGGTAAATATCGCGGGATTACCCGCCGTTTCCGTGCCTTGCGGTAAGGTGAACAATATGCCTGTAGGCTTGCAGTTTATCGGCAGAAAATTCAGCGAGCAGACCTTGCTGAACGCGGCTCTTGCCGTTGAGGAGCTGAACGGCGAGGTGAAGCCCGTCAATGTTTGAGATACGGAAAGTCAACCCGAACGAGGTTGACGAAGCGTTAAATCTCGCGCTTGAGGTTTTTATGGAGTTTGAGGCTCCCGATTATAAACCCGAGGGCGTTGAGACCTTTAAAAGGTTTATAAGTGATGAAAAGCTGATACAAAGCTTTAAGTCGAAAACAAGCCCATTATATGCGGCGTTCGATAACGGAAAGATAATCGGGCTTATCGGAATGAGAGAAAACAAATCGCACATCAATCTTGTGTTCGTCAAAAAGGAATATCACCGCAAAGGTATCGCGACCGGGATTTTTCCGATATTTGCTTTCCGATTTACGCCGGGAAAACCCCGCGCTTTCCGAGATAACGCTTAATTCCTCGCCCTACGGATTGCCGTTTTATCTGCGTTTGGGATTTGAACCGCAGTCCGAGGAGCTTGAGGAGGACGGAATCAGATATACTCCAATGAAGTTTTTAGTTAAAGGAGATAATAATGGAATACGAAACGATAGTAGGTCTTGAAGTTCACGCGGAGCTTAATACCAAGACCAAAATATACTGTAACTGCAAAAACGCGTTCGGACTTGAAGTCAATACGCAGATTTGTCCGATATGCACGGGAATGCCCGGCACGCTCCCCACGCTTAACGAAAAGGTAGTCGAGTACGCCGTGAAAATGGGTCACGCGACAAACTGTTCGATAAACAACGTCTGCAAACAGGACAGAAAGAACTATTTCTATCCCGACTTGCCCAAGGCGTATCAGATAAGCCAAGCCGACATTCCGCTGTGCGAACACGGTTATGTGGACATTATGCTGAACGGAGAGGAAAAGCGCATTGGAATAACGCGTATCCATATTGAAGAGGACGCGGGCAAAATGCTTCACAACGAAGCGTTCCAAGGCTCTTTGGTGGATTTCAACCGCTGCGGCGTTCCGCTTATTGAGATAGTGTCCGAACCCGATATGCGGTCGTCGGCCGAAGCCAAGGCGTACCTTGACACATTGAAGTCCATTCTGCAATACATCGACATTTCCGACTGCAAAATGGAGCAGGGCTCTATCCGCTGTGACGTGAACGTCTCCGTTCGCCCGAAAGGAGCAAAGGAGTTCGGCAAGCGCGTTGAGATGAAAAACGTAAACAGCTTTTCGGGAGCTATGCGCGCTATCGACTATGAAAGTCAACGTCAAATCGAAGCCCTTGAGCGCGGCGAGGAGATAAATCAGGAGACTCGCCGCTGGGACGACCAAAAAGGCTGTAACTTCCTGCTTCGTTCCAAAGAGGACGCGCAGGACTACCGTTACTTCCCCGAACCCGACCTCACGACTATTGTCGTACCTATCGAGAAAGTAGAAGCTCTGAAAGCGGAAATTCCCGAACTCCCGAACGCTAAAATCAAGCGCTATGTTAAGGAACTCGGTCTCAATCAAACCGACGCGGAGCTTATCGCGGAAAATCTGCCTCGCTGTAAGCTGTTTGACGAGTGTGTGAAAATCTGCGGCTATTACGGCAAGGACAGCGTTAAGCCGAAAGTTATTGCGAACTGGGTTCTGGGCGACGTTTCCAAATATATGAACGAAACGGGCAAGGATATAGCCGACACTCCGCTCACTGCCGACCTGCTTTGCAAGATAGTTGAACTTATTGAGACTAAAGTTATCTCCAATACCTCGGGCAAGGTGATCTTCGAGGAAATTATGAACGGCAACACCGATATTGACAAGATAATTTCCGATAAGGGCTTAAAGCAGATTTCGGACGACAGCGCTATTGAAAAGATAGTAAATGATGTTCTTGCGGCAAATCAAAAGTCCGTGGACGACTACCGCGGCGGCAAGACCAACGCTCTCGGCTTCCTTGTGGGGCAGTGTATGAAAGCGTCCAAAGGACAGGCAAATCCCGCGAAGTGCAAGGAGCTTGTGCTGAAATATCTGGAGGGTTAAAAATTGGGAAAGCTGACAGACGATATAGTAAGCACGGCAGCGGCATTTACCGATAATTTCCGCGATAAAGGGAACTTTGATTACTCAATCGCGAGCCTTGCGCTCGTTGATGATTTATTGGAAGAATTAAGCGATTATACTCCGAACGAGGACGATTTGTACAATCTCGCTTCTATGGTTGGGTGTTACGTTTTTGAAACCGCTCGGAAGAATTACGGCGGGGAATACCGCTGGTCGGATAAATACGAGCAGCCCGTGCTTGTCGCGGGATTACCCGATTTTTCCGTGTCGATTATGGCGTGGGAAAAAGTCAAAGAGCGCGTAATTAACGGGAAAGAGGATAATATCCCGTTCTACATTGACGGATACAAAGAGCATATTGAGCGCGGCAAGAGCGAAAAGGGATATTCGGCTTTGATTACGTAAATTTTTCAGCGTTTGCGGTCACGAAAACGAAATTCAAAAGACGAAAGAACCCGTGCTGAAATATCCGGAGGATTGATATGCGAAAAATTGTAACGATTTCCGAAACTCCCGCGGTTTTAAAAAACGCTGCGGATTGGTTTCACGAAAAATGGAATATTCCGCTTAGCGCTTATCTTGACAGTATGAACGAAAGCTCCCGTGAAAAAGCTGTGCCGCAGTGGTACATAATGACGGACGGCGGCGCGATAATCGGCGGCTTGGGAGTTATAGAAAACGATTTTCACGACCGCCCCGACCTTGCACCGAATGTTTGCGCGGTTTACGTTGAGGAGAATTTTCGCTGCCGCGGGATAGCGGGCGAGCTGCTTGATTTCGTCTGCCGAGATATGAAAAGCCGCGGCGTTGATACGCTGTATCTTCTCACCGATCATACTTCGTTCTATGAGCGTTACGGATGGGAGTTCTTCTGTACGGCATTGGGCGACGGCGAGGATGTTCCGTCAAGAATTTATGTTCATCGACAAGTTTGAAACGCTTTGTATATCTCTGAACGGATAATAATGTAAAATTAAGGAGAGCGGTAATGGATGACAAGGAGCTTTTGATACAAAAGTACAGATTAAAGCACGAAAACAACGCGTGGTATTCCGAAAAGGAAAACTCCCATAAACACCTTATTTTTAAGGACGCGTTTGTTGAGCGCACGGATGTTATCGGTTTACTGTTCCGCATAAACAAGCTCTGTATGGCAAAGGTGAAGTATTTCCGCGGAAATATCGAGAAGTTTGAACCGCTGAAATATGATTACAAAAAGGGATTTATCACCGTGCCGCTTTGGGACGCGGATTTTTTGAGACACCGCGAATCGGGTTATATCCTCGACTTCCGATATTTGCAAACCATTACCGTGTACGATGATTTTGCGGCTTTGTGCCATGAGCTTGAGAGCTTTGAATAACTATTCTATGAGGTGTTATTATGATAATTTTACCCGCAATAGACATTAAAGACGGCAATTGCGTTCGGCTTTTCCGCGGCGATTATTCGACCGCAGAAAAGGTAGCGGACAACTTTTTGGACACCGCGAAGTCCTTTGAAGCGGCGGGTGCGGAATGGATACACATGGTGGACTTGGACGGCGCTAAAGAGGGAAGACCCGTCAACACGAAGATATACACCGAAGTCGCGGAGAAAACGAGTCTAAAGGTGGAGCTCGGCGGCGGAATACGCAGTCTCGAAACCATTAACGAGTATCTAAAAATGGGAATATCGCGCGTTATTTTAGGCTCGGCGGCGCTTAAGAACCCGCAATTGGTAAAAGACACCGTCGAGAAATTCGGAAGTGAAAAAATCGTTGTTGGAATTGACGCGAAAAACGGTTTAGTCGCGACCGAGGGCTGGCTTGAAACCTCGGACGTGAATTATATCGACCTCGCTAATAAGATGATTGATTACGGTGTGAAGTACTTCATATTTACGGACATCTCCAAGGACGGCACTCTCTCGGGAGTGAACGCAGAACAGCTTAAAGCCCTCTACGACGGCACTCGCGGCAAATGTAAGATAATCGCGAGCGGCGGCGTTCACACTATCGAGGATATAAGAATCTGCAAGGATATGGGCTTGTACGGCACTATCTGCGGAAAAAGCATTTACAGCGGTTCGCTCGATTTGAAACAGGCTATCGAGCTTGCGAAGTAAGGAGTTTATATGAAGATATTGGTTACGGGCGGCACGGTTTTCGCAAGCCGCTTTACGGCGGAGTATTTCGCGCGGGAAAATGAAGTTTACGTGCTGAACAGAAATTCGCGTCCGCAGTCGTCGGGAGTAACGCCGATAATTGCCGACAGGCATAACCTTGGCGATACGCTCAAAAAGTACGCGTTTGACGCGGTGATAGACGTTACGGCGTACAACGAAACCGACGTCCGCGACTTGCTCTCCGCTCTCGGAAACTTCAAGAATTACGTGCTTGTAAGCTCAAGCGCGGTTTATCCCGAAACGCTCCCGCAGCCGTTCCGAGAGGATATGCAAACGGGCGCGAACTCGATTTGGGGCGATTACGGAACAAATAAGATAGCCGCCGAAAAGTATCTTACTGAACATGTTCCGAACGAGCGCGCAAACGCGTACATAATCCGCCCGCCATATCTCTACGGAAAAATGAACAATCTTTACCGTGAAGCGTTCGCGTTTGAGTGCGCCGAACGCGATTTGCCGTTCTATCTCCCGAAAAACGGAGAAATGCCGCTTCAATTTTTCGATATTGAGGATATGTGCAGATTTATCGCGATACTTCTTGAAAAACAGCCCGAACATCGCGTTTTCAACGTGGGAAACCCCGAAACGATCACGGTTCGCGAATGGGCGCGGTTGTGCTACGGAGTTTTCGGAAAAATCCCCGAATTTGTGAACGTTTCGGCGGATATTGAACAACGTGAATATTTCCCGTTTTACGATTACGGATATATGCTTGACGTTGCGGAAATGTCGGCTCTTATGCCCGATGTAAAGCCGCTTGAACGAGGACTAGCACAGTCTTACGAATGGTTTGCGTCAAATAGACGGGAAGTGCGCAGAAAGAATTACTTTGAATACATCTCCGATAATTTCGCGAGGTCAAAATGAAATTCACCAAAAGAGAAATTTCACGATTTGTAACAAACTCCAAACTGATGATCGAAATAGTAAGAGATTGCTTTATACTTTTGGTTTTGCTTGCCGCGCTGTTTCTCGCGCTGAATAATTGGTATTTTCACATCGGCGGTCTGCCGTCGCCCGAAGAATTCACGACAGCCTGCGGCGCGGGACCGTCTATGGCTCTCGCGAAGCCGAAAGACGTCGAGGCTTCGGTAAGCTTTATCGACGTTGGGCAGGGCGACTGCGAACTAATTCGCGCAAACGGCGTCAACATTCTCATTGACAGCGGCGAAGAAGAATATAAGGACGATGTTATCGGATTTTTGGAATACAGCGGCGTTGAAAGTCTGGATTATGTTATAGTGTCTCACCCGCATTCCGACCATTGCGGCGGCATGTATAAGATACTTCGGGAATTTAAGGCGCGCGAGGTGATAATGCCCGAGCTTCCGAGCGATCTCACACCGAATTCTCTCGCGTATAAACGTATGATGACGGTTATCAAAAGCCGAAACATATCCGCGCGTTACATTAAAGACGACGAACGCATTGAACTTGGAGAGGGCTGTTATTTTGAACTGTTCGCGCCGAGGTTTTACGATTACGATGATGTGAACGACTTTTCGATTACCGCGAAGTTCGTTCACGGTGAAAATTCGTTCTTGTTTACCGGAGATCTTCAGGAGTTTTCGGAGCTTGATCTTCTTGAAAGCGGCGCGGATATTGATGCCGACGTGTTAAAGGTAGGACATCACGGCAGCGCGGGCGCGTCATGCAAGGAATTTCTGAACGCCGTCACTCCGAAGATCGCCGTATTTGAGGTAAGCGAATTCAATTACTACAGACACCCGCGCACAGAGGTTATCGAACGCTTGATAGACGCGGGATGCCGCACGACATATTCCACCGCAAATAACAGCTGCATTACAATGGTGAGCAGCGGCAGCGATTTGCGCGTTGATGTTGATAAAGCACAAGCGTTGGTTTTGGATGGGATATGAAAAAAATTACGCGTCCGTTTTGAGGATGAACGCGAATTTTGTGGTAAAATTGCACAAAAACAAACACAATAATTTGTAATATTGTAAGTAAAAACACGTTTTTTTTCGAATACTATTGAAGTGCGGTTTATAATGGTGTATAATGAGATTTGGTGAAAAATCGGCTGTAAATAATTTATGTGTGAATAAAAGGAAAGTGAAAAAAATTGGTTAGAAAAGATTTAAGAAACATAGCAATTATCGCGCACGTCGACCACGGCAAAACAACGTTGGTTGACGAAATGCTGAAGCAGGGCGGCGTGTTCCGCGAAAATCAAGAGGTAAACGACCGCGTTATGGATAACAACGACCTCGAGCGCGAGCGCGGAATTACTATTCTCGCGAAGAATACGTCCTGTATGTACAACGGCGTTAAAATCAACATCGTA
>CANQWD010000041.1 GCA_947627465.1 uncultured Clostridia bacterium
CTGCGCGGCGCTCCGCGCCGCTTGTTCGGGGCGGACGTGCGAACCGCGCGGGAGGGGGCACTCGCAGTCTCCCGGCTTCGCCGAGACAAAGGAAGAAAAGCGGTAACGCGCATGAAGGAGACTGCTCGCGCCCCCTCCGAAAGACAAAAGGGCGCGGGGAAACAAAAAAATTTCAAAAACCCCTTGACAAGAGGAAACGGATATTGTATAATAATATGGTATGAGTATCTGTGTGGGGGAGTTGTACCCTTTCACGGGATAAAGAAATAGATATTGTATGTAGGAGGAAAATAAAATGAAAAGAACATACCAGCCCAAAAAGCTCCAGAGAAAGCATGAGCACGGCTTTATGAAAAGAATGGCGACGAAGAACGGCAGAAAGGTTCTGGCACGCCGCCGCGCAAAGGGCAGAAAAAGACTCTCTCACTGATAAATGAGCGAGCCGAAAAGGTTTAAAAAACGTTATGCCGTCATAAAAAACAACCGCGATTTTTCGTTTCTGTTTAAAAAAGGCGAGTCTGTGGTGAATTACGCGTTCGTGTGCTATTTTAAGCCGCGGAGAGCGGGGAAAAACCGCTTGGGGCTTGTCACGGGAAAGAAAATAGGGAACGCGGTGAAGCGCAATCGTTCAAGGCGGATAATAAGAGAAGCGTTCCGCCTTTTTGAGCCGATCTTAAAAGAAAAAACCGACAGACGATTTGATTTTGTGTTTGTCGCGAGGGCTAAAACGCCGTCGCTGAAAAGCGGGCAGATATTAAGACTTATGAAAAAGAGCGTCCTGCCGAAGCTTACGGACAGCGAAGCCGCCGAGCCGCGTAGGAAAGAGACCCAAAAACCGCGCGGGAAACAGTCCGTGCCGGGCGAAAAAATGGGCGTAAAGCCCCATAAGCAATAATGCAATGAAATATATTCTATTTGGGATAATCAAGCTTTATAAGCTCACGCTGTCAAAAATATTGCCGCCGTGCTGCCGTTTTTACCCAACGTGTTCCGTCTACGCGATGACGGCTATCCGGAGATTTGGGGCGGTAAGGGGCGGTTATTTGACATTATGGAGAATTTTGCGGTGCAATCCGTTCTGCCGCGGGGGAGCAGACCCCGTGCCGGAAAAGTTTTGCTTCCGACCCGAAAAGCTCACCGTGAGCCGCCCGATAAACCGCGCCGTAAACTGCGCGGAATGCTATAAAAGCCGCAGAGAAAACAAGAGATTTCTACGAAAGTGGAATGAAAAAAAAGCGGCATAAAGGTGTAGAACAAACTGTCGAAAGGACGTGGACATTATTCAGTTCCTGTATACGATACCGGGCGTGCCGCTCGGCTACCTGCTGTATTTTATATACAAGTTTCTTTGCTCGAACGTCGGAATTGCGATAATTATTTTTACGTTTATCGTAAAGCTCGCAATGCTGCCGATCTATATAAAACAGCAGAAAAGTCAGGCTAAAACGGCGATCTTCGCGCCGAAGATACAAGAGATACAGAAAAAATACGCCAACAATAGGGAAAAACAGCAAGAGGAGATGATGAAGCTCCAAGAGCAGGGCTATAAGCCGATGGGCGGGTGCGGCTCTATGCTGTTGTCGTTCCTGATACTGTTCGGCGTCATCGACGTTGTTTACAAGCCCCTTACTCATATAGTACATATGGGCAAGACAAAGATATCCGACGTGGTCGAGGAATCGTATAACGTGGAACTTACGACGCTTTTCGTGGACGAGGTGTCGCTCACCGACAGCGAGGCGCTCTCGCTTGAGGGCGACGCGCTCAAAAAGCACGAGAGCGTAGTCCGCGACGCACAGAAGATCGTCGATTATTACAACGAGCACTGCCTTAAGGATGACGAGGACAAGATCACTCTCGATGTGTTCAAAACGCTCGATACAGACGGCGTTAAGGTCGTAAAGTCTACGATGAAAAGCGTTATGCTGGACGAGTACGCGGAAAACGACAAGGTGGCGTTTTTCACCGACACCGATTTCTTTAAGATGACCGACGCCGAAAAAACCGAGATGGACGCTCTCGAAACTGACGAGGAAAAGGAAGCGTACACCGCCGAGCATTCGTTAAGCTCATATTCGGCAAGCGCGCTGAGCACGGCGCGTCAGCACTTCGGCGCGTATAGGGTCTCAAGCAGCGAGGCGGCGAACTTTGAAGCGTCCGCTTCAATGCAGAGAGAACTTTATTCCCTCGACCGCTTCGGCACCGAGACAGACAAGTATAAGTGCGCGGACGCGTACAGCGAATCGGTAGTACGTCCCGAACTTAAGGCGGAGTTGTCCGAACTTTACGATAACCTTAACTTTATCGGAATAAAACTCGGTCAGGTGCCCAAGGATAATATGCGCTTCCCGATGATCCTTATACCGATCATTTCTTTCGTGTTCGCGCTGGCGCAGACGTTCGTTACTCAGCGCATTACCGCCAAGAACAACCCCGAACAGGCGGCTGTGGCGGGCATGGGCGCAATGAAGATCACAATGTACATTATGCCGCTGTTCTCGCTGTGGATAGCGTTCACGGTACCCGCGGGCGCGGGCTTCTATTGGGCGATAAGCTATCTGTTCGGCATAATTCAGACTTTGGTACTCAATAAACTCTATAACCCCGCGGAGCTTCGCGAGAAAGCCGCCGCGGAATGGGAAGCTCAGCATGGCTCCTCCAAGAAGAAAAAGGAGAGGACCGTTGAAGCGGAAGCAGTAAAGGTCGTAAACGAGGACGGAAGCGAGGAAACGCTCACTCAAAAGGAACTTAACCGCCGAAAGCTCGCCGAGGCGCGCAAGCGCCAAGCCGAGAAGTACGGCGAGGAATATCACGAGGACGGCGACGAAAAATAACAGCCGCCGTCGGAAAGGGGAACCCTTATGGAAAAGGAATTCACGGCGAAAACGCTCGACGAGGCAAAAGCTCTCGCTGCGGAGGAATTCGGCGTAAGCGCCGAAGAAATTGACTTCGATATTTTGGAAAGCCCGAGGAAATCACTTTTCGGAGGATTAAAGGGACAGGCGCGCGTGCGCGCGGTCTATGAAGCGCCCGTGCAAACGGCGGAGGACGTTTCCGAAGCGCCCGAAAAAGCCGAAGCCGCAGACGCCGAAACGGACGCGTCCGAAAACGGCGTAAACTTGAACGAGAAAACGCCGCTCCCCGAGGATTTTGACGTAAACAAGAGCGCAAAGGTGCAGACAGCGATAAAGTGCCTTATGGATATCTTTAACGCCATGGGTCTGAAGAATATCACGATAACTCCCATAAAGCGCGGATCAAACGTGGTTCTCGACATCAGCGGCGAAAAGCTTGGCGTAATAATCGGCAAGCGCGGCGAGACCCTTGACAGCCTGCAGTATCTCGCAATTCTCGCTTCCAACCGCACCGACGAGACCAACTGCCGCATTTCGCTCGACTGCAACGGCTATCGCGACAAGCGCGGCGAATCTCTTGAAGCGTTGGCAAAAAAGACCAGCGCTAAGGTGATAAAACAGGGCAGAAGAATAGCTCTCGAGCCGATGAATCCCTATGAGCGCAGAATAATCCACAGCTGCGTTTCGCAGATCGAGGGCGTTTCAAGCCGCTCCTCGGGAAGCGAGCCTTACAGAAGAGTGGTCATTTACGCCGACAAGCCCAAATTCAACAACCGCAAACGTCAGCGCTCCAACGGCGACGGTTCGGGCGCGAGAAACTATCGTGAAAGCGGCGGTTTCTCCACAAGCTTTGAGCGCGAATACAAAAAGAAAAATTTCCGTCCCGAGGAGCCTGCGGAAACAAACGCGGGCGCGGGCGAGTTCTCAAAGGAAACAGTCGACGCGGAGAAAAACGCGGCGCTTTACGGAAAGATCGACTTGTGATCTCAAAGCGGCTAAACTTGTCTCTCACCGCGCGTTTTTGAGATAATAACACGCTTTTATCAAGGCTCTCGGAGACGCGTTTCCGAGAGCCTTGTTGTTAATCGGCAAGGCGGCAGAACGCGAAAGGACAACGACCATGACAAACAAGCTTGACGAGCAAAACGAAAAAGCCTCGGAAAATATGCCGGCATACATTCCGGAATTTCTGCCGGAGCTTGAAAACGACGATTTTAATATAAGAATACGCTCGAACGCTCCAAAGGTAAACGAGCATGAGCTTCTCACCGAGACCTTTATGAGCTTGTTGGAGGAGGGTATTGAGCAGCCCGAAGAAGTCGAAGCTCCCGATCCGTCCGAGGAAACGGAGATCCCCGATGTGTTTGAGGAAACGGAAGTCCTCGATATGTTTGAGGAAACGGAAGTTTCCGAAGCGCCCGAGGAAGCGGAAGTTCCGGAAATGCCCGAGGAAGCGGAAGTTCCCGAAATACCCGAGGAAACGGAGGTTCCCGAAATACCCGAGAAAGCGGAAGTTCACGATGAACCCGAGAAGCCGGATATTTCCGAGAAAACTCCGAAAAAGGGTGAAAAGCGAAAAAAGCGCAGCGCAAAGAAAATCGTTATAAAGCTTATCTTGACGATAACGCTGACGGCTGCTGCTGTTTGGGGGCTTTTGACTTATGTTGTCGGGGTGTATATCAACCGCGGAAGCTCGGCTTACCCGATGATAAAGGACGGCGATTTTTGTGTAACGTTCAGGCTCGGAGAGCCGAAAAAAGAGGACGAGGTCGGCTATGCAAGCGAAAACGGCGTGAAATTCGCGCGGGTGGTCGCTTTGGAAAACGACGTTGCGGATATAACAAACGGCTGTCTCACCGTCAACGGACAAGCCGTTGAGGGCGAGTACGGTGCAGCCGGTGAGACCGCCGTTGAATATCCTTATACGGTGCCGAGCGGCTGCGCGTTCTTGCTGAACGACTGCCGCAACGACGTAAACGACAGCAGAACGGTCGGAGCTGTTCCGTTTGACGAAATCAAGGGAAAAGTGATATTTATAATGCGCGTGCGCGGCATTTAGTTTTTCGTGAATATATGAGGGTGATCCCCCGCCGCCGCAGGGGATTTTTTGCGGTATTTTTTATGGGAGAAAAGGGCGCAAAGCCGCGAAATTGCTTGACAAAGCGCGAGCAATATGATATAATTGTATATGTCGAAGAAAGCAATGCTTTTGCCTTAAGGAAGTGCTGATTTAACACAGTGGGCGTGGGAAAATCCGATGAAACCGTGCCTTGAAAAAATCCGATTTAATCAGTGCTTTCTTAACACAGGATTAGAGCAGAAGTTTAGATCAGTGGTGAAATATATGAAAAACACAAAGAAAATGTGGAGAAATGTAATATACGTGCTCGTATTGGTGACAGCGGTCGTATTACTGTTCGGGTGGTATACAAAGGCAACCAGCAAGAGAATTGAAACGCAGAACCTGAATTACGCGCTCAATTCGGCAAGGCAGACCGCAAGCCGTATTGAGGGAGAGTTTAAAAGCGCCGTTCAGAGAATACAAACGTATTCTTACATAGTAAACGAAACGTTGGATAAATCGGAGATAACGCCCGAGCTTCTTAAGAATATGGAGAGCAGCGCGGTGTTCGATACGTTTTGCTATGTAAACAAGGACGGCGTTAATATGGCGTCCGACGGCAAAACAGAGGACGTTTCCGACAGCGAGTATTTTAAAAGGGGAATGAACGGCGAATTGGGCAGCGTTATCGTGCGCAATTCAAAATTCACGGGCGCGCTGACAATGGTGTTCTTCGCTCCGCTTGAACATAACGGCGAGGTCGTAGGTATTCTTTTGGGGCTGTACAGAGCCGAGGATTATCTGAAAAAAATGCTGGAGACCAGCTACTTCGGAGAACCCGCCGAGGTCTATTTGTGCGAAGCGGACGGCTCGGTGATCGCCAACACGAACGGCGAGACTTATAGCGGCGGACTTATCGACTACATGCTCGAAAGCGGCATGATCGGCGAGGAGACCGCGGACGGCGCACGGGAAGTGTTCAATAAAGACGAGGAAGAAAAAGCGTTTTTCTGTAAATACAACAATACGAACCGCACGACCGACAACATTTGCGTTATAAATATCCCTAACAGCGATTACGTTCTCGTGCAGACGTTCCCGCTCAGCGTCACTCGGAACATGATAAGCAACGCAAACCGCACGGGTATGATATTGCAGATATCCCTTATCGGACTGTTCGCCGTATATATTTTGGCGCTTATTTTGCAGTCAAACAGCGAAAGAAAGCGGCTTGAACGCGAGAACCGCGAAAAGGGCTACGTCACGAAAGGTACAAGCGCGCTGTTCAACCGCTTCATTTTGGGAGATCTGGAAAACGACAGCTATCGTTACCTTTTGGGAACGTCGCCTATCGACAAGAAATTCCCCATTGAGGGCAAATACGATGATTTTATAAACTATATCTGCTCATCGCTTGCCGACGAGGAGGACAGAAATACTTTCCCGCTGTATTTCGATAAAGATACCGTAACGGCGGAGCTTGACGCGGGTATGCTCGATATTCAGTATGAATACAAGATCAAAAGCGCAAGCGCCGACCGCGACAGCACTTGGGAGCACATGAACA
Organism: uncultured Clostridia bacterium; assembly: GCA_947627465.1. Lineage (GTDB taxonomy): Bacteria > Bacillota > Clostridia > Oscillospirales > Ruminococcaceae > CAG-115. The sequence goes on from CANQWD010000041.1 coordinate 6,485, forward strand.
TCGTCTGCCTTGAGCGCGACGGTTTTGGAAAAGCCGCAAAGGTTCTGTTTTTGCGTCAGGATATCACGCGGCTCAAACAACAGGATATCACGCGGCTCAAACAAAAGGAAATCGAGGCTCAGGCGGAGATATCGCTCGCAAACCGCAGAGAGCGGCAGTGTATTACGGCTACAATGTCCGACGCGCTTTGCAACTATGAAATAAACCTCACGCGCGACCTTGTCACCAAAGAGATAGTATATCAGATTGACGGACAGAAAATAGACATGCTAAAACAAACGGGGCTTTCCGTGCCTTGCAGCGCAACGGAATGGTTTGACGCATGTAAAAATTACGTTGAAGAGGAGTCGCTGGAGGAATACAACGAAAGCGCGAACATTTCCGCCTTGCTAAAAACATACAACGAGGGCAAGCGCGAATTCGTTATAGATTATTGGCGCGGCACCTCCTCGGGACAGAAGATATGCATACGTCAGTCGTTCTTCATGACGGCGGACGACAACACGGGCGATATTATGGCGCTGGTCATCGTCAAGGAGATAACAAAGCAGGTGCAGAAGCAGCGCGAGCAAATGCAGGCGCTTCAGGACGCGCTCATGCAGGCGCAGCACGCCAACAACGCCAAAACGACGTTCCTCAACAATATGTCGCACGATATCCGCACGCCTATGAACGCGATAATCGGCTTTACGACCATAGCCGTTTCGCATATCGACAACAAGGATCAGGTGCTCGACTGTCTGCAAAAGGTGCTGTCGTCAAGCAACCACTTGCTTAGCCTGATAAACGATATTCTGGATATGAGCCGCATAGAAAGCGGAAAGGTTCAGATAAACGAGCAGGAGTGCAACATATCCGAGCTTACGCATAATCTCGTAAACATAATTCAGCCGCAGGTAAAGGCAAAGCAGCTCGAACTGTTTATCGACACGTTCGACGTCCGCAACGAGGACGTTATCGCGGACAGTCTTAAATTATCGCAGGTGTTCGTAAATCTGCTCTCCAACGCCGTGAAATACACCCCCGCGGGCGGCACGGTATCTTTCAGAATTATTCAGGAGGCCACATTCCACCGCGGACGCGGCGACTACACATTTATCGTCAAGGACAACGGAATAGGAATGTCCCCCGAATTCGTCGAGCATATCTTTGAACCGTTCGAGCGCGAATCCAGCGTTACGAAAACGGGAATTCAGGGCACGGGTTTGGGCATGGCGATTACCAAAAACATCATCGAGATGATGAACGGCGAAATTGAAGTCCACAGCGAAAAGGGCAAGGGCAGCGAGTTTATTGTAAAGCTTAGTCTGAAGCTTCAGGATATCGAAAAGAACGCTGAGCAGATCAAAGAGCTTAACGGCCTTCGCGCAATGGTAGTCGACGACGACCCCAACAGTTGCGACAGCGTTACCAAAATGCTAAAGCAACTCGGTATGCGCGCCGAATGGACCACTTCTGGCAAGGAGGCGGTTTACCGCGCCGATCAGGCTCACAACGAGGGAGACAGCTACCATACGTTCATAATAGATTGGCAGATGCCCGAAATAAGCGGCGTGGAGACCACGCGAAGGATACGCCAAAAGGTCGGCGAGGACGCGCCCATTATTATACTTACCGCCTACGATTGGTCGGATATCGAGCAGGAAGCCCGCGAGGCGGGAGTTACCGCGTTCTGCGCGAAGCCGCTGTTTATGTCGGATCTGAAGTCCGCGCTGCTGACGGCGAACGATCTTATTGATAAAGCGCCCAAAGAGGAAGCGCCTTGGCAGAAGGTGGACTTCAAAGGACGGCGCGTTCTGCTTGTCGAGGACAACGAGATAAACCGCGAGATAGCCGAGGTAATTCTCACGGAATCGGGCTTGGAGGTAGAGACCGCCCCAGACGGCACGGACGCGGTATCTATGGTTGAAAAGTGCTCCGACGGCTATTATGACGCCATTCTCATGGACGTGCAAATGCCGATAATGGACGGCTATGAAGCTACGCGCACCATCCGCGCGATGAGCCGCAAATACGCGAAAAACGTGCCGATAATCGCCATGACCGCGAACGCCATGGAGGAGGACAAGGAAAAAGCGATAGCCTCCGGTATGAACGCGCATATCGCAAAGCCCATAGATACGGAGCTGTTGATGTCGGTTTTGGGCAAATATTTCGACAAAAACGGCTGACGAAAGAATATTTTAAAGAAGCGCCGCACAAAGACCGTGCGGCGCTGTTTTATATAAAAAACGGACAGCGAGTTGATGAGACCTCGCTGTCCGTAATTTTTTTGTAATGCAAACTCAGTCGATCTCAACCGCGATCTTTTCGTTTGCACGAACCGCGCCTGCGCGCATAACAGTTCTGATCGCCTTAGCAATTCTTCCCTGTTTACCGATAACTCGACCCATATCCTCGGGGCCTACGTGTAAATGATATACTACAACGCCCTCCTCGTTAGGCTCGTCAACGGTAACCTCAACGGCTGTTTTGTCCTCAACCAACGCGGTCGCGATGGTGATAAGAAGCTCTTTCATCATATCAATGTTCCCTCCATGGGGTTAAATGCCGTGGTAAATTATGCCTAGCTTTCGATGAATTCCTAAAATACCTTTGCCATATAACCTTCTAAAATCATTTCAAAAGTCTTTTAACGGTGTCGGTAGGCTGCGCGCCCTTTTTGATCCAGTCGTTTGCCTTGTCCTTATCGATGTTGATAACGGCAGGCTCTTTGGTAGGATCGTAGTAGCCGATTTCTTCGATGAAACGTCCATCGCGCGGAAAACGCGAATCTGCGACAACTACGCGGTAGAACGGCGCTTTCTTCGCGCCCATTCTTCTCAGTCTGATTTTAACTGCCATTGGATTTATTTCTCCTTTCAAATTTATGTTATATAAAATCAAGCGGCCTGACCTTCCTCAAGCCTTTGCTTGTTTTTACCGTCAGATCTCTATCGACTTTTGCAAGTCGTCTATTATATCACAAAGCTCCGCTTTGGCTTAAAAGATGTGCTATTTTTCAATTCGCCGTAAAAGCATTCTGTTGTATGCTGCGAACTGTTTATCGGTCATTCCCATAATATCACTGCCTTTCCGAAAAAACGCCTTTAATTCGACGAAGTTTTATTTATATAAGAATTGAGGTCGGGCGGCGGGTCGGGGTCGCCGTTCACCGCCATATATATCCACATCACGACCGCGGCAATGACGAATATTATCCCATTTATCATACACATTATGCGGTTGTCTTTGGGGTCGCCGGCTTTATATGAGAACATCTCGTCGTTGTTGGGGTTGCGCCCGATAAAGAACATTATCACGCCGGCTATAAAAATCAATCCGCTGAAAGGCCCAAACATACCGTACCTCCGTCAAGCCAAGAAGAACGTGAGCGCTCCAAAAAACAAGAAGAAACCAGAAATAATGATGTGCGCCGTGCTCCAAGTGCGGAGTTCGTCCTCGCCGTCCATTCGGCTCAACCTCGCGCCGTTGAATATCAAGCCGCCGACGCAGACCGCCATAACGACCGCCGCGGCGACTTTCAAGCCCCAAGTGCTTTGGACAAAGAAAATCAAGCCGAGAATTATCAGCTCAACGCCGATTTGCGTTTCGTCGTAGGGGCTTTCGATACCGCGCCTTGTGTAGTGCGGTCGAGGCGGGTTTACGGAATTCCACGGCTCGTTAAGATCATTTCCGCCGAGGTTCCACATTCCTTTGTGACGGTGGATAAGCGATACAACTATGAAAATCACGCCTATCACTATCAATATCAAACAGATAACGTCAAGCGCGTTGATCCTCATTGAAGCCCCGTCATAAAACTCATAAACGCGATAACCGCAGACGCGAGCGCCGCGAAAATCCAAACGACTTTGCCGTATTTATGCTGATAACGAGAACCGCCCACCGAGAACCAAACCTCCGCCCTTATCGCCTTAAAGACGAACAGCGCGGTAAGCAGAACGAACGCGATGCCCATAACCATTAAATTCACAACGCCACCTTCGTAATAAAATTGTCAATTGTCAACTGTACATTGTAAATTGAATTACATTCCCGGGAAGCCGCCCATTCCTCCCATGCCGCCCATATTCATCGGGAAGCGCGGGAAACGCTTTTTCTTGCCGCCGCCGAAGCCCATCTGCTTCATCATCTTCTGCATTTGCTCGAACTGCTGTAAAAGCTGATTTACTTCCTCAACGGAAGTCCCCGAGCCTGCCGCGATACGGCGTTTGCGCCGCGCATTGATTATCGAGGGCTTTTCGCGCTCTTTCGGGGTCATCGACGTGATTATCGCTTTCGTGTGCGGCAATTTCTTGTCGTCGATGTCCTCGTCCTTGATTTTGCCCTGAACGCCCGGTATCATATTAAGCAGATTGCGGACGTTTCCCATTTTTTCTATCTGAACGAACTGCGCGTACAGGTCGTTTAAATCGAACTTGTTTTCCTGTAATTTCTTGAGCGATTTCTCGGCTTCCTTTTCGTCGATAGTCGCTTTCGCCTTGTCGATAAGCGTGAGCACGTCGCCCATTCCGAGAATTCTGTCCGCCATACGGTCGGGGTAGAACGGTTCGAGGTCGTCCGCCTTTTCGCCAACGCCCGCGAACTTTATCGGCTTGCCTGTAATTTCGAGAACCGTCAAAGCCGCGCCGCCGCGGGTGTCGCCGTCCAATTTCGTGAGTATCACGCCCGTGATGTCAAGCGCGTCGTTGAAGCTCTGCGCCACGTTCACCGCGTCCTGACCCGTCATACTGTCGACTACGAGCAGTATCTCGTTCGGAGAAACGCTCGACTTGATATCCTTAAGCTCCTGCATAAGCGTTTCGTCGATATGCAGACGGCCCGCCGTATCGAGCAAAACCGTGTCGAAGCCTTGGTCTTTCGCGTACTTGATTCCGTGCTTCGCTATCTCAACGGGATTGCCCTGACCCTCGTCGAAAACGTGCGCGCCTACTTTCTCGCCGACAACGTGCAATTGCTCTATCGCGGCGGGTCTGTAAACGTCGCACGCCACGAGAAGCGGTCTGCGGTTCTGCCCTTGCATCCACTTCGCGAGTTTCGCGCAGTGCGTGGTTTTACCCGCGCCCTGAAGTCCGCACATCATTATAACGCACGGCGGCTTGTTTCCGAAATCGAGCCGCGCCGTCGAGCTTCCCATAAGCTCGATAAGCTCTTGGTGCACGATATCTATTACCTGCTGCGCGGGCGTCAGGCTTTCCATGACCTTTGCGCCGAGCGCCTTTTCGCTCACCCTGTTCACAAAATCTTTCGCGACCTTAAAGTTAACGTCCGCGTCAAGCAGAGCCATACGCACCTCGCGCATAGCCTCCTTGATATCCTTTTCGGTGAGCTTTCCGTGACCTTTCAGCTTCCCGAAAACCTTATTTAATTTTGAAGAAAGTCCCTCAAAAGCCATTAGGTCTCTTGCTCCTTTGCTATTGTGGTTTTAAAAGATTTGCGAACCGCTTGTTGCCGTAAGCGGCAACAAGCGGTTCTAGCCAACGCGAACTGTCAACTACCAACTTTACACAGTCAACTATTCATCGCTTTCCTGATTTTCCCAACCGAAACTTTTATCCGTTCGGCGCGGTCGTAGTTTTCGGAGCTTTCCGATACCTCGTTAAGCTCCGAATTTACATTATCCAGCTCTTTGGAAATTCGCATAAAACGCGCGGCGTTTCCCAAGATATCCTCAAGCTCCGCCAGTCTGCTCTTGCCCTTTTTGAGAAAATCGTTCACGGACTGCCGCGAGATACCGCCCATTTCCTCGGCGATCTCCCCAAGCGACAGATCGGAATTATATCTTAAATCAAGCGCGGTCTGCTGGCTTTTCGGCAGCAGCTCGCCGTAGATATCCAACAGCAATACAATATTTTCATTCATAAGCGTACTTCCGCAGAATTACTGCTTTTCAAATTACACCTCACAATGAGGTGTAATGTAAATTCACGTTACACTAACTATTTTATTATAACAGATTTTTTCACATTTGTCAAGGGGGGAAACAAAAAAATATCGACAATCTGAAAAACGCTCCGCCCAAATACGGCAAAGCGGCTCCGTCAAACAACGAAGCCGCGATAGTTATTTGAATAAAATCAAGCGTAAACAGCGAACAGTGCGCCCGAATTGTAAGCATAGTTCGTCGTCTTATCGGAGCTGTAGCCCATCGAGGACGCGGAGCTTGCCAGCGCCTTGATCTGACTTGCCTTGTCGTTCAGCTTGTCAAGGAAACCGCCGTTCGCAAACGAATATTTGATGTCCTTGTCGGTAAGCTTCGCAAGCTTGTTCTCGTCCGCAAGCGAGAGTTTTCCGTTTTCATCGACGTTAATTCCCGCGCGCTGGAGCGAGTATTTATACGCTTTAGCGCTGCCTTGAAGCGTCACGCCCTTGTTGCGCACGGAGCTTTTATCGCTTTTCGCCGCCGCTTCAACGAGACTGTTGTAACTATCCACCAAGCCCTTTGCGTTTTTCGTGTAGTCTTCCACGGAGTACGCTTTGTCCTCTGTTCCAAGACCCTGCGCGTAGCTTTTTACGGAAGTCGCCATATCGCGAACCGTCTCGGTGAGCTGTTTAAGCGTGCCCGAATTGTCCTCGAAAGCCACTATGCCCGGCTTGCCGCTCGAGGAAGTGCTGAGAACCGAATTCGCCGCGAACATTCCGCTGCCGCCCGTCAGCGTATTTATCTGCGCCGCCTTTTCCCTCACCTTATCCGAGAAGCCGCGGTCGCCGAAAGCGGTCTTGATATCGGTCGCTTTGACCTTTGAAAGGTCGCTGTTCAGGGACAGCTTGTTGTCCGCGCCCACGGTAATTCCCGCGCGTTTGAGAGTGCTCGAGTAGACCTTTCCGGTATTCACCATCAGCACGCCCTTTTGAAGAACCTGCTGATTATCGGAATTGCCCACCTTATCTACCATAGCGTTATAGCTGTCAACGAAATTCTGCGCCTGCGCCTTGTATGTATCGGTATCGACCTCGCCGCCGTATTTCAAACCGTTGGCGAAAGATCTTATGCTCTCCGCCGCGCTGCCCGCGGAGGAGCTTGCCGCCTTTATCGACTGCGCGGAGGCTGTCGTGCTTTCCGATTCGCTGTCGTCGGAAGTACCGTAAATGCTCTTATACAGCTCGCTAAACTGATTTTTATACTCGCTGTCCTTATATTTCAGCTTACTGCTCTTTAAAAGCTCGTCAAGCGTTTGAGTTGCTTTTGTGTTCTTAACTCCGTACTTGTCGAATTTGCTCCCCGAAAGGTACGATGACTGCAATTTATCAAGCTGACTGCCGTACTTTGTCTGCGCCTGCGCCATATTTATCTGCAATCTTGCGCTGTTACCAACTGTCATAATCAATCAACTCCTTATTATTTTAATAATTTCAAAATCTCAAATGACCGCCTACGGCGGTCACCCTCACACAATATGCTTCGCGGGCAGTCGTCCGCGAAGCATATTGTGTGGGGGTGACCGCGCCGCCGTAACGCTGCCCTTGGTCGAACGCTGATGTTATGCTTCGCCATAATGTTGCATTTTGCTAAGCGCCGCTGTTACGCGCCGTATTGTTTTCTGTATTCTTTCATTTTATCAACGTACTCTTTACCCTCGATAACGCCGTTTTCGAGCGCTTCTATGATGTCGTTGATATTTACTATCGAGTAAACGTTCACGCCGAACTCGTCGTGGACTTCCTGAACCGCCGACTTGTCGGTCTCAAGACCTTTTTCCATGCGGTCGACGGTGATTATCATGCCCTCGATATCGATCTTCGCCGCGCCTTGGAGCTTCGGCAAAACCTCCCGCAGAGCCTTTCCGCTTGTCATAACGTCCTCGATAATGACGACCTTTTCGCCGTCCTCGAGAGTTTTTCCGACAAACATACCGCCCTCGCCGTGGTCTTTGACTTCTTTTCTGTCGAAGCAGTAATTGCAGTCAACGCCGTACTTATTATACAGAGCGATACTTGCCGCCACGGAAAGCGGGATCCCCTTATAGGCGGGACCGAACAGCGTCTGCGGCTTCAAGCCGTGCTCGTTTATGCACTCCGCGTAATACTCGCCGAGAATGGCAAGCTCTCTGCCCGTTTTGTAATTTCCGCAGTTTATGAAATAGGGAGCCTTTCTGCCGCTTTTCAGCGTAAACTCGCCGAATTTCAGCACTCCGCTCTCCGCCATAAACTTTATAAAGCTTTCTTTGTACGTCAACCGCGCCACCGTCCTTATATAGTTTTACAAATACATTATAACACATACTCCCAAAAAATGCAAGGGGTTTTACTAAATTTTACCGATATTTTTTTAATTTTTTTACACACATTTTCTTGCTGATTCCCATAAATTGCCGTGCCGCATTTTGTTTATTGTGACAAATTTTACCGATAATTACATATTGCTATTGACAAAACGCTATAATAGTTATATAATGATAATTATAGAGAAGAGCAAAACTCCCCCAAATAAGTACTCCGTATCAAAAGCAAAGGACTGATGTTATCGAAGTCCGAAAA
>CANQWD010000042.1 GCA_947627465.1 uncultured Clostridia bacterium
CTTGTCAATTTCATATTTATATTATAGCATAAATAGTCTTATTTGTCAATACTTTTATGTGAACAGGCTCTAAATTTTAGCTGATCATTGATTAAAAGAAAATCGTTATAACTTTTTGGATTTTCGAGAAAACCGCTTATTTAAGCCGAATTTCGAGCTTGTTTAACAAAGTGTTTTCCGTAACTTTCGGTAGTTTTTCATAACAATAGCGGACAAGAATTGATATATCCCTGTACAAATCTTACTTTATGGGGGACATATCAATGAGCATTTTGGAAGGACTGTTTTTGGCAGCCAGATCCCGTTCGACAATGTGGATATGGACTGCCCCGACTATTATAAGGCAGGCAAGGGGAGCGAGAAGTGCAAGGTAAAAATACTCGAACTTTACTCGGATTTGAAACAACTTACGGAAGAACTCACAAATGTCCAAATGGAGCAGACCGAACTCGGATGATTTCACGAATTCTCGGAGGCGCAATTGATGCTGGAGATGATGAAGAAACTTAAATAGATAGGAGACAATATTGTAGAGGTCTTTGACAAATACGAGCACGGCAAACTTCAGAGTTATCCCCGAAACATTCTTACCAAGAGCAACTTTAGGGGCTTCTGATTATTTTTTTACCATATTTTTTTAAAAGTAAATGCTGTTGTTCCGACATTCCAAAGGACATCATATATCCTTGTCCTACTTTGGTTTACACATATAACCGCATGAAAAATTATATCTAAGGCAAAACCGTGCAAAGATTGTTGTTCAATTGCGCTGTCTGATTTTTCTGTCAGCGAGCTGAACAAAGTTCAGCCCTTGTACAAAATGGGCGTCGCAAGACGGGTCTGTCGATCAGCTCCTCTGTCACTTCGTGACACCTCCCACACAGGGGGGAATTGCGCCTTGCAAGCGAATTTTGTGCAAGCGTTTTGCCAAAGGTATAATGCGATGACAGGAAAAGATGCAAGCAAGCGGACGGTAAATATTTACAAATATACTTTTGCGGGCAAATACTTACAAATAAACTTTTGCGTGTGAAGCGCGAAACGAGGTCTTTGTGCGGTGTTGCCCTAACTATATTATGCATCTATATCCGGAAAAAACAAGATACTATCAAAAATATTAGCGGCTAAAAAACGGACGCGATCGCTTGATCGTGTCCGTTTTTGTTTTAAAGCACTTTTCTATTGTCGGCACCGGGAGTTCATGATAACCTTTTTTTGCTGCTTGATTATGAAAAACGTTTCTTTTCGGAGTTTTTCGTGGGAGGCACTATTTTCGGCGGTTCGCGCTTTAACACTCCGCGTTCCGGTAAATCGTCCGCATTGGATCCCCGCTTGTTCGGATGTATCTTAAAGTGTTCGCGGCTATCCGTGTGTTTTTTGTTTTCATCGGGGATTATTTTTGTTTTCTTATCGTCAGCGGGCTGCTTTACAATACCCTTTCCCGATTGTAACATGATTTTTCTCCTTTCGCTGCGTATTTTTAAAGAGCTTCGCGGTAAATTTTGGCTATCTCGTCTTTGCCAAATGTCAGCGGAGCGTTTTGCAGATTTCCCGCAGATATCTTCAGGCAGTTTTCGGTAAGCCAGTCTATATCGCTTTCAAGTATCCCCAATTCGCCCAAACTTACATAAAGCTTTATAGACTTCAGCAGTACGCGAATTCTGTCGGCGCAGTCGCGTTCGTCTTTGCCGCCGAGCAGTCGAGAGATTTTGGCGAACTTTTCGGGAAGCGCGGGCGCAAGTCTTTCCACGATCGGCGGAGTAAGAGCGGCAAGACCTCTGCCGTGGACGATATTGCGAAGTCCCGATGCGGGATGCTCCAGACCGTGTGCGGCGGAAACTCCCGCCGCGCCTATTACCAGACCGCCCAGCGTTGCCGCAAGACTTACACTCTCCCATGCGGAAACGTTCGAGCCGTCCTCAATAAGCGCAGGCAGATCTTCAGCCAAAAGCTCCATAGCCGTAAGCGCCTGAGCATCGGTTATCGGATTTGCCTTTTTGGAAGTATACGCCTCCAACGCGTGTGTGAATGCGTCAAATCCCACGGACGAGAGAACGCTTTGCGGCATCGTCATCATAACGTCGGGATCTACAATGGAAGCCGCGGGCATTATGTTCATAGTATACAGCGCCTTTTTGTCCTTGGTCTCGGGGTTGGTAAGCACCGCTATTTGATTAGCCTCGCTGCCCGTGCCGCAGGTAGTGGGAACAAGCACGATCGGGATAGCCTTTTGACTTTGTTTTTTGCCGAAGATATAATCGGAAACGTCGCCGCCGTTCACCATACAAAACGCTATTCCTTTCGCCGCGTCCATAATTGAGCCGCCGCCCACGCCCAGAACCATATCGCAGCCCGAGCCGCGCGCGAACTCCACGCCCTCGTAAACGGTCGTCGTAAGCGGATTTTGCGTAATCTTGTCGAATACGGCGCAGTCAAGTCCCGCGGACTTCAAACTGTTTACGCAGCGGTCGAGCAAGCCTGATTTTTTCGTGCTGCCCGTACCCGTCACCAAAAGCGGCTTTTTGCCGAACGCGGCACATATCTCTCCCGCGCGGTCGACGTTTCCTCTGCCGAAAATCAAATTTACGGGCGCGTAATATTGAAAAGTCATTTTATCAGCCCCTTTATTTTCAGATAGTCTTTAATGATCGCCACGCAATTATCAATACCGACTTTCTCGCTGTTGAGCGTCATATCGTAATTTATCGGATTTGTCCAGTAGTTTCCGTGCGTGTAGTATTGATAATAATCCGCGCGAAATTTATCGGTCTGCTTAATGGTCGCCTGAGCCACTGCCTCGGTAACGCCCATATTCTCCACGGTGCGCTTTATGCAGTAGTCGCGCGGCGCCTCTATATAAACGCTCACGACGTTGTCGCGTCCCTGTAAAATATAGTCCGCGCATTTTCCCACAATTACGCAGGATTCCGTCTCCGCGAGATTGAGAATGATCTGTTTCTGATAATCGAAAAGCACGTCGTCCGACTTGAACTTCTCCGTCCGCGCGATATATTTTCTCGCGCGCGGTATGCCTTTCATAAGCGTTGCAAAGGAGCTGTTGTTCTGTCGGAGTTTTTCGTTCACATCCGCGAAAACCTTTTCGTCGAGACCGCTAAGCTGCGACGCGAGCGTGAGTATGCGGTTTTCGTAGCAGTGAATTCCAAGCTCCGCGGCGAGTTTGGACGCGATAAGCTTTCCGCCGGAACCAAAACCGCGGGCAAAGGTCACAACATAATTATTCATCGCCATTCTCCTTATCCTTTTGAATATATCGGCTCAGAAACTCCTTAACTCGGCCGCTGTCCGGATTAGTAAAGAATTTTTCGGGTGGCGCGTCCTCAACGATATAGCCTTTATCCATAAACAGAACGCGGGAGGAAACGTCGTGCGCGAACCCCATTTCGTGCGTAACGATAAGCATTGTAAGCCCCGTTTTCGCAAGGGATTTCATAACGTTTAGGACTTCACCGACCATTTCCGGGTCGAGAGCGCTCGTCGGTTCGTCGAAGAGCAGCACGTCCGGATTCATACACAATCCCCGCGCGATAGCCACGCGCTGCTTTTGTCCTCCCGAAAGCTGCGCGGGATAAGCGTTGATAAACGGCGCCATTCCCACGGATTTCAGGTGAGCGATGGCGCGGTCGTGCGCTTCTTCTTTCGACAAATGCAAAACCTTACGCGTGCCCGCCATACAATTCTTCAACACGGTCATATTATTGAAAAGGTTGAACGACTGAAACACCATTCCCACTCTCGAACGGTAGCGGTTGATCTCTTTCTGCGTTTTGCCGAGTTCCTTGCCCTCGAAGTAGATCTTGCCGTAGGTCTGTGTCTCAAGCTGATTTATGCACCGCAGCAGTGTGGATTTTCCCGAGCCCGAGGAGCCGAGAATACAGATTACATCGCCTTTTTTTACGGAAAAGTCTATCTTCCGCAGCACCTGATGTTCGCCGAAGCTCTTGCTAAGCTCTTCCACGCGAATGATCTCTTCCGGTTTTGAGGCTTTTTCGTTTTTTGGCTTTGAGCCTTTTTCGTTGGTTTTCATTATACCGCCTCCTTACTCGTTATTCTCCATATATTCCACTGCAAGAACATAATCCTTTTTGCCCGCCATTTTCTTTTCGATAAGCAGGAAAATTCTGTTAAACAAAAAGCAGAGTACGAAATAAATCGCTGCGATCACAAGATAGGATTCAAAATACTTGTAGTAAGTTCCGCCCGCTGTTTTTGCTTGCAAAAACAGCTCCTTAACACCGATTACATTCAGCACGGATGTCATTTTGAGGTTTGTGAGGAACATATTCGCCATTTCGGGAATTATGTTCTTGAACGCCTGCGGCAAAACAATGTGGATCATCGCGCCGATAGGCGACATACCCATAGCCAGCGCACCCTCGCGCTGTCCGATATCAATGGATTTGATACCGCCGCGCACGGTTTCCGCCATATACGCGCCCGTATTCAGCATAGTGACAAGTATACCGGCGGAAATCGGGTCAATCTGTATACCTATTTGACGAATTCCGAAGTAAACGATCATCGCCTGAACTATCATAGGCGTATCGCGGAAAACCTCAATATAGATTTTAAATATAATCTTAAAACACCGTGTTAAAATTTTTTGGGGCAGCGGATCGCTCGGCGTTATTTTGCTGTCCTCGACGATTCCCACGATAAATCCTACAATAAAGCCGGTAATTGTTCCCGCGAATGAGATTATCAGGGTTATAATCGTACCCTCAATAAATAATTGCGAGTATTGAGTGGCAATCAACCATATCCACTCAAACATATTGGTTGGCGTATTTTCCATAAGTCACCTCTCCTAAAACCAAAGCCCGTTTAACCCGTTGGGGATTAAACAGGCTTCCGTTATCAACTGTTTAGCTGTTAGCCGACGGCTGTACAGCCATTGCGTCTTCCATCATTTTATCCATTGCTGCCTTGTCCATGCCAATTTTATCTATTGCGCTCTGCAGCTTGTCGCGCATTTCCGTGTCGTTTTGACGAGCAGCCATGCAGATGTTGGTCATTTCATCATCGCCCACAAAGGTATCGCCCTCTTTAAAAGTGATGATCTTCAAATCGTTGTTGGTGATCAAAGCGGACTGCGCGGTCGGCAAGTCAATAACAGCGAGGTCTGCTGTTCCGTTTGAAAGAGCCATAAATACTTCTGCTGTTGTTCCGTAGTTTGCACCCTTTTCTGCGTCGGGAATCTGGTCAAGAAGCGGAACCCAACCGGTGCCGTTCTGCGTTGTAACCTTTACTTTCTTTCCCGACAAATCGGACAAGCCCGTGATGTTTTCATACTCGCTGCCTTTCTTTACTACAACGCAGTTGGTTCTGTAATAATAAGGTTCGGTAAACAGGTGTGCCATAGCACGCTCCTTGGTTCTGCCCATGCCCGAGATAACGCAGTCATATTCACCCGCGTCCATAGCTACAAGTATAGAGTCCCATTCAACCTTATGTACCTCAAGGGTCATACCGAGTTCTTTGGCAACCTTTTTTGCCATAATAACGTCATAGCCGTAAGCGTATCCGCCGCCGCCGAAAATCTCGACTGCCGTGTCGCCGTTGGAGACCTCGGGCGAAGTCTGCGTCCAGTTAAAGGGCGCGTATGCACATTCTATGCCGACTTTCAAAACGCCGCCGTTTGATGTTGTGCTGTCTGTATTGTCGCTTGCCGCAGTCGAGCTTGCGCTTTCGGTCTTGGATTCTTCCGTTTTGGACGCGGGTGAATTTGTGCTGCTTGTCGAAGTATTTCCGCAGCCCGCAAGCGTTCCCATAGACAGCACGCTTGCCGCCATAATACCCAAAACCTTCAAAAATGCTTTTGTTCTCATAATAGTTCTCCTTTTCTCGTTGCCTTTTGTTCTGTATTTTTACCGAGCGTTATTATTTTTTCGCTACGGCTTCTACCGCTTCTTTAATTATTTCGTAAGCCTTGTCGCAGTCGCTTTCCGTAATGGTAAGTGGCGGAATCATTCTAATTACGCGGTTTCCGATAGCCGTGATAAGCAATTTTCTGTCAAAGCACGCGTGCTTGACTTCTACGCTGTCAAGGTCATCAAATTCCACACCGACAAGCAGTCCCTGTCCTCTTACTTCCTTAATGTGCGGAAGCGCGGATAGCTTTTTCATAAAGTACTCTCCCATTTTTTTCGCGTTCCCCGCAAGATCTTTGTCCAGCATTTCCGTTACCGCCGCCAAAGCCGCCGCGCAACAGACGGGGTGTCCGCCGAACGTAGTGCCGTGGCTTCCGGGCGTGAACGCTTTCGCGACTTCCGCTTTAGCGCAGATAGCGCCTATCGGCATACCGCCGCCGAGCGCTTTTGCCATTGAAACGATATCGGGTTTAATGCCGTAATTCATAAAGGACATCACATTGCCCGTTCTGCACCAGCCCGTCTGAACCTCGTCAAGCAGCAGCAGAATTCCTTTCTCGTCGCAGAATTCGCGAAGCCCTTTCATAAACTCGGGGGTCGCGGGATTTACTCCGCCCTCGCCCTGAACAGGCTCTATCATAACAGCGCAGGTGTTTTCCGTACACGCGTTCTTGAAAGCCTCCAAATCATTATAGGGCGCGTATGTAAAGCCGGGAACCATATCGCCGAACCCTATCTGGCAAGCGTTGTCGGGCTGACCCGTCGCGCTCATCGCGCCGAACGTCCGCCCGTGGAAAGAGTTCGCCGCCGTTACGATATTGTAATGTTTCGCGCCGTACTTTTCAACGCCGTATTTACGCGCCATTTTAATCATGGCCTCGTTCGCTTCCGTGCCGGAGTTCTGATAGAATATCTTATCCATTCCGATAGTCGTGCAGACCTTTTCGGCAAGCAAAGCCTGCGGCACGGTGTAGGGGTAGTTGAACGTCTGCATAAGCGTGCTTGCTTGGTCGCAAACAGCTTTAACGACCTTTTCATTGCAGTTGCCGACAGAGTTTACCGCAATGCCCGCGTAAAAATCGAGATACGGGTCGCCGTTTTCGTCGTACATATAAACGCTTTTGGCGCTGTCCGCCACGAAATCAAAACGCTCGTAGGTTTCAATCATATACTTTTTCGCTTTCGCCTTAAGTTCCTCGGCTGTCAAACCTGTGTCTTTGAGTTTCATAAAAACATCTCCTTAAAAAAATAAGACAATGGCATCGATAACTCGACGCCATTGTCTTTTGTTTATTATCTTGAACAACTACAGTATACACCATTGCAAGCTTCTTGTCAATACCATTCATAAAATTTTGTTAAATCGTACTAAAAAACTTTGCCTTTGCCGATAAAATTTATAATTTATGAATATTTCTAATGAATAAATTGCAAAATCGACTCGTTTGTGTTCAATATATTGAATATTTTACTAAAAAAAATCACGCCATAAAGAAACAAATAAACTCTGTTTTCGCTGTGGAATTGTTTATGTACCTATGTTCGTCTTCGCAGCTAAAACGGAAAATCTCGCGCGGCAGAACCGAACGCGTCTCGCTCCCCGTGTCGATAGTAAGTTCGCCCTTGAGGACGGCGAGATATTCTACAGTGCCCGTTCCGTGCCCGCCGCTGACATAAATTTCCTGCGGTTGTATCTCTATGAAGTAAATTTCGATTTTCTTATTGTCCTCGTAAGGAAAGCAGGTCTTTACGGTATATTCCTTGCCCTCTTTAACGGGGTAAACGTCGGATATTTTCACAAGATACGACTCCTCTTTCGGGGAGGCGATAAGCTCCTCAACGACCACATATATCATCGCGCCCGCCGCGAAACTCAAAAGATAGGGAAGAACGGGAACAATAAAATCGGATAAAAGTATAGTGATGATCGCCGCGGCAGGCTCTACCGCTCCCGATAAAACTCCGTAAAGAAACGATTTCCCTTGCTCATTCCCTCGGCTTTAAGCGGCAGGGAAATTATTGCTCCCTCGGGAAAATTCTGTATCGCAATGCCTATGGAAAGTGCCATTGCTCCCGCGAATGTAAGCCCGCCGTTTCCCGAAACCTATCCCGCGAAAACAACTCCGATCGCCATACCCTCGGGAATATTGTGGAGAGTTACCACAAGAACCACCATTGTGGTCTTTTTCAGCCGCGATTTAATTCCCTCGGGTTCGTCGCTTGATGTAGGTGCGGGATAACCCTGTCAAGGAGAAGCAGAAACAATATCCCGAGCCAAAACCCGACCGCCGCCGGAACAAACGAAAATTTTTTCATATCAGCCGACTGCTCCATAGCGGGAATAAGCAAACTCCATACGGAAGCCGCGACCATAACTCCCGCCGCGAAACCCGTCAGCGCCCTTTGCAGCATAGTGTTCAGCCTTTTTTTCATAAACAACACGCAAGCCGCGCCGAGAGATGTTCCGAGAAACGGTATCATTATTCCGTAAAACGCTTCGACAGTCATTTTACCCGCCTTTCAAAACCGTTACTCGGCGTTTTTAAGCGCCACATTAAGCGGTATTTTCTTTATTCTTCGGAAGTCGAAGCAGAGAACTACAAGATAACTTATCAGCACGAACAGGAACATTTTCACATAACCGAGCGGCGACGCCGTGAAAACTATCCAGCCGCTGTAGTCCGCCATCATCGCGCTCCACACGAACTTAATAATTATTTTTCCGAGGAACACTGCGATAATATCCGAAATCACGAACATGATAGACGTTGAAAGCAGGTACAGACGCGATATTTCGCCGTTTTCGTAGCCGAGTATTTTCGTCATTGAAATGGCGTTCTCGTTCTTTTCAATAATTATTTTGGTCAGCAAGTAGACCAAAACCGCCGACAAAGCAATGCACAAAATCTGAAAATATTTCATCATCGCGCCCATTGAGTGGTCAAGCTGATCGCACATTTTTGTGATGTCGTGTTCCGTAATGACGGTCGCGATATCGTCTTTGGAAATATCGGAAAGCTCCGTATTTGAAAGATAACCCGTAAATTCGCCGTCCTCGAAATCGAAAGTTCCGCGGAACTTTTCAATCGGCATAAATACCGAAATGTTCAGCGATTTGTCGTAAGTTCCCGCGACTTTAAATTCGTACTTTTGGTTTTCGTATTTCTCCTCAAGAGTAACCGTGCCGCCGACTTTAACGTTGTATTTCTCCGCGAACGAATCGGAAATGTAAACCTCGTTTTCGCCCAAATCGTCCAAGCCGCCTATATTTACATAATCGCTGTTTTCCGAAATCCCGTAAACGGAAATATCCTCGTCCATATTCTTGCCTTTTCTTTGCAGAGAGGTCAGCGCGAATTTCTCCGCAGAACCGTCCGATGTTTCGATAACATTGCCTTCCTCGTCCTCATAGGAATTAAGAACATATTGATAATCCGCGAACATAAGGTCTTTCGCGCTGCTTTTGTAATGAGACAAAGTGTCGGTCATTCCCACCGCCAGCGCAAGCATCACGGAAACAAAGAACACTCCGAAAAACAGTATTGCGTAATTCGGGATATTCTGCAAAATAACACGCATACGGAAACGGCTGAAGAAATTCCACTTCGGCAGACGCACCGCTTTTTTTCGTTTGTTTTTCTTTAAATTGCACCGCAGAAATTCCAGCGGAGTATGCGACAACTTCTGTGTTATAACAAGCAAATTCACCACAAACATAATTACAAACGGAACAAGCGTTGTTTTCAAAAATGCCGTGGGATTCCAAACCGTTTCATACGTTGGCAGGCTGTAGCTGTTGTAATACATCGACACTACGGCGTTTTTGAACACGGTGTAACCGAGAATGTTTCCTATCGCCGCCGCTATAAGCGTGACGATTACGGGAGTTGCGAGATAATGGCGGATAAGTTCGCCGCGCGTGTAACCCGAAGCGCGCAAAGTGCCAATGGTTTTGGATTCCTTTGTAATTGTGTTGCTGATAGTCACGGCAAAAATAAACGCAATAATAACGATAAGAATATTGAGGATCGTGCCGCCCATCGTTTCATCGGAGCTTAAATCGTCGGGCGCGAAATTCACCGCATTGTTTGCGTAAATGGGAAGATAATCGGAAATTTCGTTATCGGAAACGACCGTCTGCGTTAAAAGCGCTTTCATAAAATTATCCGAGAGCTTTTTCTCCTCTTTTTCATCGGACGGCGCGGTTTCGTATTTCCACGCGTAGCCGTAATGAACGGGCGCGGAAAGGCTCTCGAAGCCCTCCGAAGTCACCATAGCCGCGTTAAATTTTATCGCGTCGAACATAAAATCCGTGTTTTTTTCGTGCAGAGTTGAGTAGTTTACGTAAGCGATAAGTCCCGTTATTTCAAATTCTTTTTCGTCGATTTTAATTTTATCGCCAACCTTTACGCCGACATTGTCCGCGTGCATTCTGTCGATTGCGACTTCGTTTTCCGTTTCGGGAAATCGTCCGTCGAGAACGCTCGCGGTGTTTATTTCGTTCGTTTTCGCGTATACTCGAACAGAGCCGTCCGTCTTGCCGTCAAGATCGTTGTCCTCGTCCGCGTTTCTGAAAAAATTTTCGTAAATATTTACCGGAACGGCGCGGAAATCGGGGTCGTTCAGTTCATATTTTTCTTCCGCGTCGGAATATTCCTCGTCTATTTCATCAAGGATTTTATCCCAAGCCTCGTCGTAGGCTGTTTTGTAAGCCTCGTCGTAAGCCGATTTGTACGCGTCTTTATAAGCGCTGTCGTAAGCCGTCTGATAATTTCCGCTCGCTTTAGCCTGTTCTATCGCTGCGGGCAGCATAGCCGACACGCTATTTTCGTCAAGCCCCTGCGCCAACAACGCGCTTTTCAATTGTTCTTCAAAGGTTGTATTGAATTTTTCCGCGAACTCCGCGTTGAATTTTTCGTTAAACTCGACATCAAATTCATCGGGGAATTTTTCGTCAAGCTCGGACTTTGCCTTGTCGGTATAAAACGCTTTAATATCGGCTTTTTCGCCGTTTTCTATTTCCGAAATAAGCGAATTGTCCGCGCGTTTTTTCAGCACAAAATGCCCGTCCTCAAGATTGTTTTTTTCGGCGCTTTGCGAAAGCGCGGTCATCATACTGCCGTTCGCGACGTACATTCCCGAAACGAAACCGACGGTAAGTATCATAAAAAGCGCGACCACGAGATATTTTCTCCACTCGCCGCGAAGTTCTCTCGGTATTCTTTTGCGGAGCGGATTTTTGATTTTCTGTTTAGTCATAGCTAACTTCTCCTTACCATTCAAGCTCGGCAGCCGAGATTTTTTCCGTATTTATAATGCTTTTGCGGACTTTTCCGTCGCGCAGCTTTATAACGTGATCTGCCATATCTTTGATTGCTTCGTTGTGAGTTACCATAATTATGGTATTTTTATACTTTTGATTTATTTCCTCGATAAGTTTTAAAATCTCCTTTGAAGTGGCGTAGTCAAGCGCTCCCGTAGGCTCGTCGCAGAGGAGAATATCGGGATTTTTAACGATAGCTCTGCCAATGGAAACACGCTGCTGCTGACCGCCCGAAAGCTGATTTGGCAGTTTGTGACGGTGCTTGTAAAGTCCGAGAGTGTTCAGCAATTCATCAATATCCAACGGGTTATCCGAAAGATACGCGCCTACCTCGATGTTTTCCTTGACGTTGAGATTTCCGATCAGATTGTATTGCTGAAACACATATCCCAAATGCTTGCGGCGGTATTGCGTGAGTTTCTTCTCGCCGAGTTCTTCAAGCTTATCCCCGTTTATGGAAATGTAGCCCGAATCCGCGCCGTCAATACCACCTATGATGTTAAGCAGCGTGGATTTTCCCGAACCCGACGGACCGAGAAGCACGCAAAATTCTCCTTTCGCTACAGAGAAATTCATACCGCGCAGCACGTCCTGTTTAGTTTCGCCGCAGCCGAATGATTTCTCCAAATCAACTATCTCCAAAAATTTCTTTTCCTGTTCCGACATTGTGAATACCAGCCTTTCTTTATTTGTGAAATAAACCTTTTTTCTCGTAAGGTTCGCTTGTTACAGACATAGCGTCATAACCCGCTTTCGTGATAACGTCTTTCAGTTCCTGTTCGGAAATTTCATTCTCCGAAATAATGACCGTCTGTTTTTTCGTATGCGAGCTTGTAACTTTTTTGACTTTAAAAGCGTTCCGCACCGCGTCGTTTATATGCGCTTCGCACATTCCGCAAGCCATACCCTCGACGTTCGCCGTTATTTTATACATAACTTTCTCCGTTCTGTTAGCATTGGCTAACTCGCTGTTTAAATTAAAGCGATAACTTGTGTTACTACCACTAACTTATAATTTAATTATATATTATTTATCCGCGTTTGTCAAGTACAAATTTGAAGTTTGTATATTTGCACAATATTTCGCAAAATTTGCGGTTGAAATAATATAAATTCGGTTCGCAAAAACGCGAACCGAATCAACGTTAAATTATGCTAAAGATTTTCCGAGAGCCTTGCAATTTTCGAGCGCGTCATCATCGGGCGCTTCATTGCAGATAACGCTGTCGCAAGCGAATTTTGCTCCCGCGGAAACGCAGGTCGTTTCCCAATCGCGCATCCACTCGCCGTCGCCCCAACCGTAAGAGCCGAACAATCCGATTTTCTTGTCTTTAAGTTTATCTGTCACGGAACTGAACATCGGCTGAAATTCGCTTTCCTCCAAAACTTCCGAACCCATAGCCGGGCAGCCGAAAGCTATTGCGTCATAATCGTCCGCTTTGGACGCGTCAAACTCCGAAGCCGTAAACAAATCGACTTCCGCTCCGCTTTCCTTTGCGCCCGCCAGAATCGCTTCCGCCATCGTCTGCGTATTTCCCGTGCCACTCCAATAAACCACCGCAATTTTACTCATAATATGTATCCTTTCTTAAAATGAATTTTTATATTAAACAGCCACTGTGAGCCGTTCAACAGCCGTTCTGTTTATTCTGTTATCTCAACAGCATTCCTATCCCCGCCAATGCTGCCGAAAGCAGAGCGCACATAATAGGACCCTTCATCCAATGATCCATAATCCCAAATTTTCTCATCCACATTTTTGTCTGCCACATCTCATTGTCTCTGTTTTCCGGCAGAGAAACACGGTCTGTATACACAGCCCTTAGCCACCAGTCTAACAAAAAGAAATCTCCGAAGTTCCATCCGAGATTGATAATAAGCGCATTGATAAAAAGATTTCCGAATCCCGTTATGCCCTGTTCATATGCGCTGAAAATAATATACGCCATTAAAATGGGATATAAAATTATTTCCATCAGCCTTACGGGTTTCATATTCTTTTTTGGTATTTCTTTTTTCGGTGTATTTATCCCTTTCGGCAGCATTACGGAAAATCCTTTGGGCTCAAGTATCCACACAAACGCCACAACACCGTTAAATGCGATACACACAATGACGGTATCGAGTACAGACCAACAGCATTTAAAATTAAGAGTAAGAAAGCAAGATTTCCAAAAGGACATCGGGGTTTAAGGCAGCCTTGAA
>CANQWD010000043.1 GCA_947627465.1 uncultured Clostridia bacterium
TCGAGCGCGAGCGCGGAATTACTATTCTCGCGAAGAATACGTCCTGTATGTACAACGGCGTTAAAATCAACATCGTAGATACCCCCGGTCACGCGGACTTTTCGGGAGAGGTTGAGCGTATACTCAAAATGGTAAACGGCGTTCTGCTTCTTGTGGACAGTTTCGAGGGTACAATGCCGCAGACGCGTTTCGTGCTTCAAAAGGCTCTTGAACTCGGTCACAAGATAATCGTAGTGGTAAACAAGACCGACCGTCCCGACGCGCGCAATCACGAGGTAGTTGACGAGGTTCTTGAACTTCTGCTCGACTTGGACGCTACGGAAGAACAGCTTGACAGCCCCGTTGTTTTCTGCTCAGGCAGACTTGGCTGTTCATCTTACAATCCCGACGATATGGGCACGGATTTTAAGCCGCTTTTCGATAAGATCTTGGAGCATATCGACCCGCCCGAGGGCGACGATGAGGGAGATTTACAGCTTCTTGTTTCCTCGATAGATTATAACGATTATGTCGGCAGAATTGCCGTAGGACGCGTTGAGCGCGGCGTTATCAAGCAAAATCAAGAGGTTACGATCTGCGATTACCACAACAGAACCGAGCCTTTTAAAGGAAAAATCGTTGCTCTTTATCAATACGAGGGCTTAAATAAAGTTCCCTGTGAGAGCGCGACCGTCGGCGATATCGTGTGCTTCTCGGGAATTGAGGGCATAACGATAGGGCAGACTATCTGCGCTGCGGGAAAACCCGACCCGCTGCCGTTCGTGAAGATCTCCGAACCTACCGTTGAAATGACGTTCTCGGTAAATTCATCGCCGTTCGCGGGCAGAGAGGGCAAGTTCGTAACGTCTCGCCAGATACGCGACAGACTTATGAAAGAGACCTTAAAGGACGTTTCTTTGCGCGTTACCGACAGCGAGACCGCCGACGCTATGAACGTTGCGGGACGTGGCGAAATGCACCTTTCGATACTGATTGAAACTATGCGCCGCGAGGGTTACGAATTGTCCGTTTCCACGCCGCGTGTTCTGTATAAAGAAATTGACGGTCAGAAGTGCGAGCCGGTGGAGCGCCTTGTTATAGATGTTCCCGAAACGTCGGTGGGCGCTGTTATGGAGAAAATGGGTCAGCGCAAGGGCGAATTGCAGGAAATGCACCCCGTAGGCGACAGAACGCGCCTTGAATATTTAATTCCCGCGCGTGGACTGTTCGGCTACAGAAGCGAGTTTATGACCGATACAAAGGGCGAGGGCGTTATGAACTCCGTGTTCGACAGCTACAAGCCGTATTACGGCGATATCCCGCGCAGGACGGTCGGTTCGCTTGTCGCGTGGGAAACGGGCACGGCGGTAACTTACGGTCTTTTTAATGCGCAAGAGCGCGGCACGCTGTTTATCGACGCGGGCACTCCCGTTTACGAGGGAATGATAGTCGGCGTATCACCGAAAGCGGGCGATATCGTGGTAAACGTCTGCAAGAAAAAGCACCTCACAAACACTCGCGCCAGCGGCTCGGACGACGCTTTGAAGCTTATTCCTTACAAGAATATGAGCCTTGAGGAGAGTCTTGAGTTTATCCAAGATGATGAACTGGTCGAGGTCACTCCCAAAAATATCCGTATTCGTAAAGTAATTCTTGAACGCGATCTTCGTTTGAAAGCGGAAGCTAAACAGAAAAAGTGATAAAATTAAGCTCGGCATTGTCGATTTGAACGCGGCATAGCCGAGCTTTTTAGAAATATTATTAAATTGTGTGGAGCAAAGGTGGTATTCTTATGGTAAAGGATATGACAAAGGGCAGGGTTGCGCCCATTCTGCTGAAATTTTCGCTGCCGCTGCTGGTGAGCGTAATTTTTCAGCAGCTTTACAGCATAGCGGACAGCGTTATCGCGGGGCGGTGCATAAACAAGGACGCGCTTTCCGCTATCGGTGCGAGTTATCCGATAACGATGATATTTCTCGCTGTCGGAACGGGAATGAATATCGGCTGTTCGGTTGTGATCTCAACGCTGTTCGGCGCGAAAGATTACAAGCAGATGAAAACCGCCGTTTACACCTCGCTCATCTCAACGGGCGTTTTGGCAGCAGTGCTGACGGTGGCGGGGTATTTCACGAGCGGACTGTTTCTGCGGCTTCTGGGTACGGACGAAAGTATTTTCCCCGATTCGCAGACATATTTGAATATTTACGTTTTCGGCTTGCTTTTCCTGTTTATCTACAACATCTGCACGGGAATTTTTACGGCGCTTGGCGACGGAAACACGCCGCTGTATTTCCTTATAGGCTCGTCGATCGGGAATATCGGGCTTGACTTGCTGTTCGTGGCTGTGTTTAAAATGGGCGTTGCGGGAACGGCTTGGGCAACGTTTATCTGTCAGGGGATTTGCTCGGTGCTGGCGTTTATAGTGCTTGTCCGCAGAATATCAAAATTCAAATGCGAAAAGTATCTGTATTTTGAATGGCGAATGCTCGGGAAAATCGCGACAATGTCCGTGCCGAGTATTTTGCAGCAGAGTTTCGTAAGCGTAGGTCAGCTTTTTATCCAGAGCCTTGTAAATTCATGCGGCACGGACGTTGTGGCGGGCTACGCTTCGGCGATAAAGCTGAACACGTTCGCGATAACGAGCTTCTCTGCTGTCGGGAACTCGGTGTCGAGCTTTACGGCGCAAAATATCGGCGCGGGAGAATACAAAAGAGTTCGAAGCGGATTTCGTGTGGGCGCGCTGCTTTGCGTCGGGATAGCGGTTTTGTTTACGCTTATTTACGTCGTATTTTCCAACGGGCTTATATATCTCTTTTTGGATAAAACTCAAGGCGACACCGAAGCCGCCGCCGAAGCGGGAAAACACTTCCTTACGGTAGTCGCGCCGTTTTATTTCGCGGTCGCTCTTAAACTGACGGGAGACGCGATATTGCGCGGAGGCAGACGTATGGGCGCGTTTATGGTGACTACTTTCAGCGATCTGATACTCCGCGTGGCGTTTGCGTTTATTTTGAAACCGCATTTCGGCGCGACGGGAATTTGGCTCTCGTGGCCCGTGGGGTGGTGCATTTCGGGAGTTATTTCCATAATTCTGTACATAATTTATATAAGAAAAATAAACCGCATCAACGAGGAATAAAATGACCGAAATAACTGTAAGAAAAAACGACGCGGGGCAGCGCGCCGACCGCTTTCTCGGGAAAGCGTACCCAAATCTGAAAAGCTCGCTTGTATGCAAGCTGATGAGGAAAAAGCGCATTAAGCTGAACGGCGCCAAAACCGAACCGAACATTATTTTAAAAGAGGGAGACGTTTTTCGCTTTTATTTAAGCGACGAACTGCTCTCCAAAGAACCGATAGCGGCAAAAACGGATTTCCGCAATATTTCCGCGGAAATAAACGTTATCTACGAGGACGAAAATATTCTGCTTATAGATAAACCCGTCGGACTTGTCGTCCACGAGGATAACGAAAACACCGCCGATACGCTGATAAACCGCGTTTTGAGTTATCTTTACAGAAAAGGCGAGTATGACCCGAAGCGCGAAAACAGTTTCACGCCCGCGCTCGTCAACCGCATAGACCGCAACACGAGCGGCATTGTTATCGCGGCGAAGAATGCCGAGAGTTTGCGTATACTAAACCAAAAGGTACGCGACCGCGAGATACAAAAGCTGTATTTGTGTGCGGTTCGCGGCACTCCCGAGCCGAAAAGCGCGGTCTTGACGGCGTATCTGAAAAAGCTGTCCGACGAAAACCGTGTTATCATCTCCGATAATCCGAAGCCCGAATTCCTCACGATAAAGACGAAATACCGCGTTTTGGAGAGCAGGGGAGAGCTTTCGCTTGTTGAAGTCGATTTGCTGACGGGGCGCACTCATCAGATACGCGCGCATTTCGCGCATATCGGGCACGCTCTTCTCGGCGACGGAAAGTACGGCGACAACGCGTTTAACAAGCGTTACGGAGCAAAAACTCAGGCGCTATGCTCTTATAAACTTGTTTTCAAGTTCACAACGGACGCGGGTGCTTTGGAATACCTTAACGGAAAAGTTTTTTCCGTAAAAGATACAGAGAATTTATGGTTTGCACAAATGCTTAAAGGCGGTTTATAAAGGGCAATTCCACGACAAAATATAGTGTCTTTTATTTCACGACCGTATATATAAAGTACCAAAAGCGTCTCCGGTTTATGCAAAGTGCACAAAATCAACACCGTAAAATTTACATTTGACCTTTGAAAAAATTACCAAAAGCCCTTGATAAAAATACTAAAATTTAGTATAATATAAGTTGATAGGAATTATCATACGCTTGGGATTTATTCCCAATCGTAAAAAATTTCATAACATTTAGGAGGAATATTCCAATGGCAGATGTAAAAGTAGCGATCAACGGTTTCGGCAGAATCGGACGTCTGGCTTTCAGACAGATGTTCGGCGCAAAGGGCTACGATGTAGTAGCAATCAACGATTTGACCAAGCCCTCTATGCTTGCAAATCTTTTGAAGTATGATACCGCTCAGGGCGGCTACTGCGGCAAGATCGGCGAGAACGCTCACACCGTTACCGCAGACGATGAGAAGAACACTATCACCGTAGACGGCAAGACCCTTCAGATCTACGCTGAAAAGGACGCTAAGGATTGTCCTTGGGGCAAGCTCGGCGTTGACGTAGTGCTCGAGTGCACCGGTTTCTACTGCTCTAAGGAGAAGAGCCAGGCTCACATCGACGCGGGCGCTAAGAAAGTCGTTATCTCCGCTCCTGCGGGCAACGACCTCAAGACCATCGTTTTCTCCGTAAACGAGAAGACCCTTACAAAGGATGACCAGATCATTTCCGCAGCGTCCTGCACGACCAACTGCCTTGCTCCCATGGCTAAGGCTCTTAACGATTACGCTCCCATTCAGTCCGGTATCATGAGCACTATCCACGCTTACACCGGCGATCAGATGATCCTTGACGGTCCGCACAGAAAGGGCGACCTCAGACGTGCAAGAGCGGGTGCCGCTAACATCGTTCCGAACTCCACGGGTGCTGCTAAGGCTATCGGTCTTGTAATCCCCGAGCTGAACGGCAAACTCATCGGTTCCGCACAGCGCGTTCCCGTTCCCACCGGTTCTACAACTCTGTTGTTCGCTGTTGTTAAGGGTTCGGACATCACCAAGGAAGGCGTAAACGCTGCTATGAAGGCTGCCGCTTCCGAGAGCTTCGGCTACAATGAGGATCCGATCGTTTCTTCCGACGTTATCGGTATGAGATACGGTTCTTTGTTTGACGCTACTCAGACTATGGTCAACAAGGTTGGCGACGATCTCTACGAGGTTGAGGTAGTTTCTTGGTATGACAACGAGAACTCTTATACTTCTCAGATGGTTAGAACCATTAAGTACTTTGCCGAGCTCTAATAGTTTTCAGTAAGTTACACAGATTGCCCTTGGTTTGCCGAGGGCAATTTTTGTAAATCGACAAAACGTTTGATTATTAGAATAAAACCCTAAATTTTCTTTATTGACAAGCTGCCGGAATTTTGGTATAATTTAATTGCAAGGCAGTTTTTTAATTTTTGAAAGGAGGTCAAGATTTTGAACGAAGAAAAAATAACGTCAACCGAACCCAACGCTCAAGACAGCGAATTTCAAACCTCTCCGCAAGCTGCTGTTCAGCCACAGCAAGTACCGCCGCAGCTAACATCGCCGGGCGGCGCAGCGGTAACAACGGAGCCTGTGCAAAACGCGGACTTAGAATCGAACACTGCAATCCCGACCGAAGCGGACGACGCGCTGAGTTTCGAGGAAAAGAATGCGGAGGCTGAAAAACGGATAGCTCAACAGCGGGAACAAGATGAAAAGCTGCTCGCCGCTCTTGATGAGGTGCTCGAAAAGCGAAGTCAACAGATAGGCGCGGAAATGCGGAAGCGTCCGCTTTCCGGAAAGGAAAAAGTGGCGGCGGCAGTCGCAAATAGGGGAATAGGCTTTGTTTCGCTGGGTTTTATTTTGATTTTTATGGGCATCGTGATGATAGCTACTTTATCCGCCGCAACCCCCAATTATACGATACCGCTGAAGCTTTCGCCGATATGCGCCATTTTGATAGGCGCGGAAATATTGATAAATCAGGTGATGACGCACGGCAGACCGCGCGTACATATACCAAGCATTTTGATATCGGTGTTGGTTGTTGGCGGCTGCTGCTTTCTTTGCGCGAAGCTCGGCGGCGATTACAAGGAGGAGACCGAGCTTTTCAATAACAGGAGCGTCGCGGGGCAGATCTACGACAAAAGCTATAACGAACTCAAAAATCTTGCCGATATAAAGTCGCTTAACGTCGACGTGAATTTGAATCCCGACGGCAGCAGTAAGCTGAAAGGCGTCGAGGCTCTTTCGGCAAGCGATACGGTGACCGTTAAAGTCGCGTTTGGCGGCGCTTACAATTCTCCAAAGGATTTCGCCGGGGACTGCAAGAAAATCATCGACGGCTATCGGATTATGGGAATTTATATAACAAATTTTCATTTTTCCAACGAAAGCAGCCTGCGCTCGTTCACTCTTGATGTTGAGGGAAAATATGCTCAGGATTACGATGAGAACAGATTGGAGGAAATGGTCAATTATTTCTACGTAGATGATTATGATTACATTGAGGATCTGGACGATTACGTGGAAACTTCGGAAGAAACGTCAACAAGCTCCGTAAGCTCCGACTGATATTCCTCCGATAACGGAATTATGAGAACAATCAATTATTGAAAGGTAAAAAATGTTAACGACAGAAAATAAAATCGCGTTATATAATTGCATACTAAAGCAATTTCCCGACCCGGGACTTTATAGGGTTACAAGAATAAGCGAATGGCTTTATACAAACAATTTATCTATAGATAAATTTGGGTTTAACGATTTTGGCAGCTTTGCCGAGGCTTTTCCCGAAATGTTTGCTTTTCAAAGCGATTGCAACAAAGAGTTTATTGAAACCAAACGCTGGCAGACAGGCGAAGAAAACAGAGTTCCTTCCGCCGAAAACAAATCGCACCCCGCCGACAGCTTTTTCGGTACAAATAATATTATCCTGAATGATGATATCATTGAAATGACGCAGCAGTCGCTGTACGCGCTTACAAAGATTCTCGATAACGGATACACGGTTACGACAATGAAGCAGGAGATTTACGCGAGGTTTGACGAGGCAAAGCAAAATAAAAAACTGAATTTTTTCGGGGAACGCTACACATTCCCGGTAGGCTATACGCCCGAGGGGTTTTTGGTCAACGGCGTAATTACAAAAAATTTGAGCGCACACGGAAAAAGTTTGTATTTCTCCTTTGAGAAAACGCAGATATTCCGAACCGCCGATGTTGAGCAAAAAATGTCGCCGCGTCGTAATATTGAGGTGCCTGTTGAGGATAAGAACCGCATTTATATGCTGCTTACCGATAATTTCCCGTGCGAACAGCCCATCCACATGGCTTCGATAAGCAAGTGTCTGCTTAGAAGCGGAGTAGACCGCAACAAATACGGCTTCTATAAAATGAAAGAGCTTCTTGCGGCGTTGGATTTTTTGAAGCTCGACGACGTTTTTTTGGGCGGCGTTCAGCAAACGATGGTAACGATAAAACGCGTTCCCGGTTATACTCCGAAAAACGAACAGAAACCAACGCTGAGACCGGAACATTTTGAGCCTGCGTCCAACATCGTTCCGTCGGGTTTTCTTACGGATTTTTGCAGCCTGCCCGTTAAGCCCATGAGCATTTTGGAGCAGTTTTTGCGTGATAATGGCATTGAAGCGGATTACGAGTCGATAACGCGGGATCTTTGTAATGATTTTGAAAAAGCACGCACCGAAGGTTTGATACGCAGCGTCGATTCTAAGCTGGCATTCCCCAGCAGATATTTAAAAACCGACGGCTCTAAGGTTGAGATAACAATAAAGCCCAACGCCTACGAGGGCAAAAAGTGGTTTTTGTACTACGTTGATACGATGGTACACGAACGTTCAAACTCCGTCAGTCCGGGAAAACAGTTGGAAAACTTCGCTTTTTTGGGCAATTGGTCTATGTTCCTGTACGATCTGGCTTCAAAGGCTGTTGAGGAAGAATGGGATTTCAAAAGTTTCGCCACCAAAAATTACCACATTCTTATGCAGTATATAAAATATACGTTCAGCCGCCTTATGCGCGAGAAGAAAGTTTGTATTTCCGACGACAAGAGTTTCGCATCGTTCAACACAGGACTTGCGGACAATCATTACGATGATATTTACGCGTGCTTTATTCCCAACGATCCCGGCGGAGAAACCGCATGGCGTTATGCGGGCTTTTGCACCGCAGCTTCGGGCGGACTTGGAAAAAAGCTCGTGAATTGTTTTAACCCGCTGCCCGAACCGCCGACTTACTTCAAGAGTAAGGAAGATTTGTTTTATAACAACGAAAATCAGCTGCACACCGATTTTGAACACATTATCATAGACAATATCAAGCGGCTGCCGATACAATTTCTGCGCGATCAGTTTTTCGACAATCCCGAAGCTCGGGAGCTTGCCGAGAAAATTCAAAACAATCGCGACAGAGTTATCCGAAACGATCTTTACGAACGTTTAAAGCGCATTGTTTGCGACAATAATCGTCTGTTCGTAAGAATTCAAAACCGCTTAAAGGACGCTATCGAGCTTGCTCAAAAGCGTGTTCGGTGGAATTATAAAACGGCTATACCGTCGTATTTCCCCAAGCGCGATACAATGTCGCTTATGCTGCCGCTGGCTCTTTTGGACGAATCAAAACCCGATGTGGCGCTTGTTGTTGAACTCACGCGTTCCGGTAGTTATCAGGGACAGACCATACTCACACTGCCCCAGGCGTACATTGACGCGCGCCTTGTGTGCCGCTTAACGGGAGATTGGCTCGTGCCGTCAATGATATTCGGCGATGAGATCTCGGCAGGCGAGGAACTTACGGAGATCGAGTGATGAGGGCTTTTGACTTTGAGCGCTTTAAAAAGCGCGATTTTACAAACGCCGAGATCACTCACTTCGGTTATTACAGTGATAACCTTTTGCTTTACGGAAATTTTGCAGTCGGCGATATCCCATACTTTGATTTGGAGTTTCAGAACATTCCGAATAAGCCCGCGAATCTAGTACCGGAATATCTCATCGGCTTGAAAATAACACGTATTGAGATCGCCGAAAACGAGCCGTACAAAGTTGAAATAGCGTTTGATAATGGAAGAAATCTTGATTTTTTGTGTAAGCGAATATTCCTAAAGCTCAATATGTACAGAGGAAAATCCTATAAAAATGTTTATCCCGAATGGCATAAAGAATTGGAAAAGTCCGCCTATGTCGAGCGCGCGGAGTATTTCAAAGACGAGGAAAATATCGAGCTTTCCGAGGGGTATTTGCTCAGCGTGAAAACGTATATGGATATGACCGATCGCGCGGTAAAAGCGGAGCTTTGCGCGTTTGAACTTAAAAAGAACGGCGAACACGTTTACGGGTGGTATTCCACTTACGATCATCCGCGTACATTCAAGGGGTTGATTTATCACGGCAATGGGCACAAGTATCTTCCGTTTCAGGCGGACTTGTACGGCATAAGCTATCTTGATTTGGACAGCGGGGAAGTATACAACTACATTCCCGAGGGCTATGAGCACGATGTTGACCAATACTGCGGCGAATCGTTTATCATTACCGATATTCACTACGATAAAGAAAGCGATTTGATAGCCTACGGCGGCTGTTATTGGGCGGGACCGAGCGACGTTATGGTAGGAGACTTCTCAGAGCCGCCGAGTTACGACCCGCATTTGGTGAGCTTGAGCGAAATTATCGACCCGGAATGTGATCACGGCTGGGACGTTGATTTCGTTCGATTTGAAAATGACGCGCTTGTTGTAAAAACCGACGACGGAGAAGCACCGCCGATAGATTTGGGCGAATTGCGCCGAAAAATTAAAGTGCTGTAAAAAAATCCCGAAACCAAAAGGCTTCGGGATTTTTTTCACGGTATTTCAGAATTAACCAAAAATTTTCGCCAGCTTTACAGCGTCGGCAATGTTGCCCTCCGCGTAAAAATCCTTGTCATAAAGGAGATTTGCCAAAGTGGATTTGCCGTTAACGAAATCCATGGCATTGGCGAAACTAAGTGATACTCTGAAATTCTTTGCGTCGTAGGAATGGGGCATAACGGTTGCCTTGCCATCCTTAACTTCGATGTACATTTTGTGATTGGAACCGTCCTCAAAGCCCCAAACCTCAATGTCAACAGCAATAGTTTCCTTAATAGCCGAGACCTTGGACTTGATGATCTTCTTCTCCGCAAGACCGCAAATCGTGTCAATAGTTACGGGCTTGGGCTTTCTGCCGGGCTTTTTAGCCGCGGGAGCTGCCTTGGCGGTTTTCGCAGCAGTCTTAGTTGACGCAGCAACGGTTTTTGCAGCGGATTTTGTTGTAGATTTTGCGGCGGTCTTTTTTGCTGTCGGTTCGGGTTTGGATACTTTTGCGGCGGTTTTAGCCGCGGGCTTTGCTGCGGTAGTCTTTGCCGCAGCTTTTACAGCCGTCTTTTTTTCTTCGGTCTTTTTCATAGATAAAATCCTTTCAACTGTTTTTGTGTTACAGCACAAAAAGTTATAGTGCTACTTATATAATACCACATATTGACAAAAAATTCAACAGTTTTTCAACATTTTTTAACAAAATTTGTAGATTTGTCAATTATGTGTCAGTAAAAAAACAATATAATAAAACGACAAAAGCGATTACATCGCGCCCAAATAATCTTGCAATACCGCAAAAAGGAAGTAGATAAAAAGCTAGGCTGCTTATAAGATTAAGCACATGAGCGCTTATGATCTACAACGTCATAAGTGGTTTATTGACGGCAATGAGGTTCTTTACTAATGGTCTGTGATTATTGGGCATGCCGCAATTTTGAGGAGTACAAAGCGCATTGTATGTGTGCGGGTGCTAATTGAGCCCCCCGTAAATTTTGTGTAAAACGGAATAAAGCACTTCGTCGAAAAACTACAGAAACGGTTACTCGAAAAAGACGGTAAAAACGCAGCTTGGGGAGGTTGACGTCAAAATTACCCGCGACCGAAACGGCGAATATGTGCTGCAGATCATCGGAAAATATGATCGAAACGCTGACGGAATGGAAGAAAGAATTCTCGCGCTTTACTCTTGCTGAATGAGCCAGCGGGATATTTCCGAACAGATAAAAAATCTTTACAACGTGGATATTTCGGACGGGTTGGTGAGCAAAATAGTTGAGAAGATAGCTCCGGAAATTACCGCGTGGCAAAACCGTCCGTTGGATGCTGTTTATCCGTTCGTTTTTATGGACGCTATCCATTACAAGGTCAAGGAAAATCATCAGTATATAACCAAGGCTGCGTATGTTGTGCTTGGTATTCAGATGGACGGACGCAAGGATATTCTGGGCGTTTGGATAGGTGAAAATGAGAGTGCGAAGTTTTGGATGTCGGTAATGAACGACCTTAAAAGTCGCGGCGTTAAGGACGTTTATGTGTTCTGCGTAGACGGACTGACTGGCTTCCGCGAGGCTATTATCGCAGCATTTCCGAGGTCACAAATTCAGCGTTGTATTATTCATCAGATACGCACGTCAACTCGCTATGTAAGCTATAAGGATATCAAGGCTTTAATGGCTGATCTGAAAAAAGTTTACCAAGCTATAAACGAGGACGAGGCGATGAACGCACTGCTTGAATTCAAGGAAAAATGGCAGAAAACTTATCCCAGCTGCGTTAAAAGTTGGGATGACATCTGGGATATTCTATCCACGTTCTTCGCATATCCCGCGGAGATCAGGCGGATAATATATACGACAAATATTATCGAGGGCTTGAACCGCCAATTCCGAAAAATCACAAAAAATAAGCCGTCATTTACGAGTGATGACAGCCTGTGCAGAATTTTGTATTTAGCGTCGAAAAATATCACGTCACATTGGACGGTAATCTGTCGAAATTGGGACTTGGTTTCTAACCAACTTTCGATAATGTTCGCGGACATAGAGACCGCATAATTGGATTTTCTCTCTTAATATTTTTCCCGTGGGCAGAGACGGTATTCACGCCTGCGGCGCGCATACCGTCTCCGCCCACGGGAACCATGAAATTAAGGGGAAACCCAAATCATGCTTGCTTTGCAAGCCACCCTTTGTCTTATCGGATTGCTTTTACACAAAATTTTATGGAGTGCCGAGTAAAAGTAGAACACGTTTTCGCAGTCGTAAAATGACAGCTTGGTTTTCGACGAACGCGCTATCTCGGTCTCGCCAAACAGACCGCGAAATTCAATATTATGTTCGCTTTGGCAAATCTGATTTTAGCTGACAGAATTTCTCTGCCGGCTTAATTTGGTTTGCCTTGTGAACAGAATTACAAATATTCCGCGCTTTTCTTTGACATTGAAAAGCGCGGATTTTATTTTTGTCAAATACGCGGTGTTGCCTTAAATCTGTCAAACATTCAAGCGGTATATATGAGGGTCGCCCTTATGACAATACCATTATATATGGTTTTGTTCAGAATTCACAAAATAAACTAGTCCTTGTCGGCGACGAAATCGAGGTTTGCAAGTTTAAAACCGCTGATTTTAATGCATCCTTGGATTGTCAAAGCAGTATCGCTCCTAATATCGCGTCGTTAAAAGACATGTTCATGTCTCCTGTGTATAACAAGTTCGGCGGCTGTGATGATTTCATTCTTCAGCCTGTTACTGATAAAAAGAAGTAACCGACTTTTTCCCCGTTGGTCGTTCGGGTCACAACGATTACCACAAAAAATGAAAGCTAACTTTCAAAAGGGGTGAGTTTCCGAATGACACATGTATTACAAGTTATTTGTGTAATTTCGAGGAAGTGATTTTATGGACGCTTCTTATTATGATGATCTTACATCTGCTTGTGATAGCGCATGGCAAACTCTCGCTAATAGCGTTTGGAACGATATCCCAACGTTTATAGCACAGATGTTTTCACAATTTGTCCAAAATCCGCTTTGCCTTGCTATTTCCGCAATTTTGCTTACGGTATGCGGTTTTTCGCTCTCTTGCACTTTTATTTCATCTTTCAATAGAGAAGAGCAAAACTCCCCCAAATAAGTACTCCGTATCAAAAGCAAAGGACTGATGTTATCGAAGTCCGAAAAA
>CANQWD010000044.1 GCA_947627465.1 uncultured Clostridia bacterium
CACCGATATATTATCAACTTCATTGCTCATTATAAAATTCCCCCTTTATGTCAAATCCCTTTATCTATATAATACGACGACAAGCTGAAGAAGCCGATCTCGCTGCTCAATAACGCTACGGGGAAAATTTCGGCGCAGGATCTGGATTTTACGATAAAATACGAGGAAAAGGATGAGCTGGGCGAGCTTTGCGGTTCTTTCGAGCAAATGCGCAAAGCTCTCGCCGAAAACAACGAGCAGATGTGGCAGATGCTGGAGGAACGGCGGCAATTGCAAGCGCCCGTGGCGCACGATTTGCGCAATCCGATCGCGATAATAAAGGGTCACGCGGAGTATCTGCGGATGAATTACACGCGGCTTTCCGAGGAAAAAGCGCTGTCGCTTACGGATAACATAAGCGGCGCGGCGGAACGTCTTTCGCACTATACCGAAAGCATTCGTGAGATAAACCGCTTGGAGGATCTTAAAATAAACCGCGAGAGAGTTGATTTTTCGGAACTGTTCTCGGAAATTTCCGAGGATTTTCGCGCCGTTTCCGATAAGATCGCACTGACAAACAATGTAGGCGACCGCGCGGTAAACCTCGACAAACAAGCACTTTACAGGATACTCGAAAACCTTGTCGGGAACGCTCTGCGCTTTGCGAAGTCCAAAATCGAGGTTGATTTTTCGCTTGATGAAAATCTCTTAAACGTTACCGTTTCCGACGACGGCGCGGGATTTTCCGAGAAAATTCTGCGCGCGAAAAACAAAACGTTCCTTACGGATAAAAGCGACGGCGCGCACTCGGGACTGGGGCTGACAATAAGCCGTATATTGGTGAAAAAGCACGGCGGGGAGCTGTCTTACAAAAACGGCAACGGGGCGGTCGTGAAAATTATTTTGAAATGTTGACGGAATTTTGACTTTTATGCTTTATAATATCCTTAAAAACAGTTTTAAGGAGGGAATTTTCATGAAAAAGATCACTTCAATCATTCTATGTGTGGTTTTAACGTTTA
This sequence comes from uncultured Clostridia bacterium, assembly GCA_947627465.1. GTDB lineage: Bacteria > Bacillota > Clostridia > Oscillospirales > Ruminococcaceae > CAG-115. The sequence goes on from CANQWD010000044.1 coordinate 1,002, forward strand.
CTTTAACGGCGTGTGGAAAGCCTACCGACAGTTTAGAGAGAACTTCAAGCGAGGAAAGCTCTGCGTTATCCGTTTCGGAGTCTGTTTCTTCGGCTGATGAAAACAGTGTGATCGTGAGTGAGGGCGATAGCGTGAGTGGGAGCGACGTTTCCGAGCAGAGCGGAGAGCTTACGCTTCTCGCGAAAGACAACTGCTCGACGCCTTTTTTTCGTACCTTTTGCAGTACCGACGACGGTGCGTACATTTTAACTCGGTCAAGCAAAAACAATGACAAAGAGCTTTACGGCGCGTATCTTACTTATGTTGACTTTGCCTCGAAACAGGAGGTTTACGTTTGCTCAGACAGCGCGTGCAAACACGACAACGAGCATTGCACCGCGTTTTTCGACGAAAAAGAGTTTTTCTGCGACGATTTTGGGTGCAGAATTTTCGTGTTCGACGATAAGTTGTATTTGCTAAGCGCTCCCGTCGATCAAGACGACGATACCTACGAAGGTATGCGCGAACCCGAATACGGCGCGGACGATTTTCTTAAACGCAGTTCCGCGATATACCGTATGAATAAAGACGGTTCGGAAAGAGAGAAAATTTATCAAGCGGACGACGGAGAAAATATCGAGAATTTCGCGGCGGGCGAGGGCGATAAATACTTGTGGTTTATAACCAAAACTCCGACCGCCGAAAAGGACGAGAAAACGGGTGCGTTTTATCTTCACAGCAAAAACCGCGCTCTTATTAAATTCGATATTGAGAAGAAAAACATTGTCGAGCGAATACCGCTTGACGACATCGGAAACATCGTGCCGCTTTTTGAGGGAATTGCGGGCGGCAAATTTATTTTCAGCGGAACATCCTACGCGGACGGCGGCACAAAAATGGACGGATATGAGAAACATGAGATCGGAGTGCTGGGCGACCCGTTTACAAGCTCCGAATGGGAACGCATAGAAAACAGCGAAACGGTGTATTTCGCGCTTGACCGCTCCAACCGAGAAATAAAGGAAACATTCCGCGTTAAATATTCCGAGGAAAGCTCTCAAAGAAATCAAGGCGATTTTCTCTACCGCGTATTCAACGATAATTCGGGTTATAAGGTAAACCTGAGCACGGGCGAACGCATCGAGCTTGAAAACGCCGCAAGCGAGCTTGAACCGAACATACTTGAATCTCCGTTGTTTAACGGCAGCGAAGATCCGCCCCGTCTGCTTTTGACAACGAAAGACAAGGCGCTGGTTTACAAAGAAACGGGTGGGGAAGCCAATCCTTACGGGGGAGTGTTAAACGCCGTACCGCAGCTTTCGCTGATCTCTCTTGAGGATTTGAGGAACGGCACGGCGAATTACGAAGAAATTCAATCGACAGGGGTATTATCATGAAAAAAATCACTTATCTTTTTTTGTTTTTAACTATTCTTTTAACCTTAACGGCGTGCGAAAATAACGCTGCTGTTTCCGAGAACAATTCGGAAAGCATTTCTATATCGGAGAGTTCTGCCGTATCAAAAACGGAGCAGCCACCGTCGGGTTATGCGGAAAGCAAATCGGATATAACCGAAAACGATTCCGTTAAATCCGCTGAACTGGAGCTTCTCACAAAAGACGGCGACAACAATTACTGTGGGGTTGTCTGCGGCACGAATGACGGAGCGTATATTATGCGTTATAAGAGTATTAATGACAATGTTTACGGCAATTTTCTTACTTATGTGGACTACGCTTCAAAGCAAGAGGTTTATGTTTGCACAGACAGTTCCTGCAAGCACGACAACGAGCATTGCGCGGCATATTTTTCCGAAGGGGAGTTTTACACTCAATTGGTTAATTCCGCGAGCCGTATTTTTGTTTTGGACGGCAAGCTGTATTATCTCAGCTCTCCTTATGACGACGACGGCGGATTCTCCTCTCAATCGCCTGACGAGAACGCGGAGGTGTATCACGCCCTGCCGCCCGCGCTTTACAGAATGAACTTTGACGGAACGGAGCGCGAAAAGATTCTTGAATTTAAAAAGGACGAAGCTGCGGAGAGCTTTGTCGTTGGCGAGGGTGACGATTATTTATGGCTTATCACCAAAACGCCGACAGCCGAAAAAACTCCCGACGGCAAGATGTACTATATCCACAGCCAAAACCGCGCTCTTATCAAATTCAGCATAAAAGAGAAAAGCATCGTCGAGCGTATTCCGCTTGACGATATCGACAGCGTTACGCCGCGTTTTGAAGCCGTTGCGGGCGGAAAATTCATATTCGTCGGATATTCATTTCCGGACGGCAAATCCCCGCTTGAAGCCTACGTTTATCACGATTTCGAGGCGGACGATGCACCTTCAGCGGAGGAAATTGAACGCCAAAAAACCTGTGAAAAAGTATACTACGCGCTAAATACCGCCGACCGCACAATAAAGGAATTTCTTCGTTTAAAAAACAACGAGGTCTATGCCGAAGCCGTTTGCGGCGATGAAATTTGCTTTATGAACGGCGAATACTCGGGTTTTAAAATAAATCCCAAAACGGGCGAACGTATGGAAATTTCCGACTTTAGAAACGATATTTGCTTTAACTCGTTCCGCGGCTCCAAGCTTTTGCTGGATAGGGAAAACGGAATAGACGGAATATTGTGTGAAAACGCCGAAAAAGTGCTGGTTTACCGCGAAACCTTTAAAGAGCCACACGCGGACGGCGGCGGTCGCGGACTTGGCTATGATCTTATGCTGATAAGTCTCGACGATCTGCGTAACGGAGTGCCGAATTATGAAAACGTTCAAACGATAGGAGAATGGTTATGAAAAAGGTCAATGCGTTGTTATTAAGTATATTTTTTGTATTCGGCTTAACCGCTTGCGATAATTCGGAAAAAAACTCGGAAAGCGGTTCGGAACAGATTTCAAAATCGGAGAGTTCGGCAATATCAAAAGCGGAATATCAAACTTCAACGAACGAAGAAAACCTTTCCGAGAGCAACGATCACGAAGCAACGCAAGGCGGCGGTTTAAAAGAAATCTACTGCGGCGATCAATGGACTGTTTACAACAAAGACGCCGCCACGAATGACGGTCTTTACACGCTAAGCTCGGAAAGTATCGACAAGCAAAGTCACCTGACATACATTGACTTCGCCACGCACCAAGAGGTGGTGCTCTGCGCGGACAGCTCCTGCAAGCACGACAACGAGCACTGTTCCGCGTATATTTCAAAAGACGAATTTTCGCCCAAACTGTTTGTTTGCGGAAATTATCTTTACGCGCTGTGTATCGATTACGACCAAGAAAACAGCTTTGAATACAAGTACGAAAATCCCGACCTGCCTCCCGCGGTCGTGGAAACGCGAAAAAAATCTCTTTACCGAATGAATTTGGACGGCACGGGGCGCGAAAAGCTTTTCGATTTTCCCGAGGGAGACGCGGTGGAACCCTACGTTGTCGGCGAGGGCGACGATCTTTGGTTTATCACAAAAACGCCGTATATTTACACGGAAAGCGACGACGGCAGAATGTACAACACCTCTAAAAACCGCGCGCTGATGAAGTACAGCTTAAAAGACCGCGACTTCACCGAGCGTATCCCGCTTGACGAGATAGGCAACGTCAAGCCGCAGTTTTGCGGAGTTTACAAAAACAAATTTATTTTCGGCGGCACGGCTTACCCCGACGGCAAGCGCCCCGAGGACTTTTTTGATATTCTGGCGCCCGAGCCGGGTGATACGATCGGTTTAAGTCAGGAACAAAAAGATAAACAAGACGCGCTTTATAAAAAGTGCGAGTACGTTTACTTTACGCTGAACCGCGATAATAAGGCGATAAACGAGGTTTATCGCGGAAATTACATGACCTCTCGCGGCGAGTGTCGAGACGGATATATTTATTTGAGCAATTCGGATCATTCGGATTTCAGAGTAAATGTCGAAACGGGCGAAAGCGAGGACGTTAACGCGCCCGAAGGGTACAGATGTGAGGGCAGGATCGGCGGCAGAAAATACTATAAGCATATAACTTCCGATTGGTCGGACGAAGCAATTTATTTCGACGATTTAAACGGCGGACTTACAAAAGTCGATTGGTGGAGCTGGAAGTGCTATGTTTTCGCGGCGTGCGGCGACAAAGCGTTTATCTCTTACGACTGCGTAGGCGAGGAACAGCCCGACGGAAGTATTCACAACGGAAAGTATCAATACGCCGTAATTTCGCTTGAGGATCTGTATGCGGGGAAGAAAACTTACGAACCTGTCAAAATGCTGGGGAATTAACGGAGGAAAAAATGACATTAAAACTCGAAAATATATCTAAAAAGTATGGAGAAAAAACCGCATTAAATAAAGTTTCGGCGGAATTTACCGAGGGAATTTACGGACTGCTCGGACCCAACGGCGCGGGCAAATCCACGATGATGAACATTATCATGGGGAATTTGAAACCGAGCGGCGGAAAAACTCTCTGCGACAGCGAGGAAATTCATTCCATGGGGTGGAGATATCGTGATATGTTAGGTTACGCGCCGCAGCAGCAGGGGCTTTACGACACGTTTTCTGGTCGGCGTTTTCTGGCTTATATGGCGACTTTAAAAAACATTCCGCGAAAAGAAATTAAATCGGAAACCGAACGCGTTTTGTCTTATGTAAATCTTTCGGACGCCGCGAAAAGACCTATCGGAGCGTACTCGGGCGGAATGAAGCAGCGAATTTTGATAGCACAGGCTATTCTCGGAGACCCGAAAATAGTAGTGCTCGACGAGCCGACCGCGGGTCTCGATCCGAAAGAGCGCGTTCGTATCCGCGAAAAGATACGCGACATTTCGGACGATAAAATAATTCTCGTTTCAACGCACGTCGTAAGCGATATACAGTCGATAGCTAAAGAAATAATTCTGCTGAAAAACGGCGAGATAACCGATAAAGGCAGCGTTTCGGAGCTTTGCGAAAGGTATGGCGAGGAAAATTTGGAGCGCGTTTATATGCACATTTTCGGGGAGGAATAATCATGTTTAAACTGATTCCCTACGAGCTGGGGAAAATTTGGCGCAAGAAAAGCTTTATTGCGCTGACGGCGCTTCTGCTCGCTATAAACGCGTTTATGCTGTGGTATCTGAACAACCCGCGCGGCGATGAAACTCCGCCTCTTTCGGCTTACAAATCGGCTGCGGGGGATTTGTCGGGAAAGTCTCTTGAGGAGCAAAAGACATTTTTAACGGATAAAGCCGATTTCTTAAATAATATGGAGATCGTTGAAAGATATATTTCTTTAATGCAGTATAATTACAGCGATATGGACGAACAACTACAAAAACACTTAGAAGCAGAGCGCGAAACCTATCGCAAGATTTACGAGGAATTTAAAGACGTTTACGAGACCGGCAGCTATTTAAGCTACACAAAAAATCTTCAGGCGGAGCAAAAATTTGTTGAGGAAATTCTCGCGGAATGCGAGACCGTCGCGGGTTATGACGATTATATAAAGTCGATTGAGGAAAACAAAAACCGTCTTTCGGGGATTTCGATTTTCGGTCAATCGGGCGTTGATAAAAACTCATTTTCCGCGCGAAATATTGAAAAAAGTTACCTCGATCACAAGAATTTAACGTCAAAAAATATTAGGTTTACACCGTCAAAGGGCGTGAAGATCGCTTCGGAAAATATGCTGACGGACTTGTTTTTGATACTTTCCGTTATGCTGGTTGTCGGCAGCCTCATCATCGACGAAAAGGAGAAAGGGCTGTTTTACGTAACGCGCGCCACGCGAAACGGGATCGTGAAATGCATTGCCGCGAAATTGTTTGCGCTGTTGATACAGAGCGCGGCGATCGTCCTTTTGCTGTACGGCTCTAATTTTTTATACGCCGAATTTGCCGCGGGCGTCGGCGACCTCGGCGCGTCGATACATTCCGTTTCAATGTTTCAGGAAAGCAGCGTTGACATTTCGCTCGGCGGGTATTTGATGCTTGGTTTTTTGACGAAAACCGCGCTGCTTTTTTCGCTGGGAGCGGCGCTTACGGCGGCGTCGATCGTCACTTCGAGGAGCTTTGCGCCAATGCTTTGCGGAGTGGGATTTTTGGGAATATCTTATGCGGCGTTTAAATTTATTCCCGCGTATTCAAAATTCAATCCGCTGAAATATTTGTCGTTCTGGGGCGTTTTTAATCCTAAATATATTTACGGCGAATATCTCAATTTTAATATCGGCGGGTATCCTTTTGAAAGAATTCACGGCGCGGTAATTGTTTGCGCGGCGGCTTTTTTGACGGCTTCGGCGGTATGCGTTTTGCTATTTATTAACGCGAAAAGTCTTGATATTCGGCGCGTGAGAATATCGTTTCCGCTGTTTTGGAAGCTGCGCGGGAACTTATTTTTGCATGAAAGCGCCAAGATCTTGTTTACAAACAAGGCGATCGTTGTACTTGTGATCTTCGGCGTTTTGTTGGGCGGTACGGAATTGAAAAAGTCGTATTATCCGACGTTGGGAGAGCAGTATTACGCGAAAATTATGCACGAGCTGGAGGGAGAGCTTACCGAGGAAAAGGAACAGTATATTCTCGATGAAAAAGCGCGTTTTGACCGCGCGTTCGAGCAGATTGACAGAATTAACGAAATGTGCGCGAACGGCGAGATAGACGAGCGGACGGCAAAATCAATGATCTCCGTATGGGAAGCGCAAACCGTGTTGTATCCGTATTTTCAGCGCGTTGAGGAGCGTTATGACGCTATAAAATCAAACGGCGGCGAATTTGTTTACGAAACGGGATATCGTCTTTTGTTCGGAAGCGCGGGCGGCGGTTATTTGACCGATATGTTTATGCAGATCTTGTGTGTTGTTTTCGCGTTCTCGGGTGTGATGTCGATAGAGCACCGATTTAATTCGTGGAATTTGATTTCGGCGACCGCTAAGGGGAAGAAAAAAATAATCGCCAACAAAGCGCTCTGCTGCGTCGTTTTGTGCGCGGCGTTCGGCGGTTTGCCGTGGATATTTAGGGTAATGACTATCACCAAAACGTTCACGCTGAATTTAGCAGAAACATCCGTAAAAAATCTTCCGATGTACGTTGATTTTCCGGTCGGTATATCGATTTGGCTGTTTGTCGCGTTCGCGGTATTGCTGCAAATAATTGTGCTGCTGATAACGTGCGCGGGGACGCTCGTGCTGTCGTACAAGTTAAAAAATAACGCGGCGGCTGTTTTCGGAGGACTGCTTGTTTTCGCGGCGGCGCCTGCGCTTGCGGTAATGGGCATGAGCGCGGCACAATGGTTTTCGCTTTATCCGCTGTACAGTTTGCCCGCGCTGATATAGAAAAATTGCATTGTTTTGGGCACGTCTGTTATTGCAGACCGTATAATGTATAAAAAATATTTTTTCATTTTCTCTTCCGCAAAGCCGGGGAGAAAGCCTCTACGAACCTTATTTTATTTCGTGACGCTTTCATTTTTTCAGCCACATGACCGCAATCTGCGTGCGGTGTTCCAGTCCCGTTTTTTCGAGGATCGTGCTGATGTGATTTCGTACCGTGCCGTCCGAGAGGAACAGCCTTTCGGCAATTTGTCGATTGGAAAGCCCCTCGGCGATAAGGCGAACTATTTCGACTTCGCGGGGAGTAAGCTCCGAGAAAATCTCGCCGCCGTTTGCGGGTGAAATTTTATCGCGGACGTATTTCAGAATATCCTCTTGAAAAACCGTGCCGCCCGCGTTCACGGCGCGGACTGCGTTTATTATCCGCTCGGCGGGCGAATTTTTGAGAATATAACCGCAGATCTCGCTTTTTAAGGCGCGTAAAATAAAGTCTTCCTCATCGAATGTGGTAAGTAAAAGCGGCGCGCAAAGTCTCTCGGCGAGCATACCCTCCGCCGCCGTAATTCCATCACATTCGGGCATACGAATATCCAAAAGAGCGACGTCGGACTTCGTTTTTCGCGCAAGCTCCAGAGCCGTATTGCCGTTTTCCGCTTCACCTGAGATCTCCATATCGTCCTGCGAGGAAATTATCATTTTCAATCCCTCGCGAATTATTGCGTCATCGTCCGCTATCAGTACTTTGATCATTGTCAACTCCAAAAATATTGATTGTTTTAAAGCCCGAAACACCGCATTGAAATAAACATTTTCCGCCCGCAACAGACGTTCTGTCTTCAATGCCGTCAAGACCCATTCCCTTTGAAAAACCGCCGTAATTTGCGCCGTTGTCGGAAAATTCCGCGCGTATCATTTTATCGTAGACGTGAATTTTCAGCGCAAATTCGCCGGCGTTCGAGTGTTTCACCACATTTGTGAGAGTTTCTGTTAAATTCTCCTTAATGCAGTTCCAAACGGGCGGCGGGATTTTTTCCTTGTCTCCTTCTACCGAAAAATCCGTCTTTATTCGGTAATCAACCGCGAACCGCTCCAGCATTTCTTTAAGCTCCGCCGCGCTTGCAGAGGAGCGTTTGGGACGTTCTTCGCGGAGCGCGGCGCGAATTTCGTCGACGCTTCCGCGAAGATTTTCAATTGCGGTCTCAAGAGTTTTCTCGGACTGCTCGGGATTTTTTCTGATATTCAATTTCGCGCCCTCAAGAAGAATTATGCTGCCCGAAATGCCGTGCCCCAGTTTGTCGTGAATACGGGTCGAGAACCGCGAACGCTCCTCAAGCGCGGTATTTTCTCGAACGGCTCGGCTATACGCTTGTAATTTATTTATCCGCTCGGTTTGCGCGGCAATGGTTTTCCGCTGATTTTCGGAAAGTTCCCGAAAATATTCCACACGCTCCACGGCTGTACGCGCGAAAATTCCCGCCGCCGTGAGTATCGCCGCCGTAACAAGCGCGTTTTGAGCGGGCGAGAAAATCAGCGCGGAAAGCGCCGCCGCGGCAGCGTAAATACCGTAGAAATATCCCTTGACTTCAAGCAAGTCCGTAAGCTGAAAAATCAGCATTGCCAGCAGCGGAAAATACGTTTCCGCGCCGCATATTACGCACGCGGCGGCGCTTACGAGCGCGCATATCGGGCGCACTTGCTTAACGCGGCATAATCGGTTTATCAGAAAATCGGCGAGAAACAAACAGCAAAAGGCGAGTACGCCGACGGTCTTTAAACCGTCAAACGTATTCGCCGAGATAAATTCCGAAACGACCGCCGCCAAAGCCGCGAGCTTTAGCGTTAAATATAACGTGTTTTTATTCATATATCTAGAGCCTGTTCACATTAAAATTGCATCTAAAACCATAGCCATATAAATAACCGCAAGAAAAACGATATCAAGTT
>CANQWD010000045.1 GCA_947627465.1 uncultured Clostridia bacterium
TTTTTGCCCAAAATCTCCTCATAGCCGCCAGCCTTATTCGTCGATTTTGTGCAATCTGACGAAAAATTAGGCGACGCGATCGGACGACAATCTCTGTGCGGTGTTGCCTTAATATTCTCACTATCGCGTTTAGCGATTATAATTTATTTACGGTTTCTCTTCTCCCATAGAACGGGAAGCCGGGATCTCATATTGATAATACCCGTATCGTTTATCAAAGCGGATTTATTTTGCGCCAATAAAGTTATCGACTTTCGATAAAAACCTATTGACAAACATAAATTACCGTGTTATAATAGTGATATGTTAGAGAAAATTTTCCCAAAAAGCTTTTTTATTTACGGAGGCAATTATGAAACAAAAGGACAAATCGCTCATAGCGTCGCAGATCGTCGTCAAGGTGTGCTATGCGCTTGTTTTGGCGTGCTGCATTTTCGCACCCGCGCTGGTGAGGTATTACGACGAGAAAACGGCTTCGATCCCAAACAGGGGTGACGTAGCCGCGCCGCTTCTTATAACGCTTTACTGCTGCGTGCCGTTCGCGGTGTGCGTGCTTGTGTGTCTCGATCTGCTTCTCAAAAACATCGCGGACGGTCGTCCGTTTATCACGAAAAACGTGACGTATCTGCGGATAATTTCGTACTGCTGCTTTGGCGTGGCGCTGGCGTTTATCTATTTCGCGGTTTTGAGACCGTTCGCGTTCGCGATAGTTTTTGTGGCGGCGTTCTTCGGGCTGATACTTCGCGTAGTCAAAAACTGCTTTAAGAAAGCCGTTAAGATACGCGAGGAAAACGACGCCACGATTTAGCTGAGGAGATTTATCGTGAAAGTTTCAAGAAAACAAATGATAATCGGCGTCAGCGTATATGTACTGCTGGTTGGTACGTTAATTGCGCTTATTGCTTATTTCAAATCCGATCTGCGCGTTAAAAATATTTTCAAAAACAATCGGCAAACTTTCGAGCAAGCCGCCGACTATCTTGTTGAAATTGCGGAGAATTATCCCGACGATACGGCGTTCACGGTTCTTCATTGGAATATCGACTTTGAACATTACGATAACCGTTATGATATACGCGATATGAAAACAGGAAAACAAATCGAGTGGCGGCAGTCCGATTTGCCGGACAAGGCGCAGGAGCAAGCTCTCTATAAGGCTATGGGGCTGTTCGGCACGAGCGGACTTCATATGACGAAAAGACGGAACGGCTGCATTATCAGTTTTGGCTTAAACAACCAATCGGACGAATGGAGAGAAATCGTTTATTCCACCGACCCAAACAGAAAATTATCGGCGGAATTGCAGAACGCTGCTCTTGAGGAATACGATTACTCTAACGAAAAAATTGCCGAAAATTGGTATTTTTGGTATGTTTCGGGTTAAGGAGAATTTATGATAATTGTAAACTTAGACGTAATGATGGCGAAGCGTAAGATATCTTCAAATGAGCTTGCCGAGATAATCGACATCACCCCCGCGAACCTCTCGATACTCAAAACGGGGAAAGCAAAAGCCGTGCGGTTCTCCACGCTCGACAGGATATGCAAGGCTCTTGACTGCCAGCCGGGAGATATTCTCGAATATAGACCAGATAACACGGAGGAATAAAATAAAAAGAAAACTACCGCCGCTGTTTTGGCGCTCGCGGCGGGCGTGTTTGCTATAATGGGGGCTTAAGAAATGTTTGTAGCGCTTTTGTGTTTTAGCGATTTTTGTAAATTTGTCATGTTTGGCTGGATAGCATTTGTTATTCCCGCCGTGCTCACTTTCCTGAACGTATGGAATTTGTGCTCGAAAAAGCCCCGGGCGCAAAAACTCACGGCGTGGCTTACATTGATCGTAGGAGGTGTTCTGTATGTTTTGCTAGCTGGCGTATCGTTCAATACCGGCGGCGATTGGTGGGAGCAGGTGTACCCTAATGATCTGCACTACATACTGTCCTCGGAATACGAATGGGCGGTTATCCTGCCGACAGTTTTAGGGATAGCGGGCTTGCTCGTGCTAATCAATATCAAAGCGGAAAAGCTGCCGCCGCTCGTATCCGCGGGGTCGATAGCGGCGATCGTTTTGATGAATGTTTTGCAGATAATTTACGCGGTGCAGATCGGCAAAAATGTTGAGGGCATAACGCTGATGCTTTACGTTTACCACGCTAACATTTTCATCCTCTCGATATCGGCGGTTAGAGATCAGATAAAGCAGCAGCTTGAGATTTTTGAAAACCGCGACGCTCCGCCGAGCGGTTGGCTCTCGAGAAAAATCGACCGCATTTCGCGTTACGGAATACTTGTGTTTACATGCCTGTTCTTCATTATCGCGGTGCTCGAAATAATTTTCATACTCACGGGGCAAGGCGCGGACGCGGCGATAAAGGCGTTCACGGACACCGCAGACTGGACGTTCTCAAAGCAAATTCCCCCGCCGCCCAAGGAATATCATGGGCACTATCTTTGTACCGTGGCAGCGGGCGGCGACCCGAAAGTCGTCAAACCTTTGCGTTACGGAACGCGCCACGGCGCGACAATAGTAGTCAACCGCCAACTTTGCATAGCGAACGCATTTGAGGACTACATTTACGAAAAGTTCCCGAAGTTCCATAAATTTATACGCGGCGCTTACGACAAATACGGCTATCCGGTCTCAAAGCACATTACTACGCCGCGCCGCGCGAATTTTGTGTACTTTCTGATGAAACCTTTGGAATGGCTGTTCCTGATATTTCTGTACACGTTCGACGTAAACCCCGAGCGGCGAATAAGCCGTCAGTATCCTTATAAAGGAGAGTAATATGAAACCGAAACGTTTCGCGTATGTAATATTGTGCTCGGCGGCAATGTCGGTTTTCTGCGTGTCCGCGCCGTTTCTCGCGGACGTAATATGTATGAAAACCGATAATTATCTTCCGTTTGTTTACATAGCCGTAATGACGGTTTTGCACGGCGCAATGCTTGTCGGCACGTCGAAAGCGGAGTTTTTAGCTAAACTTATCCTGTCCGTACCCTTTTCGTTGGCAGTTTTTACTTGGTTTCGGGAGACGGATTATCCGCTCCGCGCGACGAATTGGGTGTTTCCGCATTACGGAAAGTTAGGCGCGGGCGCGGGCTTCGCGATGATGGTGGAGATGGGTTTTCTCGCGGTCTGCTGCGGGATAGCGATAGCCGCCGCGTTTTTCATCAAGCCCAAAAGGATAAAGGAATTTACGTCGATACAGCTTATTGTCGGTTTGGCGCTTGCCGTGATCGTCGTAATAATTTCGGTAAAGCTTGAAAGTAAATTTCCCTCTTACGACAGCATAATGAAATACTACCGCGGATAAAAGTCTCTTGCAAATTTTCTTCCGATATGTTATAATATAGACAACGCAACAAACTTACAGCGAAAACGTTATAAGTTGATTGAGCATATCATTAGTATTGAAAATATGTTATAATAAAAGGGAAGAAAAAATAAGCAAAGGACGATAACTATGCAAATTCCGAAACGAATAGCAAGCGGGCTTATAAACGCCTTGAAAGGCGGCGTAGTGCCGCGCGTAGGCTTGGGGTATATAGCGGTGGGGCGCGACAGCGAGATAAACGCGCTTCTGCACGACGTGGCGATAGCCGAGGACGGCGGCGCTTTTTTTCGCTTTATAGTGGGAAAATACGGCAGCGGCAAGAGCTTTCTTATGCAGACCATGCGCCAGCACGTTATGGACAGAGGCTTTGCGGCGGCAGACGCGGACTTGTCACCCGAGCGGCGGCTTATGGGAACAAAAGGGCAGTGCTTGGCGACTTACCGAGAACTGATGATGTCGCTGTCCGTCAAGGCAAAGCCCGACGGCGGCGCGCTGTCGCTGATACTCGAAAAGTGGATAAACAGCGTTCGAACAGAGGTACTGGAAAACGGTATGGCGGCGGACAACCCGTTTTTCGACGTTGAGGTGGAAAAGCGCATTTTCGCGAAGATAAACGGGCTTAACGATATGGTTCACGGCTTTGACTTTGCGGCGGTGATCGCGGTGTATTATAGAGCGTTCCGCGACGGCGACGACGAAAAGTCCGCGAAAGCCGTTCGCTGGCTGCGCGGCGAGTACTCCACGAAAACGGAAGCGAAATCCGATCTCGGCGTGAACGTCATCATCTCCGACGATAACTGGTACGATTATATAAAGCTGATGTGCGCGTTTTTAGTGAGCGCGGGCTATAAGGGCTTGGTCGTGATGATAGACGAGCTTGTGAACGTGATGAAGATACCCAATTCCACCACGCGGCAGTACAACTACGAGAAAATTCTGATGATGTACAACGACTGTATGCAGGGCAAGGCTTCGCACCTCGGAATAATTATGGGCGGCACGCCGCAGTGTATCGAGGACACGCGGCGCGGAGTGTTCAGCTACGACGCTTTGCGCTCTCGTTTGGAGCGCGGGCGGTTTGCAACCGATGAAGTGCACGATATGTTAGCCCCGATAATCCGCTTAAATCCGCTGACCTATGAGGAACTCACCGTGCTTACGGAAAAGCTCTCGGAAATTCACGCGGGGCTTTACGGTTACGAACCGCGCATTACTCTCGAGGACAGGATCTACTTCGTTAAAGCGGAATTCGAGCGCGTGGGAGCGCAGACCAACGTAACTCCGCGCGAGATGATACGCGATTTTATAGAGCTTTTGAATATCGCCTATCAGAACCCCGACAAGACCATTCCGCAGCTTATGGGCGAGGACGAGTTTAAATTCTCCGAGGGCGAGGGAGAAAATTCCGACAGCTCGGACGGGTTTGAGGATTTCGAGCTGTAAGTCAAATCAGAATTTACGGGGTAACTATGAAAAAAAAGAAAAAGATAATTTTGGCGGTAATTTTATTTATCGTTATTGCGCTGCTCGTTGTATGCTATCCGTATATCGCATATGGCATAGGCGTTCTTAATGTGTCTAATAACAGCGTCTACAAGCAATATAAAACGGAATGTTTTGATAGCTTTCAACAGTTTGAATTTACAGACGTTCAGACAAATTTAACAATATCTTACAATTTATTTATTCCCGTCGGATATAACGAATCCGATAAATATCCGCTGCTGGTATATATCGGCGATTCAAGCACGGTGGGAAAAGACACGACAAAACCGTTGGGGCAGGAGGGCGCTTTAATATGGGCTTCCGATGCGGAGCAGGAGAAGCATAAGAGCTTTGTATTGGTTCCGCAGTATCCGGAAACAATTCTTGACGACCACGGTTCATACAGTAAGACAGAGTATGTTGATATTACGGAAAGATTGATTAAATCGGTGGAGAATAACTATAATATCGATACAAACAGAGTTTATGGTACGGGGCAGTCTATGGGATGTATGACGATTATGTATCTGGCGGCAAATTATGAAAACCTGTTTGCTGCGGAGTATTTTGTCGACGGGCAGTGGGATAAAAACGAGCTCCAAGGATTAGTCTCTCAAACTTTCGTTTATTTCGCGGCTGAGGGTGATGACAGGGCAAGTGCGGGACAAGCGGAAGTAAAGAAAATGCTTAAAGCGAGCGGTTCGCAGTACAACGAAATTGCGGATATTGACGCGACGCTTGAAACGGAGAATATGAACAGCGCTTTGGGTAATTTTTTTAAAGCGGATTGTGATAAGTATTTCATAAGTTTCAAAAAGAGAACCGTTATGCCTTGGTATGTGCCGAGCCGTATCAGCGAACATATGTTTTCTTTTAAATACTGTTATAGAGTTGAGATAGCGAGAGACTGGCTATACGCACAATCAAAACAATAATCGTATAATAGCAATATCTATGTTCGGATAGCGCCGACGGATTTAAGGATTTTGAATTGTAAGACGGTAAAAATACAAAACAGAGGAGAAAATATGGAACTTATTATGCAGACCACTCCCACAACGTGTGGACAAGCGTGTATCGCTATGATCGCGAAAAAGAGCGTTGATGAGGTGATAAAAGATATGAAAACCGACGCGCCGACAAGTATCGGTCAGCTTATAGAGATACTTGATTTTTACGGTATCAAGCATGCGGAAAGAAACAAGCGTATTTCCAAGAAAAATCCCGAACCTTATAAATACTCTATATTAACAGTCCATACAAACGATGGCTACACGCATTGGGCGCTGTTTTGCGACGGTCGGTATTTCGATCCGGAATTCGGTTTGGTTGAAGGCGAGTATACTCACGGGAAAATCACGTCATTTTTAGAGATATATGACGACTGAAGAAAGCCGTGTTGATATTTACGGAGATGACAGCAGAATTTACGTCAAGAGTTTATAACGCGTGGATTTCGCGATAAATACCATATTGTAATGAATTTTGTTCGGCGTTATTTAACAACATTGAGATATAACGGAAAATGAGGAAAGTATGTGGAAAACTCTTTCAATAGGCGGTACGGGCAGCGAGGGCGGCGTTATTCTTCAAGATGAGGAATATAAAAACGCGTGCCGTATAACATTGGAAAAATGTACCAATTACTGCGCAATTACCTGCGGAGTTTACGGTGAAATGGTTCATACGGTTTTTTGCGGCTTTGATAATTACCGGGAAACCTACAATTCGATGAAAGAAGAACTTCAACGGTTTATTGACAGCGATACATCAGACAGTGAAAATCTTCAATTTTATGAGGACTTTACGTCCAGGTTTTAGTCAATATAGGGCACCTCTAAAAACCGGTTTGAAAAGCAAAAACAGGTGGGGATGCCGTATGCGAGGAGGTTTGACGCAGCAGACGGCGTGCCCCTCACGTTTTTGCTCAAACAAGGTTTTTAAAGGTACCCTATAGCAAAATTCGGGCTAAAGTCATATAATAAGGCGAGGGATTATAAAAATCTCTATCTTAAAAGAAAGGAGCCATAAGTATGTTCTTTTTCGGTTTTCCTATCGGCAGACGTATGAACCGTTCTTGCGGGTGCAACCGTAACAACGATAACCGCAACAATGACTGCGGATGCAGATAACATATAATTACGGCGGCTTCTCTGAAAAAGCGGAGGAGCCGTTTTTGAAAGGAGCTTATGGACAGGCTATGGATGTTTTTTACAGATACGCGCCGTTTATCCAAGACTACATTTATCGAAATAAATGGGAAGAACTGCGCGAAATCCAAGTGGCGGCGGCGAACGTTATCTTCGATACCGAGGACAACTTGCTCTTAACGAGCGGCACTGCGAGCGGCAAGACAGAAGCCGCGTTTCTGCCAGTTTTAACGCAGTTGTACGAAAACCCCTCGGGCAGCGTGGGAGCGCTGTATATTTCGCCGCTGAAAGCTCTGATAAACGACCAGTTCGAGCGCCTGGAAGAGCTTCTCGAGGAAGCGGACATTCCCGTGACAAAATGGCACGGCGACGCGTCGCAAACGCAAAAGAAAAAGCTGCTCAAAAATCCTCGCGGGATTATGCAGACCACTCCCGAGAGCCTTGAAAGCTTGCTTATCCGCAACAGTTCGGGTGTTTTTCGGCTGTTTTCGGACTTGCGCTTTATAATAATCGACGAAGTGCATTATTTTATGGACAGCGACCGCGGCCTGCAGCTTTTATCGGTTCTGGAAAGATTGCAGCGCATAATCGGTTTCGAGCCGCGCCGCATAGGACTTTCCGCGACCTTGGGCGATACCGAAAACGCTGAGCGTTGGCTCTCTATGGGAAGCCGCGCCGTCTGCGTTACTCCGCGCGTTTCCGAAAAAGGGCGCAAAGTTCGCTTGTCGGTGCGTTTTTTCCCCATTGCACAGAAGATACCGCATAAGAACAGCAAGGTCTTGCTCGAGAATTACTATAACTATTTATATGACGTTACTCACGGAAAACGCTGTATTTTGTTTTCAAACAGCAAAGGCGAGGTCGAAGAAAATATCGCGCATCTAAAACGAATATCGGAACAAAAACACGGTTCGGACTGCTATCTGGTTCACCACGCGAACATCTCTCCCGCGCTTCGCGAATTTGCCGAACAGCGAATGAAGTCGGGAGAATTGCCCGTCTGCACGGGAGCCACGGTAACTTTGGAACTTGGAATTGACTTAGGACATTTGGAGCGAATAGTTCAAACAGGATGTCCGCTTACCGTATCGGGATTTGTTCAGAGATTGGGAAGAACGGGACGGCGCGGAGGAACAGGAGAAATGTACTTCGCATTTCGTCAAGACATGAGCGTTCCGCAAAACGTTTTTTATAAGGACGTCAACTGGGATTTCGTGATGTGCATTGCCGAAATCCTGCTTTACACCCGCGAAAAATGGGTAGAGCCTATGTTCCTGCCCAAACTGCCGTACTCGCTTTTGTATCATCAGACAATGGCGGTAATGTTAGCTTCGGGGAGCGTTCAGCCGAAAGAGCTGGCGCGGCAAATTCTCACTCTGTCGGTGTTTTCGCACATCACCAAAGAGGACTACGCGTTCTTCCTAAAACACTTGCTCGAAAACGGACACCTCGAGCGCTGCGTGGACGGCGGCTTGCTTATCGGCGAAAAAGGAGAAGCTGTCGTTAATAATTACGAGTTTCTGGCAGTATTCTCCGTACCGTTGGAGTTTACCGTGCGGTGCGGCTCGGAGGTTATCGGCACGGTGCAGAACCCGTTCCCGCCGAAGTCGCAGTTCGCGTTAGCGGGACAGGCATGGGAAGTAACGGAGCTTGATAAAAAGCAGCTAATTATCTATGTCAAGAAGATACCGGGCATTTCCGCGAATATGTGGACAGATACGGGAAACGAGTATGTTCACACCAAAGTAATGAAGAAGATCCTCGAGATAATCAGAAGCGACGAACAATACGCGTTTCTTGACGAGAGCGCAAAAAAACGTCTTGCCGACATCCGAACTCTTTGCCGCAGCGCCTCAAAGGACGGCGGGTATTCGGGAAAGGAGCTGCTTGACGGTTCTCCCGCGCCGAATTCCGAAGAACGTATGGTGCTGCCGATCTCGGGAACGAATTACGCGGTGTTCCCTTTTTTGGGAACACGCGGCACAATGGCTCTGCAATTCGCACTGCGTGAGCGCGGTTTTCAAGCGAACGTATATTTATCGAGGTACATTCCCGTTTGCGTTGAAGTTCAGACGGATATGGGCAAGGACGCGCTTATCTCCGCGCTGAACGATATATGCGAAAAAGGCGCGGACAAGTACGGTTTCAAAATTCCCGAAAACTGTGAGATATCGGGAAAATACAACGATTTTATACCTCGCGAGCTTCTTACAAAACAGTACGTTGAGGATTATTTGGATACGGACGAGCTTAAAAATATCGAATAAACTGAATTACACCATAATATTTGCGGCATTGCCGCGCATTTTAGTCGGTTCGATTTAAGAATTCAGCCGACCACACTTTTATATAGATCATCAAAGCTGTCATATACCGCTTGATTATTATTTTCTTCAAGGAATTGAGGAGCGTCGAAGAAAAGTTCTTGATGGGCGATGTTAAAACTTCTATACTTTACTCAAACCCAGACCAACAGCATTTAAAATTAAGAGTAAGAAAGCAAGATTTCCAAAAGGACATCGGGGTTTAAGGCAGCCTTGA
>CANQWD010000046.1 GCA_947627465.1 uncultured Clostridia bacterium
GTGCAATATGACGGAAAATATGCAAGCAAGCGGGCGGCAAAGGCGTTAGCCGGTAATTGCGCGGTGTTGCCTTAAGTTTATTAAAGAAACAGGTGTTATAATTTATAGCAACAAAGAAAACCGCGCCAAAAACCAGCGGGTATTTGAAAGGAGAAAAAATGACTTATCAATCAACATTCAAGCGATACGAAATAAAGTATCTGCTGACATATCAACAAAAGCAGGCAATCATGCAGGAAATGCAGCCCTATATGAAGCTTGATAAGTACGGACGCACCACGATCAGGAATATCTATTACGATACGGATAATTTTCGGCTTATAAGGCACTCTCTGGAAAAACCGATCTACAAAGAAAAGCTCCGCGTACGCAGTTATCAAGAGGCGGCGCCGAACGACCCTGTTTTTGTGGAGCTTAAAAAGAAATACAAAAAAGTGGTGTATAAGCGCAGACTGACGATATCGGAAGAAGACGCGGCAAAAAGTTTTGAGGAGGGAATTCCGCTTCCGGTACATTCCCAAATCGCGGACGAGATCGAATATTTCCGCTCTTTTTATGAAGGGCTTCGTCCCGCGGTATTTCTTACCTATGAGCGCGAAGCGTTTTATGAATTGAGCGGCGGCGATTTTCGCGTTACCTTTGACGAAAATATCCTTTACAGGGATTACGATATTTCTTTGGGAAGCGAAGTCTACGGAACACCGCTTCTAAACAAAGGCGACACCTTAATGGAGATCAAGACCGCGGGCGGTTTGCCTCTTTGGATGAGCCGCGAGCTTAATCGGCTAAAGGTTTATCAAACATCATTTTCAAAATACGGGGAGGCGTATCGGGATATGATGACTCGACCGGAATTGACCGAAATAAACGAACAAAGGAGAATTTTATATGCTTGCTGATATTTTTAAGGGAATTTTTGACACGGATATGACGAGCGTTATCTCGTTTTCCGATTTTATGATCTGCATAGGCAGCGCTTTGGTTATCGGGTTGATCCTGGCGTTTGCCTATATGTACCGTACGCGATATACAAAAAGCTTTGTCGCGACGCTGGCGCTACTCCCCGCAGTGGTTTGCGTGGTGATTATGATGGTAAACGGAAACGTCGGAACAGGCGTTGCTGTTGCAGGTGCGTTCAGCTTGGTTCGCTTTCGTTCTGTACCGGGTTCGGCAAAGGAGATCGGCGCTATTTTTCTGGCGATGGGCACGGGCTTGATCGTGGGAATGGGGTATATAGGTTACGGGTTCCTTTGCGCGATCGTTTTCGGTTTCATAAGCGCACTGTACAGCAGATTGGATCTCGGCGGAAAAAAGAATTCCGCGTTGTATAAGACTCTTCACATCACTATTCCCGAGGATCTGGATTATGAGGACGTATTCGAGCCTATTATAAAGAAATACGCCTCCGAGTGTGAGCTTGTAAACGTCAAGACCTCCAATATGGGAAGCCTTTTCAAGCTAACCTATAACATAAAATTAAACAGCGCGGGCAATGAAAAAGAAATGATAAATAAACTTCGCTGCCGCAACGGAAATCTTGAGATTTCCATATCCAAGCAGGAAACGGTTATCGGTGAGTTATAAGGAGGAAACACTATGAAAAAAAGATTTTTTACACCACTTGTTTTTGCGGCTCTTTTCGCCCTGTCGGGATGCGGCTCGGCGGGAACTTCCGAAACCGACGGCTTATCCGCCGACTCGGGCAAAACGGAAGTTTCGGAAACGCCGTCGAATTCCGACGAAAGCGGATCTCAAAGCTCGAATTCAACATCGACCGCCGATGAAAGCGAACCTCAAAGCTCGGATTCGACAACAACCGCCGAGGAAAGCGAAACCAAGGGGTCGGCGCCGGTCTCAAGTTCGTCCGGTATGTTTACAAACAATGATATTGAGATAGGATATGACGAAGAAACAAGCGCTAAAATCACGTTGTCGGGAGACGGCGCCGCCTGCGATTCCAATGCGGTGGAGATCAGCGGCAGCACTGTGACGATCAAGGACGAGGGCACGTATATTCTTTCCGGTACGCTGGATAACGGAATGATAGTAGTTAACGCCGATAAAACGGATAAAGTTCGGCTGGTGCTGAACGGAGTGCAGATCAAAAACTCCACCTCGGCAGCTATCTATGTCGCACAGGCGGATAAGGTGTTCATCACCACAGTATCGGGTACGGAAAACACTTTGACAAACGGCGGAGAGTATGTGGCGATCGACGATAACAATATCGACGCGGTCATTTACTCAAAAGACGATTTGACTTTGAACGGCGCGGGTTCGCTTACGATAAATGCCGCCGCGGGTCACGGAGTAGTTTCCAAGGACGACTTGGTCCTGACAGGCGGAACGTATGATATTACCGCTGCAAGTCACGGTCTCTCGGGAAAAGACAGCGTCAGAATTTCCAACGGAACATACACGATCAAATCGGAAAAAGACGGCATTCAAGCCGAAAATTCGGATGACGCCGAAAAAGGCTTTATCTATATCGCGGGCGGAAAATTTGATATTACGGCAAACGGCGACGGCATAAGCTCCGACGCGTATTTAACTATTGAAAACGGAGATTTTACCGTTAACACGGGGGAGGGCAGCGCAAGCGTTACTATGCCCGCCGAGAACTTCGGATCAAGGGGCGGTTTTGGATCGCAAACCGCAGCGTCGGAAACGACTGATTCCGTTAGCCGAAAGGGTATAAAGACCAAGGGAGCGCTTACTGTCTCCGGCGGAAGCTTTAAAACGGATACGGAAGATGATTCGTTCCACGCGGGAGGAAATATTCTTGTAAGCGGCGGCAGTTTTGATATTAAAACCGGAGACGACGCGCTTCATTCGGACGCGGACGTCACTATCAAGAACGGCGATTTCAACATTTCGTATTGCTATGAGGGAATTGAGGGGCAGACGATAACAGTCGACGACGGCAGCTTCGATATTACCGCTCATGATGACGGTTTCAATGCCGCGGGCGGCGCGGACAGCTCGGGATTTGGCGGCGGACGTCCCGATATGGATCAATTTAACGGTTCGTCAGACATCTCGCTCACGTTCAACGGGGGAACTATCGTCGTTGTTTCCGACGGCGACTGCGTAGATTCCAACGGTACTTTGACGATAAACGGCGGAAAATTCGATCTCACCTGCAACGGAAACGGAAATACCGCGCTGGACTGCGACGGAACGTATTCCAATAACGGCGGCGATATTACCACCAACGACGGTTCGGAAAGCAATCCCGGACAGATGGGCGGCGGAATGGGCGGTCATGGCGGAAAGGGAGGACGCGGCGGAATGAGCGGAATCTGAAAATTCGGAAATGGGGAAGCCGAGCGCTTCCCCATTTTCAATGTTATTATCGGCTTGTCTTTAGGGCGTGTTCACATTACCGCTCAACGCCCGTCTTGCGGCGAATTTAGTGTTTTGCGCGTAGCGCATAATGCGCGCATTAACTTTGTCAAAAATCCTTGAAATACATACAGTATGTCTGCGGATTTTTTCCTCGTTTTGCGAAAAAATCGCTTCGCAATCCGAGCATTTCAGGTAATGTGAACACGCCCTAATATTGACATTTCATCATAATGGTGCTAAAATATAAATGCAGTAAAAATCTATGACTAAAGATCGGATAATGTCAGAGAATGATCTGCTGAATATTTAAATAGACCTAGGAGATAAAATGAAATACGAATGCCTAATTATAGACGATGAAAAGCTTCTTGCGGACAGCACCGCGGAATATTTTAATATATTCGGAGTGAGCGCCGCCGCGGTGTATTCGGCGGAGGAATGCCGTGTGTTTTTGCGGGAAAATTCCGCCGACCTCTTACTGCTTGACATCAATCTTGGTGACGACAGCGACCCGAACCGGGCTGTCGGCTTTGAATTATGCAAAGAACTTCGCGAAAAAACCGAGATACCCATTCTGTTTATCTCCGCGCGAACAAGCGAGGACGACCAAATAATCGCGCTGAATATCGGCGGCGACGACTACATTCAAAAGCCGTATTCGCTCGGCGTACTGCTCGCTAAAGTAAAAGCCGTGCTTAAACGCTGCGGACAGCGGGAATTAAACGGCTATTCGGATGAAAGATTGACGGTCGATCTTAATTCAAAATCGGTTTCGGTGAACGGCAAAGCGGTAAAGCTCACGGCTCGGGAATTTAAGCTGCTCTGTTATCTTATAAATAATGAGAACCGCGTGGTCTCCAAAAGCGAAATTTTCGATAAGGTTTGGGAAGATAAGTTCACGGGAGACGGCACGTTAAACGTGCATATCCGCAAAATCCGCGAAGCCATAGAACGCGACCCGAGCGCTCCCGAATACATAATCACGGTTTGGGGCGACGGCTATAAATTCAGCGGAGGCGAAAAATGAAAAAGGAATTTTTCGCGGTAATTATCGCCGTTTTCGTTTTGGAGATCGCCGCTGTATTTTATTTCGGAACTCGCAAGGGCGAAAAGCCGCAGAATATCGTGACGGTAAACGAAGTAGTAAAATCCGTGGAACGCGATTTTGAAAACCTCGAAAATCACGTCAACGAAACCGATTTGGATTACGTTGTTATAAACGGAAATGACGTTCTTTTCCGCACAAGAGACGGACTTTCCGAGAGCATAAACGCGGCGGTAACTCACCGCGACACGATTTTGGATTTGGAAAACGGCGCGAAAATCATTATTTACAATAATTCGCAAACCGACTT
This sequence comes from uncultured Clostridia bacterium, assembly GCA_947627465.1. Lineage (GTDB taxonomy): Bacteria > Bacillota > Clostridia > Oscillospirales > Ruminococcaceae > CAG-115. Next base: position 4,704 of record CANQWD010000046.1, read on the forward strand.
TTACAAAAAGAAAATCATCGCACTTATAGCGGCGGCGCTGTTTTTGCAAGCCGCAATTTTCGTGATTTACGCGGTTTATCTGAACCGCCGCGTGATAAAGCCGTTCTCGAAAATGAAAGGCTTCGCGGAGCGCGTTGCGGGAGGAAATCTAGACATTCCTCTTGAAATGGACAAGGGCAATCTTTTCGGCGCGTTCACCGAGAGTTTTGACATAATGCGCTCCGAACTCAAAAAAGCGCGTATCGCGGAAGCGAAAGCAAACGCTTCCAAAAAGGAATTAGTAGCGAAATTATCTCACGACATCAAAACGCCGATTGCGAGTATCAAAGCCGTTTCGGAACTCGGAACGGCTCTCTCGGAAACCGAAAAAACGCGAGAGAACTACACGCAAATAATCCAAAAAGCAGACCAAATAAACGCGCTTGTAAACAACCTTTTCTCGGCGACTTTGGAAGAGTTGCAGCAGCTTACCGTCTCGCCCGCGGATATGCAGAGCACGGAGCTTGGCGGTATTCTGACGAGCGCGGACTACTTTCATAAAGCGCAAATTCCCGATATTCCGGAGTGTATGATATACGCGGACAAACCTCGCTTACAGCAGGTTTTCGACAACATTTTCGCAAATTCGTACAAGTACGCGAACACGGAAATAGAGGTGAAGTCCGCGCTTGAAAACGGCAAACTGAGCGTTGAGATCGAGGACTTCGGCGGCGGAGTAAGCGCCGAGGAACTGCCGCTCTTAAACGAAAAATTCAAGCGCGGAAGCAATACGGACGGCATTGACGGCGCGGGTCTGGGGCTGTATATTTCCGACCGCTTTATGACGGAAATGAAAGGAGAACTGAAAATCGAAAACGGCGAACGCGGCTTGAAGATCACGGTTTTTATTTCTCTAAGCGGCACGATTTAACGTTTGTTTTTCCCGAGAGATTATTTGTTCAAGTTTATTTTTCCTCCGCTGCAGGCGGGGGAAAAAACTGAAGATTTAAGGAAAATTTAAGAATTTCTTAAAGACATTTAAGAATTAAATCGCTATAATAGAACGTGTAAGAAACAAATTGCGGAGGTATTTCAATGAAAGAAATATTGTTAAAAACCGAGGGCTTGAGCAAAAGCTTCTCAAGCGGAGGAGCTTTGCAGCACGTTCTGAAAAATATTGATATGGAGCTTTACAAAGGCGATTTTACGGTAATTATGGGCGCTTCGGGAGCGGGCAAATCCACGCTTTTATACGCGCTTTCGGGAATGGATACGCCCACGCTCGGCAAGATAACGTTCGGCGACCGCGTTATCTCCGACTTAAATTCGGACGGTCTGGCGGTCTTTCGTCGCGAACACTGCGGATTTGTGTTTCAGCAGATATATCTCATCGACACGATGAGCGTTTTCGACAACGTTATGGCGGCGGGTCTGCTTGTGAATAAAGACAAGTCCGCTCTTGTAAAACGCGCTAAGGAGCTTTTCAAGGCGGTGGACATTCCCAAGGAAACGCAGAGAAAATTCCCCACGCAGATTTCGGGCGGCGAAGCGCAGAGAGTGGGCATAGTCCGCGCACTGATAAACTCTCCCGAAATACTGTTCGCCGACGAGCCTACGGGCGCGCTTAATTCTCAAACGGGTCTTGACGTTCTGAACACGCTCACCGAGTTCAACGAGCAGGGTCAGAGCGTAGTTATGGTAACTCATGATATGCGCTCCGCACGCCGCGGAAACCGTATTCTGTACCTAAAAGACGGCTCGATACTCGGCGAGTGCGACCTCGGAAAATACGCTCCGAACGACAAAGAACGCCACGCGAAACTTTCCGCGTTCTTAACGGAAATGGGGTGGTGAGATGAGTAAAAATTCACTGCTCGCGCGCTCCAATCTCCGCAAGGCAAAGGGGCAGACCGTCGCTATCATAGTGCTTGTGCTTCTCGCGTCTATTATGATGAATTTGTGGCTGATGCTCGGAATTGATTACAAGGCGAATTTCGACCGCACACACGACAGGCTGAACGACGGACACGTTACTTTGTGCTTTACTGACGATAACGAGATAGTCGATTTTTTGAAAAATAAGTTTGACGATTCTCCCGACGTTACGGAATACAGCGGGACTGACGTTCTCTACATAAACGGCTGCACTATGTTTGAGAAAGAAACCGCGCTTTCGCGGGAAGTCGGAAAAGTTGAAACTGTCGAGGACAGCGAATACAAAAGCGGAATTTATCTTCCGATAATCGAAAAAGGCAATGAGGATTGGCAGCACCAAATCGGCGACGAGTATAAAATAAAGCTCGAACACGGCGAGGAAATAAGCTGCACGGTATGCGGCTTTTTAAACAGTGCGATGATGGGCAGCAATAACTGTATGATGTGCGCTTATATGCTGACCGAGGATAAATATGACGAGCTTCGCGGCGCGGTTTCCGATCTTCGTAAATGGGTCTGCGTTTCGATAAGGCTAAAGGACAAATTCCAAAGCGGCGAGATTGAGGCGGAATTAAAAAACGCGCTGACGGACAAAAGCGTAGAGCTTGGATATTCGGACTTTGGACTTAACACCAATTCCTATGAATTGGTGTCTACCACGAGGTATATTTCCCAAAGCATATGCGCCGCGATAATCAGCGGAATGGCGTTTGTTATCATACTTATAGCGGTGGTCGTTATTTCGTCGAACGTCGTGAATTACATCAAGGAGAATATGCAGAACCTCGGTGCTCTGAAAGCGATAGGCTACACGAGCCGCCAGCTTGTCGCGGCGCAGACGGCGCAATTCTCGGGAATAGCGCTTGTTTCGTCAATAGCGGGAATTGCGCTGTCTTACGCGGTTTTTCCGTATGTCGTTCAAATGATGGACGCGCAGACGGGAATGCCGTACTCCGTAAGATTTTTGCCGCTTTTATGCTTAGTCACGGCGGCGGTCATCGTGGGAGCGGTCGCGCTTTCCGTATTTATCTCGGCGCGAGGAATTAAGAAAATAGAGCCGATAACTGCGCTCCGTCAAGGAATTACCACTCATAATTTCAAGAAAAATCACATTTCGCTCGACCGCTCGAAAGCGCCGATAAATTTCACGCTCGCGCTTAAAACAACGCTTTCGGGAGCTAAGCAGAACGTCACGATATGCGTTACAATGCTCGTTTTGTCGCTTATTTTGGTATTCGCGGGAGTAATGTACAAAAACGTTATCGCGAACGTAAAACCGATGTTGAATATGGTGGTAGGCAATATTGCCGATTACGGAGTTTTGGTCAGCAAAAACGACGAGGAAGAAATTCTCCGCGAATTGGAAAAGGACAGCCGCATTGAAAAGATACATCAATTTTCGCAGAATTACGTTCTTCATAAAGGCGGCGCGGAGCTAGAGCTGCGTTATTCCGACGACCCCTCAAAAATAAATAATCAAAAATTCATTATTGAGGGACGTTTCCCGAAATATGAAAACGAAGCCGCCCTCGGCGCGAAATACGCCAAGGACAACGGCTTGAAAATAGGCGATGAAATAACGCTGTCCTACGAGGGAAAAAGTTACGCGTACCTTATCACGGGTTACACGCAGTATTCCAATTCTCTGGGTGCGGACTGTTTTTTGACGAACGAAGGCTTTGATAAGATCGCGGATTCGTACACGATCAGCAACTTCATAGACCTGAAAGACGGCACGGACATCAACGATTTCGATAAAGAAATTCTCGAACGCTTCGGTGACAAAATAATATACACCGACAAGATACAAACGTATATAACCGAAAACCTCAGCGTATATACGTCGCTCGTAACGGCAATAGTCGCGGCGATTTTGATTTTGAGCGTGCTGATAATACTGTTCGTGCTGTATCTGCTTGTAAGAATGTTATTAAGCAACAAAAAGCGCGATTACGGCATTCTAAAGGCGTTAGGCTACACGACAAGGCAGCTTGTTTTGCAGACCGCGCTCAGTTTTATGCCGACGATAATAATTTCCGCGGCGGCGGGTATCGCGGTAAGCTCGTTTGTCGTAAATCCGCTTTTCACGGTGGTTATGGGCGGTATAGGCATTGTGAAATGCACGTTCGAGGTGCCGCTGCTGTTTAACGTAATCGCGGGCGCGGGGCTTGTTCTTATTGTGTTCGGAGTGGCTTGTCTGCTGTCGCTGCGCATACGTAAAATCGCGCCGAGAGAACTTCTTTCGGGAGAGTGAATTTAAGGTTTAAGGCAACACAGAATTTTAAGGCAACACCGCACAGAGATTGTCGTCCGATTGCGTCGCCTAATTTTTCGTCAGATTGCACAAAATCGACGA
>CANQWD010000047.1 GCA_947627465.1 uncultured Clostridia bacterium
TTTTCTTGTCAATTTCATATTTATATTATAGCATAAATAGTCTTATTTGTCAATACTTTTATGTGAACAGACTCTAGTTTTCCTCGGGGTATTTCACACCCCATTCCCGCCGCATCGCGGTCATCAGCTCCATTACGTCGGCAGTATAAGACAAAAACATATCGTTTCCGTTTTGGACGGCTGCTTCCATATCCTCAAGCTCATAACGGAGCGCGTCGGCGGTCGCGCCGGCATGGACGGTCTCACTTTTTCCGGTTTCGGCGTCCACTATGATCGCCTCATCCGCGCGGGGATATTCCATTATCTCGATATATCCTTTTTCGCATGAGATAACCGCTCGTTTGGGCTGCTTTGAATGAAGAGAAAGCGTAGCAGTCGCCAACTGACCCTCGCGGTTCGCCATTGCGATGGCGGCACTCTCATCAACGCCCGTGGGAGCTTTGCGTACGAAAGATCTCACTTGATCCGGATTGGAATTCAAAAACATTCGAGCCAGGGACAGGGCGTATACCCCAATGTCAAGCATTGCTCCACCCGCAAGCTCGGGATTGAAGAAGCGGTTTTTCATATCGTATTCTTTGTAGCTGCCGAAATTCAGCTGAATAAGATTGACCTTGCCGAGTTCTCCGGAAGCAACACGCTCACGCAGCATCCGATAAAGCGGCATGTGATAGAGCGTCATAGCCTCGGCAAGCACAACGCCGTTTTCCTTGGCAAGCTTTACGGCACGCTGCAGCTCCTCGCTGTTCAGAGTAATGGATTTTTCACACAGCACATGTTTTCCGTTGGACAGAGCTTTTTCCAGAAAACCGATGTGAGTGTTGTGAGGCGTAGTGATGTAAATAATGTCAATGTCTTGGTCGGTGAACATTTCGTCATAGCTGTTATAGATCTTTGAAACTCCGTACTTCTCGGCGAAAGCCACCGCCTTGTCGTAAGTGCGGTTGCCCACAGCGTCAAGCGTGCGCCCCATAGATCGGAGCGCCTGAGCCATTTGATTGGCGATAACGCCTGTTCCGAGAACAGCCCAGCGCAGATGTTTCTTTTCACTCATTGTAAAATTCCACCTTTCTCATTTTTGAACCTTTTTCTTCTTCAAAAGCGCAAGCATAAACATACCCGCCACAGAACCTATCACAATAGCGGCGGCATAGCCCAAGGGATTCTGCATTACGGGAAAAACGAACACGCCGCCGTGAGGCGCGGGAGAAGCGCAGCCGAACGCCATGGACAATCCGCCCGAAACGGCGGAGCCCACTACGCAAGCGGGGATTACGTGCAAAGGATCAGAAGCGGCATAAGGGATAGCTCCCTCGGTAATAAAGGACAAGCCCATAATGAAGTTGACGGGACCGGACTTGCGTTCCTCGGCTGTGAAGCGGTTCTTGAAGAAGATCGTAGCTAAGGCGATGGCGATAGGAGGAACCATACCTCCCGCCATAACGGCCGCCATTACGGGAGAAAATCCTCCGGCAGCCATGGCGATAGACGCCGTGCCGAATACATACGCCGCTTTATTGATAGGACCGCCCATATCGATAGCCTGCATTCCCGCAACAAGTGCGCCGAGAATTATTGCGGAGGAGCCGCCCATCGAATCCAAGGCGTTTGTCAAAGCATTGTTCAACATTCCCACAAGAGGATTTACCAGGCACATAAAGGCGCCGATAAACAACAAGCCTACTACGGGATAAATCAGAATGGGCTTTAAGCCCTCAAGCGATTTCGGCATCTTATCACAAAGCCCGCGCAGTATTTTCATAAACCAGCCGCCTACGAATCCCGCCAGAAGACCGCCCAAAAAGCCCGCAGGAACAATGGGTACGGTGGGATCGGCGAAATATGCAAAGGTCGCGCCGCTGGCGGCCAGCGATCCGCCCACAAACCCAACCATCAGACCGGGACGGTCGGCGATCGATTGAGCGATGTACGCCGAAAGAATGGGAACCATGAAACTGAACGCCAAATTTCCCACTTTGTTGAAGAATGCCGGAAGTACCCACGAGGAGCCGAATTGAGAAGTACCCGCCGCTCCGCCGTCAAGCAGGAAGGACAGAGCCATAATGATGCCTCCGCCGATAACGAACGGGAGCATATGGGATACGCCGTTCATCAAATGCTTGTAAAGACGGCGGCCAAGCTTCTCGTTGCTTATGTCGGTTTCTGCCGCGCCGCCCTCGTGGCGGTAAATGGGAGCTTTGCCGTCGAGGATTTTTTGGATAAGCTCCTCCGGATTATTTATGCCGTCGGAAACGGGAACACGCAGTACCGGCTTGCCGTCGAAACGAGCCAGATCAACATTTTTGTCGGCGGCTATGATTATACCGTCGCAGGCGGCGATTTCCTCTTTAGTGAGAACATTTTTTGCGCCGCCGGACCCCTGTGTTTCCGCTTTCACGCCTATACCCAATTCGCGCCCCTTCTTTTCCAAAGCCTCGGCAGCCATGTATGTGTGTGCGATTCCGGTGGGGCAGGCGGTGACAGCGAGAACCTTTATAACGCCGTCGGACGGCTTGGCGTCGTCCGATTTGGGAGAGTCGGGAGTTTCCTCGGGATACTTTTTCGTCTCCATATCGTCGATGATCTTCAAAAACTCGTCCTTATCCTTAGCCGCGATCAGATTCGCCCTGAAGTCCTCGTCCATAAGAATGGTCATAAGCTTTGCGAGAACGTCAAGATGAACATCTCCTCCGCTTTCGGGAGCAGCTATCATAAACAAGAGTGTTGATGGCTCATCGTCCGGAGCCTCATAATCAACTCCGCCGGGTACCGTCATCGCCGCGAGCGACGGCGCTTTTACGCCCTTATTCTTCGCATGAGGGATCGCGATGCCCTCGCCTACGGCTGTTGTAGCATGTTCCTCGCGCGCGACGATCCCTTTTTTGTATTCGTCCTTGTCCGAGATACATCCGCCGTTCACCTGAAGCTCGACCAGCATATCTATAGCCTCGGACTTGCTTTTGGGAGCGGCGTCCAGCATTATGCTTTCCCTTTTAAGCAGATCTACTATGCGCATATAAATGACCTCCTTATAAAATATTCGTTATTGCAGCTGCGCTAACAGCTTATATATTTCGTCTTGCTTTGCCAGCTCGTCGGAAAACGCCGTCGCGCCGCCTGTTGCCGTGCCAAGCTTCAGCGCGTATTCATAATCGCCTTTCTCTGCAGTGCCCGCGATAAATCCCGCTACCATAGAATCACCTGCGCCGACAGAGTTTTTGACGATTCCTTTGCACACTCCGCATTTGTGGATCTTATCGTTTTCGTCAACGAGAATAGCCCCGTCGCCCGCCATAGAAATAAGCACGTTCACAGCGCCCATTTCGCGGAGCTTTTTCGCGTATGCGACAATCTCATCCTCGGTTTGAAGCTTCACTCCGAACATCTCGCCAAGCTCATGATTATTCGGTTTGATGAGGAACGGCTTGTATTTCAGCACATTCAGCAGCAGGTCCTTGGTCGCGTCCACTACCGCTTTTATCTTTCTGTCGGACAGCCGTGCCAATATTTTTTCGTAGATGTCGCTCGGGAGCGTATCGGGGATACTTCCCGCAAGCACCAGAATGTCACCGTCCTTTAAGCCATCAAGCTTCGCGAAAAGTTCTTCAATAGCTTTGCCGGGAATTGACGGTCCCTGCCCGTTGAGCTCCGTTTCTTCCGTTGACTTTATCTTCACATTGATGCGGGAATTACCATTTTCGAGATGAACAAAATCCGTTTCGACGCCCTTTTCCTTTGCGCCGTCCTCGATAGCCCTGCCCGTGAATCCCGCCACGAACCCGAGAGCCTTAGACTTTATTCCAAGCTCGGCAAGCACCATTGAAACGTTAATGCCCTTCCCGCCAACGTACATCTGCTCGGACTTTGAGCGGTTCGTCATTCCGACCGCCAGCTCGTCGGTGTGAACGACGTAATCAATGGCGGGGTTAAAGGTTACAGTGTAAACCATTTAAAGTACCTCCTTGACAGACATTATGTTCAAATACTTTTTGTCGGACAGCTTATCAGTGATCGCCGATCCCTCTTTCAGCTCGGCGAATTTCGACGCCGTTATCTTTCCGAATTTGGAGTGATCGCCGAGAACGAAAACCTCCTTGCTGTGCGCTATCACGGTGGATTTTACTGCCGCCTCGCTTGTGTCCGGCGTGGAATAGCCGCCCCTTGTCGATATACCGTTCACGCCCATGAAGCATTTCGTGAAGTTGTATCTCGAAAGCGCCGCGACAGTCTCCGCGCCGATTATTGCCTCAGTGGAAGCCTTGATCTCGCCGCCCGGAATGATCACCTTAAACCCTCTCTGCGCGAGACGCTTGGCGTTTATAAAAGCGTTCGTCACAAATGTGACAGATTTTGACGGAATAAATTCTATCATCTTTTCGGTCGTAGTACCCGCGTCAAGGAAGATAAAGTCTCCGTCGTCTATAAGAGACGCGGCATAGTGCGCTATCGCGATCTTTTCCTCGACGAACATGTTGGATTTTTCCTCGACATTGCTTTCAAATTCGGTATAACTGTCACCGAGCGCCATTGCGCCGCCGCGCACCTTTATGAGCATACCGTTTTCCGAAAGTACCGCGAGATCTCTGCGCACAGTGGATTCCGACGCATCCAACAACGCACACAGCTCCGAAAGGTTGGCACTCCGCTGATGAGCAAGCACATCAAGAATGATCGAATGTCTTTCTTCGGTAAGCATTATATCACCTCTTTCCGAAATGTTGTGAACTGTTTTGGCTTGTTGTGATTATATAATAGCATATAATTTTCGGTTTGTCAATCACTTTCTTTTAAAATCTTTCAAAACATTTCACTTTCGGTTATATTCACAGGTTGAAAAGGACCTTTTTGGCTAATTTGTACAAAGCGGTGAGTGTAAACGTGTAACCGTAAAATATTCTGCGCACAACGATCAGCGTTTTCATGGATAGAATTATAATATAAGTGCAGCATCTGAAAAAATAATGACACAAAGAGAAAAGGATATACTTTTTTATTAGGGCGTGTTCACATTACCGCTCAACGCCCGTCTTGCGGCGAATTTAGCGTTTTGCGCGTAGCGCATAATGCGCGCATTAACTTTGTCAAAAATCCTTGAAATACATACAGTATGTCTGCGGATTTTTTCCTCGTTTTGCGAAAAAATCGCTTCGCAATCCGAGCATTTCGGGTAATGTGAACACGCCCTAGATATCCTTTTCATGCTTAATCAGCAATGGTTAAAAACCCCGTTAAACTCCGGCACCACATCTATTCCACCGTCGTCGTCGTTGAATACCTTTACTTGTTTTATCAGCATTCGCAGGTTGGCATCTGACACATAACCGCTTGAAATTTTCTCGCTCAATAGCTCGGAGGCGCTTTTCAAGCTGTCGCTTTTTTGTCGGCTGACCTCGTTGTATTGTTGGCTGTCGGATATCTTCTGTTCCGGCTCCGCGATCTCTTTTTCGCGCTTTTCGATCATGCTGTTGTAGCATTCCGAGCGGGAAAGGTTGACAACCGGACCTGTCTTTTGCTTTTGACGTATTCCCGCGCGAACTTTCTTTCCTATATCCTTGGCATAAAAATCATTGAAAATCTGCTTGAACCCGATCGGCAGATCGTCATTTTCATTCGTGGTATCTATGCCCTCCGCGACCGAGATCACCTTAACATTGTTCTTTCGCAAGCGGTCGATAAAGAGCGCGGTCTGCGTTCTATAACGCCCTGATCTTGACAAATCTTTTACAAGAACCGCCCCGACTTTGCCCTCATCAACCGCGTTTTCCAGCTTGTTCGATCCCTTGCGGTCGAAGGTCACTCCCGAGACGTTGCCGTCAAAGCTGTCGCCAATAACCTCGTAGCCGTTCTGCTTAGCATAGTCGACAAGTATTTGCCGCCGGTTCTGCAAGCTGTTCATTTCTTTGTCCTCATCACGCGACAAGCGATAATAAAGCCATGTTTTCATTTGTATCATCCTTTCTGTTTTGGCACGCGCACTCGGCAGTGCTGCGTTACCACAACGCTACCACAACGCGCTCGTAAAGTCCAGCGGCTATTTTGCTTTTGACGGATTTTCTACATTACCGACAAGAGCGTTCTTCTGTAATTTGGGCAGTTTATCCAAATTTAAATAATCGGCGATCATGCCTTTCATAAACGCTCTAAACGCTTCTTTATTACCGGAGTATCTTGCCGTAATAAAGCTGATCTGCCGTCGGCGGCATAAGCCTTTTTTCCTGCATGAAAATCATAACCTCACCCCTGATTGATTTTGCCCTGAAAAATCCTTGGCCCTTTCTTGCATTTTGCTCAGCGCGGTGCGTTGCTCAAACTCGCTCGGAAACGGCTCAAATTTTGCTCCAAATCTGCTCGGCGAGGTATTGCCCTACTTGGTAGAAAACCTCGCTCAAATCGGCGGAAAATTGCTCAAACAGCCGTCACTGCTGTCACTTTCGCGGTCATATTTCAGAATTACAAATCGCTGCCCACACGAACGTTTTATCTCAAAGGCCACTCCTAAATCTTTCAGTTCTATTCCGTGTTGGACTTAATTCCGAGTGATCTTGTTTGACGGAATTTCAACACCAAATTGCATTTTCAATTTACTGACGAGCGATGTCGCGGAGCCTTTGAAATATTTTATCTCCAACATGAGATCGTGTATCATGAAAGAAAAAGTGTCTTTCGGTTTCGGTTTTTTTTCGCGATCCAGCGAGAACCTTTACGTTTCAAGTGCAGTTCCAGATTTCCTATGCCGCGACCTACGCAGTAGAGAATAACTTCTCCGCTGCCGCGCTGCTTTTCGATCATCACCATGCTTCCGTCAACACAACCGCTTATTCCCGTCGTGCCCGAGATCATGTTGAACGGATCGTTGTCGCGGCATTTTCGAGTATGATGGGCTGGCAAGATCGCGATTCGCAGCTTGTCCGCTAGACTTTTCAAAACCGACAATTCTCTGTAATCGGAAGCGTAACTTGTTTCGTCACCCGAGCGTATTTTCTGCAAGGTGTCGATGATGATTATTTTCAGATCCGGGGGCTGCGACTTATAGTTTTCGATCTGCTTTTCCAAATCTCCGCCGAGTGTTCCTGCCATGACAGCGAAGAGGAGATTTTCGCTTGGTTCGCTCGCAAGTTCAAACAGGCGGTTCTGAATTCTTGTGTAGCTATCCTCTAAGCAAAGATAGAGAGCCGTTCCGCGTTTTGTTTCCCGCACGAGCACCTTTTCTCCTTTTGCAATGCCAAGAGCCATGTCTGGCGCTAACCATGACTTCCCGACCTTTGGAGCGCCCGATAAGATGAACAGCCCTGTTGAGATCATTCCATCAATGCAGAATTCGATAGGCTTAAGCGGTGTTGTCATTGGATAATGTATTCATTCTAACATACTCTATCTAAGGCAACACCGCGCAATTACCGGCTAACGCCTTTGCCGCCCGCTTGCTTGCATATTTTCCGTCATATTGCACAATTCGTCCTCATTGTACAATCTGACGAAAAATCTGACTGCGCAATCGGACAGCAATAATTGTGCGGTGTTGCCCTAAAATGTAAATGTGAAATGGAACCTCTATTTTTTGAAAAGTTCCATTTCATACATTGACAACTTGGCAAGGTTGTGATACAATATATTGGGGATTGTTGTGTGGATATTAAGGACGGAATTTATCTTTTCTCCAATGGTGAAAAGTTTTCGGTGTATGGGCTGTATCTAAATCGAGTAATAGAACTTGGAACGTCAAGCGCCGAAGAACTGTTGATTGAATTCCTTGACTTTGATTTTGCTAAGATCTCCGACATCATAAAAAGCGCCAAGGAGTTTGATGGAAACAGGATCTTTAATGAGATCGAGGCTCTTGACAACGACCCGATCACTGTGCTTATAAAAATTCTTACGAACCGCAAATGGATCAAAGCGTTTGAATTATCGCCGGAGGGCTGGCAGGACGAATATTCCGGTTCGGTAGGTGAAATTCTGAATTATATAATATCCATGCATCAAAAGATTTGGGAGCTGGCAGACATCTATTGTGAGAGCGCGGGGGCGGTACTGCCGAGGAACGGTTCGACTTTTTTCACGCGGTAAGCGAACAGTTTACATCTATGGCGGTTGAAGAGATTATCAGTTCGAGGAAAACTGGCAAGGACTTTTTCGGGCTGCCTGGCAAAGTTCTGTAACCGCATTGACGCGGAGAGCGGCAAGACCTGCAAGGAGATTGCGCCGATCATATACAGAAACTATAACGTCAAGTCGAACAAAATACGCGGTGTTGCCTTAACTCTTTACTGTTTAGCAGAATCTGCGATACTATTCTAAACTACTTGCTTGAGCGGATTCGCCTTTTACACAAAATCTTTCGCTCACCACAAAACCGGCCAAAAACACTTGATAAAATCATTTGTTTATGGTAAAATATAACTATATTGTTGGTGCGATCGACGGGATTTATAGATTCACTGTCGTGTCGCTGCCATTAGGTTCTATTTCCGAGAGGAGTGCAGGTTCGCCTCCCTGTCAGGTGCACCGGTTATACAAGCTCACGATCTATAATAGGTGTAAAATAATCTATTATAAACATATAGATTTACAATATAAGTGCAACACCAAATAAAAAAAGCAACCCATCGAGCTGACCTTGTGGTATAATGGAAGT
>CANQWD010000048.1 GCA_947627465.1 uncultured Clostridia bacterium
GTGCAATATGACGGAAAATATGCAAGCAAGCGGGCGGCAAAGGCGTTAGCCGGTAATTGCGCGGTGTTGCCTTAATACAAAATTCCCCCGCTCGCAGCGGAGGAAACAAACTTTATATACATATCGCAGTTTACGCGTTAAGTTCCAGACCTTTTAAAACGCCGTTCTCCGACCAAGCCTTGATCTTTGTATAATGCCCGCTTATTTTGCAAACGATCTCGGTCTCATCGCCGAGGCTCTCGCCGTTTTCTACGGCGATATCTTCAAACTCCGACATTTTCTCGATAAACTCCTTTTTCGTGGTTTCGCCAATAATCAGTTCCGCGCCGTTAATTTTCACCGACGCTTTTTCTTTTCCGACGGCTTTATTGATAAACGCTTCATAGAATTTCACTTCGCCCTCTGCCTTGTTTGCGTTGAACATCAAATTTAAATCGCCCATATCGCAGTCCATAGCGGCGAGTATCTCCTTATCGTTCACCAATCCGTCATACTTTTCCTTGTCAAGCTTGTCGGAGCACATCTTATCCCAAAGCCCCGCCGCCGCCAAATCTTCCTCGGTGCAGGGAAGATACAGCGAGATATTGTTTACGGTAAAGTGAAATTTATCGTCTAAAACCAAGCCCTTTCCGCTGTCGGACAGCACGAATTTCTTTCCCGAGTTCGATTGACTTTGAGATGTGCTTTGCGTTTGCGCCGATTTTACCGACTGCTCCGATTTCGAGCTTGAGCTGCTCTTTACCGACGTTTTTGCGGAACTGCTTTGGGTTTTCGAGCTTCCGCAGCCCGTAAGTGCGATCGTTCCCGCCAAAACGAGAGCCGTTAATACCTTATGTTGTTTCATAGTTGATTTTCCTCCTTAATTCAAATGCGTGTACAGAGCGCCTATGTTATCGGCTGTGTAAGTTTTGCCCTTATAATTCAGCTTGATGTTTTCGCAGCGTTCAAAAGCGTCCTCGCCGATAACGGTCACGCTGTCGGGCAAGGTTACCTCGCCGAGTTTTTCGCATACTTCAAAAGCCCCTCTGTCAACAAACGTTACGCTGTTCGGAATAGTTACGCTTACGAGATTGCGGCAGCCGGAAAAGGCGTTATGTCCTATCGTTGTAACACCGCTCGGTATAGCAACGCTTTCAAGATTTTCACAGATTGACAGAACGCCCTCGCTAAGCTCGGTCAGTTTTTTGGGGAGCGTAATGCTTTTTAGCGCCTCGCAGTCCGAAAAAGCCAGTCTGTCGATTTTGGTCACGCTGTCGGGAATTGTTATTTCGACGAGCTTTTCACACCCGTTAAAAGCCGATTCTCCTATGGAAACGACTCCGTTCGGGATAACCGCGCTTTCAAGACTTGTACAGCCTCCGCAAATATATTTGTCTATCTCTGTGAGCTTTTCCGGGAATACAATGCTTTTTAGCGACGTACATTCCGAAAACGCTCCCATTCCGATTTTTGTGACGGAATTTGGAATAGCAACAGACGCCAGAGCGCCGCAATCTTGAAAAACAAGGGAACCGACGGATTCTACGCCGTCGGGAATCACCGCGCTTGTAAGACCCGAACAACCATCAAAAGCGTTGTCGCCGATTTTTTTAACGTTTTTCGGAATGTCGATCTCCGTAAGCTTTTTGCAGCCGCAGAAAATATAACCGCCCATTTCGGTCATACTTTCGGGAAGTTCCGCGCTCGACAGATTTTCGCAATTGCTGAAAGCGAAAAGCTCGGTTTTTACAACCCCCTCCGGTATCTTTACGCTTTTAAGCGTTTTGTTATCGGCAAAACCCGTAACGGATACGATCTTTTTCCCTTGGATAACAGAAGGCACTTCAAGCTCTTCCGCCGACCCGTAATATCCGATTATCTTTGCCGTGCCGTCGCCCAAGTCCTCGATCTTCCATTCGCCGCTGAATTCGTCCTCGCTCTCCGAGCCGTCCTGAGGAACGCTGTATTCTCCTACCATAGTATACGGCACGAACGCACTGTCGGAGTTATTCACATTGCTGTCTGATAAACCGCTTCCGCCCCTGTTGAGATTTGCGATGAAAAACGCCGCTCCCCCGCCGACAACAACCGTCACGGCAGCCGCTGCGGCTATAAACCTGCCCTTAAAGCCGCCTTTGGGTTTCGCCGTATTAGATACGGTGCTTGAGACTTGCGGTATAAGACCGCCTATATCCAGCGCAGGAACGTTGACGGTTTGGGCTTCCTCGACAAGCAGTCTCGTCAAGAACGGAATTCCCACAATGCTGTGGAGCTTCTCGTTGTTTTTATCCTCATACTCCAACACTCCTTTCTTGATCTTCGTACGCGCGGCGTTCAAGCGATACTTGACCGTACCCTCAGGACAATTCATAATTTCGGCGATTTCCGTTATCGTCAGTTCGTCGAAATAGAACATCATCACGGTTTGATAAAGCGTATCGGACAGCACGCTCCGCACTATCTCCATAACGGTCTTTCTCTTTTCCGCGTTTTCCACATACTCCTCGGGGAGAAAGTTTTCGTCCACAAGCTCGGTGAGATTTTCTTCATCGTCAATGGAACTTTCGGGGTGAGCGTTCTTTTTGACAAGGAAATTCTTGCACCTGTTTACGGCGATACGCTTTATCCACGCGCCGAATTTCTCCGGGTTTTCGAGAGCTTCGAGCTTCTCGAACGCTGTTATGTAAACATCCTGCATAACGTCCCGCGCGTTTTCTTCGTTCTTCAAAAAGCCCATGCAGGTGAAGCAGACCGCTTTGTTCGTTTCCGCATATAGAGCGTCGAACGCCGCGCGGTCGCCGTTCAAGGCTTTTTGCACAAGTTGTGAAATATCTGCCATATTTTTCTCCTTTATATTTTTTCCCGACACATATATGACAATCGAATTTTCGGAAAGGTTGGGGGGTCAGATTTTTTTCTAACTTTTAATATACAGCAAATCCCGCGGTTCGTCAAGCGCCGCTGGAAATTCTTACGTGCTGTTTCTATTCCGTATTTGTTCCTTTATCACAAACAAATTTACAGCTGTTAAATTACATAAAATTCCGCACAATAATTGTTTATATTAAACAAAAGTGCCGTAACTCCGTTGACATTTTTTACATATCATGTTATAATTAAGTAAATTAGTTAATCGGCGCGTAAAACATAAAAGGAGGCGGATGATATGAAAAGCATAAAGAAACTCATTGCAATACTGATGACGGCGGCAATTACTCTCACATCTCCGTCGCTCGTCACGGGAACGACAGCGGCGGCAGCTTCAACCCAAACGACTGTGGCGGCGGTCACAGGCTTAAAGGCAACAACTTCGACGAGCGCGGTAAAACTCACATGGAAGAAGAACGCTAAAGCGGCGGGGTATTACATAAAACAATACAACACGAAGTTCGGCGAGTGGCAGACGATCGCCAAAATCACAAAGAACGCCACGGTCACTTACACGATCAAAAATCTCAAAGCGAAAACCAAATACAAATTCCAAGTAGTCGCTTACAAGGGAAGCGTAAAGAGCAAGGCGGCAAGTATCACCGCTGCCACGAAGGCAAAAACAACAACAATTGCGGCGATCACGGGCTTAAAGGCGACGGCTTCGGCGAGCGCGGTAAAGCTCACATGGAAGAAGAACGCGAAAGCGGCAGGGTATTACATAAAGCAATATAACACGAAGTTCGGCGAATGGCAGACGGTCGGCAAACTCACGAAGAACACCACGGTCACTTACACGGTCAAAAATCTGAAAGCGAAAACCAAATACAAATTCCAAGTAGTCGCTTACAAAGGCAGCGCGAAAAGCAAGGCGGCAAGCGTTACCGTAACGACAAAAGCGGCAGCCGTTAAGGTCGGAAAGGTGACGAATTTCACCGCGACAAATATCAAATCAAGCTCTGCAACGCTTAAATGGGACAAAGACAAAACGGCAAAAGGCTACAAAGTTTACCAAAAGAGCGGCTCGTCGTGGAAGCTGATAAAGACCATCTCCAAAAACACGACTACAACTCTTGCGGTGTCAAAGCTCAAAGCGGGCACGGACTACGATTTCAAGATCGTTTCATTCAACGGCTCTAAAACGGGCGGCGCGGTCGCTTGCTGTGTAAAGACGGCGGTCGACAGCAAGTACATTGATGTGGACTGCACCTATTGCGAAAACGGCGTTTGCTCTCATTGCAACGGCACGGGAAAAGGCTCCGGTTATTACGGCTGTGCGTATTGCGATAAGAATACCTTATATGACGGCGACGGAAAATGCTTTATGTGTCACGGTAAGGGCACGCAAGAAAAATATGTCGCGGGAAAAGCGGGCAGCGCGACCGTCGGCAACAAATATACTGCGCCTTCGGGTAACACGGGCGGTTCGGGAGGCTCGGGCGATACGGGCTTGATCACACCCGCCAAAACAAGACATACCTGCACCACCTGCGGCGGAGACGGTCGTGTATCTTATATTGATTGGTCCGACAACACCACAAAATATGTTAAATGCCAAGTGTGCGACGGCAAAGGCTACTATTACAGCTAAACTTTAAATTAAAACGGCTTCGGGGAAACTCGAAGCCGTTTTTTGTTATTAAATCAAAATTCCCGCCCTTTCGGACGGGAGTTTATATTTCGATTTACCGAAATTACTTTACAACGCGAACGCCCACAACATTCGGCACAGCTTTCAGCTTTTCGATAATGCCGTCGGTGTTGCCCTTAACGTCGAAGCAAGCGTAAGCGTAATCCTTTTTGGACTTGCTTTCCATATTCTCGATGTTAAGTCCCGCCGCGGAGATCGGCTCTGTAACAGCGTTGATAACGCCCTCGGAGTTCTTGTGGATAACGCAGATCTTCGCGTCGCCCGTGATAGGCATTGACATATTCGGAAGATTTACGGAGTTTGTGATGTTGCCGTTTTCAATATAGTCAACTACTTCCTTGACCGCCATAACAGCGCAGTTGTCCTCGCTTTCGGGAGTGGAAGCGCCGAGGTGCGGCAAAACGATAACGTTCCCGTGACCTATAAGGTTATCGCTGCCGAAATCGGTAACGTAAACAGCCATACCGCCGTTGTCAAGAGCCGCCAGAACGTCGGCTTCAACAACAAGCGTATCGCGCGAGAAGTTCAGCAAACGAACGCTCTTCTTCATAAGACCGATAGCTTCCGCGTTTATCATGCCCTTTGTGTCGGCAGTCGCGGGAACGTGCAAGGTGATGTAATCGCTCTGCGTGTAAACATCCTTAACGTCCTTAACTACCTTGACAGCGCCGTTGAGCTTCAAAGCGTGCTCAACGTTAAGGAACGGGTCGTAGCCGACAACGTTCATTCCGAGAGCGACAGCCGCGTTGGAAACAAGCACGCCGATAGCTCCCAAGCCGATAACACCGAGGGTCTTGCCCATAATTTCGGGACCTACGAATTGGCTCTTTCCTTTTTCAACGAGCTTTGAAACCTCGTCGCCCTTGCCTTTGAGGGTCTTTACCCACTCCATGGAAGCGGGAATTTTTCTGGAACTCATCAGCATAGCGCAAATTATAAGTTCCTTTACCGCGTTAGCGTTCGCGCCCGGGGTATTGAAAACAACGATACCCTTTTCACTGCACTTGTCGATCGGGATATTGTTTACGCCCGCGCCCGCTCTCGCGATAGCCAAGAGGTTAGAGCCAAGCTCCATATCGTGCATAGCCGCCGAGCGCACCAGAATCGCGTCGGGGTTATTTACTTTGTCGCCGAACGAGTACTTGCTCTTGTCAAGCAAATCCGTACCGCACGCGGCGATTTTGTTTAATGTTTGAATGTTGTACATTGTTCCGTTCTCCTTATTTATTATCTACCAAAGTAACAACAGGCTTTCCGTCCTTGTCAAGCAAAGGAGTAAGCCCCGCGCCGTACCCGCTTTTGTGAAAAATATAGTTCACACCCGTCCGGGTATCCACCCAAATCTCGGTAACGGTGTCCGACAAGCCTTTTCCCGCCTGCTTATATGTCTTGACAAATCTTTCATCGTCATTCATAGTTACCTCTTATTCAAACCAACTGTAAACAGTCAACTTTCAACCGTCAACTGCCATCAGCCGTTCTTCTTCTCAAAGTCCGCCATAAACTCAACAAGCTTTTCAACGCCCTCGATAGGCATAGCGTTGTAAATAGACGCTCTCATACCGCCGACTGTTCTGTGACCTTTAAGGTTCTCAAAGCCCGCCGCCTTGCTCTCGGCTACGAACTTCTTATCCAAGTCCTCGTTACCGGTAACGAACGGAACGTTCATCATAGAGCGATCCTCGGGACGAACCGTGCCCTTGAACAGCTTGCTTTGGTCGAGGAAGTCATAGAGTATCTTCGCTTTCTTCTCGTTGCGCTCTTTCATTACCGAAAGACCGCCCATATTCTTCAGCCACTTGAATACCAATCCGCAGATGTAAATGCTCCAGCAGTTGGGAGTATTGTAAAGCGAATCGTTATCAGCCTGAGTTTTCCACTTAAGCATTGTGGGAGTGCCGGGAAGAACGTCGTCGGTGATAAGATCCTCGCGGATGATCGAGATAACAAGACCCGCGGGACCGACATTCTTCTGAACGCCGCCGTAAACAACGCCGTACTTCGTAACGTCGATAGGCTCGCTTAAGAAACAGGAGGAAACGTCCGATACGAGAATATGACCCTTTGTGTTCGGCAGAGTGTGATACTTCGTGCCGTAAATAGTGTTGTTCTCGCAGATGTAAACGTAGTCCGCGTCCTCGGGAATTGCGAGGTCGGAGCAGTCGGGGATATAAGAGAACGTCTTGTCGGCGGAAGAAGCGACCTCAACAGCTTCTCCGTAAAGCTTCGCCTCGGCAAACGCTTTCTTAGCCCACTGACCCGTGATGATGTAAGCGGCTTTCTTGTTCTTCATCAGGTTCATCGGCACAGCCGCGAACTGCTGGGAAGCGCCGCCCTGCAAAAACAGCACCTTGTAGTTGTCGGGAATGTTCATCAGCTCGCGGATATCCTTTTCCGCCGTTTTGATAATGTCGTCGAACATCTTAGAGCGGTGGCTCATCTCCATAACGGACATACCACAGCCCTTATAATTGAGCATATCCTCCGCCGCTTCTTTGAGCACCTCTTCGGGCAAAACCGCGGGACCCGCGCTGAAATTGTAAACTCTCATTGGAATTCCTCCTGTAAATTATTACCAATTTATATAGAGGCAAAACGCCCCATTACCTCTATTATATGACATTTTTGTCAATATGTCAAGAGGTAAATACCCGTTATGCAAATTTTCATTAAAAAAGAACAAAAAAGCACGCCCGATTGCTCGGGCGCAAATAAATAATATTCTCTCGTAGGAAATAATTACCGTTGTTTACTCCTGTCCCTGATTTACGCAAGGATTAAAATACTCACCGAAACGGTAAGCGCCGCACCGCTTATAACGCCGATCAAAACAAACAACCCGTGCGGTTCTTTATCGTAATAGAACTCGTTCGGATTTTCGGGATCCGCAAACATATCCTTTACGGATCCGATCTTCGGTTTATCGTCAGCATATTCTTTGTCTTGAACTTCATATTCTCTGCCCCAAACCGAGTAATTCCATTTCGGCGAATAGCGGACAACTTCGGCGCCGTTTTCCGCAACCACGAGGATTTCTTGAAAACTCGTGCACTTCGCGCGGACAGCATACGTGCATTTTCCCCGCTTTTTTACCCGCTTGATCTCATGCACGACTGCGGCGGCAGACCCCGCAAAGCCCGCCGTTGCGATGATAATAAGTGCGATATCCTTAAAGCTCGTCTTTTCCGTAAATTCGATCACTATACATATCAAAATGAGAGCGTTCAGCACCAAGGAACACACTGCCTTTGCGGGAATAAATCTATAATATTTCATAAAGCATGCACACCTTACTTTCGGAAATCTTTTTAATCGCCGTTTTTAAGGCTACACCGCACAAAGACCGCACTTCGTGCTTTGCCGTCCGCTTGCTTGCATCTTTTAGGGTGACTGAAAGTCACTCGGTCATCTTGCACAAAGTTCGCTTGCAAGGCGTGATCTCCCCCTGTGGGGGAGGTGTCGCGAAGCGACAGAGGGGCTGACCGACAGACCAATCTTTGTGCGGTATAGCCTTAATTCATACGTTTTTCACCTTAAGTTTTCAATAATAAAACGGCGCAGTTCTCAAAAAGGTTGCATAAACTTGAAAAAACATCTCACGCTTATTCGCGAATACCCCCGTTTCCTTTGCGGAAACGGGGGCACTTTAAGGCAACACCGCACAAAGACCGCCCTACGGGCTTTGCCGCCCGCTTGCTTGCAAATTTTCCGTCATTTTTGC
>CANQWD010000049.1 GCA_947627465.1 uncultured Clostridia bacterium
CCCGCACCTAAAACGCTTGCTTAACACAAGCAGATCCCCCTCGGTTGAGGGGGATTTTTTTGCGGCTTATTTGAACTTGATGTGCGCCAAAATGCCGGCGCGAAATATTACAGAAGAATTACAAAATATTTCAATTTTATTACAATTAACTTACATTTTTGTAATAATAGTTGACTTTATAAGAAAAATCTGTTAAAATACAATCGTGGTCGAAAACAAAAACATTTCAGCTTACGATTTAACATTCATCTCAGCCGTAAGACCTCAATTCATCTTCCATTTGCTTTACGGAACGGCAATTTGTACATTCTCGTCTTACATTCAAGCAAAACTTTTATCACAAGCCGTTCCCGATAATTTTCCCCCGACGGAGATTCCGTTGGGGGAAATTTTTTTGATTCAAATGGGACGTTCTGTGCCGAGCGTTATGTAGTTATACTCGCGGGCGGCGGCGTCCCATGTGAGAGGACCCACAAAGCCCGTCGGCTCCAAGCCGTAGAGCCGCTGAAAGATCGTCACGGCGCGTTCTGTCTCGGGACCGAAATAACCCGTAACTTCGATAACGGGCACAGCCTCGATATTCTGCCCGATCACCCGAAGATACGTCTGGAACTCCCGAACGTCGTTGTTGCTCATTCCGGGAGTAAGATTGTAACCCGGATAAAGCTCCGCCGCCGTTCCCTCGTAGCCCTCGGGAAGCCCCGCCAAAATATTCGAGTATATCTCTCTTATCAGTATCCACGTTCTGAAATCCACCACACCGTCGGGATTTAAGCCGTAAAAACGCTCAAACGCCTTGACTTGTTCCTCAGTAGCCTCGTCGAAAACGCCGTTTTGCGTAACGGTCGGTATCTCGGGGTTAAAAAACGAGATAACATTAAGAAAATACTGGACAGCACGCACTCTTTGCCCGGTGGCGCCGCGCCTTAGGTTATCGCCCCACGGTCTTGAGATCTCCTCGGCGGTCAAGCCCTCGCTTTCAAGCTCGGCAAGACCTTTGACGGCGGTGTAGATATATTTCAGCTTGTACCAGGTCGCCTTGTTTACAATTCCTGTAACGGGAAGATTAAATACGCTTTGGAACGTCTGAACAGCCTGAACCGTGCTTTCGCCGAAAATACCGTTGGCGGGGAAAATTCTCGGGATAGCGGGATAGTTCTGCGCTATCCTGTTAAGCTCAAGCTGAATGGTACGCACCTCGTTCCCTGTGGAGCCAAACCCGAACGGAGCGCCGGGATAGCTTGGGATATTCTCGGAGATCGGCGCATTATAGACGATATCTATATCGTCGCCGTAATAGTTCTGCAAGATCTCATACGGCGTCATGCCGCTGTTGGCGAGCGGCACGGTGCCCCACTGCGACAGCCCCTCGCAGGTTACCGTCGTGCCGTTGCAGAACATCGCGAAAAGCGGCTCCACACTGCCGCGCCTTACTATATAGTTGTTGAATATCTCGTCGACTATCGAGGAAATATTGCCGAAAACGTCGCGCCCGTAAACGAACGCTTGGTCGTACTGCGTGTCATTGGTGATGTCGAAATCATAACCGCGGCTGCGGTACCACTCCGTGTAAATGCGGTTGAGCGCAAACGATATCTGCGAATAGATGTTCGCGCGAACAGCGGCTTCGGGCCACGTCGGAAATATTTCGCTGGAAGCTACGTTTTTGATATAATCGGGAAATGTTACGGAAACATTGGGCGCGTCCGAGTCGGGCGGTCCTAAATGTACCACTATTCTTTCCGGAACTACAGGCAGATCATTTGGCATTGGGCACCTCCGTTATTTGTTCGATGGCTCCGTCGGACTGCTCTGTCTGCGGCAGCATCGCCACTTTCTGAATTGATCTGATCCCGTCAAAGATCGGGATATCACGCAGAATGACCTTGGTGAAGCCCTTTTTTTCAACCGAAGCATCATACAGCGAAAAAGGCTGAATTTTGTTATCGACGTTCTGTGAAAGCTCCTTTGACGGCGCGGGCAGCGTAATCGCGCCTATCGCGCCGCTGTTGTCGGTCTGCCCCGAAAAAACCTCGTGGTCGCCGCCGTCGATACGCACCGTGACTTTAACGTCGGCGTTATCTATCGGCAGAGCCTCGCGCGCGGCGAAAACTCGAAACTCAAGCGTTCCTCCTCCGCGGTTCTTCGCCTCGAATTCCTCAACGCTCGAATAGACCGGCACGGGGAAATTTGAGATCGACTCGCCCGTACCCTGCGACATTTTCTCCGTTGACGCGCCGAAAGCGCCGTTACTGTCAACGGCTCTGTTCTCCGAGTTACTTGGATTATCCGTCAGCTCAAGTTCTTCCGAAATGTTTGTTGCATTGTCGTCGGATTCGTCCGCGCTTGTACTGCTCACGGTTTCGATCTCGTTATTCTCCATAGCGTCCGTGATAAATCTATCAAATACGTCGGGATATTCGCCGCTTTCCTCGCTCACATATCCGATTATTTTCGGCTGTTTTTGCTCCCGCACGCGCTCGGGTTCGGGGCGGCTCGGCTCCTTGACCGCTCTTTGCGGATTGGCGCGGCTTAACTCCATAAGCTCGCGTTTATATTTTTCTATAAGCTTTTTCGTTTCGTCCATACAATACCTCCTGCATACCGGCAACACCGCACAAAGACCGCCCTACGGTCTTTGCCCGCAAAAATCTATTTGTAAGTATTTGCCGTCCGCTTGCTTTCATATTTTAGCGTGACCTTCGGTCGCTCGGTCATCTTGCACAAAGTCTCCTTGACGGGCGTGTCTCCCCCTGCCGGGGGAGGTGGCATGCAGTGCCGGAGGGGCTGACCGACAGACCAGCCCGTCTGCGTCGACTTTGTACAAGGGTCGAACTTGTTCGACTCGCTGACAGAAAAATCTGACTGCGCAATCAGACGTGGTCTCCCCCTGTGGGGGAGATGTCGCGAAGCGACAGAGGGGCTGACCGACAGAACAATCTTTATGCGGTGTTGCCTACCTTTTTCTCATCTTATGCGTCCGCTTTCCGAATTAGAACCCGTGAAAGCCCTCTGTGAAAAGCACACATTTCATGCTCCGCGCATAAAATGCCCAAAGGAGATGATGGTATGCTTATTGAAAGCGGCTACGACAGACGCGCGGCTGTAAGATACGCGCTGAATTGGGCGTTTGCGAGAAATCCGAGGTTCTACGATTTTGAGGATATAGGCGGCGACTGCACCAATTTTGTTTCACAGTGCTTATACGCGGGCTGCGGCGTTATGAACTACTCGCGGGAAAACGGTTGGTACTATATAAATTCCAACGACCGCGCACCCTCGTGGACGGGCGTCAATTTCCTGCGCGAGTTTCTGCTGACAAATCTCGGCACGGCGGTTTACGCGGAAGAAGCGCCGCTTTCGGAGCTTCGGCGCGGAGATGTTATTCAGCTTGTGAACAGCGCCGGGCGGTTTTACCACACCGTTATT
Organism: uncultured Clostridia bacterium; assembly: GCA_947627465.1. GTDB lineage: Bacteria > Bacillota > Clostridia > Oscillospirales > Ruminococcaceae > CAG-115. The sequence goes on from CANQWD010000049.1 coordinate 3,430, forward strand.
ATATCCGCAATTTTCAGCCCCGCTATCCCGCAAAATATCTTTGTCTGTGCGCATTCCGTAAACGCGCGCAACCGAAGGCTTTCTACGTATAATTACGCGGACGCCGTGGGATTTCACATTCTCGGAGCGCGAAAAGAGATCGGTATCGTTTGATACTAATTTAAAATCAACGTATAGATATTAAACTTGCTTTAATAAGGCATGGCAATCTCTAAAAAACGCTTTTCTCTTGTCTCTGCCCCGCTGCGCGGGGCAGTAAAAAATAAATTAGAGGCGTTGGCATGTTATACTGCAATGTTTGTCGATACTTTGATGATAAGTTATAAGATACCGAACGTTAATTTTGAAAGGAGCAAACTATGTTTATTTATACGGTAAAATCAGGCGACGATATCGCGGCTGTCTCAAGAATGTTCGGAATACCGGCAAGCCGCATTCTCGCCGACAACGCGCTCAGCCGCCCGAACGATCTTGTTGTGGGGCAGCACTTAATTATAATGTCAAACTCAATGCGGCACGTTATCGAAGAGGGACAAACCATGTATTCGCTGTCACGCGAATTTGAAGTGCCGCTTGACGAGCTTCTTGCGGCAAATCCCGACGTTAATCCGATAGCTTTGCACGTGGGCGACGTCGTAAACATTCCCATTGGCGAAACAACTGCAAAGCGCCCCGCCGTGATAAACGGGTTCGCTTACCCGACGATATCGGAGAACGCGCTTGCGTGCTCGCTTCCGTTTTTGACGTATTTGTCTCCATTCTCGTATTCAATAACCTCGCAGGGAGATATCATAGCGCCGAATGACGAACGGCTTATCGAACGCGCCAATGCCGCGGACGTTATGCCGCTTATGGTGGTGACGAACATCAGCGAGGGGAGCTTTTCGACCGAAACGCTGTCACAAATTCTCGCCGATCCCGACGCGCGTGAAAATCTGATATCTTCAATTTTGAGCGAACTTCCTAAAAAAGGCTATTACGGCGTGAATCTCGACATGGAATACATCGCTCCCGCCGACCGCGAAAGCTATAACGAATTTTTATTCGAGCTTTCCGATCGGCTCCACGAAAACAACTACATCCTCATTACCGCCGTGGCTCCCAAATACCGCGCCGATCAGCCCGGCATTCTTTACGAATCGCACGACTACCGCGCCCAAGGCGAAGCCGCCGACTATGTTATTATTATGACTTACGAATGGGGGTACACGTACAGTGCGCCGATGAGCGTTCAGCCGATAAACGAAGTGCGAAAGGTTCTGGAGTACGCTGTAACCGAGATACCGTCGCAAAAGATACTTCTGGGAATGCCGAATTACGGCTATGACTGGACGCTTCCCTACACGCGGGGCACGGCGGCTTCAAGCATCGGCTTCACGGCGGCTCTTGATACGGCGGTGCGGAACAATTCCGAGATACTCTATGACGAAAATTCGCAAACTCCGTACTTTTACTACAACGATAACGGCACGCGGCACGTTATCTGGTTCGACGACGCAAAAAGTATCGACGCGAAACTGCGGCTTATCGACGAGTTTGACCTTGCAGGCGCGTCGTACTGGACCATCAACCGCTGCTTTATCCCGAATTGGGAGATAGTGCAAAATTTGTTTGAGGTTGTGAAGTGAAATTTAAACGCAAAATACCGTTTTCTTAAGGCAACACCGCACAATTATTGCTGTCCGATTGCGCCGTCAGATTTTTCGTCAGATTGTACAAAGTTGACGCAGACGGGCTGTCGCCCGTCAAGGAGACTTTGTGCAAGATGACGGAAAAAATGCAAGCAAGCGGGCGGCAAAGGCGTTAGCCGGTAATTGTGCGGTGTTGCCTTAAGTAACTGATTATTTTATCGTTTTCTCCCCGTCTGCGGCGGGGAGAAAGCCTTGTCTGTATAAAATGTTCTCTCCCCCGCTGCGCGTGGGAGAGAACACCGATTAAAAGACGCGATTTATACTCCCCACTACAGCAAAATGCACAAATCCTATCGGCATAAATTTCGTGTGTTTTCGTTGTCGTCCTTGCCTTGCGACAGCAAGGCTGCGTCCTCCGCCTCAACACACAAAATTTCTGCCTGACATTCTTTGCACATTTTGCTGTAGCGGCGAGTATAAAAAGTAAAAATCATTTTATCCGGTATTTCCTTAATTAACGTAATAACCCTCCGATTTATTCAAATATTCGCCCTTTTTTTCCAAAAACACTATTGACAAACGCGAAAAAATACTATATAATAGAAATATGTCTTTAAATAGATACAATATATAGTGGAAAGCAGGATCTAAAAAATGGCAATGATAACAATGATAAAAAAGCGCGACGGCAGAGAGGTTCCGTTCAACGTCGAAAAGATAGCGAAAGCCGTGCTGAAAGCGCAGCAGGCTGTCGGCGCGGACAACTACAGCGAGGCTATGACCGTCGCCGACAAGGTGTGTCAAAAGCTCTCCGAGACGATAATCGGGCGCAACCCGTCTGTTGAGGAAGTTCAGGACACCGTGGAACGCGTGCTTATCGAAGAAGAACAGACCAACACCGCGAAAGCCTATATTTTATACAGAGCCGACCGCACCAGAGCGCGTGAAATGAACACCACTCTTATGAAGATATACGAAAACCTGACGTTCACGTCGGCGGCGGACAGCGACATAAAGCGCGAAAACGCCAACATCGACGGCGACACCGCAATGGGGACAATGCTGAAATACGGCAGCGAGGGCGCGAAGCAGTTTAATGAAATGTATGTGCTCGACCCCGTGTACTCCAACGCGCATATCGGCGGAGATATACACATTCACGACCTCGATTTCTTTACGCTGACTACCACCTGCTGTCAGATAGATCTGCTCAAGCTCTTTGACGGCGGCTTCTCCACGGGACACGGCTTTTTGAGAGAGCCGAACGATATCTCAAGCTACGCGGCGCTTGCCTGCATAGCGATACAGTCCAACCAAAACGACCAGCACGGCGGACAGTCTATCCCGAATTTCGATTACGCTATGGCGCAGGGCGTTAAAAAGACATTTAAGAGAATGTATATAACGAACCTCGCGAAAGCCGTTTCCTATTCTTACGACAACCAAGACTATAAAGCCGTTTTGGAAAAATTCAAGGCAGTTGAAGCGGAGATCGAAAAAGAGTGCGGCTTAACTCCGCAATTGCAGAACAATTACGATTACAAGGCTAAGGAGTGGGAAAAACTCGCGTCCGAATACGGCGAGGATTTCCAATCCTTGCAGGACCGCGCCGAAAAGATAGCCGAAGCGGAAACCGAACGCGCGACTTATCAGGCTATGGAGGCTCTTATCCACAACCTCAACACGATGAATTCACGCGCGGGCGCGCAAAATCCGTTCTCGTCGATAAACTACGGCACCGACACCTCTCCCGAGGGCAGAATGGTCACGCGCAACATAATGCTCGCCGAAGAAGCGGGTCTGGGCAACGGCGAGACCCCGATCTTCCCCATTCACATCTTCAAGGTAAAGGACGGCGTGAATTACAACGAGGGCGAACCGAATTACGATCTTTTCAAGCTGGCTATGCGCGTTTCGGCGAAGCGTATGTTCCCGAATTTCAGCTTTATCGACGCGCCGTTCAATCTGCAATATTATAAGGAAGGCGACTACAACACCGAGATAGCCTATATGGGCTGCCGCACGCGCGTTATCGGAAACGTTTACGACCCGTCGCGCGAGATAGTCACGAGGCGCGGCAATTTGAGCTTCACCACGATAAATCTCCCGCGTTTGGGAATAGAAGCCGAAAAAGATATCGGAAAGTTCTACGAGAGCCTTGACGAGATGATGGAAATGGTGTTCGGACAGCTTTTGCAGCGCTTTAAAATACAGTGCTCCAAGCGCGTGAAGAACTTCCCGTTCCTTATGGGACAGGGCGTTTGGATAGATTCCGAAAAGCTTTCCGAGGACGACAGCATTTCCGAGATACTGAAGCACGGCACGCTGTCCGTGGGCTTTATCGGGCTTGCCGAATGCCTGAAAGCGCTTATCGGCGTTCACCACGGCGAAAGCGAGGAAGCGCAGAAGCTCGGACTTGAGATAGTTTCGCACATGCGTGAAAAGGTAGACGAACAGAGCCGAAAAACTGGATTGAATTTCAGTCTGCTCGCGACCCCCGCCGAAGGACTTTCGGGACGTTTTATAGCGATAGACAAGAAGCGTTACGGCGAGATCGAGGGCATTACGGACAAGGATTATTACACGAACTCGTTCCATGTGCCCGTTTATTACAACATCAGCGCGTTTAAGAAGATAAATCTCGAGGCTCCTTATCACGCGATGACGAACGGCGGTCACATCAGCTATGTGGAGCTTGACGGCGACCCGCTGAAAAACCTTGAAGCGTTTGAGCAGATAGTGCGTTATATGAAAGAACAGGGCATAGGCTACGGTGCGATAAATCACCCGATAGACCGCGACCCGTGCTGCGGCTTCACCGGCATAATCGACGACGTTTGCCCCGAGTGCCAACGCCGCGCCGAGGAGATAAAGCTTGACAGAATAGAACGTCCGAAACGTTTCTTTAACAATTGACAGTTAATGTGTCCGCCTTTGGCGGACATCAGCGTGTAGAAAAAGCATATTTTTCAGACTGTCGAGAAGCCCTCAGATACGAGGAAACCGCTCCGCGGCTAGCCTTAATGGCTGCCGCGAGGGCAGTTGACGAAGTAGATGAGGGTTTATCGACAGTCTGGTGTCCGCCCTTGGCGGACATATTTTTTGAAAGATATTCCATATATAGAGAAGAGCAAAACTCCCCCAAATAAGTACTCCGTATCAAAAGCAAAGGACTGATGTTATCGAAGTCCGAAAA
>CANQWD010000050.1 GCA_947627465.1 uncultured Clostridia bacterium
AGGTTTTTTAAAACTTTTTTGAAAAATTTTCGTTTTTCCTCTCGTTTCGACCCGTTTCTGCACCCTTTTTCCGAGTGCTTTTCAATTATACCACATCATTTTCAAAATGTCAATAGGTTTTTTGAATTTTTTTGAATTTTTTTTAAATATTTCGCCCCCACATTATAATGTAGGAGCGAATTACGGAATTAACAAGATTTAGATAAAAGACTTAAGGAACGTCTTCGGGAATATTTTCCAGGGTGCCGTCCTCGGGATGATAAACGAAATTTTCGCCCTTATATTTCGCGACAAGCTCGGGAGTATCCACGGTCGTGACATTGCCGTCCATATCAACAACTCTGTTGGCGAACTGCACGGATTTTACTTCATCAACGTTTATCGGATAGTTGATGTCTTTTGTGATGACCATGGTCTTGGCTTCTTGGTCTATGCCCTGACTTCCGCCCGAGAACTCTGTCATATCCAGCGTCGAACCGTCCTCAAAATTGATCTTAACGGGTATTTTGGGCATGAAGATCTTAGCGACTTGCGGATAGGGCGCTTCGCCGTCTGTGGCGAAGTCGAAAGTCAGCCCCAACGGTTTCACCGTTATGTTCTTGAGCTGCCAATTGCCCCACTCGGCGAGTTTTACTTCGGGTGCGGAAGGCACGCCTATACTCTCGGAACAATTCATTGTAACATTGTCCTTATCAAGCGGAATTTCAAGCTCGACGTTCAGGTCGTAAGTTTTTTCGTAGTGAGTATCATGCAGATCCTCTAGCATTACACGCAGAGTATCGCCGCATTTCTCAGCGCCTTTGAAAGCGATAGAACTGCTGTAAACCCATTTGCCGTCAACGACGCTGAAATTACCTCTTAAAAGTTTTCCCGAGCTGGTTACACCCTCGGGCATATCTACCGGATTAGCGTTCAGACTATACCCTTGAACGTTTTGCCACCCTTTGACGTTTCCGATAGCGTTATACATAACGTAAACAGTCGAACCGTCGCTTATAACATCGGTAAACTCAAGCGAGAAGTCGTCGAAATCAAAAACCTTATTCAGCTCAAAGCTCAATTTTTCAACAGTGCCGTCCGACGCCGTTTTCTCTCTTAAATCAGCGGGATTTCCGTCCTTATCGTAATACTTCTGCGGGAACACCGCATTGTCCACGGCAAGCGCGTCGGCGTATTCTTTATCTACATTGCGCTTATAGACCGCCGCGACGCTGACCGAACCGACCGCCACGGCTACAGCCGCGGCAACGGGAATAACAACGCTTTTTGATATGCGTTTTTTAGTTTGTTTTTCGTTTTTCATATTTACCGCCTTTCCGCTGTTCAAGACAGCTTGATACAGTTCCTCATCACTCTTGAGGGAAACGACTTTCTCAAAATAACGGTTATATTGTTCTTTCATGGTTATCCCTCCTTAAAGGTTAAAGTGGTTGGGTTTACCGGTGATTTTTCCTCCGCCGTCAACAGGCTTTTAAGTTTCTTTCTCGCCCGCGAGAGCCGTGTTGTAGCTCCCGAGAGAGATATTCCGAGGATTTTCGCGATCTCCTTTGCGGAATATCCCTCAAAATAATATAAATGAATGACCGCGCGGTATTTTTTTGGAAGTCCCGCGAGCGCTTCTTCTATACCGTTTTCCTCCGAGCCGTTATAAGGAATTGCTTCGTTGAGTTCCTCCGTGTGGGTATATCTGAATGATTTAAGCTGATTTTTGGAAATATTTACCGCCACGCGTATCAGCCACGCTTTGCAGTGCTCGTCGCTCTCGAACCGCTTTTCGGTATTGAAAAGTTTAACGAACGTTTCCTGCGTTACATCGTCCGCTTCGGCGGCGTTTTGGAGCAGGCTGTACGCGGCTCGATATACGGTTTGGTGATACAGCTTTATCATTCGGCAAAGCTCGTCGTTGCTCATATTAGCATCTCCTTTAAGGCGCCTTTCACTTATAACACAATTGGGCGGGGCAATTTGCCGCATTTTTTTCGCCGACGTTAAAATTTTTTCGGCACTTTGTCCGCTGTTCCTATTATAATATATTAAGAGCGGAACGCGCAAGGAAAATATTTTTGATTTTTTGTAAAATATACTTGATATTTAGACGGGAATATGTTACAATACAATTGACAAATGACAATGGATAATTGACAATGTGCACTGAGCGCACTCCGAAATTGTCCATTATACATTATACATTGCCACGAGGTGAGAATATGGCAAAAAATCTCAAAATGAAATCCGCGCGGGCGGCGCTCGACCTTTCTCAGGACGAACTCGCCAAACGGTGCAAGGTAACGCGGCAGACTATCTCCGCGGTGGAGAGCGGGGACTACAACCCTACTATCAATTTGTGCATAGATATTTGCAGAGCGCTTGGGAAAACGCTCGACGAACTGTTTTGGGAGGATAAGAAATGAAAAACAAGTACGACAACGATTTTGACGAACGGCAGAAGGCGCTTTCCGCCAAAATTTACGCGGAAACGTTCGGAACGCTCGCTATTGCGCTCATCTTCAACATTTCTATTATGGAGGGAGCTTACAAATGGTGCGAGAAATTTCTTGACGGTGCGTTTATCATTGCGGGCGTGTGCCTTATCTACTTCGTTTCGCGAAACGGCGCGACGGGCTGCCTGTTCGGTGTGAAAGGCGTGACAACGGTTTCGATTGCGGGACCGCTGATTATGTGCTGCACACGTGCTCTATAAGCGTTTGGGGCGTTATAAAACCCGTTTTGCAAGGGCTCGAAAAGTTGATTGCGGTGCGCTCGGGTATGCTTACTCACGAGTTCTGCATGCTGATCTACTGGGGGTTGCTTATCATTTATGCGGCGATCTTTTTGATATTCGCCGTTCGAGAGAAGAATGGCGCGAAATCGGATAGGGGGTAATTGGTATGAAAAAACACAAACGTTCTTTTATAGAAAAATTGGCTTACAGCAATTCGCCGCGCGATGAGCGTCAAAATGTGATGTTTACGAGAATACTGGCGGAAACGTTCGGCGGGCTTATGGCGCTCGGTTTTCTAAACGTTTGGATAATGGAAGATTTTTACAAGTGGTGTGAGACCTACTCCAACTCTATGTTCATTATCTTTGGAATCGGACTTATCTATTTCGTGCTGCGCTGCGGGACAACAGGCTGTTTGTTTGGGATACGCGGCGTGGCGTATGGAATGACGTTCTCGGCAATTGTTATGGCTGTCAGCGGAATTCTGGGTATATATAACGCTTTGACCTTAACGCCGCTCGTTAAAATCGACGGCGAGTTTCAAGAGGTACCATTTGCAATAGTCCGCAACGGTGCGCTCACCGGAGAGTTCAGTATGCTGATCTATCAATGCTTATACATTATATACGCAATAATTTTGTGGATTTATATTATCCGCGAAAAGAAAGCGGAAAAGCGCGGCGGAAATTCGGGAAAAGACGCTTGACAAATTTCAGAGAGGAGAATATATAATGAACACAAAACCGACTAAAAAACGCAAAAAGGGATTTTGGTATTATATCTCGGTGGAATCTCCGCTTGACGAACGACAAGAGCTTGCCTTAAAAAGCATACAAGCAGAAACGTTCAGCGCGGCATTTATACTTACCGTTCTTAATTCGTTCATAATGGATTACTATTATAAATGGTGTGAAAACAACTCGGCGGCAATAATGCTGATAATTGCCGCGTGCTGCATTTACAGCACTATCAGGAGAGGCGTTAAAGGCTGTCTTTTCGGGGTAAAAGGAGCGCGGAGCGAACTTTTTCTAATGGCAGTTTGGGCGTTTGTGTTCGTGGTAAATCTCCAGTTTGATATCAAGTGGGCAATTCGAGGAATACCGCTTAAAATAACGCGCGATGGTATGCTGACGTTTGATTTTTGCGGGAGAATTATGTATTTCTCATTCTTTATTAATGCTGTGATAATGGCAATTTTCCTGATACGCGAAAAGAAAGCGAAAAAGCGCGATACCGACGATTTGGAAAAGGAGTGAATTTTATGAGCATGAAATCTTTCGATAAATTCTGCGAGAAGCTGATAACAGGCGAACCCGTTCCGCAAAAGGAGATATTTGACGAACGGCAGAACGTTCTCCGCACGAAAAGCCTTGTAATGGCTCTGACTTGTTTCGGCTCACTTTCGGCGGCGAACACTATGCTTATGGATTGTGGCATAAAATGGTGCGAATCGTATTTCGGACCTATCGCGATATTTATGGCGGTGTGCTATCTCGTTTTTTTGCTGGATAACGCGCGGCGCGGCTCTTTGTTTGGCGTAAACGGCACGGCTAAAGCGACCTCAACAGCGGTGTTGTTTATTATACAGGGCTTTGTTTTTTTGCTAATTCAGATGGACGAAGAGCCGTTCTGCGTTATAAAAGACGGAATGGTTTCCAAAAAATTCCTTTTAATTCTGTTTTTTGTAATGGAAATAGTGTGCGGAATAATAACTATCATACTTGCGCACAAATTTAATAAATCACGGGAAAGCGAGGAAGAAAAATGAGTATGAAATCCTTCGACAAGTTCTGCGAGAGAATGATAACCGCGGAACCCGGCTCCGAAAAGGAGATATTCGACGAGCGCCAAAAAGTTATGCGTATGCGGCTGGCAATTGAAACGCTGCTTATCTGCGTCTGCCTGATATTCGTCAACGGCATTATATCGGAGATGATCATCGAGCGCCAATGGGCGGAGTATATGTCAACCGTCAATTTGCTGTTCGCCGTGCTTTGTATGCTGTGGTGGGAGATACGCTGCGCCGTCAAGGGCTGTCTTGTCGCGGTGAGTGGACGCATCGCTCAAAAGACTTCCGCCGTAATGTCCGTATTGATCGGCGTGCTGAACGGCTTGCGGTACGCGTTTAATATCGGCGAGGATGACTTCCTCATCAAGGACGGCAGGCTGTCCGCCGATTTTGTGTTCTTGCTGTGCTGTGCTCTGCTGATAGGGGGCGGGATATTTATGTTTACCGCAATACGCCGCGAGGAAAAACGCGAGGAAACGGAGAAAGGAATGAAAGAAAAATGAGTATGAAATCATTCGATAAATTCTGCGAAAAAGTCATAAACGGCGAATATGACGGCAGACCCACGAAAGAAATATTCGACGAACGGCAGAACATTCTGCGTATGAAACTTACAAAACGCGCTTTGTGGCTGTTCGTGATAATGTCGGGAATAAACCTTATCGTTATGGAGTGCGGTCCGCAATGGTGCGAAAGCCGGGTTATGTCCACGGCGATATTCGGGGCGGCGGCGCACCTCTATTGGACTGCGGCGGCTGTCAAAAAGGACGCGCTGTTCGGGCTGTCGGGCGTTGAGCCTATCACTCGGCAGATGATGTTTATCTTTATCTACTGTCTCGGTATGCCGCTTTACACGTTCACGCACAAGGAAAACGCCGATGTCAGGGAGCATTTTTTCTTCCGAAACGGTATGGTGTCGGAGTATTTCGCCGAAGCCGCCGCGCTGCTGCTAATGGTGATTTCGGGAATAATAATGGCGGTGAACGTGGTGAAATTCACACGGAACGCCGTGTGCGATAAGGAGAACACGAAAAATGACGATAAGGACGGCGATTGAAAGCGACTTGCCCGCGCTTACCGAAATATACAACTACGAGGTCATGCACGGCACGGCGACCTTTGACATTCACCCGAAAACGGTCGAGGAGCGGCGCGGTTGGCTTCTCAAACACAACCGCGGCAATCACCCGCTTATCGTCGCGGAGGAGGACGGTGCGGTTGTGGGCTACGCTTCGCTTTCGGCGTACCGCGACAAGGAAGCGTACTCCTCGACTGTGGAGCTGTCCGTGTACGTTGCGCCCAATGCGCGCGAACGCGGCATAGGCTCTCGGCTCACGGAGGAGATACTCAAAATCGCCAAATCGGACGAGCGCACTCACTCAGTCGTCTCCGTTATTACGGGCGGTAACGACATCAGCGTTCACCTGCACGAAAAGTTCGGGTTTACGTACTGCGGAACGCTTCACGAGGTCGGCGTGAAATTCGCAAAGTATCTCGATACGGTAAGCTATGAGCTTCGCCTTTGATCGCTATAGCGGATTGTAAATTGAAAAATTCGGGTTTATCGACAGTCTGTTTTTTGCAGCGTTTTTCCAAAAAGCGTGTATATAGTAGTGAAAGGACGAAAACCTTTCAAGCTACTCGAGAAGCTTACTGCAAATTACGGAGGACAAATCATTGAACGAGAACCACCTCGCCGCACGTCTAAAAAAAGACGACACGGCGGCTCTTGAAAAGATAATAGAGGGCTTGTCGGGCTACGTTGCGGCGGTGCTTAGGAATTTCTCGCGCGGCGCGTTTTCCGAGGATGATATCGACGAGCTTTGTATAGACGTGTTCTTTTCGCTTTGGGAAGCCCGCGCCAACCTCGACGCGAAACGCGGACTTCGCGCGTATCTTTCAGCTATCGCGCGAAACGCCGCAAAAAACCGCTTCAGAACGCTCAAGCCGCCGAGCGAGGATATTTCGGAGCTTGAGATCGCGGACGGCTTTTCCGTTGAGGACAATGCGGAATTAAACGAGCTTATGCGAGAACTTGACAATATACTGAAAACTCTGCCGCAGGTCGAGCGCGAAACGTTTATGAGGTTTTGCTTTTATGGGCAAAAGTCATCCGAAATAGCCGAAATAATGAACACGGCGGAAAGCACGACACGCTCACGGCTTTCACGGACGCGCGAAAAGCTCCGCCGAGAACTGAAGAACAGGGGTTTTGAATTATGAGAAGATTTTTTAAAAAACACAAGCTCGACGAAACGGAGATGTCCGCGGTGCGAGTAGACAAAATCAAAAGCCGCGTTCTTAACGAGATCAAGGAGGATAAACCTATGAAACACTTTTCAATAAAGCCTTTGCTGATCGCTGCGGCGATCTCCGTCGGAACGGCGGCATCACTTATCACCGCGAACGCCGCGACAGACGGCGCGATAACCGACGGCATCAAAAAGACCGTCACGTTCCTTTTCGGTGATAAAGAAATAGAGGCCGAATACTCGTCCTATTCGGACGAGAGCGCCGACTATGAGGAATACACGTTCGACGTTCCCGACGACGGTTCCGAATTCGGCGTCAGAATGGATAACGACGAGCCGCCGACAATTATAAACTATTCCGAATAAAAATCAAGCGCTTATCCCGACCCGTTCCGCAGCAAACGCGGAACGGGTTTCTGTTCTTTTGGCAAGCGGCTTCGATTGGGCTTTTGTAATTTTAAGGAAGCCCTGATTAAGCGCATCTCGCTTGCATATTTTCCGTCAAGGAAAATTTGTGCAAGATGACGAAAAATCTGCGGCACGATCTGCGCACCCCGATTTAAGGCAACACCGCACAAAGACCGCCCTACGGGCTTTGCCGCCCGCTTGCTTGCAAATTTTCCGTCATTTTTG
>CANQWD010000051.1 GCA_947627465.1 uncultured Clostridia bacterium
CTTCCATTATACCACAAGGTCAGCTCGATGGGTTGCTTTTTTTATTTGGTGTTGCACTTATATTGTAAATCTATAACTGAATTAAATCCGCTGCTTGAAGCTATGAATAACATTGACGAAAACATTTTAGCAAACTCTCAAAAGAAAAACCGCCATTCCTTAAAAATTAAAATCGCTGTTGTTTCCGCCGCTGCTGCTGTTGCCGCTTTATCGGGAACGGTTGTTGCTGTGAACTATTCTCGAAGATTAACCTACACAACTGAAGATAAAACCTTCGAGCCTGTGTGCAGCTCTTATGTTGACGATAGGGGCAACAAAATAGAGACTTACGTTTTGGATATTCCCGAATATGCTTTACTTCTTGAAAAAGAGGGCTATACCTCAACAGGTGAGTTGAAATGCGAGTGGGTTCCCGAGAAGGATTACACTTATCAATTGGCGGACGAAAACGGACGCGTTTTCCCGTTTGGCGTAAACAACAAAGCGGTATTAGCTTATATTACACCCTCAGACGGCAGTGAGCCGTTTCAGGTTGCGTTTCATTGTGCAAATTTAAATCTTGACAAGTACAATACTTACGAAAATATAGATCAGTATGGCAACGCCGAATTCTTTGTCGGCACTTATGATGAAATGAAAGAACATGGTTGGCAAGATGACGGTCAATGAAAATATTGAGCGTTTGAAAAATTGGAACTTCAATAGAAATTCCCCGACAGCGGCGTCGGGGAATTTTCTATATCCTTTTGACTATAAAATCATAAATGTCCCGCATAACTTCATCGCGGTTAAGCTCGAAAATCAGCTCGTGGCGCGCGTCTCGATACATTTTAATATTTACGTCGCAACCGTGCAAAACGTATTTTGAAACCGCCTTTCGCACGCCGCTGCCGTAATCGCCGATAGCGTCCATTGTTCCGCTTAAAAAGAGCAGGGGAATGTCGGTGGGCGTGTTTTCAATGACGGGCTTGCTGTTGCAGCAAAGCAGCGCGTTAAGCAGATCGCGGAACCCCGAGACTGTGAACGTGAAGTTGCATTTCGGGTCGGAAATGTACTTGTCTATGTTTTTGTCGTCGCGCGAGAGCCAGTCGTTCGGCGTTCGGCGCTCGTCTATCTTTCTGTTAAAGATCTCAAATATCGCCGAGCCTACTCTTGGTCGGTAGTAATCGCCGCGATTGTGCTCCAAGCCGTCCATAACCTGGCGAAGCGGCGCGGAACCGGTCAGCCCTCCCGCCGTTCCCGTAAAAATCGCGCCGTTCCAGCGGTCGCGGTACTTTGACAGATAGATCCGCGCCAAAAAGCTGCCCATACTGTGTCCCATAAGGAAATGCGGCAAGTTCGGGAATTTCTCGTCAAGCACCGCTTTCATTCTGTGCAGATCGCGTACCATATTGATATAGCCGCGTTCCTGTCCGAAAAAACCGAGCATTTCGTCGTCCTTTATCGAGTTGCCGTGACCGATATGATCGTTTCCCGCCAACGCGATATCTCTATCGCACAGGAATTTTGCAAATTCTTCATATCGTTCAACATATTCGCACATTCCGTGCGAGAGCATCAGAACCGCTTTCGGCTTTTCGGGAGTGTAGATGTAAAAGTTAACGTCGCAAAGTCCGCTTGCGCTCGGAAATCTGCCCGTGATCTTTTTCATAGAAAATTCTCCTTTTTCGGTTAATTATTAAAGTATAGCCGTTAAAACAAAAATTATACATTATAATGCATTCCGAATTTTGCGCAGAATTTTTACTTTATTTCAAACATGTATTTTGTGGTGGAATTGAACTCCTCGCCCGCATTTAAAATGCAGCTCGGGAATTGGGGTTTATTGGGCGAATCGGGGCAGAACTGCGTTTCAAGGCAAAGTCCGCCGTACTGCTTGTAGACATTGCCGTTCTTACCCTTTTCATCGTTTAAGCCTATTCCCACGTACATCTGCATTGCGGGCATATCCGTAGTTACCGTCATAAGCCGTCCGGTGGTTTTTTCATAAACTGCTGCGGCTGTGCGTTCTTTTCTGTCGCTGCCAAGAACGAAATTGTGGTCGTAGCCGTTCGGAAGTCTGCCGTTGTCCATTTCTTCGCCGATCGCTTTCGGAGAAGCGAAATCAAACGGCGTGCCTGTGGTGTAGGCGAATGTTCCAATCGGAATGAGCTTCTCGTCAACGGGCGTATACCGTTTCGCGTTCAGGGTGACGATATGGTCTTTAACATCGCCGTTTCCCGCGCCTTTAAGGTTGAAATACGAATGGTTTGTAAGATTTATCGGCGTGTCGGCGTTTGACACCGCGCAATAGTCGATCTTTAAACCGTTTTTAATAAGCGTGTACTTTACGGTAACTGAAAGCGTTCCGGGGAAATGCTCCTCTCCGTCCGGACTAATGTAGCCGAACAGCACGAACGGTTCTTCTCCGTCCTGCATTTGCTCGAGCGACCATACGCGTTTGTGATAGCCGAATTCGCCGCCGTGGAGCGTGTTTCCGTTGTTGTTGGCGAACAGCTTGTATTCTTTGCCGTCAAGCGTGAATTTCGCGCCGCCTATTCTGTTGGCGAAACGTCCGATAGACGCGCCAAAGCAGCTGTCGCCTTTGACGTATTCGTTCAGCGTGTCGTAGCCTAAAATTATGTCTCCGAAATTCCCCGTATTATCGGGTACGCACAGCGACTGAACCGCCGCCCCGAAGTTCGTGAACGAAGCGGAATAGCCGCTTTTGTTTTTCAGCGTTATCAGATAACAGCGGTAGCCGTTATAATAGCCGAATTCTTTCCATTCTACGCTCATTTTTTTCCTCCAAAAGACATTAGTATTTGTCCGGATCCATTCTTACAGTGCGCTTGACGGGCTGCATTGTCGCTTTCTTTACTGCCTTTCTGACGGGTGCGTCATTCGCGTCGTCGGGAAGGGATATAGAGGGTTTGGGTTTTGCCGCCGCAGGTGCAGCGGACGCAGCGGGTTTAGGAGCCGCGGGTTTAGAAGCGGCGGGTTTGGGTGCTGCGGGCTTAGCGGTGTTCGGCATATCATCATCGGGGAGAACTATTTTAGCCGCCGTCTTTGAAGCGGGTTTCGCTGTTTGAGCGGGTTTCGCTGTCTGAGCGGGTTTCGCTGTCTGAGCGGGTTTCGCTGTCTGAGCGGGTTTTGCTGTCTGAGCGGGTTTTGCTGTCTGAGTGGGCTTCGCCGTTTGAACGGGATTTGCAGCCTGAGCGGGTGAGGGCGCGGCTTTGGGCGCGTCGTTCGGAAGCTCTATCTTCGGAGCGGTCTTGGGCTTTGGCTGCGCTGCTTCAATCGGCTTTGCCGGTTGAACAGGCTTTTCGGTTTTAACAAACTTCGTTGTCTGAACGGGATTCGGCGCGGCTGCGGCGGGAGCGGAGAGACGAGCTGCGGTATTGCGAACGTCGTGCTCGTCTATGATGAATTTTTCAACGGTATTCTGAAGCATCGCGGACTGGCTCGCGAGCATTGTGGAGGACTGCGAGCATTCGTCCGCTGCGGTGTTTACTTGAGCTACGGAAGCGGAGATCCTCTCCATTCCGTCAAGCGTTTGCTTAATAGAATTTGCTTGTTCGTTGGAAGCCTTTGCGATCTCCTCTACGACCACAGCGGATTCCGCCGCTTTGCTGACGATTGTTCCCAACATTTCCGCAGTCTCATTGGCGATAACGGTGCCGTGTTCAACGGCTTTCAGAGATTTTTCGATAAGTCCCGTGGTGGATTTTGCGGCTTCGGCTGTTTTACCCGCAAGATTTCCGACTTCTCCCGCAACTACGGCGAAACCCTTGCCCGCCGCGCCAGCTCTCGCGGCTTCAATAGACGCGTTAAGCGAGAGAATGTTGGTTTGGAACGAGATGTCTTGAATGGTCTTGATGATATTCGCGATCTCGGAGGACGTGGCATTTATCTCGCGCATAGCGTCCAACATTTTTGCCATTTTTTCGTTGCCCTCGTTTATCAAGTTCACGGAAGCGTCGGTCATATTATGCGCCAGAGCCGCTTTTTCCGCGCTGTTGTTTATCTGCTTGTGTACGCTGTCAAGGCTTTCGCTAAGTTCTTTTACCGTTGCGGAGCCTTCGTTTGCGGCTTGCGACAGTACCGCCGAATTTGCCGACATCTGCGTGGAGCTTGTATTCACCTCTCTGCCTGCCGCTTCAATATTGATAACAACCGTTTTCATTGAAGTCACTATTTCTTCGAGAGAGTTTTTGATTGGAATATAATCGCCGTTATACTGAGCTTTCGGCTTAATGCAGAGATTTTCTTTTGCGATCTCGTCGGCGGTGTAGTGAATATCGCCGATAATGTTTTTGGTGTAATTTGACAAATAATCAACCGAGGACGCGAGCACGCCAAGCTCGTCGTCCGTGTTGATGTTGATGTTTTCCCGTGAAAGATCGCCTTGCGACATCGCGATTATCTTATCGCGGATCAATCCCAAGGGATTAGTTATGCGTTTTGTGAAAAAGATGTTCGACACCACCGCGAGTACGCCCATTATCACTACCAATGCGATACTTACCCAAAACGCGGTGATCAGTCCGCCATAGTACTCCGCCGAGGGCACTGCGATAAGAAGCGTAAGGTTATCGGTATCTTCTATTCCTTTTGCGGCGTAGCAGCGGCGGCTGCCTTTTGTGCCGGTTGCTTTCGTATAAAATGAACTCTTTCCGCTTTGCTGGACATAACCATTATAGCTCGTTTGAAATGAGCCGTTTTTAACGTATGACGCGATAACGTTTCCCGATTTGTCCAAGATCGCCGTATCGCAGGAATTATCCGAGATGATGATGTTCAGCGCTTCGGGAGTGAGCGTTTGCTCGTCGCTGCCGCCAAAGTAGCTTATTCCTTTTTGAAGCAGCGCGTAACTGCCGTTCAGGTGGTCGGAAAGCATACTCTTAACGTTTTTTTCCGCATAGTTTGACTGAAGCAAAATTCCCAGCGCGACATTGATTATGAGCATTGCCATTAACACGCCCGTTATGAGAAGCATTCTGCCCTTTACGGATCTTTTCATTTTCTTGATATGTTCCTGTGCCATTTATATCCCTCTTTCAATATGATTTTAAAATACTCCGTATATATGTATGATGCGGCGGTATGCGTATAGTCTCTTCTTAGGGCAACACCGCACAAAGACCGCCCTACGGGCTTTGCCGCCCGCTTGCTTGCAAATTTTCCGTCATTTTTGCCCAAAA
>CANQWD010000052.1 GCA_947627465.1 uncultured Clostridia bacterium
GACTGATTTGCTTGTTCATATTTTTATTATACCATTTTCCCTTTCAATTTGCAAGGCTTTGTGCGGTGTTGCCTTAATTTATTATAATATGTAGCCGATGTTGGATTTTCCGACGTCGGTGTGGTCGGGGTCGGCGAACCCGATACCGATTTGGTCAAAAAATTATGATTTTTTTCGTCCGATACGGGATTTTCCAACGACGGCGAATTTTGCTTTACAGAGCCGTTTTCGGACTTTGGAGCAGGGTTGTCATCGTCGGGATTTCCGTCAGGAGAATAATTCGGATTTTGTTCGGGATTTTCGTAAACCGTGTACTCGCTGACTGACATTCTTCCGCGCTCATCACGCTTTTGGCGGCGCACAAGATAGCCATACTTCTCCAATTCGCGGACTGCGGAGCGCACGCTGTCAACGCCGTCAACCGCGATCACAGCAAGCCCCGCAAGCGTAAAATCCCAATCGGGCGGCAGACTCAACATTTCAGACAACAGACCCTTTGCTTTATACGTTAATCTCCTGTCTTTGAGGTGGAAATTCGCCATTACCGTGTAATTTGCCGTTCTTTCAACTCTAAAAACCGTTGACATAAAAATCACTTGCCTTTCTTTTTTTTAGCCTATTTTAACAAATAAAACACTGCAAAAAACTGCAAACATTTCCGAAAACAAAAAAATGCCGACCGCATTGTGCAGTCGGCTATTTTTCAAATGAATTATCACAATTGTGATACCTTGTTTTGTATGTTTTTCACGGTTTCCAAATCGTCCGCGTCAGCAATTTCAAGCAGCTTTTCAATATACTTTGCGAGTATTTCCGTTTCCTTTTCCGAGAGCGTACACGGCGCGTAAATCGGCTTTGCAGGGTCATTTACAGCCTTTGGCGGCTCATTTGCAACCTCCGTCTTGGGCGGCTCGTTCTCGCTTTTGACCTCAACCTTTTGCGGTTCGGTCGTACCCTCAATCTTTGGCGGAGCGATATTGCCGCCGACCGCTTTCGGTGCCTTAATTTCGGGCGCAGTCGGCGTTGGTTTCTGCAATGCTTTGACTTCCTTATGGGAAATGTTCGGCGTTTTTTCGGCGATCTCGCGCTGTTTTTCGGGAGCGAGTTTAGCAACCTCGTTCGCGGTCGAAATTGACATAGCGCCGCTCTTTACAGCCTTTTCTATTGCGGGTTCGGCATTGTTTTTGATATTTTCGATTTTCCCGACCTGCACGTTTGATATGTTTAAAATTTTTGCAATTGTTTCACGCATACGACCGCTTAACTTCTTGCCCTCGCCCTCAAGTTCTTTTAGAATTTTTGTGAGCTGCTCATATTCGCACATCGTGTCCATATCGGTATATTTGCGCTGCGTAGCGTTCAACATTATCAAGTCAAGCTGGCTCTCGGCTTGCGTTTTTTCGCCGCTTACATAACACGGCACTTTTGTACTTTTTCGCCGCCCCTCGTTGATAAGAAATTTGACCGCCTCAAGCCGTCTATGCCCGCTGATGAGCCAATATTTTCCGCTCTCCTTGTCCTTTGCGACCACCAAACTATGCTTTAATTCCTGCCGCTCAATGTCCTCGGCAAGCAGTTCAATGTCGCTTATAGAATAAAAGTTACCCTTGTTCGGCATAATTTCCGACACGTCGAGCATTTTAATGCTGTCCGCAAAACTGTCCGCAGACGCGGCTTTTAAATCCGCAGCGATCGCGCTGTCTATTTCACGTTTCATTATCCACCTATCCTTTCTCTGATCTCATCCGCGAGTTGCCCGAAAGCCTTTCCCGCGTTCGTCCAACCCATATATTCACGGGCAGTTGTTTTAAACGAAATGCTGTTCTTAATAACTTTGCTATAAGGTATCGTAGTTGCAAGAGCCTTATCTCCCATAAGTTCGGAGAACATCTGCATTAGCGCAACGTCCGCGCTGTTTTTCTTGTCAAACTTGTTGATAAACGCGCCGCCAAACCGCGCTTTGCAGCTTGCAATTACGTCCGTGACTTTGGGTATACCTTGGATTGCGAACGTTCCCAGCTCAACCGGCACGAACACGAAGTCGCAAGCGCCGACAATATGTGCCGTAACAACGTTCATAGCGGGCGGCAAGTCCACAATTACAATGTCAAAATCCGAATTTGAATTGACGATTTTGTCCGCGATCGCGGATTGTTTTTCGTCCGAAAAGCCGCTGAATATTCCGACCGCGTTATTTATCGCCGCTGTCGCGCTGACTATGGAAATGTTGTCGTAGCGCGTAATTTCGGTATTTATTTTGCCGCCCTTTCCGAGCAGAATATCTTCCAGATATGTTTTCGGCTCGTCAATGAAAAAGCGCGATGTGTTGCTCTGACCGTCCGTGTCAATTACAAGGACTTTGCTATGCGCCGCAAACTCATACGCAAGATTTATCACACTTGTGGACTTTCCACATCCACCTTTATTATTGTAGATAGCAATCGACTTCATCATTCCACCTCCGTTCCGATGTGCGGATAGCGGAGTTTAACCGCTTCAAAATACCAAAATGCAAGACCGGAAGAAAAAATCTCGTCAACCGTGTATTTCCGCGCACTTTCCTTGATTTCGCGGCTGTCGTCATCAAGGTCGTAGCACCGTGTGTTCCAAAGATTGAATATCAGGCGCGTTGTCTTTGCCGAAGTTGCTGTTTGCCACGCTCGATTTAACACACCCCACGGTTTTATTCCGTGATCCACAAAGTCGTACAGACTTTCAATGTGCTTGTAGCACTCGTCATCAAGCGCGAGAAGATACACCACCGCGCGGTGATACTCGTCCGTATTCCCCATTCTGCTCAAAATTCCGTAGTAACGGTTTTCGTGTTCCTCGTTTCTGAATTTTACTGCCATTTAAATTCTCCTTTCAAAATCGGTTAGTATTCGCTAACTCGCCTTACATCTATATTATAATGCTTATAGATTTACAATATAAGTGCAACACCAAATAAAAAAAGCAACCCATCAAGCTGACCTTGTGGTATAATGGAAGTAACGACAAATCCAATACCAAAGGGGGAAGCAAAATGGGTCGCTATACACAT